>CAJURT010000046.1 GCA_910588875.1 uncultured Lachnospiraceae bacterium
AGAGGAGAGAGAATATGCTGTGGTTCCGTGCGCCTGAGAAAGTATACTTTAAGAAAGGCTGTATGCCGGTGGCTCTGGATGAGTTGAAGAATGTATTGGGCAAGAAGAGAGCATTTATTGTAACAGACTCTTTCCTGTACATGAACGGATATACAAAGCCGATTACCGATAAGCTGGATGAGTTGGGGATTGTTTATCAGTGCTTCTCCAATGTACAGCCGGATCCCACCCTGGCTAATGCTCAGGAGGGCGCTAAGGCGATGACGGCATTCCAGCCGGATGTGATTATTGCCCTGGGCGGTGGTTCTGCTATGGATGCCGGTAAGATTATGTGGGTAATGTACGAGCATCCGGAGGTTGATTTCCAGGATATGGCCATGCGCTTTATTGATATCCGGAAGCGTGTGTATACTTTCCCGAAGATGGGTGAGAAGGCTTATTTTGTGGCAATTCCTACCTCTTCCGGTACAGGTTCCGAGGTGACTCCTTTTGCGGTTATTACGGATCAGGAGACCGGTGTGAAGTATCCTCTGGCCGATTACCAGCTGCTGCCGAATATGGCTATTGTGGACACGGACAATATGATGAGCCAGCCTAAGGGTCTGACCAGTGCTTCTGGTGTGGATGTACTGACTCATGCACTGGAGGCCTATGCTTCTGTGATGGCTACGGATTATACGGACGGCCTGGCACTTAAGGCGATGAAGAATGTGTTTGAATATCTGCCCACCTGCTATAATGACGGCTCTAATGTGGAGGCCCGTTCTAAGATGGCGGATGCTTCCTGCCTGGCTGGTATGGCATTTGCCAATGCTTTCCTGGGCGTATGTCACTCCATGGCCCATAAGCTGGGTGCTTTCCATCACCTGCCTCATGGTATTGCCAATGCTTTGCTGATCTCTCTGGTTGTTG
Organism: uncultured Lachnospiraceae bacterium; assembly: GCA_910588875.1. Taxonomy (GTDB): domain Bacteria; phylum Bacillota; class Clostridia; order Lachnospirales; family Lachnospiraceae; genus Brotaphodocola. The sequence goes on from CAJURT010000046.1 coordinate 913, forward strand.
AATTTAATGCTGAGGAATGTCCGAGGAAGATGGGAACCTTCTCCCAGTATCCCTATCCTCATACCCGCGCCAGATATGCAGAGTGCGCCCGGTTTGTGGGAATCCAGGCAGCCAGTGATGAGGAGGCAGTGAAGAAGCTGATTGAGAAGATTGAGGAATTAAAGGCGGCCGTAGGCGTGAAAAAGACCATTGCAGATTATGGTGTGGATGAGAAGTATTTCCTGGATACTCTGGATAATATGGTGGAGCAGGCCTTTGACGACCAGTGTACCGGCGCTAATCCCCGGTATCCGCTGATGAGCGAGATCAAGGAGATGTATCTGCGGGCTTATTATGGAAAATAAGAATTGCCTGAACAGGAAATTTAGGAAAGACAAGAATTGTTAAAAATCAGAAAATGACAGAGAAATAAAACAAGGCGGCTTAAATCTGAGATATAGGTTAGGGTTCTCGGATTTGAGCCGTTTTTGTATTGAAAAAAGTTATTCTTGCCTGTATGTTTTGTAATAAAAAAGATAGACATATTTGCTTTAGTATGCTAATATGGTAGCGTGCTATAGGAATAGTGTTTTCTGCATATACTATTTCATTTAATACCCTGTTGCCTGCAGCGGGGTATTTGCCTGCAGTAATTTTTGAAAATGAGGAGGATGAAAAATTATGAAGAAACTGGGAAGTATGTTGTTGATGGGAGTAATGGTAATGTCTCTGGCTGGCTGCGGTGGCCAAGAGGCAGAAACTAAGCCAGGTGCAGGGACAGACTCAGGCACAATGGCAGCTGGTACGTCAGAGGATGGTTCTTCAAAGGATACTTCGGCAGATGATGAAGCATCAGATAAAAAAGAGGATGAAAAGGCAGAGGAAGATACTGCAGAAAACAGCCAGGAATCAGGCGGAACCTTTACCGTTGGTTTTGACCAGGATTTCCCTCCTATGGGGTTTGTGGGAGATGACGGAGAGTATACAGGTTTTGACCTGGAACTGGCTAAGGAGGTAGCTGACCGTCTTGGGATGGAATTTGTGCCGCAGCCCATTGCATGGGATGCCAAGGATATGGAGTTGAATTCCGGAACGATTGATTGTATCTGGAATGGATTCACCATGAACGGGCGTGAAGATGATTATACGTGGAGTGAGCCTTATATGGATAACAGCCAGGTGTTTGTGGTGTCAGCAGATTCGGGAATCAGCAGTTTTGCTGACCTTGCAGGTAAGATTGTGGAGGTTCAGGCAGATTCTTCAGCAGAGGCGGCTTTAAAGGATAATGAAGAGTTGACAGGAAGCTTTGGGACACTTCAGACTACACCGGATTATAATACGGCATTTATGGATTTGGAGATGGGGGCTGTGGATGCCATTGCCATGGATGTGATTGTGGCCGGGTATCAGATAGAGCAGAGGAAGGATGGCAGCCAGTATGTTGTGCTGGAGGAGACTTTGGCTTCTGAAGAATATGGGATTGGATTTAAGAAAGGGAATGAAGAACTGAGAAATCAGGTTCAGGCTGTGCTGGAGGAAATGGCTGCGGACGGGACTTTGAAATCTGTCTCAGATAAATGGTTTGGGCGGGATGTCACTACAGTCGGAAAGTAGGAGACAAAGGTAAGTCAATCAGAATAATACGAGGAAATGAGGAGCAGGGAAAATGTCAGTCAGTATGATGGTTTCACAGTTAGCGGGAGGAATGTTTGTCAGTATTCAGATTTTTGTAGTAACCTTGATATTTTCCCTGCCTCTTGGTATGGTTGTGGCTTTTGGAAGAATGTCGAAGAATTCTTTGCTCCAGGGAGTTGTGAAGGTATATATCTCCATTATGCGGGGAACGCCGTTGATGCTGCAGCTGATGGTGGTGTATTTCGGGCCGTATTATCTTTTTGGCATTAAGATTACCAATAGCTACCGATTGTGGGCAGCATTCATTGGATTTGTAATTAATTATGCAGCTTATTTTGCAGAAATTTACAGGAGCGGGATTCAGTCTATGCCGGTGGGGCAGTACGAGGCGGCAAAGCTGCTTGGGTATGGAAAGTGGCAGACCTTTTTTAAGATTATTTTACCGCAGGTGATGAAGAGAATCCTCCCTTCTGTGGCCAATGAGGTTATTACATTGGTGAAGGATACCTCCCTTGCTTTTACCATCAGTGTTTTGGAAATGTTTGCCATTGCCAAGGCACTGGCATCCTCCCAGACCAGCCTGATTCCTTTTGTGGCGGCGGGTATCTTTTATTATCTGTTTAATCTGGTGGTTGCGGTTGGTATGGATTATGCAGAGAAGAGGCTGGCGTATTACCAATAATGGAAAAGGACGGGAAAGGATGGCAGGTATTATGAAGCTTATGGAGATGAATCATGTTAAGAAAGCTTTTGACGGGATTGAGGTGATTAGGGATATTTCTCTGGCCGTGGGGGAGGGAGAGATCGTCTCAATTATCGGCCCTTCCGGATCAGGAAAATCTACTCTTTTGCGTTGTGCGACTATGTTAGAAACAATGGACAGTGGAGAATTGGTTTATATGGGGGAAAGGGCTGCCTGGAATGACGAAAAGGGAAAAATGTCCTATGCATCTAAAAAGGATTTGAAACGAATTCGGGAAAATTATGGGCTGGTGTTTCAGAATTTTAATCTTTTTCCTCATTTTTCCGTAATAAGGAATATTACAGATGCGCCTGTTTCTGTACAGAAAAGGGATAAGGATGAGGTGTTAAGGACAGGGCGGGAACTGCTGAAAAAAATGGGGCTGGAGGACAAGGAAAATTCCTATCCCTGCCAGCTTTCCGGGGGACAGTGCCAGCGGGTGGCGATTGCCCGGGCTTTGGCATTGAATCCCAGGATTTTATTTTTTGACGAACCTACGTCGGCTTTGGATCCGGAACTTACGGGAGAGGTTCTTAAGGTGATTAAGTCTCTGGCGGATCTGGATATTGCTATGGTGATTGTGACCCATGAGATGGCTTTTGCCAGGGATATTTCAGACAGGGTGATCTTTATGGCAGACGGGGTGATTGTGGAGGAGGGAGCACCTGAGGAAGTGTTTGCCTCGGACAATGAACGGACCAGGAGTTTTCTGGGAAGATATGGGGAGATGCTGTTATGTTCACAGGGTGCTTAAGAACAGTAAGGGAAAGGATGAAAGTATAGATCCTGAATATTTTATTACTTGCATACCAACAGAATTCTGCTATACTGATATAGTATTAAAAATATGGCAGAGGGAACAGAAGGATGAGTAAGAATTTTTGTTATTTAATGGTAATTGGTGTTTTTACGGCGCTGCTTTGCAGTGGGTGCGGAATGAAAAGAGAATCGGAGGAGTCTTTTGACAAGGCAGAAAGTATCATGGCTTCTATGGAGGAGCAGGAAAAGGGAGATCCGGAAGAAAAAAGAGAAGGAGAATTAAAGGAAAAACAAGTTTTCAATCTTGTTCCTTATGATATATATTTTACTTTTTCGGATGAATGGGAGAAGACAGAGGAATCAGCATTTGATCTGCAGATGACGAGAGAGGAAATGTATTATTGCAGTATATTTGGGTTTAAGGATATTGATTTGTCCAATGGCATGACGCCGGAAGATATCTTTGAATTGCAGAAAAATGATCTCATCGAGAAAAGGGATTTTGTGGAATTAATAAGGAAAGAGCCGGTATGGGAGGATGAGCATAAAAAGGTTTACCGGGAATTGTATTCCGGGGAATTCGATGAAGGAAAAAACTATTATTATTGCTGTTTGATTGATTTTAAGGAACCTGGGGAGGGCTTTGCATGGGTTCTTTTCTCAGGGGTTCCTTCCTGGATTGAAAATGATATAGAAGAACTTGATCAGATATTGATGACGGCGGAAGAAATTTTTTGATGAAACCCTCCTGCATGCAGGTTTGTCTTGTATGCGGGAGGGTTTTTTATCCGGGCAGCAGGAGCCTTTTTTTAAGAAAGGCTCTGAAAAGGGATTAAGAAATTTTTTGGTGTTCAATCTTTTTAAATAATCCCAGACACAGGAATATGGAAAGGACGATGGACAGATAGTCTGCCACTGGCTGGGCATAGATGACGCCATCCAGGCCGAAGAGTTTGTCCAGGATAAATACGGAGGGGATGAAGACCAGCCCCTGGCGGCAGATGGTGAGGATCAGGGAGGGGAGTGCCTTGCCCATACCCTGGATGGTATTGATGCATAAAAACAATATTCCGATCACCGGGCCGGACATCTGCAGGGCAATGACCATCTGGATGCCGTAGGCAATCACTTCCGGGTCGTCGATAAAGGCCTGAATTAGGAACTGGCGGGCAATGACCATGGCAATGGTAAGGGCAGTTCCCATGACGATGGCGCAGAGTCCGGTGAATTTGAAAACCTTCATCAGCCTTTCTTTATTCCTTGCTCCGTAATTGTAGCCGATCAGAGGCTGGATTCCGGCACAGAGCCCGATCTGTAAAAGGACTAACAGCATATTGGATTTCATGGCAACGCCCATGGCAGCCACCGGGGTATCGCCGTAGCCGGTGAGTGCCAGGTTTAAGATAATGTTGGCGCAACTCATGAGGATGTTGTTGAGGGAGGCGGGGATCCCTATGGAGGTGACGCTGGAGGCTATCTGGTCTCCCATGCGGAAATCTTTTATATGAATGGACAGGCTGGACTTTTTCATAAGGAAATATACGGTATAAAATGCGCTGGCAGCCATATTTCCGATTACAGTGGCAATGGCAGCGCCGGCTACTCCCCAGCCGAACACAAGAATCATAATGGGATCCAGTACAATATTGGTGACGGTTCCGATCAGGTTGCCGATCATGGATTCCCTGGAGGCGCCTTCTCCCCGCAGGATATTTCCGAATGCAGTGCCGAACATGATAAAGGGACCGCCGAATGCAATGTAGCTGAGATATTCCCGGGCATAGCCGATGGTATTCTCACTGGCTCCGATCATCTTTAAGATAAAATCCATGCCAATGAGAAATGCAGCGGCCATGATGATGCCCAGGCCTAAGGAACCATAGCAGCAGAAAGATGATATCTGCCTGGCACGTTCCGGCTTTTTTTCTCCTAAAGCCCGGGAGATGGCGGAGCTGCCGCCGATGCCGAAAAGGTTCCCCAATGCCATGAATACCATGAATACAGGGGTGGCCAGGGATACGGCGGCTACCTGCATGGGGTCTCCGGTCTGGCCGATAAAAAAGGTATCCGCCATGTTGTAGATGACGACTACCAGCATGGATATCATGGTGGGAATTGCCATGGTGGCCACGGCTTTGGGAATGGGTGCGTCTTCAAATAAGTATTTATTGGTGTTCATCGTTATGTCCTCCTTTGAAGAAAAATTTTATAGATGTATTTGAAACTTACCTTTCGTGGACAGGGAAACGTGTTACCCTTGTCTGCTGTGGGTAGAATCATCATGTTAGCATACTAACAATATGAGGAAAAGAAATACCAACAGAAAATGCTTGTTGGCATGACAAAAAAGCTTTTCAGCAATGGTTTGGGTTTGACAGGAATTGTTATCTTTATTTAATATTCTCTTCTAATTGTTTGAAAAGCTTTTTTAGATATTGAAGATCTTCGGGAGTTATGTTGGACTGAAACAGATCTTCAAACCGGCAGAGGCGGTCTTTCATACGTCTCTGTGCTTCTATTCCTTTTTCTGTGATAATCAGCTTTTTCATCCGGGCGTCATCTGGTGCGCTGATTCGCCGGATATAACCGTTTTTTTCCATCAGCTGCAGCATGTGGCTGGCAGTGGAGCGGCGGATGGAAAACTTTTTTTCTATGTCTCTTTGCATGATATCCTGCTCCTGGTGAAGAGTCAGGTAGTCTAAAACCCAACTCTGGTTTGCTGTCAAATTCTCTTCTTCTTCGGATACCATCTGGTTGATCTTGCGGCTGATAAGATTGGAAAGGGTACGAATCTGAAAGCCGATATGGTCTGTGGGCATGAGGTGTGGAAAATCCTTTCTTGAAACCATAATGTTAGTGTGCTAACATTCTAGCACTGGAACGGAAATTTGTCAATATGAAGTTTTAATTGAACGTTAGACTGCTGAATGGCTGATATTGCTGCATCCATGCTTGCAAGATTGAAAAATAAGGCAAAGGAAAGTGGACGAATTGTTCATTTATTCCGTTACCGGTTTTGACAGTCGTGTGACGGTGGATATAGATTTTCTTCTTCGGAAAGTTCCCATTCAGCTTGATGATTTTACAGCACCTACAGTAAATACCCATTCTCTTGAAACAATGATAGCCGAAAAGATTGACGCTATCCCGTAAACGTATCCGTACAGAATCAGACATCGTAATCGATGAAGGGTTTGCCTTCTGTGACAAACAGGGTACACCCAATATCTTTAAAATATCGAATCTTTGCCTCAATGTCTTCTCTTTTTACCTCAAAGGCCTTTGCCAGACAATCCGTACAATAGTAGACCGTGGCGCCGCGGTTGATGAGTTTTTTTGTCATGGCGATCTCATCGGGAATCAATGATTTGCCGCATTTTTTGCAGCGATGGGAGGTATCTGGGGATATATCGGGGTTGATGCTGGTGGTTTTCATTGTCATGCTGTCTCTTTCTTTTTTTGTACCCTCAGTGTATAAGGGGCGTGTCCTCTTGTACACTGAGGGCAGGGAAGGATTGGAAAAGGCGGCCAGTTTCCGGCACAGGGCCGGATCCTAAAATCCGGCCTGCTTTTCTGGTGTGGTACAATTTACGAGGCGACAGCAAAATAGCTGGCAGTCATGGCCGGGGACGGAGACAATGTGGTAGTCCCGTTTGATGCCGATGTGCTCGCCGGTGAATACATCGGTCATGTCAAAGCCGTAGCCGGAAGCGTAGGGAAGACCCACGTCTGCAAAGATGCAGTTCATTTCCTGTTCCTCCTCATGAAGGTTATAATAGGCGATGGCAAACTCCTGGTTGGAGAGGTGTTTGATAAAGGTAAGAAGTTTGTCTTTTACCATCCGTAAAGGTTCTATCGCTTCATCGGTATTCTCTTCGGGAACCATGACACTTCTTTTGCCTACCAGGTAAGGGGGACGGCATTCCGGGTCCTGATTGATGGCAATCAGTTCTTTGTTTAAGAGAAGCTGTTCCATCTGGGGCGGAATATTTCGGATGTCGGAACCCATAATCAGGGGGGTACCGGCCAGGCACCACAGGGAGAACTGCATCCGGTATTCGCTGTCCGTGCAGGGCTTTCCGATGGCTACATTTCCCTGATTGTACATGCCTACGGTCAGCATGTCCATGTCGTTGAAGCAATAGGGTCCGGACTGGCACAGGTGTTCCAACTGGGACTGGAAGATCCCCATAAAGGAACGGAAGTTGTCAAAAATATCGCCGGTGGAGCGGTAGGTGTGGGCGCCGATGGAGCGCATCCAGTTCCAGGAGTTTTCGGATCCCCAGTTACAGGCGGCAAATAAAATGTCGCGGCCGGTGGTCTTTAAGGCCATACTCATGGTCTGATAACGATTGACGCAGTCGGCATTTTTGGGGAAATTGCAGTAGTCGTACTTCAGGTAGTCAATGCCCCATTCAGCGAACAGGGCAGCGTCCTGGAATTCGTGGTCATAGCTTGAGGGGTATCCGGCGCAGGTGAGAATGCCGGCACAGGAATACATGCCGAATTTCAGACCTTTGCTGTGGACGTAATCGGCTACAGTTTTCATCCCGTGAGGGAACTTTTCCGGATCCGGGACGAGGTTTCCCGCTGCGTCTCTTTCTTTTAGAGACCAGCAGTCATCAATGATCAGGTATTCGTATCCGGCGTCACGGTAGCCTTTCTCAACCAGCGTGTCAGCGATCTGAAAAATGAGCGTTTCATTGATGTCTTTTCCAAAGGTATTCCAGGAATTCCAGCCCATAGGGGGTCTTTGTGCAAGCATTGTATATCCTCCTTTTTTGATAAAACTCCTGGGATCTTTTTCTACCCGGATTAGCGGGCTGCCAGGAGTGTCCGGTGAATGATGATTGTTTTATCATACGCAATTTATAGTGTTTTGTACATGGATTAGTGTTTGATTTATATGATGAAATGTGTGATAACGGATGGGAGGATCTGACTGTTTCGTCTGTCAGAAGAAAAAGGCAGGGCAAATGCAAAGTGTGCCCTGCCTTTGGCAGTGGTTCATTATAACAGGTGTTTCCTCAATGCAGCCCCATCCAGTGGACTGAGACAGGCAGGGGCGATATCAAATACGGATTTACATCCGCTCTGCCCTTCCTGGTTAAGGCGGTATGCGGCTCTTGCATAAGCTACCAGCACAGAAGAGGTAAATTCCGGGTTGGAATCCAGCTTCAGACTATATTCTATTACATGGTTATGTTCGTCTTCCCAGCCGGTTTTCCCACTACGGATGACGAATCCGCCATGAGGTATTCCTGCATGGTCGCGCTGCAGTTCCTCTTCGCTGATAAAATGGACAGTAGTGTCATAATCGGAAAAATAGTTTGGCATATTGATAATGGTTTCCCGGATTTTATCCTGGTCTGCGCCTTTTTCTGTTACCACAAAGCATTCCCTGGTATGTTTCTGCCTGACGGTCAGTTCCGGATTGCTACCGCTGCGGACTGCTTCTAAGGCAGTGTCTATAGGTATGGTATACTGCCTGGCATCTTTTACGCCTTCAATGCGGCGGATTGCATCAGAATGTCCCTGGCTGACACCTTTTCCCCAAAAAGTATAATCCTTTCCCCCCGGCAGGATGGCATTGGCATAAAGACGGTTCAAAGAGAACATTCCCGGATCCCAGCCCACGGAGATAATCCCAATATGCCCGCTTTTTTTAGCTGCCTCGTCCACTGCGGCGAAATGTTCCGGAATCCTGGCATGGGTGTCAAAGCTATCCACCACATTAAAATATTTTGCCATATCCGGCGTCTGTTTTGGCAGGTCGGTGGCGCTGCCTCCACAGAGGATCATCACATCAATCTCTTCCTTTTTTGCCGGGGCATCCTTCGCTGCATATACTTTTACCCCTTCTGTCAAAAGCGCCAGGCTTGCCGGATCCCTTCTTGTAAATACAGCTGCAAGTTCCATATCCGGGTTATGTTTCACTGCGCACTCCACACCTTTTCCCAGGTTTCCATATCCTAAAATACCGATTCTGATAGCCATAGTATATTGCCCTTCCCTTCTTAAATTTTATTATGCTTTTACAAAATTTCCCTCAGATATTGCAGATCTTCCATGGTTGTGGACCAGCTTGTGGCAAATCTTACCACCGTGTTTTTTTCATCGTATTTTTCCCAAAAACCAAACCGTACTTTTTCTTTCAGCAGTTCCAGTTTTTCATTTTCCAGGATAAAGAACTGCTGGTTGGTGGGGGATTCCAGATAAAACCGGTAGCCTTTTTCTTTAAAAAGCTTTTTTAGCTGTTCTGCCATCTCAATTGCATGCCTGCTGATCTCAAAATAAAGGCCCTCGGTAAAGAGCGTATCAAACTGAATCCCAAGCAGGCGTCCTTTTGCCAGCAGCGCTCCGTGGCGTTTTACATGGTTAAGGAAATGCTTTGGCATAGAGGTGTTTGTGAATACTACGGCTTCCCCGCATAATGCACCCACCTTTGTCCCGCCGATATAGAACACGTCACAGATCCTGGCAATGTCTGCCAGGGTCAGATCCGTACTTTTGCTCATTAAACCGTATCCAAGCCTGGCACCGTCCATAAACAGCGGGATCTGGTATTGCCTGCACACTTCGGAGATTGCCGTCAGTTCTTTTTTTGTATATAGGGTTCCGTACTCTGTGGGATGGGAGAGATATACCATCCCCGGGAATACCATATGTTCATGGTTTTCATCCTGGTAAAACTGTTCCAAAAGATTCTTTACTGAGGAAGCTTCCAGCTTTCCCTCAGCCTGCGGCAATTCTATCACCTTATGGCCGGTATTTTCGATAGCGCCTGCCTCATGGAGGCTTATATGCCCTGTTTTGGCGGCGATCACCCCTTCATATTCCTGCAGCAGGGAAGAAATCACCACCGCATTGGTCTGTGTTCCGCCTGCCAGGAAAAATACTTGCGCTTCCGGGCATTCACAGGCAGCCCGGATTTTTTCGGCGGCAGATTTGCAGTAGGGATCGCTTCCGTAACCGGGCATTGCTTCCCTATTTGTTTCTGCCAGGCGCTGCAATATCTTTGGGTGTGCGCCGGTTGTATAATCACTTTCAAATGAAATCATGGTAATACGTCCTCCTTTTTTCAAAATTGTACCATATATTTCCATGATTTCAAGCCTTTTGAAATATCTCCTATTTGCCTTGAAAAAATAGAAGTTTTATGTATAATAGAATGAGTGATGGCAACACATGAAAATATAGGAAAACAGAGGGTTTGAATATGATTAGTGCGAATAATGTCACATTAAGGGTGGGGAAGAAAGCCTTGTTTGAGGATGTGAATATTAAATTCACGGAGGGCAACTGCTATGGTTTAATCGGAGCCAACGGTGCCGGAAAATCTACATTTTTGAAAATCCTCTCCGGGCAGTTAGAGCCGACTAACGGGGATGTGGTAATCTCCCAGGGCCAGCGTCTGTCCTTCCTGCAGCAGGATCATTATAAGTACGACGAATTTCCGGTGCTGGATACAGTGATTATGGGGAATCCCAGGCTGTACCAGGTGATGAAGGAAAAGGACGCCATTTATATGAAAGAGGATTTTACCGATGAGGATGGGATAAAAGCGGCGGATTTGGAGGCAGAGTTTGCGGAGATGGATGGCTGGGAGGCAGAATCAGATGCGGCAAACCTGTTGAACGGCCTGGGGGTTGACACAGAATTCCACTACACTCCAATGAGTGATCTGACAGGAGCATTGAAGGTGAAGGTGTTGCTGGCCCAGGCACTGTTTGGCAATCCGGATATCTTGCTTTTGGACGAGCCCACCAACCATCTGGATCTGGATGCGATTGCCTGGCTGGAGGAATTTTTGATCAATTTTGAGAATACGGTGATCGTGGTTTCCCATGACCGCTATTTCCTGAATAAGGTATGCACCAATATTGCGGATATTGATTATGGGAAGATCCAGCTTTATGCGGGCAATTATGATTTCTGGTATGAGTCCAGCCAGCTGATGGTAAAGCAGATGAAGGAGGCAAACCGCAAGAAGGAAGAGAAGATCAAGGAACTTCAGGAGTTTATCCAAAGGTTCTCGGCCAATGCTTCCAAATCCAAGCAGGCAACTTCCAGGAAGCGTGCTTTGGAGAAGATTGAACTGGATGATATCAAGCCCTCCAGCAGGAAATATCCCTATATTGATTTCAGGCCTTTCCGTGAGATCGGGAATGAGGTGCTGAGCGTGGAGAACCTTTCCAAGACCATTGACGGCGTAAAGGTGCTGGACGGACTGACCTTTACCCTGGGAAGGGAAGATAAGGTGGCGTTAGTAGGCCCGAATGAGCAGGCGAAGACAGTTTTATTTAAGATCCTTGCCGGTGAGATGGAGCCGGATGAGGGTTCCTACAAATGGGGCCTTACCACTACCCAGTCCTATTTCCCCAAGGATAACAGTGAGGAATTTGATAACGATGATACTATCGTAGACTGGCTGACCCAGTATTCCCCGGAGAAGGATGCCACTTATGTGAGGGGGTTCTTAGGAAGGATGCTTTTTGCCGGTGAGGATGGGGTGAAAAAAGTAAGGGTGCTTTCCGGAGGCGAAAAGGTGCGCTGTATGCTGTCAAAACTGATGATTTCCGGTGCGAATGTGCTGATGCTGGATGAACCTACAGACCATTTGGATATGGAGGCGATTACGGCTTTGAATACGGGGATGGTGAAATTCCCAGGGGTGCTGATCTTCTCTTCCCGTGACCATCAGATCGTACAGACCACGGCAAACCGGATCATGGAGATCGTGGGCGGGAAGCTGATTGATAAGATTACTTCCTATGACGAATACCTGGCCAATGATGAGATGGCAAGGAAGCGTTTTGTGTTCTCTGTGTCAGAAAAACAGGCAGAGGATAATTAACCTTGGAATATTTATCATAACAAAAACAGGCAAGCAGGGTGTGTGAATACCAAGCTTGCCTGTTTTTGTTTTCCGTATTTTGAGAAACGTAATGGCAATGCGTTTCATGGGATCTCCTCGTATGGTTTAGTCTGAAAAAATTCTTTCGATTTTTTGCTGTGCTGCCATTTCATCGGATCCGTTAAAGAAAAATACCAGTGATTTTGCGCGTGCCGACAAGTCCCGAATCATTTCTTCATAATTTTTTACATTAACCTGTTTGTTATCGCAACGGATGTAAATGTCGCAGTCAAATGTACTTGCGGTGTAGATAAGAAATGAAATCGGTATTGGGGTGCGGCGACGGCAGGTATCAATTTGCCTGCTAATCATGCCCTACCAACCTCCTCCTAAAAAGGGAACCTCATTTGTGACCTTAACAAATCAACAAGTTAAAGAAAAATAAATATGTAAGACTGTAAATTATAAATATGCATTAAGTATAGCACAGAAAATGTAAGAAAACAACAATAAAATTGAAAATAATTAATAAAATTTTTACAGTTCAGATATATATCATTATATATTCAAAATTATATGACAATAACGGGAGGGGGATTTCTTTGGGAAAAAGATAGAACATTATTTAGTATGATTCAATCCCTATATTTATGCATTTGTTTTTGGAAACTTTAGAATCTTAAGAGATTGCAAAAGATCGTAAAGCAAAAACCATTACTTCTTGACTTTAACTTGCTAAATTGCTATAATCTCTAAGATATATCGAGGATAGTATGCCTTTTCCTGACGGGGGAAAAGGCATCAAAAGAAAATCGTGTGCAAAAAAAGGAGGAACCAAAAATGTCTTATGTTGACGAGATTTATGCCAAGGTTGTGGAGCAGAACCCCGGGGAAGCAGAGTTCCACCAGGCTGTGAAGGAGGTACTGGATTCTTTAAAGCTGGTGATCGATGCCAACGAGGAGAAATACCGGAAGCTGGCTCTTTTAGAGAGGCTTGTAGAGCCGGAGAGAATTATCTCTTTCCGTGTGCCGTGGGTGGATGACAATGGGCAGGTACAGGTTAATAAGGGTTATCGCGTTCAGTTTAACAGTGCAATCGGGCCCTATAAGGGTGGTCTGAGGCTTCATCCTTCTGTAAATCAAGGCATTTTGAAATTCCTGGGTTTTGAGCAGGTATTTAAGAATTCCCTGACCGGGCTGCCGATTGGTGGCGGTAAGGGTGGTTCCAATTTTGATCCCAAAGGAAAATCTGACCGTGAAGTGATGGCATTCTGCCAGAGTTTTATGACAGAACTGAGCAAATATATCGGAGCGGACCAGGATGTTCCTGCCGGGGATATCGGTGTGGGAGCCCGTGAGATTGGTTATCTGTATGGCCAGTATAAGAGGATGACAGGGCTATATGAGGGTGTTCTGACCGGTAAAGGGTTGAATTATGGGGGTTCCCTGGTAAGAACCCAGGCAACCGGCTATGGCCTGGTATATATCCTGGATGAGATGCTGAAAAATAACGGAAAGGAACTGGCCGGCAAGACCGTTGTGGTGTCTGGTTCCGGAAATGTGGCCATCTATGCCACGGAAAAGGCACAGCAGCTAGGCGCCAAGGTAGTGGCGCTGAGCGATTCAAACGGCTATATTTATAATAAGGATGGAATTAAGCTGGATGTAGTCAAGGAAATTAAGGAAGTGCGCCGTGGGCGGATCAAGGAATATGTGGATGCGGTTCCCACTGCCGTTTATACGGAGGGGAAAGGAATATGGACAATTGCCTGTGATATTGCCCTTCCCTGTGCAACACAGAATGAACTGAACCTGGATGATGCCAAAGCATTGAAAGCAAATGGCTGTTTTGCTGTTGCTGAGGGTGCAAACATGCCATCTACCAGAGAGGCAACCGACTTCTTCCTGGAGAGTGGGATGCTGTTTATGCCGGGTAAGGCGGCTAACGCGGGCGGCGTGGCCACTTCTGCCTTGGAGATGAGCCAGAACAGCCAGAGGCTTGCATGGACGTTTGATGAAGTGGATGCGAAGCTGAAGGATATCATGGTAAATATTTTTGCAAAGGCGGATGACGCTGCTAAGAGATATGGGGTGGCCGGCAATTATGTAGCCGGTGCAAATATTGCCGGGTTTGAAAAAGTAGTTGATGCCATGATGGCACAGGGGATTGTGTAAATCTTACAATTGTAAAAAGGCAGGCCAAAGGGTGTTTTCTTTGGCCTGCCTTTTTTGTAAAAGATATCAATTCTTTTCCCTTACCAGGTGGAATTGGAAGGCAGAATATTCTGCCACTTCCCGGTTGATTGGAAGCCCGGCGTTCATCAAAGCGGAACCGGAACGGAGTTCTTTGCTGCCGTTGACCGAGTACATGGCCTGGGGATCCAATCCCTTTGCACAGATATATTCCTGGGGGCCGTTGCAGGTCAGGTTCGTGACAACTACACTTAATAGGGATTCGCCTTTGTCCTTGGTTACATGCTGCCATGCCGTCATATTGCCCATCCGGAAGGGGTTGGTCAGGCGGTAAAAATCGCCATTAAAGGTAATATGATAGTATTTGCGGAAGAGGTCACTCTGCTTTTTGCAGATTTTCTGCTCCTTTTTGGAAAGATGGGTGGCATCCAGTTCATAGCCAAAGGTTCCGCACATCGCCACAACCGCTTTTGTTTCCAATGGGACGAACTTTCCGCTGTCAGAGATATGGGCTCCCATGGTAGAAGTAGGATACACAAAGGAAGTGCCGTAATGGAGTTTCAAGCGGTCAATGGGATTGTTATTGTCACTGACCCAATATTGGGGGTAGTAATGGAGCATGGCCGGGTCGTACCGTCCGCCGCCTCCGCTGCAGCCTTCAAAAAGGATATCGGGATGAGTCAGGATGATTGCATCCATTACCCGGTATAATCCCAGGATGTAGCGGTGATAAACCTCCCCCTGTTTTTCCCCGGGAAGATCATTGGACCAGATATCTGTCAGTGAACGGTTGATATCCCATTTTACATAGTAGATATTGGCGTCATCAAGGATAGCATTGATTTTTTCAATCAAATAGTCCTGCACTTCCCGCCGACTCATGTCAAGGGCCATCTGGTTTCGGCTGCGCACGGCATGCCTTCCGGGGATCTGCATGGCCCAATCAGGGTGGGCACGGTAAAGGTCACTGTCCTCGGATACCATCTCCGGTTCAAACCAAATGCCGAATTTCATATCCAGGCCATTGATCTGTTCCACCAGCTTGTGGAGGCCGCATTTGATCTTGCTTTCATTGACATACCAGTCACCCAGACCGCTGTTGTCATCGTCGCGCTTCCCAAACCAGCCATCATCCATAACCAGGAGATCCACGCCCATATTTTTTGCAGCCTTGGCGATCTCCACCAGCTTGACATCATCAAAATCCATGAAGGCAGCTTCCCAGCTGTTGATGAGAACAGGCCGCTGTACCTCGCTCACAAATTTGCTGCGGCATAGGTTTGTGCGGTAGAAATCATGGTAGAGATGGCTCAGTCCTGTAAATCCGTGGCAGGTAAATGCCATCACAACTTCAGGGCCTTCAAAAGTTTCCCCGGGTTTTAACTCATAGAAAAACTGTTTGGGATTGATGCCCATAACCAGCCGCAGCTGGTCATATTGATCCAATTCCGCTTCTGCCAGGAAATTGCCGCTGTACATCAGGGAAAAGCCATAGCATTTGCCATAATCCTCTGAGGCTTCCCGCTGGCAGAGAATGAGGAAGGGGTTTTGCTGGTGGCTGGAGGAACCGCGGACGCTGCCAATCGTATGGATGTGATGGGTCATGGGCTGGCGTTCTACCTGGCGTTCCTGGCCGTAGCGCCCCGGCAGGCTCACGAGATCGTAATCAGCGCCATTTAAAAAGTCCAGGCAGACTGACATAATCTTCCTCAAATGAATAGGCTTGTCTCCGCCGTTGATTACCTTTACGGCACGGGTGATAATATCTGCTTCTTCAAATACGCCGTAAAGGAGTTTTACTTTTATATTGCTGGCGGTGTCGCAGAGAGTAACTTCCAGGGTATCTGCAGTGTCTGTTTCATTGGCAAATACACAGGGAAGGGTGTCTAACTGGTATTTCCCTTTCGAAATTTTGTAATCCACAGTTTTCCCATGGTAGGAGTAGCTTCCGTCACTATTGACGACCTCAATGCTGGCAGTACGGAAATCTCCCTGCTGCTGGGTGGTAAATTCTTGGGGCTGGGCATCTAAAGAGAAGGTTCGGGCATTCCTAGATTCATAAGGATTACCAGAAAACCCCCGGTCATACTGCATGATCTGGTAATTCATATCCTCATCCGGAATGGAAGGGCCATAATAAAGGTGCAGCAAGTAGTCCAGATTGCCAATTTTCATCTGGTAAGATGTGTTTTTGGTGTGAAGAGTGATTGTTTTCGTCTTCTCATGATAGATAATTGCCATATGACGCTCCTTCTGTCTTAGGGGAAACGGCTGTATGCCTTTCCTGACATCGTGTATTTAGAAACTGTGTAAGGGGAAATTCCAGGGCTGTTGCTGCCATTGCCGCACAGTTTCTTATCCGAGGATAGTTTAGCATATTTTACCAAAAATTCATTTATCCAAATGAATTCTAATGAAGGGAAAAACAGGAAAAATGTAAAGTGGAAGATTGTCAAGGAGCCATAAAAATGTTATACTTTTTTTGCCATTTTATGGTGGGAGGAAGAAACTTTTTACGAGCGTAGAGAACATCTGCGGAGAACTATGGAAGAAATGCCGGTTCGATTGGCAGTATCAGCAAGGCCATGGAGGAAGGGGCGGCGGGCATCGCGGGGGTTGCGGACAGTACCAGGAAAATGGAATAGGATATGTCTGATATCACGGGAAAGATGGATGTAAATCAGGAGATTGTGGAGGAATTGAAGAAACAGATGGAGGTATTCGTGGATCTGTGAGGACTCCACATTACCTGGAAAAGGAGGTTAAGGTTATAATGACTGAGAAAGAGAGAATGATTGCCGGAAAGCTATATGATCCAATGGATGGGGAAATCCTTAAAGAACAATTCGGATGCCTGGAAAAGATGTATGAGTTTAACCGGACTACGGTGTCTGAACCGGAAAAACGGCAGCAGCTGATGAAAGAAATGTTTGGCCAAATTGGCAAGGGATGTTATATTGAACCCCCTTTTTATGCTAACTGGGGTGGAAAACATGTGTTTTTGGGAGATTATGTCTATGCAAATTTTAACCTGACCATGACAGATGACGGCAATATTTATGTAGGTGACCATGTCATGATTGGCCCTAATGTGACGGTCTCCTCCGCTGGCCATCCGGTAGAGCTGCATCTGCGGAAACAGGGGATTCAGTTTAATGCAGATGTCCATATCGGGAATAACGTGTGGATTGGGGCAGGCTGTGTTATCCTGCCCGGGGTGAGCATTGGTGAGGATTCGGTCATAGGGGCAGGAAGTATCGTGACAAAGGATATTCCTTCTGGTGTGGTGGCCGTGGGAAATCCCTGCCGTGTGATGAGGGCAATCAGTGAACGGGACAGGAACTACTATTTCCGGAATAAGGAAATTGATATGGAGATTCCGGATTAAATAAAAAATCCGCACTGCTTTTTGTAGGCAGTACGGATTTTTATTATGCGCAGGCCCGCATATGGAAGTTTGCTGCTGGTGCAGAATGCAGGCCGCACGGCGAGCAGGGGAAAAGCCTCCCTTGCTTGATTGGAACAAAACGGGTAGGGGATGGTTACATTTGTCATATTAGAATGTGACAAACAGTCTCTGCCAAAAGTACCGGATTTTTTATATAATGATAAGGAAACAAGAAATGGCTGGGGCAGCGGGCAGGAACTTAGAGGGAGGATTTATGGGGAAACGGCAGTGTCAGGGCAATATCATTTGGTATAGCATACCGGCATACGGGCATATAAACGGGAATTTATATTTTGCCAACAGCCTGGCGGAAGAGGGTTTTCGGGTAATCTATTATGCAACAGAGGAATTCCGGACAGTAATTGAAGCCAATGGGTGTGAATACCGTTCTTATCCGATCCGACAGGAGGAAATTGACTTGTCCGATGGGGATAAACTTTTAAGGCTGTACCGGGTGATTTTGCAGTATACAAAAAGAATGCTTCCTGTCTTGATGGAAGAGGCAATTAGGGAGGCGCCAAGTAAAGTAGTCTTTGATTCCCTGGCTCTTTGGGGGCGGATGGTTAAGGAGGGGCTGGGAATACCGGGATATAGTTTTTATAGTATTTTGGCTGTTTCTCATGTGGGAGATGCAGGTTTTTGGGCCTATAGCAGAAATTTTTCGGCAGGGTTTTTGCGGTATGCAGGGGAGATCCCCCGGGCAGTGCGCCTGAGGATGGAACTGGGCAGAGAATGGGGAAGGGTTTGGGACGGAAGGAAAAGTGAAAGAAGGGGGGACAAGGGGCCAGAAAAAATGAAATTGGGGATGGCCCAGGTACTCATGAACCAGGGGGATAAAAACCTTATGGGATATTCCCGCCTGTTCCAGCCGGGAGGGAATAAAATGGGGGAGAAGCATGTGTTTCTCGGTCCCATGGCAATACACCGGAAAGCGGTTGAAACAAATGATTTTGTTTTGCCAAAGGGACGGTTGATTTATATTTCCTTGGGAACCATTTTTAACAGGAATGAAAAGCTGCTGAGAGAGATCGTGAAGCAGTTTGGCGTGAAGAAAAGAAAGGAAAAATGCTGGGAGAAAATCACCTGTTTTCCTGAAGAAGAGAGCCAGGAAGAGGAATATTTGATAGTGATGGCATGGCCGGGGGACAGGACAGGGACAGTAAGTGAATTTCCGGATAATTTTATTGTGAGAAAGTTTGTCAACCAGGGGGAGATATTAAAAAAGGCTTCTTTATTTATCACTGCCGGAGGAGTGAACAGTATTCACGAGGCACTATATTATGGGGTTCCCTGCCTGCTGTGCCCCCAACAGGGAGAACAGCTTTTAAATGCCAGGCAATTTGAAAATCTGGGGTTTGGAAGGATTCTGCGGGATCTGGTAAAATTAAGGAGAGAGGCGGAATGGGCAATGAAACTTAAGGACGGCTGGAAGGAAGGGAGAAGAAAAGAGATGACAAAGATCCATATAGAAGAAGGAAAGAAACTGTTCCCAAAAGAGGAAGCAGGAGAATCAGACGGAAGGCAGGCAGAGGAAGGCCGGGAGGGGACGGATGGCCGGGAAGTAGTTCTCGTAACAGGGGCAACGGGATTTTTGGGGGAATATCTGGTACGCAGGCTGGCGGGGCAATACAGGGTGCTTGCATTGGGGAGAAATATGAGAAAGGGAAGGCAGCTGGAAGAACTTGGGGCAGAGTTCTGTCAGGGGGATTTTACGGATGAAGATAGCTGCAGAAAATATTTTCGAGGGGTACAGTATGTGATCCATGGGGGCGCATTGTCCACAGTGTGGGGAAAATGGGAGGATTTTTATAAGACAAATGTTCTGGGGACAGATTTGGTGGCAAGGCTTTGCCTGGAAAATGGTGTCCGCAGGATGGTCTATATCTCATCTCCCAGCATTTATTCCGGAAAAACGGATCAGTATGGGATCCGGGAAGAACAGGCTCCGAAGGAAAACAATCTGAACTGCTATATCCGGTCAAAGCTGATGGCAGAGAAGGTAATCGGGAAGTGGAACAGGAAGGGGTTGGAAACGGTGGTTCTGAGGCCCCGCGGGCTGATTGGAATCGGGGATACCAGTTTAGTGCCGCGGCTGCTACGGGCAAATGCGGGGATTGGGATCCCGTTGTTTCGGGAAGGAAGGAATCTGGTTGACCTGACCAGTGTGGAGAATGTGGCCCTGGCCTGCCAGTTGGCAATGACAGCCGGGAAGGCATCGGGGCAGGTGTTTAATATCACCAATGGGGAACCAACAGAATTCCGGGTTTTGCTGGAAAAGTTTTTGGAGGCAGCCGGGGAGGAGCCCTGTTATCGGAGGATTCCCTTTGGGGCAGCGTATGGATTGGCCGGGGTTATGGAATGGGTTTACGGGAAGTTTGGCCTGCCAGGGGAACCGCCCCTGACAAGGTATACGGCCTGTACGCTTGGGTTTGCCCAAACGATGGATATCAGGAAGGCCAGGGAAATCCTGGGATACCAGCCAGAGAAGACATTGGCGGAATCGATAGAGGAATATGGGAAATGGTGGAGGGAAAGAAACAGCAAAGATCCGGCAGGGCCGGGAAAAGTTGATAAGGCAATTATCTGTCACTGTGGATTTTGTACCAATAACCTGGCATTGATGTTTAGGGGGATGCCATGGAAAAAGAGGCGGTTCCCGGCATCGGCAGTGTTGATCCGGCATAAAGACTTCGGGAATATTTTGTATGATACCGGATATTCGGAGCGTATTTTTGGGACGGATGCCCGGGAAAGAAGGATGTCCGGAAAATGGGAAATGTTTTTATTAAGATTATACCGGCGGCTGAACCCGGTATCCTTAAGAGATGGAGACAGGATTGACAGGAAGCTGGCCCGGGAGGGGATAGAGACGGGAAGCATAAAAAAGATTATTCTGTCCCACGGGCATCCTGACCATGTGGGCGGGCTGTGTTTGTTTTCAGGGTATGAATTGATTGCTTCGGAGAAAGTTCTGCAGGAACTTAAGAAACCTGGTTTTTGCAGCCTGGTATTTCCCAGCCAGTTCCCGCAGATGGATGGGATTAGGATCCGGCCTGTATCGGGGGAATCATTAACAGAACATTTTTTATGCCGGTATTTTGAGAAGGTTTATGACTTGTTTGGGGATGGGAGTTTAATTGCTGTGGAATTAGAGGGCCATTGCAAAGGGCAGATAGGACTGTGGATTGCAGATTTGGATTTGTTTCTGGCAGCAGATGCCTGCTGGGGCAGGGATTTGGTAAAAGCCACGGGACGGATGAGGTGGGCTGCGCGGCTGATACAAAAGGATTTTAAAAATTACAGGGATACACTCGGAAGAATTTGCCGGATGAAAAGGGAACATCCGGAGATTCGGGTAGTATTTTCACACCAAGGGGGGAGGGAAATGGTATATGCCAGAACAGGTTGAGATATTGAAATATTATTTATACTATAAGTATTTTTTGCGTATGAAAGACAGGAAAAGCTTAAAAAGGAGACAGGATAAAAGAATAAAAAGGCATCTGAATTACGTGGCAGGGCATTCCCGGGTCTATAGGGGGATGAGAAGGCTGGAGGACTATCCGGTGGTGGATAAGAAATTTATGATGGAACATTTCCATGAACTGAATACAGTGGGCATCGGGAGGAAGGAGGCAGAGGAGTTTGCAGTGAAAGCAGAGAAGGAGAGGGACTTTGTGCCAAAACTCCGGGGAATCACTGTGGGGCTGAGTTCCGGGACATCAGGGAGAAGGGGGATTTTCCTGGTTTCGGACAAGGAACGGATACGTTGGGCAGGATATATCCTGGCAAAATTTTTGCCGGGGCGGATCTGGGATAAATGTTCCATTGCTTTTTTTATGAGGGCGGACAGCAATCTGTATCAGTCTGTGGGGTCAAAACGGATCCAATTTCATTTTTTTGATATCTATGAGGATTTTGAGGAACACCGAACCCATCTGGAGGAAATTAACCCACAGGTGCTTGTGGGGCAGCCGTCAGTGCTGCTTGGAATAGCCAGAGAGATGGAAGAGAGGAAGTTAAGAATTTACCCAGAAGTGGTAATTTCAATCGCGGAGGTATTGGAGAAGAGGGATGAAGAACGGATTAAAAAAGTATTTGGACTGAAAATAATCCATCAGGTGTACCAGTGCACAGAAGGGTGTCTTGCCGCTACCTGCCGGTGCGGGACATTGCATCTGAATGAAGATATCGTACATATTGAGCGGGAATATCTGGATGGGAACCGGTTCATACCGGTGGTGACAGACTTTGAGAGGCGGGCACAGCCGATTATTAGGTATAGGCTGAACGATATTTTAGTGGAGAAGAAAGGACGGTGTGGCTGTGGGAGCCCTTGTATTGGGCTGGAAAAAATTGAGGGACGGGAGGATGATGTGTTCCTTTTTGCTGGAAATGACGGAACTCTGAAAAAAGTGTTCCCGGACTTTATACGGAGATGTGTGCTGTTTGCGGAAAGCGGAGAAGAGTTAGAAAACCAAAGAAGGGTTAAAAACGCAGGGGAGAAGGGGGAACCGGAAAAGGCGGGGGATTCAAAAAACCCGGGAGACCTCAATAAAACCGTCAGTGATTACCGGGTTGTCCAAGAAACGGATGGGAGAATTTTTGTTTATTGTGATTTGTCAGAGGCAGGGAAGCAGCAGGTGTTAAAGGAATTTGAAAGGCTGGCGCAGGATCGGGAGTTTAAGTTGCCAGATGTGGTTTTTAAGGGGTATCAGTTTGAGAAGGGGAAGAAAATGAAACGGGTGGAGAGGAAGTATAAACAGGAGAAGGACGGCAAAGAGATACAGGCAGCAGGGAAATGAAAACTAAAGTAGATTTTGGATTGCGGAGGGACAGATGATGAAGGGCGAAAAAGTGGAAGATAACAGAAAAAAAAAGTTAGGGACGGAGGAAATGGTAAGAAAGGAAACACTTTGCCGACAGGTGAAGATAGCAGGTATGGGAAGGGCCCTCGCTGGAAAGGAAATCCGTTTTGGAAGTCAAATCCGATACCGTCTGCAGCCAGGACAGACTCTGTTGGATCTTGCTGTGGAGGCTGCAAAACAGGCTTTGAGGCGGGCAGAGATGGAAATTGACGATATGGACTGTATTGTATGTGCCATGGCCACACCATTGCAGGCAATTCCATGCAATGCGGCGTTGGTCCATGAGAGGATGGCAAAGGGATTACAGATTCCGGCCATAGATATCAACACAACATGTACCAGTTTCCTTTCTGCTGTGGATATCTTTTCCTGCCTTGTGGATAGTGGGCGGTTTAAAAGAGTGCTGATTCTGTCAGGGGATACGGCGTCTGCTGCTTTAAACCCAAGGCAGCAGGAGAGTTTTGAACTGTTTTCGGACGGGGCGGCTGCCTGCGTCCTGACGGCTTCGGAAGAGGGAGAAACGTCAGCTGTTCTTTATAGCCGTCAGGAAACATGGTCGGAGGGTGCTCATGATACGGAGATCCGGGGCGGGGGCGGGCTGCAGCCGGTTTTTGATATGGATGGGGAAAACAGGGAGGATTATTACTTTGACATGAAAGGACACCGGATTTTAAAGCTATGTGCAAAACGGTTGCCGGATTTTGTGGAAAGGTGTTTTAAAGAAGCCAGGGTAACACGGGAGGAACTTCAATTGGTAGTGCCTCATCAGGCAAGCCGTGCACTTGGGATAATTATGCCCCGCCTGGGGTTTTCTAAAGGGAAATATATTGACCGGGTGGAGAAGTACGGGAATATGGTCTCCGCATCCGTTCCCTTTGCCTTGTGTGAGGCTGTGGAAATGGGGCAGGTTAAAAGAGGGGATTTGATCCTGTTAATAGGTACGGCAGCCGGGCTTACGGTGAACTTTTTATTAATCAGGTTTTAAAGGAAGGGAAAGGGTATGGCAAAAGGCAACCGTGAAAAGGTTAAAGTTTCTATTATATAAGATAATTGTAAGGTTTTGACGGAAATATCCCCCGTAAAACTATTGTAAAATTGTTTGGTGTATAGTATGATAGACGCAAATGGAGGTGGAAGAAATGAGAAAACAAGTGATGACCATGATGATGGCAGCATTTCTTGCAGTAGCATGTGCAGTACCGGCTTTTGCCCATTGTCATGGCGGCAGCAGACAACCGGCACAAAGCTGTGCAGATGTATGCGAAGCTTATTGCGAAGACGGATTCCTGTGCGGTGAGGATGGACATTATTGTGCAGATCACAGGGACGGGGATGCATGTGAAGGATACGGAACATGTGAGCCTGTGCGCAGAAGCAGCCACCATCATCACGGAAGACATCATTGATCGGCAGAAGCCCAGTTGTTAACTTTGGTACAGCAAGGTAGTGCGGGCGGATTCTCCAGGTTATGGGGAATCCGCCCGTTCATGGTTCAGACAATATAATCCAGGCAGTTGATGAGGTGGGGAGAAATGCATAAATTTTTACGCAGTGTCGGATTTGGCTCATATCAGAAGAAAAAGGAGATTGCCAGGCTTCTGGATGAACTGCAAAAGACTGCAGGGGAGCACAGAAGGATTCAGACAGAGCCAGACAGTAATTTGTGTGAGATCCGTGCCGAACTGGCACCAGGCATGGGAATTGTGATCGTAGGGGAGACAGACGAAGACGGGGTATTCCACCGGGAGTATTATTATCCTTATTTGAAGGGGGAGGATATATCCTCAGAGGCGGAGTGCACGATCCAGCGCCATACGGAAAAGGAGACATTTGGAGGCCTGTTGGATGAGGCACGTGTGGGAATCTCCCTGATTTTTTATCTGGACAATGGATTTGAATATTTAGAGAGAGGGCTGGATCAGGTATCCCGGAGGGTAAAATCAGTAAAGCTTACCGGCCTCTCAGGGGAGGGGAAGATTTTGCTGCCCCTGCATAAAACGCGCAAGCAGATTGAAAAGGCGCAGGTGGCTGCTAAGGATCGCAGCAATCTTTTGGAGGCGGCCCGCAATGGTGATGAGGATGCCATGGAAACTTTGACGATTGAAGATATTGATATGTATTCCCAGATTTCCCGGCGGGTGATGAGAGAAGATATCTATTCTATTGTGGATTCCAGTTTTATGCCAAGCGGGATAGAATGCGACCAATATACGGTGATTGGAGAGGTGATCCGGGTAGAAGAAAAGACAAACAGGATAACAGAGGAACTGGTATATGACCTGACGCTGAACTGTAACGATATGGTTTTCCACGTTGGGATTGCCAGGAAAGATCTTCTTGGAGAGCCTGTGGTGGGGAGGCGGTTTAAAGGGCAGATATGGATGCAGGGGGTAGCAAATTTTGAAGAATGTGATGATTGAGAGTTCCGGTGAAAGCATTGGGGGTGCGAGGGTTCGCTGGCAGGGATGGGCAGGAACAGCAAAATGAAATTCTGCTTGACGGAAGCAGGATTTGCTAATATAATAGGAGATGGTTCTGGCAGTATGTTTTTGGAGAAGCCGAGCCGCAAGTCATACACAATTTTATACACGTTTCCGTAGCTCAGTTGGATAGAGCGACCGCCTCCTAAGCGGTAGGTCGGGTGTTCAAGTCACCTCGGGAACGCTGGAATCATAGCCGAAAGCCTTGATTTTAGCGGGTTTTCGGCTTTCTTCATTTCAGCGCCAAAACTCGGATTTGCTAATATGCTAATACATCTGAAATTCGAATCCGCATGCTAATACGAGTTAAATGGAGCAATCGGGAAATAGATAGCCCCCTGTTTTTCTTTCCAGTATTTTTCATTCGATCACTTATACCATTTCGGTTGTGAAATTCCATGGACAATGATATAATTTTCTATATTTTTGTTTACCAGAGAGGATTCAGTTGTTGCTTGTCAAATCAGGTACAGGCAAGCTGTTTGGGA
>CAJURT010000047.1 GCA_910588875.1 uncultured Lachnospiraceae bacterium
CGCCGGCAAGAAGCATTGCAATCATTTCTTTTGCCATATTAATCTCCCCCTGATTTTTTGTAGCTTCACCAGCCAGGAAAGCCTGTAGGGCAGGATCCTTGGCTATGATATTGAGATTGTACCACAAAACGGAAGAAACGGGTAGTGCTTTGTGGGAAAAAATAATAATTTGGGGATATTTTGACAAGCAGGACAAGGTTATTGAGGAAAAGAAAGGAGAAACAGGCGGATTATTGTGGAAAATGATGAAAAGAACAGGGGGAGGATCCTGTTCTTGATCCTCCCATGCATGGTTACTGGCCGAATAGTTCCCGCGCTTTGGCGATAGAGGCATTGTAGGTGCGCAGTCCATCCGGATATTGGTCACCGTCTTCGCCGTTTCGGGAGATATACCAATACCAGCCAAAGTTTTGGTATTGGGAGCGTGCCTTCAGTTCGTCAAGGCTCAAGCCCAGGGAGGCAGCGGCAGGCGCAGCATCGGCGCTGAAGGCAAAGGAGAGCCAGGCCAGTTCGGCTTCGGTAGCGGTATTGGGATCCAGGCGGCTGACATAATCCTTGGCAACGATGGAATCCGGGCGGGACCAGGCAAGGCCTGCATAGAAAACGGTGATTGCAGCAACACAGTAGGGGACCAGGCGGAATTTAGGAACCCATATCATCAGGCAAACACCATTCATCAGCACAAAAAGAAGAGCCAGAAACCAGAGCACCAGTACCCGCAGATAGGTCAGATGGTATTGCCGGACATAAAGCAGCATCCGGAAGGAAGCGGAGGCGATCATGATAAAGGTGCACAGGCATACCAAGGTCAGCAAAAGGCGGAGATATTTGTGGGGGCGGACGTATTTGAGGCAGCAGAGCACCATGGCCAGGTTGAAGGATGCCACCCACAAAAGCTGGAAAAAGCCTTGCCTAGCATAGGAGGCGTAAGTGTAGCCCTCCGGCAGGGAACCTTGGCCAAGGAACAGATAGAAGACCTGGATTGCACAAAACAGCAGATAGACCAGGGAAAGGCTGCCGAGGCAGGTGATGGCGATGGCAGGATGGAGCCATTGCCGGTTGGGGACTTTTCTGGCAATCCGGCGCAGGCAGCAGCTGCAGACCAGGCAGTACAGGGCGAAGGAGCCAAAGACTGCCTGAGCCGTTATTTCCAGCAGAACGGCCGGGGAAAAGAGATGTGCTGCCAGCCATTCAACCAGGGACGAGAATACGGCGTCCGCCTGGCATAGCAGGGCGGTCAGAATCAGGCAAACCGGAAGGGCGGCGCTAAGCCCGGCCAAAAAGAGAAGCAGCAGCCGAAAACTCCTGGCGCCGGTTTCCTTTTTGTAGGAGGAGGCATGGTAAAACGGCCAGGGCAGCGCTGTTAGCGCATGCAGGAAATAGAGCAGTATGGCGGACATATATTTCCCGATATTCCAGTCTTGCTCCTCATAAAACTGATGTAAGGCAAACACGGCCCCTAACAGCAGCAAGGCGAGATTATTTGTGAGGTGCAAAAACGGGTCGGCAGTGCAAAAGGTCGAGAACCCCAAGAGCAGTGCGGCGGCCAGGAGGAACCAGCTTCCTTTTTTGATGGGGAGCGAAAGGCGGCGGCAGATTTGGACCCCGCAGACGCAGGCAAACAGGACAAACAGCGGATAGGTGATGCCGCAGGGGTTGTCATGCAGGCAGAAGGCGAACATCAGCCCGAACAGCAGGCTGGTGCCTGCGAAAAACGGAAAATCACTTGCCACTGGCAAAAGCCGCAGCATGTCTTCATTCTTAGCTTCTTCTCTTGATAATGCAGTCATTTTTCTTCCTCCTCCCGCATATAGGTGATGATGTCCCCCGGTTGGCAGTGGAGTGCGCTGCAGATTGCTTCGAGGGTGGAAAAGCGGATTGCTTTTGCCTTGTTGTTTTTTAAGATGGATAAGTTGGCCATGGTGATATCGACCTTTTGGGAAAGTTCCGTAAGGCCGATTTTTTGTTGTGCCATGACTACATCCAGGTTGATGATGATTGCCATTGCTGCCTCCTTAGATAGTCAGGTCGTTTTCTTCTTTATATTGGATAGCTTTTTCAAATACCTGGCACAGCACGATACAAAACAGCCCGGCGATAGTAAAAACAAGGATGATAACCATCGTGGCAGGCGTGGGTGCATAGAATATACGGATCAGGGAGAGCAAGGCGGTGAAAAAAGAGTACTTGCCCATGCGTTTTAGGGAATGAGCGTTTTCTGCCACAAAAGCATCGTCCGCCAGGACGGTGGAGAACATGCGGCGCAGTTCCCATACGATCAGCAGGCAGAACACCCCGGAAAGCATGTAAAGGATGGTTTGTTGCAGGTAATAGCGCTGGAAAATATCTAGGAAGCGGCCTGCCCACCGAAAGAGCAACGGAATGGACAGCGTAAGCAAGATACCGATATAAAACATCAGATCCAGCAGCCGCTTGGTAAAGAGGACAAGAGAGGGATTTTTCATGATATACTCCTTTGGGTTAAAGTGGTTTCCCCGTGGGTTCCACGGGTTCTTCTCATGTGGAGTATATCATGGCTGATATTTTAAATCAATATATTTTTATTGATAAACGATAAATTAATATTGTTTTACGGTAAATATTAAGGGAAATGAAAATTTTTGGGATGGCCATGAAGGCTGAAAGGGGAGAATGGGCTTCATAAAAACAGTGGGGTTAAATCCCCCCTAAAAGGTCCTCCAGGATTTTGGCGGCGTCGGCTGCCAGGTCAGCACAGGGGCGTTTTTTGTAATATTCCGGGGTGCGCAGAGAAGGTGTGGGTTCATCGGAGTGATGATCCAGGCCTAAAAGTTCCCGGCAGATGATGCTTTTGTTGTGTTCCCGAAAGGTGCGGGCCAGCTGCTGTACCTGGGAGTACAGTTCCTTTTTGCCTTCCAGGTCTTTGGGGTCGCTGTAGCCGCGGAGCAGCCCCAGAACCAGAAGCATCCCGCTGACCGTGCCGCAGACCTCCCGCAGGCGTCCCATGCCGCCGCCGAAGGCGGAAGCCATGCGGGCAGCCGTTTCTTTGTCTAAGCCAAGTTCTTTATGGAAAGCCAGGACAACGGCCTGGGCGCAGTTGTAGCCTTCGAGAAAATAAGATTTTGCCAGTTCCTTGTGGTTATTCATAAATGCCTCCTCCTTTGCGTGTACGGTTCAGGGAATAAGACAATTATAATAGAAAGGAAACCATATGTCCAGAGGATACGGCTGTCCGGACATGGCAAACGCAAGCTTTTGTAATCCGAGAGGTACGCCTTAGGGGAAGGGAGGGGGCCGGGACAGACTGCCTGGGATGTTTTCCCGTTTCGGGGATAAGACGCCCTAAAGTTTCTGAATTTTGCTAAAAGCAAAACGAAAATATCCAAACTCGCTGCGCTCAAACAGTGGATATTTTCGTTTTAACGCAAAATCCAGAAACTGAAAGGCGTCTAATCCCCTGTAAAAGTCAAACATCCCAGGCAGTCTGCCCCGGCCCCCTCCCTTCCCCTAAGGCTGTGTATTACCGGGAGGTAATAGTTTGAAGGAAGATAACTTCAACACAAAAAATGTCGACATTTATAAATAATAAGTTGACATATTTGGTATTATGTGCTACATTAAAAGAGAAAAATAACTGATATTCCAGAGGGAAAAGGAGAATTGCGTATGAAAAGGTTAGCAGCAATGGGAATGATTCTGGCAATGACGGCAGGACTTGTGGGATGCGGCGGAAACAAAACGGTTCCGCAGCCAACTGTAGCGGAGACAGGGGAAAAGGAAGGGACAGAGCAGGATGCCTCCAAAGAAGAGGCGGCAGAGACGGATAAAGGAGAGAAGGCTGCCGGCGAAACAACAGAGTTAAAGGTATCTCATGTATTCGCGGAAACCCATCCGGTGCATCAGGCGTATCTGAAGGCCTCAGAGGAACTTTATGAAAAGACGGGAGGACGTTACCGCCTGACCATATTCCCCAACGGCACTTACGGCAATTATGCAGACAGTATTACGGCCTGCCAGATGGGTACGTTGGATATTGCCTGTCTGGACAGTGCATCAGACTGGCTTGAGGCGGGAGGCGTGCTGTTTGCCCCCTACTGCTTTGACAGCTATGAACACTGGCAGGCTTTTAAGAACAGTGAACTGTGCGGTGAGATGCGTCAGGAGATCGGTAAGGCAGTGGGGGGAGTCCGTCAGCTGAATATGTATAATTTCGGTTTCCGTAACCTGACGGCAAACAAGGAGATCCGTACTTTAGAAGATTTCAACGGGCTGACCCTTCGCTGCGTGAATTTTGAGCCCTACTCTACGCTGAAAGATGTATTTCGTGTGGCAATCACCTCGATTCCGATTGAGGATGTGTACATGTCCCTTCAGACCGGAGTGGCAGATTGTCAGGAGAACCCGGTGACTCAGATTGTGACCATGAAATTTTATGAGGTGCAGAAGTATCTGATCATGACCAGACATATGCTGGCCTGTTCATCAACCATTATCAATGAAAAGCTTTGGGATTCTCTGTCAGATGAGGACAAGGGCATATTTGAAGAAGTATTTCTTAACATGGGAGATCAGGTAGACCAGATGGTGGTGGAGAATGAGACTGCACTGATAGAAGAGTGTGTGGCCAACGGTATGACCCTGATGGAAGATATTGACACTGCTCCTTTTAAGGAAAATGCCAAACAGGTGGTGGAAGATTATCCGGCATGGCAGGATTGGTATAATCAGATTCAGGAGATGAAGTGACAGACAGGATCAGGCCCAAGTTTTGTAATGACAAAGGAGGAGACTTACATGGAACAGGCTTGGAAGGGAATGGCCCGGCTGAACACATGGCTGAAACAGGCGGAGAAGGCGCTTGGCTGTGTCTGCCTGGGGGCATTGTTTGCAGTCATGATCACCAATGCTGCCTTGCGCTATTGTCTGCAGAGCGGACTGAACTGGTCGGATGAACTGAATCAGTTTCTGTTTGTATGGATGGGATTTCTGGCTGCTGCTTACACGGCAGGTGAAGATAAGCATCTGAATGTGACGGCTTTGATCGGCATGTTTCCGAAAACCATTCAGTTTTTTGTCCGGCAGGTGATGAATATGATTATGATTGTGTTTTTTATGCTGTATCTTCCGGAACTGATAACGCTGCTGGGCCAATTGGCCATATCCAACGTGATGCGGATTCCCTTAAAATATGTGTATGGGATACTGCCGGTTAGCTTTGGGCTGATGAGCATTCATATCGCCTGTAATATGATTTCTGACATCAGAGAGTTTTTAAAGGACAGAGACGAGAAGAGGAGGGGAAGGGAAGATGTCTGATATGGCTCTGTTTCTGATCAGTTTTATTGTGTTCTTTCTGCTGGGAATGCCCGTTGCCGCTGCCATGATTGTCTCCTCCTTCCTCTATGCCATGAGCAGCGGGATGGGGCTGGCTATTATGGGAACGAAAATGTTTACCGGCCTGAATAATTTTGCCCTGGTGGCAATTCCCCTTTTTATCCTGACAGCCGAGGTGATGAACAGGACCTCCGTGGCAGACCGTATTTTCAAATTCTGCCGGGATTTAGTGGGATATATTCCCGGCGGGATGGGACATGTGAATATCACTACCAGCATTATTTTTGCCGGGATGTCAGGAAGCGCAGTGGCAGATGCAGGAGGAATCGGGCATCTGGCCTATCAGGCAATGGTTGACGAGGGCTTTGATGAGGAATTCAGCGCTGCCACGACGATTGCCTCCTCCACCGTCGGACCGATTATTCCGCCCAGTATTCCGGCAGTGGTCTATGCTATGGTTGCCAATGTGTCTGTGGGACGGCTGCTGTTTGGAGGAATTCTGCCGGGATTTATCATGGGTCTGATTTTGATGGCCTATGTCTGGTTTTATTCCGTCAGGAATCATTCTGCCAGATTGCAGTGGCAGGGCTGGCGGTTTTACCTGACTCAGCTTTTAAGTTCCTTTTTGTCCTGTATCCTGCCCCTTTTGACACCAGTGATCCTGCTGGGCGGGATCTATCTGGGGATTGTGACCACCACAGAGGCAGCGGCTCTGGCCGTATTATATGCTCTCATATTGGGAATTATCGTTTACCGGACCATGAGACTGAAGGATTTTGTGGAAAGCCTGAAGAGCGTGTTTGTCACCAGCGGCTCTGTGCTTTTGGTGATTCCGGCAGCCAAGTGCTTCAGCTTTGTGATGACTGCGGAGAACCTGCAGATGAAACTTTATGGGCTGCTGACTGCTTTTGCGGGGGACAGCAGATTTCTGGTGGCTTTATGTGTCACAATCCTGTTTTTGATACTGGGCTGCCTGAGTGATCCCAATGTCAATATCATGGTATTTGTTCCCATGGTTCTGCCCCTTTTAAATGCAGCCGGTTTTGACCCGGTACATGCCGGGATCTGTATCATTGTGATAGCCATGATCGGCAATATCACGCCGCCGGTGGGAGTGGTACTGATGACAACCTGCAGTATTGAACATTTATCCATGGAGCAGGTGTGTAAAAGGCTGTGGCCGTTTTTGGCAGTATTGATGACAGAGGTGGTAATTTTGTGGGCGTTTCCGGGAATTGTCACCGGAATTCCCAACATATTGATGAGATAGAGGACGGGAATGAAATATATAACAGTGGATTTGGGAAGTACCTTTATAAAGGCCGGGCTTTTTGACGCAGAGGCCAATCAGCAGATTGCCAGGAAGAAATATCTGACTCCTGCCAGAAAAACAGAAAAGGGAAGCATGTATTATGAGAATCGTGCAGAGGAGTTTGTGGAGATTGTCAAAAGGATTATCCGGGAGTTTGCCGGTATGGCTCCGGATACAGAGGGGATTCTGTTTTCCACACAGCAGCATGGATGTGTGATTTCCCATCCCCAGCTGGCAGAGGACATCTATATCTCATGGCAGGATACCCGCTGCCTGAAGGCCATGGCAGATACCAATATCAGCTATCTGGAAGAACTTCGGAAGAGATTCTCCAGGAAGGATATGGAGGTGAATGGTGTCTATATCAAACCGGCTCTGGCTTTATGTAACCTGTACGCTTTGTTTGAGGAGGAAAAGCTGTCCAGAAAACAGGATACCAGGATCGACACATTGGGTTCTTATATTATTCGGAAGCTGACGGGAAATGAGATCTGCCATATTACCAATGCTGCACCCATGGGATTTGCAGATATTCTCACCAATACCTGGCGCAGGGACATGCTGGCAGAGATCGGCCTGGATTTTATTCATCTTCCCGGGATTACGAAGGAACTGGAATGCTGCGGTACTTATCAGGAAGGGAATATTTCTGTTCAGGTATTTCCGGATGTGGGAGATGTGCAGACAAGCGTGTACGGGACAAATGCAGAGGCAGGGGATCTGGTCATGAATATCGGCACCAGTGGTCAGCTGATCTATCTGTCAGACCGGTTTGTGCCAGGAAATTATGAGATCCGGCCTTTTTACGACGGAAATTTCTGCAATGTCATATCCTGTATGCCGGGGGGACGGAATTTTGATGTACAGATTGATTATATCCGGGATATCGGAGAGAAGATCTTCCAGGTTTCCCTGAAGCGGGAGGAGATCTGGCAGCAGCTGGGTTCCCAGGACGGCTGGGGGGAGACAGAAGGGCTAAAGGTGGACTGCGGCTTTTATGAACTGCCGGACCGGCTGGCGGACGGAAGCATCCGCCATATCAATCATGAGAATCTGACGCTTCGCAATGTGATCGGAGCCACGGCAGCGGATTTTGGCAGAGTATACTATAAATATGCCCGGATACTCCGGGGAGCCGGGGAATTCTCAGGAAAGCTGTACTTTACCGGCGGCGCCGTGTTAAAGAACCGATTGCTCCAGGAGGCAATCCGGCGTGAGTTTGGAGTGGAACAGGTAGTCTGCGCACAGGAGGATGAGGTGTTTGGCGGTATGCAGAGACTGATTCAAAACCGTGTGAAAGGAGGAAAAGGATGAAACAGCGGATTCGTGCAGGAGAAGAATTGACAGGCATGTTTTTGTCGGAGGTGGCAGCGCCGAATTTGCTGCGCCTGATGCAGGCAGCCGGCCTTGATTACGTGATCATTGACTGTGAACACGGAAGCTTTGATTACTCTCAGGTGTCGGCGCTGGCAGCGGTGGGCAACGGAATTCATTTTCCGGTGATTATCCGGATCCCTTCAGCCTCCCGTGAGTGTACTCAGAAATATCTGGACGCAGGGGCGGACGGATTGCTGCTTCCCATGACAGAGAGTGCGGAGCAGGTACAAAAGATGGTACGGTACGGGCTTTACGCTCCGGAGGGAAAACGGGGGATTTCCACTATGCGTCCTCACAGTAATTATAATCCGGGCCGGTTAGCGGAATATACGAAAAAGGCGAATGACAGGGTTATGCTCTTTGTTCAGATCGAGACCAAAAAGGGAGTGGAGGGAATCGGGGAGATTCTGAAAGTTCCGGGGGTGGACGGGGTATGGATCGGGCCTAATGATCTGGCGTGTGACCTTGGAGGGATCGGTGATTTTTCCGTACCGGGGATGGAAGAGAGCATAGAGCGGGTGATAGCCGCGGCAAAGGCCTGCAGGCTTCCCTGCGGAATCATCAGTTCAAAGGTAGATATGATCCGGAAATATCGTGAAAAGGGCATGACGATGTTTAGCTGTGACAGCGAGATGGGGCTTTTGAAGAAAGGAATATTGGCAATGCGGCAAGGATGTGCTTCGGGAAGCAGATAGGCAGAGAAGGATAGGATATACCGCAATGTGGGGGTGCAATGGCGGAAATGAATTCTCAGACACACTCTAAGCGGGTAAGGGAAAACAAGAAAAACAGAGGCAAGTGATTTCAGGAGAAAAGACGGCAGTGATACGGATGGGTTGCCATAACAGCGACGTGTGAAGACACGGTAGCGCAGGCCAGGCTCACCGTAACTGCCGTCTTTTAAAATAACCCTTGCACAATCAGAGGTTTCTTCGTAAAATATATGATGAACGAAAGAGAGAACGCTGGAAAGACAGGGAGGAAACGATGGAAAGGGATGAAATCCGAAGTGTGGCGATTGTGGGACTTGGCGCTATGGGAGCAGGATACGCAAAGCGGATTGAGGAGAACAATCAAAAGGCCAGGCTGTATGGAATTGTGAGAAATCCCCAGGAATATAAGAAGGATCCGGTTTTGGTTAACGGTGAGAGGCTGGATATCGAATATGTTTCATTAAAGGAGGGGATAAAGGAACCGGCAGACCTGGTGATTCTGGCGGTGAAATCCTATCATTTGCCGGAGGTGATGCAAAGCCTGGAAGTACTGATCGGTGAGAACACGATTTTGCTCTCTCTGCTCAACGGACTTGGCAGTGAGAGGCAGCTGGCAGATGCTTTCGGCAAGGATCATGTGCTGTATGCCACGGTTACGGGGGCCGATACCAACAGAAAGGAGAAGCAGGTTACCTGCAGCTGCTGCGGGTGTCTGTATTTCGGAGAGAGGAAAAATGATGTCCGGACTTCCCGGGTGAGCCGGGTGGCAAGGTTTTTGGAGCAGAGCGGCATTGATTACGAAGTTCCGGCGGATATGGAATATAAGCTTTGGGAGAAATTCCTGATCAACGTAGGCTGCAACCAGACAAGCACAGTGTATCAGATGAATTATGGGAAGCTGAGGGAAAGCGCAGAAGCGATGGAGAAAATGCGGAGCGCCCAGCGTGAGGTGATCCGGCTGGCCGGATATTACGGCGTACCCTTGAGCGAGGATAATATTACGGCATGGGAAGCGGATTTACAGCGTTTGACTCCCCAGGGAAGATCCTCCATGCTGCACGATTACTGGCAGGGAAGACCTCTGGAAACGGAGATACTGGGGGATGCGGTGATGGAGATGGCAACAGAGGCCGGCATTCCTGTGCCGGTTAACAGGGAACTCAACGACAGAATCCATCAGATGATTCTCGAACGGAATCTGGTAAACCGGGGTTCACCGGCAACTCCCGATAAGATTGCCAATCAGCTGCGAATGGATATTCTGCATCAGAAGATCAGAAAAGGGGACAAGATGGCAGAGAATCAGCTGGCAAAGCGCTTTTCTGCCAGCCGGAGTTCTGTGAGGACAGCATTGCAGATTCTGTCCAATGAGGGGCTGATTCTTACTCATAAAAACGGCCGGAGGGAGGCTGTGGAATTTACCGAGAAACAGGTGATTGAACTATACCATTTTCGATGGCTGCTGGAGCAGGAGGCATTAAAACGGATGCTGAGCCAGAAAAAATCCATATTTCCGCTGATAGCAGAAGTATTGGCAAGGATAGAGAAGGCATGTCTGGAAAAGAGCAGCGATGTGGACTGGTATGACCTGGATGTCTGCTTTCACAGGGCGCTGGTTCGTTCATCCGGAAATATGTTCCTGATTAATGCCTGGGAAAGCAATGCCCAGCTGGTGTATACTCTGATGAATTTCAATACCTCCGCCGGATATGCCCAGGAATACGCGGATACCTTTTTTGACAAACATAAGCGGTTATATGAGTTGTGCCTGTCAGATGACGGACAATGCTTTCAGGAACTGGAGAAACATATTATGGATGCAGAGATTATCACGAAATCCCTTTTGGGGGCATCTATGTGAGAAGGGAAAGGCTTTATCAATAGTCCGGGTTGATATTTTAAGCAGTTCATAGTAGAATATGGTCAGGCATAAAGATTTTGCCAAAAATCATTCAAAAGAGGAACAAAGGGGAAAAGCGTGAAAAAAAGAAAGATTTTTTGTTCTTGATATTGCTGGCCTTTGTATTGTCCGGATGCCAGGCAAAGAGCCGGGAAGCATCCGAAAAAACAGAATCTGCAAGTAATCAGAAAAAGGAACAGAAGAAAACGAAAAAGGCCGCCAAAGAACCAAAGAAGAACGAAGAAGAGGAAGAAGAGTCCGGGGAGGATATCCAGGATAAACCGGACCTGGGAATATGGATCCAGGAGAACCTGGCCAGCGAATGGAATGGCCAGGTGACATTAATGAGTGCTTCCTATGACCATGTATGCGAGCCAGTATGCGGATATAAACGGGGATGGGGAACCGGAAGAGATCTATGTGAACCTGTATGAGCCCCAGCCGGGCTACGAAGACAGCCAGATCCATGTGTATGTCAACGGGAAGGATACGGCCTGTTACACAGGCACCCAAAGCTGGTTTGACAGCGCTTCCCTGATGAAGACGGAGGACGGCGATTTCTACCTATATATAGATGTGTCGGAAATAGACAGCGTGGATCGGATTTTTGTGTTTAGTTTCAGCGGAGGCGGGGCGATCCATGAGGGGGAGTACCAGGGAGGGCTGGAAGGGTTTATTACCGATCCCGGCCGTTTTAAAGTATTCTCCCATCTGGATGTATTGGGTACACATTCCGGATACAAATATTACCATGTGGGAAATGACGGTTTGCCGGAGCCGGATGACAAGACATATACGATTGTACGGTACCAGTATGGGGATGAGCCGGAACCCTGCTTAACGTCCAAGGTTCCGGTTGCCGTATGGTTTGTGGGCAGGGACGGGAGAGTGGAGGAGGAACCGCAGGAACTCCCTGCCGGAACCAGGTTTTATTTTTGCAGGACGGATAACAGAAGTTATGTGGAGATGGAACTGGAGGATGGAAGGCGCTGCCAGGTTCGGGTTGATTTATCTTCCTGGCCAAGGACAGTCAATGGGATGGAGGAAAATGAGTGTTTTGACGGAATTATGTATGCAGGATAAAGGGAATAGACACAGTGTTTCTTAAACAAACAGTGGAATGGAGGGAGTTAAAAAAGGGGGAGACGAAAAATGGGCAACAGGAATTTTTGGATTTTGCTGCTTCTTTTATTGGCGGGCATTGTGCTGGGAGGATTTTTGGGAAGCCTGGCGGAGGGGGTTGCGTGGCTGTCATGGCTGAATTTTGGGCAGTCCTTTGGACTGGATGAGCCCCTGGTCCTGAATTTGGGGGTGTTAGTCATTACCTTCGGCCTTTCCATAAGGATTTCCATGGCAGGTATTTTGGGGGTGGCAGCGGCGCTGCTGGTTTACCGGTATATATGATGGGTGCGGAAATATTTCCGTAAACATAGATGCATGGCAAGGCAACACATTGTGAGGCAACAGAAAGGGGATAAAACCATGAATATGGAAAAGATGTTTCACCTGAAAGAAAGGCATACGGATGTGAAGACAGAGGTTCTTGCGGGAATTACCACGTTTATGACCATGGCCTATATCCTGGCAGTGAACCCAAATATCCTGGGGGCTACGGGGATGGACAGCGGGGCAGTGTTTACGGCAACGGCGCTGGCTTCCCTGATAGCCACGCTTTTGATGGCTGTCTTTGCCAATTATCCGTTTGTGCTGGCACCCGGCATGGGGCTCAATGCCTATTTCGCTTACACGGTGGTGCTGCAGATGGGGTATACCTGGCAGACAGCGCTGGCGGCGGTTTTTATTGAGGGGATCATTTTTATCATCCTCTCCCTGACCAATGTGCGGGAGGCCATTTTCAATGCAATTCCTATGAACCTAAAGCATGCGGTTTCTGTGGGTATCGGTATTTTTATCGCCTTTATCGGCATGCAGAACGCGAAAATCGTGGTGGACAGCGCCACGCTGGTATCCCTGTATTCCTTTAAGGGGTCTGTGGAAGGCGGAGTTTTTTTCAGCGAAGGGATTACCGTTTTGCTGGCATTGCTGGGGATCCTGATTACGGGAATCCTCCTTATCAAAAAGGTTAAGGGGAATATCCTTTGGGGTATTTTAATCACCTGGGTTCTGGGGATTTTGTGCCAGGTTACCGGGCTCTACAAAATCAATCCGGATCTGGGATGCTTCAGCCTGCTTCCTGATTTTTCCGGCGGCATTTCGGTCCCAAGCCTGGCGCCTACCTTAATGCAGATGGATTTTAAGGGGATCCTTACCCTGGATTTCTTTGTGGTTATGTTCGCGTTTCTGTTTGTGGATCTGTTTGACACACTGGGGACCTTGATCGGCGTGGCATCCAAGGCGGATATGCTGGATGGAGAAGGAAGGCTTCCCGGTATCCGGGGGGCTTTGATGGCAGATGCCATCGGGACATCTGTGGGCGCAGTCTTGGGAACCTCAACCACGACCACATTTGTGGAGAGCGCTTCCGGAGTGGCAGAAGGGGGAAGGACGGGGCTCACGGCGGTGACGGCTGCCGTCTTGTTTGGGCTTTCCTTGTTCCTGTCCCCGATCTTTTTGGCGATCCCCTCCTTTGCGACAGCGCCGGCTTTGGTGGTGGTCGGGTTTTTGATGATGACCTCCATCACCAAAATTGATTTTGAGGATTATACGGAGGCGATTCCGGCCTATATTGCAATCATTGCCATGCCGTTTATGTACAGCATTTCCGAGGGGATTGCCATGGGGGTTATCTCTTATGTGGTGGTGAACCTGGCGGCGGGGAATTCTTCAAAGAAGATCAGCCCGTTGATGTACGTCCTGGCATTATTGTTTGTGGTCAAATATATCATGCTATGATGGTTGGGGTCCCAAGTTCAAAAATCCTGGTATCACGCTATAGAATTAACGAGAAACCGTAAATACAGAGGTGAAAAAATGGAGTCACAAAAAAAGGCTTATGAGATGGATATGTGCAGCGGGCCTCTCTTTTCCAAGCTGGTGGTGTTTGCAGTGCCGCTGATTCTGTCAGGAATTCTCCAACTCCTGTTTAATGCAGCGGATATCATTGTGGTGGGGCATTATGCAGGGAGTGAATCCCTGGCAGCAGTGGGGTCTACCAGTTCCCTGATCAACCTGCTGGTCAATGTATTTATCGGGCTGTCGGTGGGAACGAATGTGTTGGTTGCCCAGTATTTCGGGGCCCACAGGCAAAAGGATCTGGAGGATACGGTGCACACGGCAATGATGCTGGCAGTGATCGGCGGTGTGCTGCTGATTGCCGTTGGGATCGTGCTGGCAAACCCACTGTTAGAGTTGATGGGGACTCCGGAGGATGTGCTGTCCCTGGCAGTGCTTTATATGCAGATCTTTTTTGCGGGGATGCCGGCAACCCTGGTTTACAATTTCGGGAGCGCAGTCTTAAGGGCAGTGGGAGATACCCGCAGGCCTCTGTACTACCTGCTTTTGGCCGGGATTATCAATGTGCTGTTAAACCTGTTTTTTGTTATCCGCCTCCATATG
Organism: uncultured Lachnospiraceae bacterium; assembly: GCA_910588875.1. Lineage (GTDB taxonomy): Bacteria > Bacillota > Clostridia > Lachnospirales > Lachnospiraceae > Brotaphodocola. Next base: position 14,132 of record CAJURT010000047.1, read on the forward strand.
GGGGTGGCAGGCGTGGCGCTTGCTACGGTGATTTCCCAGTGTATCTCAGCAGCATTGATCCTCCGCTGCCTGATGGTTTCCGATGCGCCATACCGTCTGTACCTTAGCCGCTTAAGGCTGGTAAAGGCGAAGATGGCGGCGATTGCCAGGATCGGGCTTCCCGCAGGGCTCCAGGGCGCTATTTTTTCTATATCCAATGTGCTGATCCAGTCATCAGTGAACTCTTTCGGTTCCGTGGCAATGGCGGGAAATACGGCTGCGGCCAACATAGAAGGGTTTGTATACACATCCATGAATGCGGTTTATCAGACAGCATTAAGTTTCACCAGCCAGAATTATGGCGCCAAAAATTGGAAGCGGATGACTTTGATTGAATGGTATTGCCAGGGGATTGTGATTGTGATAGGGCTTGTGATGGGGATTGGGGTAGTGTGGATGGGCCCCCGGCTTTTGGCGATATACCGTCCGGATGCCCAGGTGATCCAATATGGCATGAACCGTCTGCGCCTGGTCTGCGGCCCCTATTTTTTGTGTGGGATGATGGAGGTTATGGTAGGCGCCCTGCGGGGAGTCGGATGTTCCCTGCTGCCGATGTTTGTATCCCTGACCGGCGCCTGTGCTTTCCGCGTGGTGTGGATTTTCACGGTTTTTTCCCTTAGCCCGACTCTGCCCACCTTATATATTTCTTATCCGGTCTCCTGGGCGATTACATTTTTGGCGCATTCCGTCTGCTATGTGGGGGTTCGGCGGCAGATTGCCAGGAAAGAGGGGAATAAGGCATGAATTTTAAGGAGAGATGCATTTCGCTGTTGGATGAGGAAGGAATGTTTGAGGATTCGGGGCATCGCACGCGCTTCAAAGAGTTGCTGGATTGTTACGGGGATTATCCGTTTTTCGGCGGAGGGCTTTGTAAATGTATGTATCTGTCCGCATGGGATGAGGTGCATTTTGCGGTTATGCTGGAGGTTTTAACAGGCATGGCCCTGGGGAAGGAACGGGATACCGGGGAGATGCGGATGCAGGGAGAAGCACTGGCAAGGGAATGTGCGGGCGGGGAGTATTATGTGTTCCAGCTGTCCAATGCCTTTTTGGACGAGAGGGAATTTTGTCTGGAGGAAGGTGCCCGGATGGAGCCGGAATACAGGCATATCATCGGGCAGGCCCTTAAGGCAGGGGCGCTGATAGAGAAGGCTTTAGGCTGAGGGGGCATTTCCCGGATGTCCGGCTATAGCGGACAAAAAGTGGATGAGCGATGCACCGGCAAGGATGGTAAGCAGATAAAGCAGGTTGGCAGGCCAGATGCCAAGGCGCAGGGAAAGGCCATGGAAGACAGGCTGGGAACTTGGGGCATAGGGGGAGATATAAAACATATCTGCCCTCCCGTGCCCGGGAGCCAGGACATTGATGGCGGTGGCCATGCTGCAAAACACAAAGAAACAGGGAATGGTGTCCGTAAAACCACGCCAGCTTCGGTCGGAACGGCCACTGCTCCAGATCAGCAGGCCTATCAGGATGAGAAGGCAGTGCCAAAGGTATCCGTGGAGCGTCAGGGTCCAGTGGATATGGCAGAAGCCGTCAGGGACAGCTAACGCAGCGATGCCGCCCAACAGGTTGTAGTCCTGCATAAACGTGCAGAGAGCCCTTTTGGGGCGCCCGGAGGGAAGGAATGGGACCAAAAGGCACAGATACAAAGGCAGGCTGCATAGCTGGAAGGGAAAAAACCACCAGTCATAATGCCTTTGATTGATAAAATAAAACAGGAATAATTGTTTGTACAGTTCTGTGACAGACAAAAAAATGCCACAGGCAAACAGGATACGGTCAGTGGCTTTTTCCGGAAGGGAGCAAAGCCGTGAAAAAATAGTGTTCTCCATAATAGGGCAGTATACCATTTTTTGCGGAAAAGGACAAGGAAGGAAATGTGGATGCAGGACCAAAAGCAGAAATTGAAAAATCTGGGAAGCAAGGAGGCGGCAGAGGTCTATGAGAAACAGATGTGCAGGGATTTTCCGGAAAGCGAGCGGAAACCATGGGCAATGATTGACCGCATGATGGAAGAGGGGGTCTATGAATGCCTGGGGTTTTATGAGGAAGGGCAGATGGCTGCCTATGCATTTTCGGTGGTGGACCGGGAGAGGGGATATGTCCTTCTTGATTATCTGGCAGTACGGGAGGATTGCCGGGGCAAAGGCTATGGGAGCCGGTGCCTGGAGGCAATGAAAGAATTTTACGGAAACCAGAAGGGGCTTTTCCTGGAATGCGAGGATCCGGGGAGTGCAGAGGATGAGGCAGAACTTAAGACAAGAAGGCGGAGGATCCGCTTTTATGAGAATGCGGGATGCAGGCGGACGGAGGTGAGGGCCAGGCTGTTTGGCGTCAGCTTTGAGATCCTTTACCTTCCCCTGGCACAGCAGGGGGCGGACGTGGCAGAAGAATTAAAAAGGATATACAAAAGGATGCTGCCAGGTCCGATGTATGAAAAGTATGCAACGGTGTCCTGGCAATGAATCCCCTGGGACGCCTTGAAAAGGGGCATCCCTTCCCCCGGGGCCGAACACAAACACTACCGGCGGTCGGCGGCCAAAGGCTTTCCTTTACCGTGGGAGCCGGGAATTGGGGGTTGCCATAATTCCTGGCTTTCGCTATAATGAAGGATAGTCGGGGGCGGGGCGCGAAATGATTCGCCGCACAAAGAAAGGGCGGCAGTGTTCGCATTTTCTGAGGAATTTCCCGGGACGGGAGACGGATGGAAGGGAAAATACTATGATATTATTGGAACGAACCAGTGTGATGAATTTGGAGAATGCCATGCGGGGCGCCAGGAATCCCATGAACAGCTGGAACCGGATGGACAGCGGATACGATGAGGAAGGCGTTTATGTGCTTGGCCCGAATGACTTGGATTTGGCAGGAAGGCTGCGCAGGGCCGGGAGTGACCACCGGAAATTTATCCGGCAGATCTTTGTGTCCGTGGATATTACGGCCCCCCTGTATTGGTGGAAGGAATATGATACTTACAAAGTGGCCACAGTGGCGAATTCCACAAGCACCATGCACAGGATCCACAGGAAAGAATTTGAGATGGAGGATTTTAGCTGTGACAGGATGACAGAGAATACCAGGGAATTTATGGAGACCGTGGTGAACCGTTTAGAGGAGATCAGGCGGCGGTATTTGGAGACCAAGAGCAAGGAGGACTGGTATGACCTGATCCAGCTTCTGCCCTCCAGCTACAATCAGATGCGGACCTGCACCCTGAATTATGAAACCTTGGTCAATATATATTATGCCCGGAAGGACCATAAGCTTAGCGAGTGGCATGATTTCTGCGGCTGGGTCAGGTCACTGCCATATGCCAGGGAACTGATCCTGGGCGGGGATGGGGAGTGTCTTTCTGACACGGACAAAGGGTAAAGAACAGATAGGGAAAACAGGAGGATAGAAATGTACCGGATTTTAAAAGCCAGCAGGCTGGCAGAAAAGATTTTCCTCATGGAGGTGGAGGCGCCGAGGGTGGCAAAGTCCTGCCAGCCAGGAGAGTTTGTCATTGTGAAGATGGACGAGAGGGGGGAGCGGATCCCCCTTACCATCTGTGATTATAACCGGGAGACAGGGACAGTGACGATTGTGTTCCAAAGTGTGGGAGCCTCGACGGAACGGATGGCCAGGCTGCAGGCAGGGGATGCATTCCAGGATTTTGTAGGTCCCCTGGGACAGCCTTCGGATTTCGTTAAGGAGGATTTCCAGGAGGTAAAGAGCAGGAAATACCTGTTTGTGGCGGGAGGGGTCGGTACGGCTCCGGTGTATCCCCAGGTGAAGTGGATGAAGAACCATGGCATGGATGTGGATGTGATCGTAGGCGCCAAGACAAAGGATCTGCTGATTCTGGAAAAAGAGATGGAAGAAGTGGCAGGACAGCTGTACATAACCACGGATGACGGATCCTATGGGAGAAAAGGCATGGTGACGGAGGTTATCCGTGACCTGGTAGAGAACAAGGGGCAGCATTACGATGTGTGTGTGGCCATTGGACCCATGATTATGATGAAGTTTGTCTGCCTGCTGACAAAAGAACTGCAGCTTCCCACAATTGTCAGCATGAACCCGGTGATGGTGGACGGCACCGGGATGTGCGGCGCCTGCCGCCTGAGCGTGGGCGGGGAGGTAAAGTTTGCCTGTGTGGACGGGCCGGAATTTGACGGTCATCTGGTGGATTTTGATGAGGCCATGAAGCGGCAGCAGATCTATAAGACAGAGGAAGGCCGTGCGATGCTGCGCCAGCAGGAAGGGGAGACCCATCACGGCGGCTGCGGAAACTGCGGCTGAAAGGCAGCGGACGTGCGGGAGAGAATGAGCGAATAGGCTACGGAGGAAAGGATCATGGATGGATTAAAGAAAGTACCGGTGCGGGAGCAGGATGCCAGGGCGCGGGCAGCAAATTTTGAGGAGGTCTGCTACGGCTACAATGCCAGTGAGGCCAGGGAGGAAGCATCGCGCTGCCTGAAATGCAAGAACGCAAAATGCATGGGGGGCTGCCCGGTGTCGATTGATATCCCCGGTTTTATCCGTGAGGTGGAAGCCGGAGATTTTGAGGCAGCGGCGAATGTGATTGCCAGGGCCTCGGCATTGCCAGCCGTCTGCGGCCGGGTATGCCCCCAGGAATCCCAATGTGAGGGGAAATGTATCCGCGGAATAAAAGGCGAGCCGGTCTCCATTGGGAAGCTGGAGCGTTTTGTGGCAGACTGGTCCCGGGAGAATGGCTTTGTGCCAAAGGTTACGGCGGCAAAGAACGGGCATAGGGTAGCAGTCGTAGGTTCCGGGCCGGCAGGGCTGACCTGTGCCGGGGATCTGGCAAAGCTGGGTTATGATGTGACGATTTTTGAGGCGCTGCACGAGCCGGGCGGTGTGCTGACATACGGTATTCCCGAATTCAGGCTTCCCAAGGATACCGTGGTGCGCACGGAGATTGACAATGTCAGAAAGCTGGGGGTAAAGATAGAAACGGACGTAATTATTGGCAAATCCGTGACCATTGATGAACTGATGGAGGAAGAGGGCTATGAGGCAGTATTTATCGGTTCCGGCGCCGGGCTTCCGAAATTTATGGGAATTCCCGGCGAGAATGCCAACGGGGTATTTTCTGCCAATGAGTATCTTACCCGCAGCAACCTGATGAAGGCATTCCGGGAGGATTATGACACACCGATTGTGGCAGGTAAGAAGGTGGCGGTGGTAGGCGGCGGCAATGTTGCCATGGATGCCGCCCGGACGGCCCTGCGCCTGGGGGCGGAGGTTACTGTGGTGTACCGCCGCAGCGAGGCAGAACTGCCTGCCCGGGTGGAGGAGGTGCACCACGCAAAGGAGGAAGGCGTAAGGTTCCACCTGCTGACCAACCCGGTGGAGATCCTGACTGACGGGAAGGGCTGGGTGACCGGCATGGTAGTCAGGAAGATGGAACTGGGGGAGCCGGACGAGTCCGGGAGAAGGCGCCCGGTGGAGGTGCCGGGGTCAGACTATACCATAGAGGTGGATACCGTGATCATGTCACTTGGCACATCTCCGAATCCCCTGATTTCCTCCACCACCGAGGGCCTGGAGGTAAACCGCCGCAAATGTATCGTGGCGGAGGCAGCCAATGGGCAGACCTCCCGCCCTGGCGTGTTTGCCGGCGGTGATGCCGTGACCGGGGCAGCCACCGTGATCCTGGCCATGGAGGCAGGCAAGAATGGGGCGAAGGGGATCCATGAATATCTGAGCGGGAAAGCGTAAGGAAGAAAGGTTTTTGCTGCCGGAGGGCGTTTCCGGCAGCAGGAACCTTTTGAAGTCTGGGGAGTACACAAGTGTGCTGACCGGATTACATGAGGAAAGGCAGGCCAAATAAAATGAAGCGTCACATTGATTTATTGCATGGAAGGATTCTTCGCTCGCTGACAGAACTTGCATTGCCGATCATGGCAACCTCCCTGGTGCAGACAGCTTATAACCTGACGGATATGGCCTGGATCGGGCGGGTAGGGAGCCCGGCGGTGGCAGCGGTGGGCGCTGCCGGGATGTATACCTGGCTTTCCACGGGTATTGTGACCCTGGCCCGGATGGGCGGGCAGGTCAAGGTGGCACACAGCCTGGGAAAGGGGGAGGGAGGAGAGGCCATAGAATATGGCCGGGGGGCAATCCAGCTGACGGTTGCTCTGGCTCTGGCTTTTGCCCTGACATCCAATCTGTTTACCAGGGAAATGATCGGTTTTTTTGGGCTGAGCAGTGAGAAGATTGCGGCGGATGCCGGGATTTACCTTCGGATCACTTGTGGGTTGATCCTGTTTTCCTTTTTGAACCAGACCATGACCGGGCTATTTACGGCCATCGGCGACAGCGGAACCCCGTTTTTGGCCAATTGCACTGGATTGGCAGTGAACATGGTATTGGACCCCCTGCTGATCTTCGGGCTGGGGCCGTTTCCCCGGATGGAAGCGGCAGGCGCGGCGGTGGCAACCGTGACAGCCCAGATGATGGTGACATTAGTCCTGGTGAAAAGGGCATCCCATGATACGGTATTGTTTAACAAGATTGGCCTGCAAAAGCTGACAAAAGGAAAGTATTTTGTGGAGATCTTGCGGCTGGGAGTGCCTTCTTCCCTGCAGAGTATGCTTTATTCTGCCATTTCCATGGTGCTGACGCGGATGATAGCATCCTGGGGAGACGCGGCGGTGGCAGTCCAGAGGGTAGGGGGTCAGGTGGAGTGTATTTCCTGGATGACGGGAGAGGGCTTCGGATCCGCCATGAATGCCTTTACGGGGCAGAATTACGGAGCCCGGTTTTATGGGCGGGTGAAAAGGGGGTATGGCGTTGCTTTGGCCGTAGTGGGCCTGTGGGGAACCTTTACTTCCTGCCTGCTGGTCTTTGGGGCGGAGCCGATATTCAGGATTTTTATCCAGGAGGAACAGGTGGTTCCCATTGGGATCAGCTATCTGGTGATTTTGGGGATCGGCCAGATGCCCATGTGTGAGGAACTTCTGACTGTGGGAGCCCTCCAGGGGCTGGGAAGGACCTTGTCCTGTTCGGTGATTACCATTGTGCTGACAGCAGCAAGGATTCCCCTGGCTCTCTTCCTCACAGGCACAGGTCTGGGACTTAACGGCATCTGGTGGGCGCTTACCGCAACAAGCATGGCCAAAGGGCTGATATTTGTGTTATATTATCTTTGGGTGTTGAACAGGCTGCCTGGGACGGCGGCTGTGGGACAGGAGGCGGGAAGATGACGGAAGGCAGAATAAAAGCTATGCTGCGTTTCACCATGGTACTTTTTGAGATCATGTTTTTTATCCTGGTTTTCTGGCGGCTGGGAAAGCTGTTCTCTTTTTGGTGGGACAGCCCGCTGCTGCGGCTTATAGGGATCATTACGGGGGTGGCCTATTTGTTTTTATGCCCGGTTGCCCCTGCCTGCGGGATTATCTGCGGAGGACTGGGATATAGGAAACTGAAAAAACTGGACAAAACCTCCCATGGGGCGGAGGCGCTTAAAAAGTGGAGGCTTCTTTCCCTGATTGAGATTGTACTGGGGGTCCTGACAGCGCTGCCGTGCATGATCCTGTTTTTGGGGGCATGTTCCGGCCTGATCTGAAGTTTTGGGAGGAGCCATAAGATTTAGAAGGAGGGAAACCTGTGGCTAGGCTGATGACAAAAGAAGAAAAATTCAAACAGATGATAGAGACACCGGTAAACCGCCTGATTCCAAGCCTGGCGGTACCGACGATAATCAGCATGCTGGTGACATCCGTTTACAACATGGCAGACACTTTTTTTGTCAGCCAGATCGGAACCAGTGCATCCGGGGCAGTGGGAGTGATTTTTTCTGCCATGGCAATGATCCAGGCAGTGGGATTTACCCTGGGGATGGGAAGCGGAAACAACATTTCCCGGGCTTTGGGGAACCAGGAGGAGGAACGGGCAAGCGTGTTTGCGGCGACAGCCTTTTTCACGGCAGGGATCATAGGGGTGGTATTTTTGATAACCGGTATGCTGTTTTCCCGGCAGATGGTATACCTTTTGGGGGCCACAAAGACAATCGCACCCTATGCCCAGGATTATGCCCGTTATATCCTGATTGCAGCGCCCTTTATGATGTGTTCCTTTGTGATGAACAATATCCTGCGGGCCCAGGGGAGCGCCATGCTGGCAATGGTGGGAATCACCACCGGCGGTGTGCTGAATATGGTTCTGGATCCAATCCTGATTTTTGGTTTTGGGATGGGGATTTCCGGCGCCGCGATTGCGACGATGGCCAGCCAGATGGTCAGTTTTGCTATCCTTCTCTACCAGTGCAATTCCCATGGGGACTGCATTAAGATCCAGATAACACGTTTTCGCCCGAACCTGAAAATATACGGGGAGATCCTCCATGCCGGCCTGCCCTCCTTTTGCCGCCAGGGGCTGGCCAGCCTGGCAGCGGTTGTGCTGAATTTTGCTGCCGGGCCTTATGGGGATGCGGCCATCTCAGCAATGTCTATCGTGACCCGGTTTATGATGTTCATCAATTCCAGCCTGATTGGCTTTGGCCAAGGCTTTCAGCCAGTGTGCGGCTTTAATTTTGGCGCCAGAAGGTATGACCGGGTACTGGAGGCATACTGGTTCTGCGTAAAGGTGGCAGTGGTTATGCTGACGGTTTTCGGCACTGTGGCATTTATTTTCAGCCGCCCGATCATCACTGCCTTCAGGAGGGAAGATCTGCAGGTGATTGAGATCGGCACCCTGGCCCTGAGGCTGCAGCTTCTGACCATGCCGATCCAGGCATGGGTAATTATGGTCAATATGCTTACCCAGTCCATTGGCTATGGGTTTCGGGCTTCCCTGGTGGCGATGGGCCGCCAAGGCCTGTTCCTGATCCCCTCACTCCTGGTTTTTCCCCGCATTTTCGGGGTGCTGGGAGTACAGATCGCACAGCCCCTGGCTGATGTATTCACGTTCCTGCTGGCAACCACGATTGTCCTGGGCGTGCTAAAAGAACTAAAAGGCCTGGCAGCGGATAGATAAACCGAGCAGGGGAGGCTTTTTCCCCTGCTCGCCGCACGGCCCGCATGCTGCATCAGCAGCAAACTTCCTGACCTTTTCTAATCATATTTTGAAATATTCAAGCATATTTACATTGTTGAACCCTGGAAACTATGGTACAATCTCACCAAGGAAAGTCAGAGAGCAAAGGCGGCTTACCCTCCAAATCGGAGGGGCTAACCCTCCAATCATCAGAAAGGAGGGATTGCCAATGGTTACATACGCTGATTTGTTTCAGTTTTGTATACTGCTGGTTTCCCTTGTGGGACTGTGCTACATGGTCTTCAAGGGAAAGAAATAGCCGCCACTACCAGCAATAGTGACGGCTGACCTCGTAAGAGGTTAGTCACAATCAGTTGAGGGTAAGTCGCTTCTTTGGCTTTCCCCTGCGATTACAGTATAGCATATTCAACAGGCATTTACAACATCTTTATTTTTGGTATTTTGGTACGGCAATCACACCATCGGTCATTTCTTCCTTGCGTTCAGCCCTTTCTTTGATAGCCGCAACCAGTTCTTTCCTGTCATACTCGTTCCCATTCTCCATGTAACCTCTGATAACTTCCTTTGCAATCTCGCTTAATGATTTCATACACATAACTTTTTTCTCCTTTTTTAATTTTTATTTTTCTTAACTTCTATGCCTATATCATAACGCTGGAGATTCTTCTTGTCTGTGGTGTAATCGCCGGTAATGGCATAGCTGAAATGTACGATTTATACAGGATTTCCAGCTATGCCATGATTCCTTAAATTATAGAGATAGTATTTCTTTCACGGTCATACAGATAAACATGATTAGACAAAACATCCGTCAAAGGTACTTCCACCCTGTTGACATGCTCAACCGTTTCCTTTACCTCGTTCATATCATGCACCATAGTATAAGGAAGCAATAAAATTTCATGTACATTAGAGGGCAAAATTACAATGTCACTTTCCATCATTTCTGAAAAGTTTTTCAACACGTCCTGATACAACATAGCTGTAGCACCATAGATCCCACATGTATTACTTAACACAAATAAAGGGCTGGATTTTTCAGATTCGATAAAATCTTCCAGACCTAAACCTATGTATTCCTTTCCGTTTGATTCTTTTATCAATTCTTCCATAACCTGTCCCATACTGCATAAAGAAGCCGGAAACAGTCTGGGGGTGTTCTCCTTTGCCTGTTCATACAAAGTTTCAATGTCCTTCCCCCATTTCGTTCTATCCTCATGCGTAATCACAGATACAGACTGCCCCTTTTCATTTCTTTCCACCAACACATAAAATACAAGCGCTAAATCCAAAAAAGGAATATGAGGCACTTCTTTTAACGTATCCAGGTTTTTGTCATAATTTACCAGCTTATAAAAAATCTTATCTTTTACCTTATCAAAATCCTCCAAGTCCCCCAAGGGGTATCCTGGTTTTTCAAAGGTGTTAAACAAATCATAAATATCCGCCTCTAACTGCTCCAAATCCATCCCCTCCTTATATGCGGTATAATAAGAATCTAAACCAACGCTAAGCCATTCCTTATTATCTTCTCTCTTTCCTGATAAAGAAGTAATAACAACACCATTATTTTTCTCTACCTTTTCTAACTTTATAGCAAGCCTTCCCTGAAACTTTTTTCCCATTTCTTTTCTCATGCACTTCACAAACTGATTAAAGCTAATCATAGGTTTATTCTTTCCTTTCGTCTTTTTCTTCTTTTTCCGCTAACTCTGCAAGATATCCGATTTTTTCAATCGTTGCCCTTGTAATATCTCTCATGCACTTTACAACAAACATGGAGCATAAACAATAAACCGCTATTACAATCACAATTCCCATATTTTTTACAACCTCGTACATACAAAGCATCCTCCTTTCTTCTTTAACGGACTGCCATTGTAACGCTGTGAAGTATAAAAGGAAAGAGTGATAGTAGCCAGAAATTTCTATGTATGATTAGAGCATTTGCTATATCTTAAAATCCAAAAAATCCCCCAGAAACCCAGCTATCCCTAAACCCCAATACCCCCTACAACTCATTGAAACCCCCGTGGTTCCATTTTAACCCCATACCCCTAATTCCCCTACACTCACACCCATAAATCCCTTTTAAACCCCCTTAAAATCGTTTTGGACTACCCCATGACTAAAATTCTGCCCTTAATCTTGCCTTCAATCCTGCCCCTAATCTCCAAATAAAAAACAGCCCTATGAAATTTTTATCCCATAAAGCCATGTAAACAATTTTAAATTCTTATTGCAGGAAAAGAAACAACAGCAGCCCCAAAACTCCCTCTAAAACTCTAAGAAAATAAGAGAGTACCCCCAAAAATGAAAGCAGAGTGTAAGCAAATGAAAGCAAGCAGCTAAACAGCAGAGCAGGATAGAAAAGTCCCATTTGCATAAAAGAAGAAAACCAACAAAACCAGGGATAAGAAGATGTATATAGAACTTACACAATTTAACAAGAAGTAAGAAAAAATAATAAATAAATCCTAAATTTAATCCAAAATAAACAAAAAAAGAGCATCCACCTTCCAATGGATACTCTTATGATAGCGGAAATTGGACTTGAACCAACGACACCGCGGGTATGAACCGCGTGCTCTAGCCAGCTGAGCTATTCCGCCAGGTCTATGGGGCCTATAGGGCTCGAACCTATGACCCTCTGCTTGTAAGGCAGATGCTCT
>CAJURT010000048.1 GCA_910588875.1 uncultured Lachnospiraceae bacterium
GATGTAAAAAGATTCGGCATTTTTAGATTTTGATGTATTCACTTTCATAATCAATACCTCCATTTCCATTATAACACAAAAAGCCCCAAAAAGCCTATATATAAAAACGAAAAAGTTGACAAAAAAATATAGACTTTATGCGGCCTATAGAGATTTTTTTAAAATTTAGCTGTCAAACGCCCGGGCTCCTCTGCCAGAATTTTATCAGCGCCGTATTATTTTCTGGTATGATGAAGATAAAGTAAATTCTATCATGCCTTCAAATTTCTCTGTTTTCTCCCAATTTTTTTGAAAATATCACAAAGCTGTACTATAATATCAATGTACGTTACTGTACCTGCTTCCGCTGAGAAGAAATGTTATGGATAACGGTTTTCAAACACTGGCGCTGATTTTAGGCCGTATTGAAACGTTAAGGACAAGCGGGGGTAGGGATACGTAATCCTGATAACCGGATATAACTATCGGAATAATAGAAGAGGAGGTAAAATCAATGGATATAAGTTCGTTGTTTTCCACATTTGGAATTGATTCTCAAATTACAATCATTAATGGGGAGATTTGCGAAGTGTCGAACTCCAATTTTGATTCAAAATTTACTATTTGCCATAAAGCACTTACATTTGGCGGAAGGGATAATATCCCTGATGAACTAAGAGTGCAGATTATGTACGAAAACAATAATACCGTTTTTCGTAAATATGAAGCAACAGGCAATGCTGCTTTATTAGGGATTCACGATTCGGAGGATATTGTATGTGCATGGAAACTTAAGCTTTCCAATGCAACTCAGGGGACTATATCAAAACAGATAAAAAGAAAATATATAGAGGAAGCGAAGAAAACAGGCTTTGTGCAAACGCCGCCGAACCGATCAGGAGAGCATGTATGTGTTTTCAGGAAGGAATTCATATATTTTTATTTAAAGAATTCATTCTGGCTGCATGATGTTTTGGTGGGAAATTTAAATGGGCCATTTCTGTCTGACCGAGTAAAAGAAATTTCTGCGGATAACAGCATTGAGAAGAATCGGCGCATTAAGGGTGGCAAGAACGTACTTTTGTATGGGGTTCCGGGTTGCGGTAAGAGTTTCACTATTATGACTAAATATTGTAAGGATGCGGATGCAGTCGAAAGGGTGGTATTCCACCCTGACTATACGTATGGTGATTTTGTGGGCCAGATATTGCCGTTGACGGAGGAAGAAACCGGAAAAATCAAATATGAATTTACAGCGGGCCCTTTTACGCGTGTTTTATCGGAGGCCTATAATAATCCTGAGAAAAAATACTGTTTGATAATTGAGGAAATTAACCGCGGCAATGCTCCGGCAATTTTCGGTGATATTTTCCAGCTGCTGGACAGAGACGAGGACGGCAACGGTGCATATGAAATTACCAACTCGGACATTGCAGCAAAAGTATATCTTGATGGACGGACGTCGAAAAAAATCAAGCTGCCGTCTAATTTGTTTATTTTTTCTACAATGAATACATCTGACCAGAATGTTTTTACTTTAGATACTGCATTTCAGAGAAGATGGAATATGCGTATGGTGGAAAACGATGTATTTAAATCTACAATCGCACAAAAGACCATTCTTGATACAAAAATCAAGTGGGCGGAGTTTGCCGATACGATTAACAATTTGATTATCGCCAAAAATGTCGGTATGTCATCCTCTGAAGATAAAAGGCTTGGCGCATACTTTGTTACAGAAAAGGATTTATATTTCTTTACAACTGCCGACGGAATTACACAGGAAGAAGCGGATGACAGAAACCACAACTTCCCTGAAAAGGTCCTGAAGTATCTGTGGGATGATGCTTTCAAGTTTACGCGGGAGGAAGTCTTTCGGAGCGGTTATGACAGCCTTGAGAAACTTATCAGGGCATTTGAAAATGCACAAGGAGACAAACGCTTTAGCATCTTTGCAGAGGATATTTTCGAGGTAGACCAGAACGGGTAAAGGAGCGGAAGTATGGAAAAAGTATCAGCACCTTTATATAAGTGCCATGTCAATACAAACGAAGGAACGGATACTTTTGTCGGCATCTGTTCGGATGGTGAGCAAATTAAGGTTTGCTTTCCGGTTGGTTACAATCTTGGAAAGACGGAAGCGGAACAGAAAAAAGATATACAGTTGCTGATTAGGGTGCTAACCCGTTTTTCCGGTATAAAAGAGAAAATGCTCCCACATCTGCTGGCAAATAATCCCGGGACTGTTAATTTCCCGATCCAAGCGTACATGACCGTTCTTAACGAATATTACAGCAGAAGCTATTACACGGAAAACGAGAATATTTTCACGGTAAAAGGCAATGGCCCTAAGCATTGGCCGCGCACCATAAAAACACAGAAGGCATATCCGCAGGACGATTCCTTTATTTATCTCACTGCAGTGGCGCAGGAATCGAGAGTCGACGTTGCAAATTATATCACAAAGATAAACGAGTTCTGCGTAGATGAGGCGCATAAGAAAATCGGATTTTTGTTTTCAGCGGATAGAGTGAGGAAGCCGTCTATTCCGTTTGATGAAAAACGGTTTATCATGGCATTGAAGGAAAAACTCCGCAGTGAGAATAATGATAAAAATAAGGCTTTATTTTCCGGCATGATTGACATGATTCAGTATGTTGGCAGGAAGGGCCGGAATGCAAGATTTTACTTTGGCACAAATGATTTTGAGTATGTGTGGGAAAGGCTCATCGATTTCAATTTCGGCGAGGATAACAAAAACTTTTATTTCCCAAGAACATCGTGGTATTTGGGAACAGAGGGTAAACATGCGAAATCTGCGCTTGAACCAGATACGATAATGAAAGAGGATGATAAGGTATTTATCCTGGATGCCAAATATTACCACTATGGCGATAGTAAGGATCCGGCAGAACTGCCCCGCTCTACAGCTATTAACAAGCAGATTACATACGGAGAATATGTGGTCACTGACCCGAAATTTAAAGATGAAAATGGCCAGGCGCCTTCGGTATATAATGTTTTTTTGATGCCGTTTAATAAAGACGGAAAGGTGTTCCCTTCAAAGGAAAATATGCTGCATATCGGTGAGGCACGAGGCGATTGGAAGGACTCCGGCGCCTCGTATGAGAGGGTGCTGGGGATTTTGCTTGATATTAAATGGATGATGGCGAGAACGGTTAAGCATAATAAAAGGGATATCAGCCAATTGGCACAGCTGGTTGAAAGCACAATAAAAAAAGCAGATCCTCTTGCAGCAAAAAATGACGATAACGAAGAAAGGGCAATGACTATGTAACGGTAGCCATTGCCCTTTCCCTATTTTTTGGATTTCCTGTGCCGCATTTGTGCGGCGGCATTTTGGCAGGAAATATCATGATACTGTTTCCGGCTGTTTGTTGTCTTCACTTTAAATAGGCGGCCGCAATTTGGGTTTGCGCATTTACGGTAGATCTCGTAGCCCGGTTTTGTATAAAATAAGGCAAAATATAAGGCGGTGAAGAAATTCGGGATTTCCCAATTCGGAGTCATTGTTTCGATATCATAGATAGGATGGATACCATACAATTCAAAGTCGAATTCTTCTTTTACCGTATTTTTTGCAATGAAGATAAGCTGGGATTTGAAAGTATCGTCAAACATTTTATGGCTGTTTAGTTTTGTATCCATGTGAAAGATACCGTCTTCAAGCACATCCTCAATATTTATTCCGATTTGGATCAAATGGTAGAAATAATCAATGACATATCTTGCCCGCATATCCATATTTTCCTCAAAGGCATCCCTGTATAATTTTGTTATTTTTGCCTTGAAGATAAGGGGGCTGCCTGCAGAATAAAAATCTATATCCTCTGCATTTTCGTGGTAATCAATCATGCCAAGGCGTTCCTCCTGTTTTGTGAACGAATCAGGAATCGGATAATAATCATCATAAGGGTCATTGGAAGGACTGTTAACCAAATTTTCGGTGAGATCTGGCAAAGTGGTGATATTGTACCAGAAACGGGTAAAGGCGTGTAAGCAGGAACATAGACCTTCCTCATTTTCACTTGGGAGTATTTTTCTTGGCTTGGCAAACAGCAGGTATGCGGTTAATTTCAGAATATTATCATAATCGATATGTTCTTCCTCCATGGCGGCCATCAATTTAACCAGTGCTTTAAACCGGTTCATTAACTGAGCAAGATCAACAGGGTTAAACATCTTATATTTACCGTCCTTTGGCAGTGCCATGATAAAGCCGTATGTGTTTATATATTCTTTAATTTTATCAGCTTTGTGTAAATCCATGTTCAGGAAGTCTTCTATGACTTTATTTTTTTCGATTACGGCTCCGGTTTTACTGTCTATCATAACAAGCCCATCGATAGGAGCATAGGCATATCTGTATGAACCTTCAACTGTTTTTAGCTGAAGGCTGTGGTATTCAACCCCATCATCTGTATAATTGGTTGTTACTTTACAGTCGCAACGGGGATTTTCATAATGGAACATATTTCCTGCCATTTCTAATGCTTTATTCATTGGTATCCCAAACCTCCTGTTTATCAAAATGTAATGGGTTATATAAGTGTTTATTGATTTTAGAGGGATATTATATAAGTGAATACATAATGGTTATTTTATTATAGCAGTAATTCATAATGAAATAAATAATGTTATATAGATTTTTATAAAAAAATAAGTGGTGATCTGATAAATTCATTTATTGTTAAAGACCAGGTACAATAGAGGCAGGTTGAAAAACCGGAAGATTAATATCACAATGCCTGATTCTCTTATTCTTTTGTGAGAACCAGGCGGAAAGGAAGGGAATGAAGATGGTTACATATGCTGATTTGTTTCAGTTTTGCATCTTTACCGTTGCCCTGGTCGGGTTGTGTTACACAATCTTTAAGGGAACGAAATAGCGGCAACTGCCGCAAATACTTTTCTTCCATCCGATGGCAAAGGATCAAACGCTTGCGTTTATTGTGTATCCGATTGTGTATCCGATGAAACTATGCATTGAGGGATGGAAGAAACCATGGTATACTGATACCTATAAGTTTATGTCCCAAAGGAGAAATTACATGTTATCATGTGTTGAGATACGTGCAGAGCAGGGGCGGGAGGCCTTGAGACTGTTCCTGCTTTTCCACCAGGAGGATGTTGAATGATGAAGCAGAATGAGGGGGAAAAAACCAGTGATTTGAAGAAGATACCGGGTGTGGGGGCAAATATGGAACAGCATTTGCAAAACATCGGAATCCGTTGCATTGCAGACTTAAGGGGAAAGGATCCAGAAGAACTGTATCGCCTGGACTGCCTGAAAAAGGGATTTCGGGATGACAGATGTGTGCTGTATGTATTCCGCTGCGCCGTATATTTTGCAGAACACGAGCAGCATGAACCGGAGAAATTGAAATGGTGGTATTGGAAAGATAAGGACTATCCGGAACAGCGTGAAAATGGAGGATAATGGGAAAGAAGCATTAGAACTGCAAAAGTGCAGGCCGGGAACCGAAAAACAGGTTCCCGGCCTGTAAGATTCAGCGGATTTCCTCATAGGGCGCCCGGTTGATTCCCAGGCGGACGGCTTCCTTTGCCACGGAATTGGCGACGGCCAGAGCCACACGCTGGTCGAAGGAGGAGGGGATCACATACTCAGCAGAGAGTTCTTCTTCGGGGATCACCTCTGCGATTGCATGGGAGGCGGCCACCTTCATGGAATCCGTGATATCCTTCGCACGGACAGCCAGCACTCCCTTGAAAAGCCCCGGGAATACCAGCACGTTGTTGATCTGATTAGGGTAGTCGGATCTGCCGGTGCCGACTATTGCGGCGCCTCCGGCTTTTGCTTCTTCCGGCATAATCTCCGGAACCGGGTTTGCCATGGCAAATACAATGCCTTCCTTCATGGAGGCCACCATTTCTGAGGTCACCAGATGCGGCCTGGATACACCAACAAAAATATCTGCCCCCTTCAGGGCATTTGCCAGAAGCCCATGTTCCTTATCCCGGTTGCTGATATGGGAGATCTCTTCCTGGCCCGGGTTCAGCCCTTCATCCCCTTCACAGATGATACCATGGATGTCGCACATGATAATGTTGCCAAAGCCCATGGAAATCAGATGTTTGCCGATGGCAATCCCTGCGGCCCCGGCGCCGTTAATCACCACCCGCAGTTTCCCCATTTCTTTGCCGGTCACTTTTACTGCATTGAGCAGGGCAGCGCCCACGACAATCGCTGTTCCGTGCTGGTCGTCATGGAAGATGGGGATATCACAAACCTCCTTCAGGCGTTTTTCAATCTCAAAGCAGCGGGGGGCTGCGATGTCCTCCAGGTTGATACCGCCAAAACTCTTGGAGATGAGGGAAACGGTCTGCACAAAGGTATCAACATCCTTGGTATCCACACATAGGGGGAAGGCATCCACATCAGCAAATGCCTTAAATAGTGCACATTTACCTTCCATTACCGGCATTCCGGCTGAGGGGCCGATATCGCCTAAGCCCAACACTGCCGTGCCGTCTGTGATAACGGCCACCAAATTCCCCTTGCGCGTGTAATCATAGGCTTTTTCCTCATCTTCGGCAATCAGTAGGCATGGCTCCGCCACACCTGGGGTGTAGGCAATGGCGAGTTCCTCACGGTTCGTGACGGGAGCCCGGGAAACGACCTCAATTTTGCCTTTCCATTCTTTATGTTTTTCGATTGCAAGCTGTTTTTTGTCCATGGTAGATCCCTCCTGGTCTGGTTATCCGTTTCTTTTTTTATTCTAATACAAATTGCCCATAGCGTCAACGCAGTTCTTTGGAATGATGGGGATGAAAAGAGGTTATAGTCTGTAAGGTTTAGCATAGGCTGCCAGGAATGGGGGAAGATAAAGGGAGATAAAGGGCGGGGGAAATTGGGAATTGCGGAAACAGGGATAAGATGATATACTTGGCACAAGAAAAAACAGATTAAGCTGTGGGCAGGCAGGGAGCAACGGACAGCCTGGGACAGCAGGCGGGACAAGAAGGCAGAAGGAACGGATACGAGGTTAAATTGTGAAAAAGTACGAACGTTATAAACGGGCAATACGCCTGATGGCATCATTAATATTGGTGGTAGCATTGGTTTTGGTTTACAGGGCGGCCTGGTATGGGTTTATCTCACCAACTACCGGAGTCTGGTATTGGAGACGGGGAAACTGGGTGATTATGGGGCTGTACAGCGCGTTAATCCTGTTTTTCTCCACGATGTACGGCGGTTTCCGCCTGGGTGACCTGGAAAAGGGAAACGTGATATACTCTCAGATCTTATCTTTGCTGATAGTGAATTTCATTACCTATATCCAAGTGTCCCTGCTGGCATATAGCTTCCGGGCCCTATGGATCTTTGTGGTGCTCATGGCATGTGATGTGGTGATTATCACTGCATGGGCACAGATCTATGCCGTGATCTACCGGCGGATGTTCCCGCCCCGCAGGCTTTTGCTGGTTTACGGGCAGCTTCATGCCCTGGAATTGCTGGGGAAGCTGCGGCAGAGGGAAGACCGGTATCTGATAGAAAAGATCGTTTCGGCAGAGATTGGGGAGGATGCCGTCATGGAGATGGCAGAGGATTATGACGGGGTGATCCTCTGTGATATTCCGACGCCGGCAAGGAATTTTATCTTAAAGGCCTGTTTTGAGAGGTCAATCCGGGTTTATATGACGCCCAAAATCTCGGATATTCTGGTGCGCACTTCCCGGGAAATGCACACATTCGATACACCGCTTCTGCTTTCACGGAATAACGGGCTTTCGGCGGAGCAGCAGCTGGGGAAGCGGTGCCTGGATATCCTGGTATCCGTATGTATGCTGATTCTCATATCCCCGGTTATGTTTGCCACGGCGGTGGCAGTGAAACTATATGATGGCGGCAGCGTTCTATATAAGCAGAAACGCCTGACGTTAAACGGCAAGGAGTTTTATGTATACAAATTCCGCAGTATGCGGATGGATGCCGAGAAAGACGGGGTGGCCAGGCTGGCCAGCGAGAATGATGACCGGATTACGCCGGTGGGGAAGCTGATCCGGATGACCCGGATCGACGAACTGCCTCAGCTTTGGAATGTGCTTAAGGGAGATATGTCTCTGGTGGGCCCGAGGCCGGAACGGCCAGAGATTGCTGCGGAGTATGAGACCTGGCTTCCGCAGTTTAAAAGCCGCCTGAAGGTGAAGGCAGGCCTGACTGGCTATGCCCAGATTTATGGAAAATACAATACGACGCCTTATGATAAACTGAAGCTGGATCTGACTTATATACAGAATTATTCATTTATTCTAGATTTGAAATTATTGCTTTTAACGGTGAAAATCTTGTTTATGAAAGAAAGTACGGAAGGAGTATCCTCCTATGAAGACAAGCCGGGGCAGCGGCCAGGGGGATGGGGGCAAAGGGATGGGAATGGATAAGTTAAAGGTGCTGCAGCTGGGGAAGCAGTATTATCCCCATATCGGCGGAGTCGAGGCCACGATGCAGCAGATTGCGGAAGGGATCCAGGGTGAAGTGGACAGCTATGTGCTGGCCTCCCAGGGGAGGGGGGCGGCATACGAAAAGACAATAAACGGGGTGCCGGTGTATTTTGCAAAGAGCCTGGGGATCATAGCTTCCCTGCCGATCTCCTGGGATTTGGTGCGTTATCTTAAGAAGCATTGTGAGGAATATGATGTAATCCATCTCCATATGCCCTTCCCCCTCGGAGATCTTGCCTGCTTTTTGTCCGGGTATAAGGGGAAGCTGGTGCTCTACTGGCACAGCGATGTGGTACGGCAGAAAAAAGCAATGCTGTTTTATAAGCCGCTGATGAAATGGACGCTCAAAAGGGCAGACGCCATTGCGATAGCCACCCAGGGGAATATTGACGGCTCTCCCTATGTGAAGCCTTTTGAGGAGAAATGTGTGCGGATCCCATTTGGGCTGAGGAAGGCATGGGAGGAGAAAAGCGACAAATATTGGGAACGGCGGACAGAGCGGGAGGATTCAACATTGCGTCTGCTCTTTATCGGGCGCCTGGTGTATTACAAGGGCTGCAGCATACTGATGGCGGCCATGAGGGAGTTGAAAAAAGAACTTGGGGCAAAGATGGATCAGATAGAACTGGCAATCGTGGGCACCGGGGTTCTGGAAGAGGAGATGAAAGCCCAGGCTGCCCGGGAGGGGCTGGGGAATGTGATCCGTTTCCTGGGGAAAGCCTCCGATGAGGAGATGGAAAAGGAACTGGAGCGCTGTGATGTGCTGGTGTTCCCGTCGGTGGCCAACAGCGAGGCCTTTGGATTGGTGCAGCTGGAAGCGATGTCCTATGGAAAACCCGTAATCAATACCAGCCTTCCCACAGGGGTTCCCTGGGTGAGCCTGGATAAGGAGACCGGGCTGACGGTTCCGCCGGAGGACGCAGAGTCTCTCTTCCGGGCTATCTTATGGATGAAAGACCATCCGGAAGAACGGAAGGAGATGGGGATCCGGGCAAGGCGGCGGGTAAAGGAGAAATTCAGCCAGGAGCAGATGCTTGGGCAGATCCTGGAATTGTATAAGGAGTTGTGTGGGCAATAATATGGAAAAAATACTATATATAGCAGTCAGTTCCCAGACCGGAGGGGCTCCCAGGCATATCCTGGATGCGCTGAAAAATGCAAAAGAATGGGGATATGAGATAAGGGTTGCAGTGCCGGATGACGGGGATTATTATCCCTGGTTTGAGGAGTATGCTGCAGGTATGCTGAACCTAAGGATGAAGCCATATTCATTCCGTTCCCTGCTGGCTTTGCGCCGGTATGTGCGGGAACATGGAATCAGGCTGGTGCATTCCCATGGGAAGGGGGCCGGGATGTATGCCCGGCCTTTGAAGGTTTTGTGCCCGGGGATCCGGGTAGTCCATACGTTCCATGGTGTGCATGTAGAGCAGTACGGGAGGCTGACAAGGGCTTTTTACTGCCTGATTGAGCGGAGCCTTAAGCGCCTTACGGATTGCTTTATCTGTGTGTCACAGGGGGAACGGGATGAGGCATTGCGTTTGGGGTTTGTGGTTAAGAAGCGTACAAGGGTGATAGGGAATGGCATTGACCCGGAGGCCTATGGCAGTGTAAGCGTGGACAGAGGCAGTTATCTGGAGGAATTTGGCTTTCCCCAGGATGCCTATGTGATCGGATGTGTGGCAAGGCTGGAGCAGATTAAGGGGATTGGTTATTTGCTGGGGGCAATGGAGAAATTGCTGAAAAAATATCCCCGGTGCAGGCTGTTGTTAGTTGGGGACGGGCCTGACAGGGAAAAAACAGAAAGCCGGATTCAGGAAGCCGGGCTGGCAGAGGCAGTGCAGATTGCCGGATTCCGGTATGATGTGCCGCAGCTGCTGAAGGTGTTTGATGTGTTTGTGTCTGCATCCCTGAAGGAGGGGCTGCCCTATACGCTGATGGAAGCCCTGGCAGCAGGAACCCCTGTGGTGGCCACAGATGTGACAGGGAACCGTGATGTGGTGACCCATAACCAGACAGGGCTGCTGGTTGCCTCCAGAGACCCGGAGGCAATTTACAAAGGGCTGTGCTATGCCAAGGAGCATCCGCAGGAGTGCCAAAGATGGGCAGAAAACGGAAAGAGGCTGGCCAGGGAGGAGTTTACCGTTCAGAAATCGTGGAAAAGTTTGGTTCAAGTTTACAATCAGGTTATTTTTTGACATTCTTACAGGAATATTAAAGAATTTGTAATTATTGACATGTCGGAAAAGGGCAAACTATGATATACTAAGGTTAATAAGATGGGTCATTGAATAAATCATGGGAGTATGGAAAAATGTCTTTTACAACACAAAACGGGGAAACCTCTGTAAGTAGGAATAAAGTGAATTTGATGGAAAAATATTTGCCCAAGAACAAACGGGTGCGGATGATTATCCTGATGTTTGCAGATGCCTGTGTCGTGATGCTGGCATCTTTTTTGGGTCTGCTGATCCGGTTTGACCTGGATATAGAGAGAATAGAAGGGCGTTATCTTGAGGCGGTCCTGGGATACCTGCCATTTTACATAGCGGCAACCTTGGTTATATTTTTGCTGATGCGTATGTATGCCACAATGTGGAGCGTTGCGGGAATCCGGGAGGTGATCTATATCCTGTGGGCCTGCGGCCTGGCCTCCCTGGTTCAGGTGACAGGAATGACATTTATGGCATACAAGGTGCCGCGGAGTTATTTTTTGCTTTCCTTTGCGGTTTTATATTCGGGGGAAGTATTTGTCCGGCTTTCTTACCGCATTTTTATGACAGTATTTCCGGGCAGGGCAGGAAACAACGGAAAACGGATCCTGGTTGCGGGAGCCGGAAGTTCCGGAGCGGTCATTTTAAAAGAGATGACTACCAGCAGGCTGGCCGACGGGAATGTGGTATGTTTTGTGGATGATGATAAGAATAAGGCGGGGAAATACCTGGGCGGTGTCCCGATTGCCGGGAACCGGAACGATATCCCGGCTCTGGTAAAAAAATATCATGTGGATGAAATCTATATCGCCATGCCTGCCGCATCGGCAATGCAGAGAAAAGAGATTATTGAAATCTGCCGGGAAACCGGCTGCGGGATCAAGACGCTTCCGGGCATTTACCAGCTGCTGAATGGTGAAGTAAGTGTGGCAAGGCTGAGGGAGGTTCAGATTGAAGACCTTCTGGGCCGGGATCCCATCCGCGTGGACTTGGATGAGATCATGGGGTATGTGGGCGGTAAGGTGGTGATGGTTACCGGCGGGGGCGGTTCTATCGGAAGTGAATTATGCCGGCAGGTGGCCAGCCATGGCGCCAGGCAGCTGATTATCTTTGACGTATATGAGAATAATGCTTATGATATCCAGCTGGAATTGCGGGAAAAATACCCGGAACTGGACTTGGTTGTGCTGATCGGATCTGTGCGGAATACCCACAGGATTGAAAGCGTATTTGCGAAATACCGCCCAGATATCGTATACCATGCCGCTGCCCACAAACATGTGCCGTTAATGGAAGACAGCCCCAATGAGGCCATCAAGAATAATGTGTTCGGCACCTATAAGACTGCGAAGGCTGCAGACAAATACGGGACGGAGCGTTTTGTGCTGATATCCACAGATAAGGCGGTGAACCCGACTAATATCATGGGGGCATCCAAGCGGATGTGCGAGATGGTGATACAGATGATGAATGCCCGTTCACGCACAGATTTTGTTGCGGTCAGGTTTGGAAATGTATTGGGCAGCAATGGCTCGGTGATCCCGCTGTTTAAACGCCAGATTGAGCAGGGAGGGCCGGTGACCGTGACACATCCGGAGATTATCCGTTATTTCATGACTATCCCGGAGGCAGTGTCGCTGGTGCTGCAGGCAGGCGCATATGCCAAAGGGGGCGAGATTTTTATCCTGGATATGGGAGAACCCGTGAAGATCCTGGATCTGGCAAAGAACCTGATCCGTTTATCCGGTTATAAACCAGATGAAGATATTAAAATTGAGTTTACCGGGCTGCGTCCGGGGGAAAAATTGTATGAGGAACTGCTGATGGGCGAGGAGGGGATGCAGGATACCCCGAATAAGCTGATACATATCGGGAAGCCGATTGAGTTTGACAAGGATAAGTTTGAGGAACAGCTGGCCAGCCTGTATGAGAAGGCGAACCAGGATCCGGAAGATATCCGGGAGGAAGTGAAAAGGATCGTGCCGACTTATCAGCCGCCTAGAGCATGAGGAAAGACGAAGGGAATGCAGGATGCCGGAAGTTTCCGTTATTATGAGCACATATAATGAAAAACTGCAATACCTGACAGAAGCGATTGAGTCTGTCAGGGCGCAGACATTTCAGGATTTTGAGTTTATCATTATCTTGGACAATCCGCAGAATGAGGAGATCCGCCAATGTGTTTTCCAATATAAGGATCAGGATCCAAGGATCCGGGTGATCCGGAATGAGGCCAACCTGGGGCTGACGAAGAGCCTTAATAAGGCAATCCGGGTGGCCAGGGGTGTATATATGTCGCGGATGGATGCCGATGATATCATGGTAGAGACTTGCCTGGAACGGGAACTGGAGGAAATCAAAAGCAAAAACCTGGATTTTGTGTCCGCATCGCGGGTGAATATCGATGAGCAGGGATGCAGGATTGGCACCTACAGGAATGATTTTTCCCCGGAACAGATGAAGAGGCTCCTTCCTTATGATAACAGTGTGACCCATCCGAGCGTGCTGGTGCGCCTGGATGTTGTGCGCGAGGAAGGGGGATACCGGGAGATCCCTGCCTGCGAGGATTATGATTTATGGCTTCGGCTCCTCTTCCGCGGCTATCGTATGCGCATTATGCCGGATATACTTTTACAGTACCGGGTGAGGGCAGAAGGCGTTTGCGGAAGCGACCCGTACCGGCAATATCTGTCTCGGCGGTTTTTAAGGCTTCTATGCAGAAATAACAGGAAAAAGCCCGAGGCCTGGAAAGACGCAGGGGCATTTGGCCGTTTTATACACAGACAGGATACTTCCCAGAAGAAGAGAGAAAAATTTAATAAGGCATATAAAATGATGTACCAGGGATTCCATGGTTTTGGCAGCCGGAAGTATGGGACAGGGCTTTTGCTGCTGTTGCGGGCGTTCTGCCTGGACTGGGAGGTAGCGGGGGTGTTTTTGGGGAAGGTTGGGTATTGGGGGAGGAAGAGGCTGCATGGACACCCTCATTTAAATTGAATGAAGTAAGTTAAGAGACAAGGGAATTATGGGAAAAAAACATATATGTTTAATTGATTATGATATGTGTGATTGGGGCGGGGCCGAGCAGGTGATTGAGAATCTGGGACATGCTTTTTTGGAGGACTATAGAGTTTCGATTGTCAGCCTGTGTTCAGGTTTTTTGAGAGAGTATGAGGGGATTTCCTGCTATACGATTATTAATAAAAGAGCCAGAATGAGGGAAATTCTTGTGCACGGTTATTGGAAATTGGTTCAGGTGCTAAATCAGAATCGGGTTGATATTGCGGTGGTATGTGAGTCCTGTGCAGGAATGATTGTCACTATGGCGAAGCCTTTTATAAAAGCAAAAGTGATATTTGCGGACCACTCGAATCTGTTAAGTGTTTGGCATGATAAACCTGTCCGGTATATGAGGTATTTTAGTTCCAGGTTTTCGGAATACACTGTTACATTGACGGAAAAGAATAAAAGGGATTATATAAAATATTTTCATTTTTCTCCGGAGAGACTGACTGTTATTTATAACTGGATTGACAAAAAGGTGTTTGATGCAGCTGGAGAGTACCAAAGTGATGCAAAGAAGATATTAACTGTGGGGCGCCTGGAACAGGTAAAAGGATACGACCGTTTGGTAGATATTGCAGAAAGAATATTGCCACAACATCCAGACTGGGAGTGGCATGTATTTGGAAAAGGAAGTTTACAGGAAGAACTTAGACAGAAAATTCAGCATAAGGGTCTGGGTAAGCAGTTAATCTTGATGGGAAAATCAGAAAAAATGTTGGAACAGTACTGTGAATATTCAATATATGCAATGACATCTTATGTAGAAGGTCTGCCATTAGCATTGTTGGAAGCAAAAGCAAACCAGTTGCCGTCGGTTAGTTTTGACATATTGACGGGTCCCTCGGAAATTATTGAAGATGGAATAAATGGCTATTTGGTAAAGGACGGAGATATCAGTGGTTTTGCAGAAAAGCTGGATGTGCTGATGGGAGATGAATTATTAAGGGCTTCTTTTTCCAAGCAGGCTGGTCAGGGGATAGAACGGTTTCAGAAAGAAAAAATATTAGAACAATGGAAGGCTCTGTTTGATCTGATGCTGATGTGAGGGGCAGATATGATGAGATTCAGTGTGCTGATTCCTGTATATAATGCAGAGAAATATTTGAGAGAATGTATGGATTCTGTATTAGACCAGAGGGTTGAGGATTTTGAAGTGATTTTAGTGGATGATGGCTCTGAGGATGTTTCCGGTAAAATTTGTGATGAATATGCATTAAAGGATAAAAGAATTCGGGTAATACATCAAAAAAACCAGGGGCCTATGATGGCGAGGATCCGTGCTTTTAAGGAATCTCAAGGTGATTTTATCATTTATATGGATTCTGATGATTGCTGGAGAGAGGATTTACTGGAAAGGCTAAATGAAGCAATCCAGAAATATGATTGCGACATAGTATCATTTCGATGGAGATATATGGATGCTGATGGAAAGTTATTAGAACGTATACCATCAATTTATCCATTGGCAGGAATGATAGACGATATGGACATATTTATTACAAAATTTTTGACAGAAGAAGTGGAGAACTGTTTATGGAAACGAACTGTGAGAAGAAGCTGTATTGATGGTAAACAGATAGAGCAGTTATCAGCAATAAAAGACATTTATCTGGGAGAAGATATGGTACAATCTTTTGTTATGGTAAAAGATTGCAGGAATATGGTTTATTTGGATGATGACCTTTATTTATATCGAAGAAATTCACAAGGTCTTTCTTATGGTATCAGCAAAAAATCTGTAACAGATATTGCAAAAGCAAGGGAATATCTATGGCAGATAATGAGAGAATCCCGATTTAATGGCACTCTATATAGAGAAATGGTAGAGAAAAATTTTTTAGAGCATTATTTGACGGATCTTGTGGGCGTTGCAAGTAAATATGATATTGGTGTATTAATAAAGACTGCATCTGAAGTGAAAAAGATGCATATTTATCGAAGCACTCAAAAACATGTCGACAAGAGGTTGATGCCAAGGAAGCGCAGGGCGTTATATTATATGGAACAACAAGGTTGCTGGAGATGTTTTCTGGTGATTGCAAGGCTATATAAAAAGCTGCTGGAAATGCATTGAAATTGACGTTAAATATAAAAAATATTAAATGAACCAGATGAAGCAACATTGACAGGGGAGGAGAAGGGGAAAGTATGACAATGCCAGTTTTATTTATTGTTATGCCAGCTTACAATGAGGAGGAAAATATTGAACAAACAGTGCTGCAGTGGTATCCATTACTAGAAGGGAAAAGTGCCAATTCCCGCTTGGTTATAGCAGATAGCGGAAGTACTGATAAAACACATGAAATTTTGACAGAGATGCAAAAGAACCATCCTCAGCTGGAAATTCTTTCAGGGACAGGAAAACAGCATGGTCCCAAAGTGATTGCATTATATGATTATGCCATAAAACAAGGGGCATCCTATTTATTTCAAACGGATTCAGATGGGCAGACCAATCCGGATGAATTTCCTTTGTTTTGGCAATTAAGAGATCAGTATGATGGGATCCTTGGGTATAGGACTGTTCGTGGAGATGGTTTTTCCAGAGCCGTTGTTGAGAAGGTGGTTTGTTTGTTGCTGCGAATATATTTTGGAGTCAAAGTGCCGGATGCCAATGCTCCGTTCCGGCTTTTAAAATCAGATATAGTAAAAAAATATTTGTATAAAATGCCGCCGGATTATAATTTGCCGAATATTATGCTGACTGCATATTTGGCTTATAACAGAGAGAATATTAGATTTAATGTAATTTCGTTTGCACCGAGGCGGGGGGGGGGGTAAATTCTATAAATATACCCCAAATAATAAAAATCGGATGGAGGGCGCTGGCTGATTTTTGGATATTTAAGAAAGAAGGGCTGAAGTATGAAAATTGACAGAAAAATTCTGGATGGAAGCAGTATGCTTTATTTGTATTTGCCGGTTCTTCTTTTCTTGTTTGGCTGGACAAAATGGTGGATTGCCATTATAACCTCTACGACGTTGTTATTTTGTGTATATCGAATGCTAATGGATAAATTAGCAGCAGATGACCAGGATGATTTCAGGTTAAATAAAATAGTATTATTATTGGTAGTGCTCTTTTTTATGATTGTCGGTTATTTTTGCGGCTGGGGAAGGTGGGTGGTTCAAAGTTTAGACTGGGCGAAACACAACACGATTATGCAGGATTTAACAGAGAGAAGCTGGCCGGTATATTATAGGAATGGTGAAGAGCATTCTATGCTTACTTACTATATCGCTCAATATTTGGTGCCTGCTTTTGCAGGAAAAATTTTTCATTCTTACAGGTTGGCGGAAATTATCAATTATGTGTGGGCAGAAATTGGGCTTATACTTGTTTGGCTTCATGTGGTAAAGGGGATTGGTATCCGGAATGCTGTGAAGCAGTGTTTTAGCGCGGGGATTTTAGTGTTTTTTTCGGGGCCATTGTTGCTGGCACAGATAATGCAGAACCTGATTTATAGTGATTTGGGAACTGCTTTACTTACTGATTGGCATTGGCTGACAACAAGAGAAGGGATTCTGCTTCAATATTCAAACAATTTCGCGTTGCTAAGATGGGTATATCCACAGGTCTTGGCAATATGGCTGATATTGGTTCTTTTTTTAGAGAATAAGGATAATGTGCAATATTATTGTGTATTAATGCTGCCTGGGGTTATTTTTGGGACACTTTCATTTATAGGGCTTATTCCGTTGGGGATAGGTTATGCGGGGTATATTTTAGTAAAGGACAGAGCAGATGGATTCAGAAGTTGGTTTGCCAGGGTATTTAGCCTGGAGAATATACTGACTCTGTGTACTTTTGGAATAGTGTTGGTTTTATATTTTTATGGAAATATTTTTTCCAGCAAGCCAGAGTCTATTGGATTGCAGAAAATGCCATATGGGCAGTATCTATGGATATATTTTATCTTTGTGATTGTCCATGTAATGCTATATGTATGGTGTATACTGTCAGACAATAAGAAAAATATAATACTTCATCTGGCGGTAATAAGTCTCTGGATTATTCCTTTATTTAAAATGGGATTAAATAATGACTGGGGAATGCGGTGCAGCATACCAGGGCTGTTTATTGTTATGTTTTATGTTTTGCAGTATCTGAATAAGTATATATCAGCGGAAAAAGTTCCCGCTATAAAGTATGCTGGTATTGGTATGCTGCTGGTATTGCTGTTATGCGGTTCGATATATCCATTACGGGAATTGCTGGAGGTAGTAAGGTACGAAGATTATAGTACAATACCTGATTTAAAAGATTATTCCTATGGGACGATGGAAAATTATGCAAACAGATATGAGGGGTATCCCATAGATTTGGCAAATAATTATTATAGTTATGATATTGAAAATAATATATTTCATCAATATGTTGCACGGAAAAAATTCGTCAATTGAACAAAAGTGCAGTTTGGTGGAATTGGGAATATATGGAAAAGGAGAAGAGGGCAAGCAGTTAGCTTGTCCGATATAAGATATGGATCGCTGGCTGCGGAGAAATGAGAAATTATTATGTTGGTTTGCTTTTGCTTTTTTTATATTTACGGCAACTTATAAACTGACAAATGCCCCGTTATGGTTTGATGAAACAATAGAATATTGGTATTCTAAAAGTATGATTGGAGAACTTCCTTTTCAAAATGCAGGACGCAGTAATATGTATCAGAGAATTGTCTCAACCTATCAGCCGCCGCTATATAATGTGATCATGTATATTTGGCTGAAAGCCGGGGAGAGTGAATGGTGGTTCAGGTTTTTCGGGGTTGTTATGGGTTTTGCCGGTATGATTGCACTTTACAAGACCATGTGTAAAATAAAGAATATAAACCTTGCTGTGTTGGCAGTTGTTTTTAGTGCTTGTGTTTATCAGCTTGTTTATTATTGGCAGGAATGTGCCGAATATTGTTTGATGCTAGGCATGTTGTTTTGGACAATATATTTTTGGTTTTGCTTGATGGAAAATCCGGCTGCTAAAAATATTATATGTTTTACGGTTTTTGCTGTAATTCCTGTTTATAGTCAATATGGGGCGGCGTTTCCGGTTGCCGCAATGGCGTTTATTGCATTTTTGCATGTAATTTCCCTGAAAGAGAGAAAAAGTATAGTTATGATTGTAGCTTCCTATGCGATAGCTTTGTTGGGAGCAGGATTACCACTATACTATTTTTTCTTAAAAAAACAAATGCATAGCCAGAGCGGAAGGTATATAGCTTGGCAGGATGTCAGCTTTTCCGGCGGAATAATCGGAGACATGGCTTATAATTTTGCAAAAGTTTTTAAATGGGGTTTATTTTCACTTTATAGTAATTTAGTTACGATGGTATTTTTGGCTATTATTTTAATCATGTCAGTGGCAGTTGTAATGCTATCACACAATAAAACAGTAAAATTGTTTGTGCTTACTAATTTAGCCACATGGTTATTATATTACTTTTCTGTAAAATTAGGTATTTATTCCTATGGGAATTTTGGAGGAGGAAGATATAGCCTGTTCTTTATTCCTATGTGGATTACCATGATTTTTGCTGTTGGTGCTGAATTTTATATGGTTTTATCTAAACAGACATTGATGAGAGGAAGGATAAAATATCATTATATAGGGGTATGTATATGTGCTTTATTATGCTTTTGTTATTTTGAATGGAAGTTTGGATTGCAGGATAACTGGGAAAAAGAGGATTGCCGGGGAGTAGTAAATACCTGGTATGAGGTTGGCGCATTTGAGTCGGATACGATAGTTTATTATGGGGCAGATTCAGGGTTTGCGTATTATGTGAGACAAAATGATGAATATATGAATTCAATAGAGGATCAAGTGATATACATGCCCTGGTATAGCCATTGGAGTGAAGAAGAGTATACAGAATATATAAATTCTCTATATGGTGAAAACTGGCCGGATGAATTTTATGTGGCAGCATCCCATACAGAAGAGGATTTTAATACATTTATTTCCTCAATAATATCTGCCGGGTATACGAAAGAACTTGTTTATATGAAGGAAGACGCCTATACGTTTGGGGCTTGTCTGATAAGGCTGGCGAAGACTCAGTAGTAATGCTTTTCTTGCAGAAGGGAGAACATATGGCAAGAACCGTAGGGATAGGGATTCAGAGTTTTGAGAGAGTGATTGTCAATCATTATTTTTATATCGATAAAACCAATTTTATAAAAGAATGGTGGGAAAGTGGGGATGATGTGACATTGATCACTCGTCCGAGGAGATTTGGAAAGACTCTGAATATGAATATGGTGGAACGCTTCTTTTCTGTTAAATATAAAGAACAAGGGCAGATATTTGAGAAATTGTCAATATGGAAGGAAGAGAAATATCGTAATCTTCAGGGAACGTATCCGGTGATTGCTCTCAGTTTTGCGGATATAAAAGAAACCACAGCCTTTGGAACAAAAAAAAGAATCTGCCAGATTATAGAAGAATTATACAATCAATATGATTTTTTATTGAACAGCGGCTGCCTGAATGAAAAGGAAAAAGAAAGTTTTGGACGGATAACCGTGGACATGAATGATTATGAGGCGTCCAATTCTTTAAAAATGCTGTCTCTTTATCTTTCACGCTATTATAAGAAGCCGGTGATTCTTTTACTGGACGAATATGATACGCCTTTTCAGGAGGCTTATCTATATGGTTATTGGAATGAACTGGTGGAGTTTGTGCGCAGTTTATTTAATTCCACATTTAAAACCAATCCTTACTTGGAGCGGGCTCTTATGACAGGTATTACCAGGATTAGTAAAGAGTCGATTTTTTCTGATTTAAACAATCCAAGAATTATTTCCACTACAACAAACAGTTATACAGACTCTTTTGGATTTACCTGGGAGGAAGTAGAAGCTGCTTTGGAAGAGTACGGACTAGAAAACCAAGGACAGGAAGTGAAAGACTGGTATGATGGGTTTAGCTTTGGAGAAAGAAAAGAGATCTATAATCCCTGGTCGTTGTTAAA
Source organism: uncultured Lachnospiraceae bacterium (assembly GCA_910588875.1). GTDB lineage: Bacteria > Bacillota > Clostridia > Lachnospirales > Lachnospiraceae > Brotaphodocola. The sequence goes on from CAJURT010000048.1 coordinate 20,717, forward strand.
TTATTTGAAAGAGAAGAGATTTGCGGCATATTGGGCAAATACCAGCGGGAACAGGCTGGTAAACAGGCTGATTCAAAAGGGCAATAAAAATGTTAAGATGATTATGGAGGATCTTTTGAATGGAAAGTTATTGAGCATACGAATGGATGAACAGGTGGCTTTTGAGCAGCTGGAGCGCAGAGAAAGTGCCATCTGGAGTCTTTTGCTGGCCAGCGGATATCTGAAGGTAAATGGTCTTCACATAAATGTAAAAACAGGGAAAACCACATATGAACTAATGCTGACGAATCGTGAGGTGCGTCTGATGTTTGAGGGGATGATCGAAGAATGGTTTTCTGAATCTGTCCCGGCTTATAATGACTTTATCCGTGCCATGCTCTGCGGTGATGTGAATCAAATGAATCTTTATATGAACGAGGTAGCGTTCCATACTTTTAGTTTTTTTGATTCCGGAAAAGCGCCATCTAAGACAGAGCCGGAACGTTTTTATCATGGTTTTGTTCTTGGTCTTATAGTAGATTTATCAGACAAATATCAGATTACTTCTAATCGGGAAAGCGGGTTTGGAAGATATGATGTGATGATAGAGCCTAAGGATAAGACAGATAAGGCATTTATTCTGGAATTCAAGGTTCATGATCCGGATCTTGGCGAGAAGACATTGGAAGATACGGCCCAGGCGGCGTTAAGGCAGATTAAAGATAAGGGATATACGGCAGCTTTGGTTGTAAAGGGATTTGATTTAAAGCAAATCAGGAGATATGGATTTGCTTTTCGAGGTAAGCAGGTTTTGATTCAATCAGACAATTCGGAATATGATAAGTCAGAAATAATTTTTGATCGGAAGGGATAAGGTGTTGCAGGGAAGCAGAAAAGCAAACGCATTACGCAATTTGATATATGCCTGGATGAGTCAGGGGTTTACGGTTATCATGAATATGGTTGTCCGTGTTATTTTTGTACATGTCTTATCGAAGGATTATGTGGGGATTAGCGGACTGTTCAGTAATATTATAACGATTTTATCTGTGGCGGAATTAGGGATTGGGAGCGCTATTGTATATGGGTTATATGAACCATTGGCCAGAGGGGAAAATAAAAAGGTTAAGGCGTTGATGCAATTTTATCAGCGGGTATATATATCAATTGGCTGTTTTATATTAATTGCGGGAATTGCCCTTACGCCGTATCTGTCTTTGTTTATTAAAGAGATGCCAGATATTCCGCAGCTTGCATTTATTTATATTCTTTTTGTTTGTAATGCGGCATCTTCTTATTTTTTTTCATATAAAGGAACTCTTATAAGCGCTGACCAGAAAGACTATATACTTAAAAGAATTCGGATAAAAGTATTGTTTTTGATGTATTTAGTACAGATTACAATACTTTTGCTGACGCGAGATTATATTCCATATTTATTAGTGCAGGTACTTGCAACAATAGCGATGAATTTTGCTTTTAGTCTGGCAGCAGATAAGGCGTATCCTTATTTAAAAGATAAGGACAGGGTAATATTGGGAAAAGAGCAGTTCAGGCAGATTGTAAAAAACACGAAGGCATTGATTTGCCACAAAATAGGAACGGTTATTGTGTTTTCGACGGACAATTTGATCATATCAAAATTTACAGGGCTGGGGAATGTTGCTGATTATTCAAATTATATCTTGATTCAGGAGACGTTAAACGGAATATTGACACAACTGTTTTCTGCCCTGGCACCAAGTGTAGGGAACATGGTAGCTGTTGAGGATGCCAGGAAGAGCCTGGAAGTGTTTTGGAGAATTATGTTTTTAAATGCCTGGCTATATGGGGGAAGCGCATTATGTTTTTTCTGCTTAGGGCAAGATTTTGTGAGGACTTTCTTTGGGGAAGACTATGTAATCTCTACAGAAATCTTGCTTGTAATCATAGTTAATTTTTATTTAACGGGGATACGAAAGAGTGTTATTACATTTAAAGATGCCTATGGTTTGTTTTTTCAAAACCGATATACGCCATTGATAGAATCAGGGATTAACCTGCTGGTATCTGTTTGGCTGGTACAGATTTACGGGGTAATAGGGGTTCTTTTGGGAACAACTGTCAGTTCTTTATTAGCACCGGTATGGTCGGAACCTTATGTCCTGTTTCGATATGGATTTCGTAGTCCGGTAGTGGAGTATTGGAAGCAATATATAAAGTATTTACTTTTAATTTTGGGAACAGGCAGTATTGTATGGATACTATGCGGCAGGATTCGATATGTTCCTGTGATTTCCTTTTTGTTGAAAGGATTTTGCTGTGTTATAGTAATCAATAGTTTGTTTTTCATAATATTAAGAAATGATAAAAACATGAAATATTACCTGGGAATAATAAGAACAATAAGGAAGGGACGTGGCGGACGCATATGAAAATATTTGGAAAAATGCTTATTATTTTGGCGGGAAGTGTAATATTAGGGGCGATGTTATTGTTTTTTACGTTTTCACTTCCGAATGGTGCGATTCGTAAAAATGCAGAAAATGCGGGATATGTGTTTGCTATTGAATCTGGTTATCCGTATATGGATGGTAAAATATCGAAAGGATTGGACAATCATACAGATGCGATGATGATATTAAATGCATTTTTTGAAGAGGAGGGTGCCACGGACATGCAAAGGGCGATGGGGATATGGAGGCCTAGTTATAATGAGCATGGCTGCGACATTCAGCTTCAGTTATACCTGGCGGGAGAAGAGGGGTATACAGGAATTTCTTATGCGAGATACTGGCATGGTTATCTGATCTTTTTGAAGCCATTGATGATGATGGTAGATTATCTGTCTTTTCGTGATATAAACCGGATTATACAGGGCAGTCTGATTTTGGCAATATCAATATTGCTGTGGAAGAAACTTTCGATTCTATATGTGATACCTTTTCTGTCAACAATATTTTTCATGCGGCCGGATGCGGTAAGTTTTTCTATGTTTTACTCATCTGTTTATTATGTGGCATTATTTTCGACAATAGGGATAATATTGTTTCATGCGCGGTTATCTAAAGGAAATAATTATTTTTATTTCTTTTTTATAGTAGGTATCATAACTAGTTATTTGGATCTTTTGACTTATCCAGTGATAACATTAGGAATACCTTTGTGTATATGGCTGTGTTTTGAAAAAACATATCCCTGCTGCAAAAAAATCAAGCATATTGTTATCAACTCCATAGGTTGGGGAATAGGGTATGCTGGAATGTGGATAGGGAAATGGGTAATAGGAAGTTTGTTGTTGCGTGAAAACATTATTGCCATTGCATGGGAGGCGGTTCGCTTTCGGACATCAACGTCTGTGGAGACGGGGGGAGATAAAATTTCAAGATGGAACGCGATTGTAAGGAATTTTAGTGTGGGGTTTGAAGATATACCAATATTGGTTATAATGGTGATAATTCTGTTGGTGTTGCTGGTTGGATTGTTACGTATAAAGAGGGATTTAAAAGAATTTGTGAGGCAATCTGTTCCGATTTTGCTTGTTGGGTTGATACCGATTGTGTGGTATATAGTTTTGGGTAACCATTCCTATGTCCACAGCTGGTTTGCTTACCGCACATTGTCAATAAGTGTTTTTGCAGTGATGTTAATAATGACAATTAGCCCATCTACAGAAGAATAAATTGGGATAAAAGGGGCAGTCGGGAAATAGACAGCCCTACATAGGGGCAGGTGTGAACCATGCAGATCACACCTGCCCCTGAAATTTATCGATTAAAAAGAAAAAAGAGCTGACTTGAAAAAGTAAATTCCAGTGCAGGACTAAATTCCACCCTATTTTAAT
>CAJURT010000049.1 GCA_910588875.1 uncultured Lachnospiraceae bacterium
AGCCTTTTTTGACAGCTTCTTCTCCATATCAGATATCCTCCTCGTCATCATCATATCCGCCGGCAACAGCAGCCCTGCTCACGGACAGCATTTTAATCTTATAGTTAATGACTGCAAACATTCCGGCAATCACGGTTGCCGATACCAGGTTGATTCCCATGGATGCTGCCAGGGTAAACCCAAACAGATAGGGAATAAAGTCTGTCACCTGCTTGACAATCTGCTTTAACAGAATCGCAATACCTACACAGGGAAGGAGCGAGCCTACGGTAAACAGGGTTTTCATGGCAATCCCGTCCATGGGAAGGGTGGTCTTAATCAATTCTACCACACTGGTTCCCATCTTACACATGATCAATGTGGGAATAAAGGAACAGATGAAGTGGGATACCCAGGGCAAAACCATGTCAACCACATATAATTTGTGATAATCCCTCTTTTCCACGGCCTGCCAGCCAATATGCTGCCATGCCAGATTGACCGTTGCTGTTCCGTAAAACAATACGGTTCCCAGGGTACCTACCATGGCGCCAAAGGAAGTGGCCAGCGCTGCCCCCTCTGCAGAGGTCGCTTCCAGGCCGTAGCTTTTCAGAGCAACCATGGCCAGGGGAATTCCTATGTAGCTGACTGCCCGGACATCCGCTGACACGGTGCCCCCGGGCGTGACCAGTGCAATATAGACCACCTGCATGGCACATCCCACCAGGATTCCGGTGGTCATATCTCCCAGAATCAGCCCGCATATAAAACCACCGATCAAAGGTCTTCCGAATGTGTAGTTACCGACCGAAGAACCGCCCATACCGGGCATACTTGACAGACACGCAAACAGACCGAGAAGCGCTGCCTGTAACCAACTGATTGTCATAATTTCCTCCATTCTGTGCCTGTTACAGCACCAGCAGATATAAGTGAAAGATAGTATCCTTTAGTGAAATCCAAACTGTCCCCTGAACTTTTTCCAGTTGCCGATGGCCTCATCCTTCAAAAGGGCAAACTCCACCTCATAGCCTGCATTCATAATATTCTCCAAAGCCTGGGCCTCCTCCTGGGTGATGGACTGGTTGTTGCCCAGCTTGGTGGTTCCCGGCCGGTCATTGCATGGCCCGATAATTACTGTGCTGATTCCCGGCTTTAATCCCTGTTCCACCAGAATCGTCTCCATATCCAGAGGATTTTTGGTGATCAGGAAATAATTATCTTTACTCTTTAACACCTTCTCACTCTTTTCCCTGAATTCCTCCAATGACCACACAAAGGTCTTTTTTCCGCTTGCGCTCTTATAAGCGGATTTTAGAACCGGATTCTTTGCCGCCGCATTGTTGACGGCAATCAGCCCGTCACAGGGATACTCCAACGCCCACCTGGTACAGGTTTGCCCATGAATCATTCTGTCGTCCACACGGATAAATGAGATTGCCATAACTGTTTCCTCCTACATTTATATATTTTTCTTTTTTACATCCTGCTTTCCGTCTCAGATCTCGTCTTCCCCTTCACTGACTGCCACCGTGAACTCCCGGAGGGCCTCCCTTGCCTCCGGAACCAGCATATCAACAAGGGTTTTGCCGTCCGCACTGTCCTTGGATACGATAGCGCTGACCACCAGCGGCAGGTTCATCCCTCCCACCATGGTAGTCCGGTTCAAAAGACCTTCTTCCGCCAGCACATTGGCCGTGGTGGTCAGGGGAGAGCCTCCGATCAAATCCGCAAACACCAACAGTTCATCCTCCTCCTTAACCACAGAGACACATCTGCGCACATTCTCCGCCAGTTCATCTGCCCCCATCCCGTTTTTCAGGCTTGTGGAAAGAATATCCTCTCTTCCCTCTCCCACAAGCATATCCAGCACACTGTGTACTCCCTGCGCCATGGTGCCATGGCTTACCAGCAATATGTACTTCATTTCTGCCTTCCCTCCTGTATTTTTTCAGCAGCGCTTTGTTTTATGGCTATAGTATATAAAAAGAGCGACACATGTTCACCTAACATGTGTCACTCCTTCTGTCTGCCATGTGTCATTATTTGCCATGACAATTGTCATATTCGCCGGAAAGGCCTTGTGCCCTATTTTTTATATTCCTTATAATAAGTGTCAATGCACCGGGCAATCGCTTCCTTTGCCTCCTCCGGCACCAGGCCAAAGGGCTTGCGGCACGGCCCCACCGGATGCCCGATCAGGTTGGTTGCCACCTTCACGATGGAGTTGGGATTGCCATACTGGAAGCATGCCCGGATCGGGGCAATGGAATCCTGGGCCTTCCTTGCCCCCGCTTCATCCCCGGCCAGATATTTCTTGTAGATACTCACCATAATCTCCGGCAGGATATTGGAGATGGCCGTAATCCCTCCGGTCCCCCCGGCCTTTAAGGTATCCAGAATCAAGGCATCATTTCCTGAAAGAACTGCAAATTCCTTTCCCTTGGTAGCATTGATATAAGCCTGAATCAATTCCAATTTGCCGCTGGAATCCTTGACACCCACAATGTTGGGAATGTCCGCCAGCCTTGCCACGGTCTCCGGCTCAATGGTAACCCCTGCCCTCATGGGAATATTGTACATGACAATCGGAAGTTCCACTGCCTCGGCAACCGCCCTGTAATGCTCATATAATTCCTCCTGGCTGATGGCGGCAAAATAGGGGGTAATGACAGAAATCACGTCCACACCGATTCTCTGAGCCTCTCTTGACAGATAGATGGTATCTGCGGTGCCGACACATCCCGTTCCCGCATATACCGGTACCCGGCCCTTCGCCTCCTCCACAAAGATTTCCATCACACGGATTCTCTCCTCCAGAGAAAGGATAAAAAACTCCCCATTGGTCCCCAGGCAGAAAACTCCATCCACCCCGGCCCGGATTTCCCTGTTAATCTGATTTCTCATCTCCGCCTCATTCAGGCTGCCATCCTCATTCATGGGAGTCTGCATAGCCGCAATAATTCCTTTTACTAATTCTACCATAATTTTTTCTCCGTTCCTGCCTCCACGGCAAAATCTCACTCTCTGTATCTCTAATTTTCTGTTATCGTTCACGGGCAATGTCATTTCGTTTAACTCTGAGAATATCCAGCCAAGGAAAAGGGGAGAGAGGTGGCCAGAAATGGTCTGCGGATTTTGACTTTGCAGAGATTTAGAAGTCCTTAAATTCCTGAGTTTTGCGTTGAAACAAAAATCCACTCTGTCTGAGCGAAGCGAGTTTGGGGATTTTTGTTTCGCTTTTAGCAAAAATCTGGAATTTTAGGAATTCTTGATCTCGAAACCGGAAAAAGCAGCAGACCATTTCTGGCCACCTCTCTCCCCTTTTCCTTGGCGTACCTTTCAGAAATGCTTAACTTACTGACATTGGTTCTTTTCCACGTAAGCCGGGCAAGAAGATACCCCCGTGACCATTATCAATTTCCCTCTGTTACCGGCAGCTTCATCACCGCCTTAACATAAAGATGAGGTTCCTTTGTGTGGGACACCGCCTTATGGCCGTCCTGGGGAAAAGCCGCGTAAAACATTCCCTCAGATATCAGCATAACGTGGTCTCTCCCGCCCTCCAGCCGCTCCTGATCTTTATCCGGATTGTAGGGAATCACCGTGCTAAGCCCCCCGTATTCCTTCCATGCCAGTTCCTCACACCCCTTTAGCAGAAACTGGACATCCACATACTTCCGGTGCGCCTCAAAAGTTCCTTCCTCCATGGGCTTTGTCTCGCCCTCCTGAATCAGGAAATAACCGCCCTCAAAATCATATCTTCCCGGATTCCATTGGTCCCGGCTCTGCAAAACCCGAATCCCGGCCTCCAGCCCGGGAAGCAGTTCCCGGTAAAACAAAATATAATGGGGGACATGATGTAAAGGGACACCCCGAAAGGCGGGGTAAGGGAGCCGATGGCCACAATACCGGACATGCCCGCCCCGTATACCATAGGATCCAGCCCAAAGGCGGCTGCTATCGGCGCGACAATCGGGACAATAATGGCAATCGGGTTCATAAACATCATTCCCACCGACATGACCACCACAGAGGCAATCACAAATGCCGTGGGGGTAGACAGCACAGAGGTAATGGCAGTCGCAATCACTTCTCCCCCGTTAAACACATCCAAAAGACTGGAAAACGCCACCGCAAACGCCAGCATCATGGCCACGGAGGCCACATTTTTTACCGACCCCTTAAAGGCGCCCCACAACCCCTTTAAATCCAGGGATTTGTAGATAAACAAGGACACAAAGCAGGCATACACCACGGAGATCGCTGCCGCTTCCACCACGGAAAGCAGGTTGGTAAAAATCCCTCCCAGGATGATAACCGGGGAAAGCAGCCCCCAGACCGAGGTTCCCACCACCTTGGCAAACCCCTGGGCCTTTAACTCCTCATAGGCCTTCATGGATTTTTCCGTGTCCCCGGTATCCTTCCGGCAGTGGAAAAAGGTGATGGCCACAAGGGCTGCCGCACAGGTAAATCCAATCACCGCCCCCACCTTAAACATATCTGACTCATCGGTTCCTGCCATGGCACAATACTGGAGAATGGCAGAGGATGGGGGAATCAGCTGTCCCAGGGAACCGGCCGCCGCCAGCATTGCGGCAAAAAACGCCTGATTGTAGCTGTATTCAATCAGCATGGGAAGCACCATAGCCCCCACTGCCGCCACAACTGCCATCCCGGAGCCGGAAATCATCCCGTAGAAGATTGCGGTCAGCACCGCAACAATGGGGATACAGGACTTGGAACGGCCAAGGAAATACTGGAAAAATGCAAAGATCTGTTCGGTCAGTTTTCCCTGGGACATAATGTTGCCGGATACCACAAAGAGGGCGATGGCCACATAAGTGGTTTTTCCTGCCGCACTGCAAAGCCACTGCACAATGCTCTCCATATTGTACTGGCTAAACCCGGTTGCAAACGCGGGTATAATAAAAGCTGCCCCGTAGGCAAGGGTCATGGAAAAGCCCATGCCAATCAAAACCACAAAGAATGATGTAAAGATAAGCGCTAACATGTTATAATCCCCCTCATGCCTGTATATTTGCTGCCTGTGCAGCCTTCACCTCAAGTATCTTCTGGACATCCCGGACAATATTCAGGCCAAATCCCACAACAGGCGCCAGATAGACAATCCAGCAGGGGAAACCGGTCTTTCCCACAGTCCCCTGAGAAATGGTTGTGCCCACATATAAAAATCCCCCATAGACAAACAACACAGACATCACCATATCCAGCAGGTACTGCAAATAATCCAGCATATGCCTCACCGGCTTCGGATACAGGTTAGCCAGGGCATCCACAATAATGTTTGCGCTCCTCTTGGTACAGAAGGAGGCGCAGAGAAAAGCCACCCACACATAGGCATAGCATGCCAGTTCCTCCGGATATCCGCTTCCCCCGGGGAAAAACAGCTTCAAAGCTGCATTTGCCGTCTCCATGATCACCATGATAATAATCCCGACAGCAATGATATTTTCTTCTATGGTATCAAAAAATCCCTTCTTACTCATCTTGGTCCCCTTTTTTGTAATTAATGACAGTATCATACATCTGTACAAAGATATTTTCTTCCCCGAACCCGCCGGACTTTGAAATCACCTGGATTCTCTTTCCGTTCCAGCGCATTGCAGAAAGCACGGCTCCTTTGCCAATCTCGCAGATAGGTACCAGTTCCGTCTTGCCGATATGGTTCATAAATCCCATCAGCGTGTCGCCGCCCGTCATGCTGATGGTGTAATTCAGACCCCGGTTTACCATTTCCATGGCAATCCTTCCCAGGCTGTCTGCAATCTGAAACCGGATATCCGAAAGGCCCATGCCGTTTCTTTTGGCAAATGCCTCTGCCGTCTCCTCCCCGGGTACATCCAGCGTGTCCAGGACATATTTATCGGTCCCGGAGACCTGCCGGTAAAGTTGGTCATAAAACTCCCTGTCCTCCTCTGGCGTCCTCTGTCCGATTCCCAGCTTCCGTTCGTTGGAAAGATGGGCCCGGACAAACCCGGAATCCTCCGCGCATTTTACCTGGTCAACCGTAATCTGATTCACGCTTCCGCACAAGGCCAGAAGCCCCTCAGACTCCTGCATATAGTGGGGATGTCCCTTCTCAAACTGAAGCATCCGGTCATAATTTGCCGCAAACCCTGCACAGCCTGCCATCACCACCATCCGGTTCTGCTGCTTTAATGTTGCGGCAATGGCTGCCAAATCCTCATCGGTCTCCGCGTCCAGCAGAAAAACCGTCTGCTCTTTGCTGCTCTCCCAATCGATCTGCTGCCAATCTCCCCGGGAAACCTTGACAATCCTCAACTCCGTCTGAGAGCCAATAATCTTTCCGATATCCGAATCCCTGACTGGCTCAAAGGGATCTTTTCCGAACACGCTTTCCTTCACCGGAATCCCGTCAATATATTGCAGCCCTCCCCTTGTAATCCGGTTCAGCCTGGGAAAGGCCGGAACAAAGGCAATCGCCTGCTGTTCATAGGCATCCATGACTGCTTTCAGTTCCATCCCGATATTGCCCCTGAGCCCGGAATCGGTTTTCTTGTATACATACCGGAAGCCTGCCCTTCTGGCATTTACCGCCAACTGGAAAACCCGGTCATAGGCCTCCTTCGGGGAGCGGGGACGGGTGTCTGTGCTGACGCTAAGAAGGCCGTCCTCCGGCCTGAGCTGGCCGAAGTCATACCGGTAATCCGTCACAATCCTTGCCCGGATTCCCATTTTGGTAAACTGGATTCCTGTATCAAGAGCACCCGTAAAATCATCTGCTATGATCAGGAGCCTGTCCATGGATACTTCCTCCCTCCTGCTTATTCCGCCGGCTGTCTGCCATTTTCGCCCCGTACTCAATGGAATTTAAAAGGCTCAGTTCATTGGCATCCCCCTTGCCTGCATGGTCAAATGCCGTTCCGTGGTCCACGGATACCCGGATAATGGGAAGCCCCAGGGTGATGTTAATGCCTGCCACCGCGTTCCAGCACTGCTTCTCCCGGTTATAGACAAAGCCCTGCACCTTTGTGGGAATGTGCCCCTGGTCATGGAACTGGCACACCACAATGTCATACCAGCCTCCGATGGCCTGGGAAAATACCGTATCCGGCGGACAGGGGCCGATAGCCTGGATTCCTCTGGCCTTCGCCGCCTCAATTGCCGGCCCGATCTCCTGAATCTCCTCGTTTCCGAACATCCCATGCTCGCCGCAGTGGGGATTTAATCCTGCCACCGCAATCCTTGGATTTTCAATCCCCAAGTCTCTGCACACCTCATAGGACATTTCAATCACATCCAGGATCCTCTCCTTTTTGCACCGGTCGCAGGCCTCCCGGAGAGATACATGGGTGGACACATGGGTTACCCGGAAATCCTCATGAGCCAGCATCATGCAGTATTTTTTCGTTTTGGTATAATCCGCGTAAATCTCCGTGTGACCGGAATAGTGATGGCCGGCCATATTGATGGCTTCCTTGCTGATTGCATTGGTGATGGTCCCATCCACCTTGTTTTTCATCGCCAGGTCAATGGCCTTCACCACATACTGAAAGGCCGCCTCCCCTGCCACGGCATTGACCGTTCCGATGCCCATTGCTTTGGGATCCTCAATCAGATGCATGTCATATACATCCATGATTCCCGGCTCAAAGCCTGCCTCCTCCACACTCTTTACGCTCCGCACCCGAATCTGATTCTCCAAACCGGTAAAGCCGAGGGCCTGCTCCATAACCGCCACGTCCCCGATCACCAGGGGTCTGCAAATCTGATAGATCTCCGAATGGGCAAATGCCTTTGCCGTGATCTCCGGCCCTGAGCCGGCCGGGTCTCCGGCTGTAATCGCAAGAATCGGTAATCCTTTCATGTTCTCCTCCTTATTGTCCTTTCCTTTTATAAAACCTTTTCGTAAATCGAGCGGATATCCTCCAGAGTCAGTTCCTTTTTGTTGTTTACCAGGAGCCTGGTCTGCTTACTCCCCGCCTCCACGAGAAAATCCAAATCCTCCTTCCGAACCCCAAAGCCGTAAAGATCTGTGGGAATCTGGGTAAACCGGATAATATCCTCAATCTCACGGATCACGTAATCCGCCTTTTCCTTCTGGCCTGCCTCCCAAAGCCGGGGGTGAATGGCATCACACAGTCTCGCCAGCTGCTCTGCACAGGCCTCCCGGTTCATCCTCATTACGTGGCCGAAAATAATGGCATTGGAAACCCCATGGGGAATGTGGTACTTTCCTCCCAGCGGATAAGAGAGGGCATGAACCGCCGTAGTGCCGCTGCCGGTAATGGCAATGCCCCCATAGAAAGCCCCCAGCAGCATCGCTTCCTTTGCCTTTCTGTTGTCCGGGTTTTCGTAAGCCTCACGGATATTTCCGAAAATCAGCTTTGCCCCTGCCAGGGCATAGGTGTCGCTTAGGGGAGTTGCCTTCTTTGAGGTATAACACTCCACCGCATGTGCCAGGGCATCCACCCCGGTGGCTGCCACAATTCCCTTAGGCAGGTTTCGGATTACCTCAGGGTCCAGAATCACGTAATCGGGAATCATGTCATGATTGACGATTCCCTTTTTCACTTCCTCCTCCGGAATCGCCACAATGGCATTGCAGGTTGCCTCCGAACCGGTTCCGCAGGTAGTGGGAATGGCGGCCAGCTTGATCTGCTTCTTCCCCAGCCCCGGATTCGCCAGCAGATCGTTTACCAGATATTCAGAGCCCTTCAGAATCGAACAAAGCTTGGCTGCATCCATGACGGAGCCTCCTCCGAAGGCCACAATCAAGTCTCCCTGGCTGTCCTCTGCCTGCTTGCAGATATTCTCCACATCCCGGTAGGAGGGCTCGGGCCTTAGATCATCGAATATTTCATATTCCACCTGCCTTTCCCTGAGCACATCCAGCAGCAGGCTGATCAGCCCTGCGCCCATGATTCCCTTGTCCGTAAATACCAGAACCTTTCCGGCCCGTTCCCTCTCCAAAATCTCCCGGATTCCTTCTGCCAGGCAGCCCTGCCCGGAATACAGAACCGGCAGAACCATCAACTTATGGAACATCATTTTCCCTCTCCTTTCGCTCTATCACTCGGTTGATGGAATAATCTTATCATCGGAATCCACTTTTTTCCATGTGGACAGCAAAATTTTATGTTCTATTTTAAAACAAATTCATTTTTTCTTGATTTGTGCACCAAACTGTTCTATTATAGAACATATATCCAATCACCCCTGCCCAGGAGGACCCCTATGAAAGATAAAATTCATTTACTGGTAATTGCACCCTATAAAGGGATGGATGAGATTATCCATGAACTGATATCGGTAAGAGATGACGTGACCGCAGACTGCTATGTGGCCAATCTTAATGACGCGCCGGCTGTGCTCAGGCAGCTGAATCTGTTTGATTACGATGCCGTTCTTTCCCGGGGAGGCACGGTCTCCTTAATCGATTCCCTGGTAAGCCTTCCGGTCTACGACATCGGTCTGTCTGCCCTGGACGCGCTGCGCGCCATCCGCCTTGCCCAGAATTTCGGGCAGAAAATCGCTGTGATTGGTTTTGAAAATATTACCCGGACCTCTGCCGTGCTCAGCGAAATCCTTCAATACAATTTTCCCATTGTGACCATCCATTCTGAGGACGAAGCCCTGCCAAGGCTTATGGAATTAAAGGAACAGGGATATTCTGTGGTGGTGTGTGATGTGATTTCCTCCCAGATTGCCCCAAAGCTGGGAATGAATGCCGTTCTTATCACCTCCGGCTATGAGACCGTGGAATCCATGCTCAACCAGGCAATCCGGCTGACCAGAAGATACCTGCGCAACCGGCAGGAATTTTCCCATCTGACGCTTTCCTTCCAGAATAATCCCCACGCCTGCACCATTCTGGACTCCCAGGGACATAAGGTTCTCTCCAGCCTGGAGGGAAACGACCCCCATCGTATCCTTCCCTATATCGCGGAGCATCAGAAGGATTTTTTGCAGGAGGATTCCCCCCACTTTGAGCACCCCTTCCACGGCGGAATCCTAAGCTTTGCCCTGCAGCACCGTTATCTGCAAAACCAGCAATACCACTATCTCTATACCCGCTTCCGGGAGCGCCCGGAAACGCGCAAGATCAGCGCAATCCGCCAGCTTTCCGGCTCCAGGGAGCAGAAACCGGATTTTTCCTACTACAACAGTTCCCACTACCAGACCAGCACCCAGGATCAGATCGAAAAATACAGCCATACCCTTTACCCGGTCATCATCTCCGGTGAAACGGGAACCGGCAAAGACCAGGCCGCCTATTTCATCTATGGGAAAAGCCCCTATCACTCTTCCATCTGTTACGAGATAGACTGTGAAACCGCCACGGATAAAAACTGGTCCTACCTTATGACCCACCACGATTCTCCGCTGATGCACAATAAGCATACTCTGTATTTCCGCCATGTGGAATCTCTGCCCGCCGCCACCTTTCATCAGCTTGTGTCCACCATCCGGGATACGGGGCTTGCCCAGAGAAACCGCCTGATTTTCTCCTTTGTTTCGGGAACCGATGCCAGGCAATCCGGAGCCTATATGGCAGAACTGACAAAAATCATGCATTGCCTCACGCTGCGCATTCCCTCCCTGCGGGAGCGGGCAGACGATATCCCCTATCTCTGCACCTTATATATCAACCGCTTAAATGCCAGCCTGGGAAAGCAGATCGTCAGCTTTGACCCCAGGGCCTTAAAAGCCATGAAAACCTTCCTCTGGGAATCGAACCTGGATCAATTCCAGCGAATCATCCATGAACTGATGGTGGTGACCACGGGTATCTACATCTCCTACGAAAATACCATGCGCCAGCTTCACAAGGAAAGCGCGCTCTGGACCTTTGCCGAAAAAACCGGCTTCCAGTTTAACCTGGAACAGCCTCTTTCCCACATCACCTACGATATCATCCGGCAGGTCCTCCGTGAGGAAAATGACAATCACAGCCAGACCGCCAGGCGCCTGGGCATCAGCCGGAGCACCTTGTGGCGGATATTGAAAAGCCATGATGGGGACGGCTGATACGGGTAAGGGTTCCATCGAGCAGGGGAGGCCTTTTCCTGCCCGCCGCACGGCCCGCATGCTGCACCGGCAGCAAACTTCCGTATGCGGGCCTGCGCATAGATAAAGGCAGGGCCGAAAAATCCGGCTCTGCCTGTTTGCTCTTCCTTACTGCATCTCCTTCAGATAGCGGTTCACCTTCCGGTTCTGGATAATCGTTTCCCTGTTCCTATTGGAACTGCTCTCCAAGATACTCCTGACTGCCCGGTCTGCCTCCTCCACTGCCCGGTCATAATTATGGAACCGGGGAACCACAACCGCCTGTTCCACCGCATCACTTAGCAGAAAAAGGCCGGGGGCATTTTCAGAATCCAAAGCCCCTGTGAGAAATCCCTGATTCTCCTCAGATTCCACCACCTCCCGCAGCACCGGCACCCCCTCGGAATAGGTGAAAATCTCTGACTGAATCTGTTCATCACCGGTGAGAAACTTCATCAGTTCCCAGGCCATCCGGCTCTGTTTTGTGGAGGAACTCATCGCAAGCGTCAGGGTATCCAGCCGGGAAATGTTTTCTCCCTCCGGGCCCGCAGGCATTCTCAGGCAGTCCCACTCAAATCCTGAGTATTTTTTAATACTTAAGGGATAGGATTTGTACGCCCGGTATTCCGAAAACAGCATGGGCTGGAAGGCCACATTCCCCAGGGCAAACTCCTTGCTGGAAACACTGTAGCCTCCGTTCAGCGCCTCCATTCTCCCGATAAAGGAAATCCCTGCTTTCGCCCTCTCATCGGTCAGACAGCACTCGATCCCTTTCTTGTCAAACAACGTAACCCCATTGGAATCAAAGGCATCCTCCCAGGTATAGCCCACGGCCCCGAACTGGTCCACGGTGCCGTTCCCGTCCGTGTCCTTTGTGACCTCCCTGCAAATCCTGTAAAAATCCTCCCAGGTCCACTGGTTCCCGGGCATGGCAATCCCCTCCTGCTGCAAAATGCTCTTATTCACAAACATCAGCTTAGGGGCGCATTCATAGGGAAGGGCATACTGCACCCCTTCATAATTTCCGTATGCATAGGCAGAGGCATAATACCGCTCCGGCGAAAAGTCCCTGTCCTCCTCCATGAAAGGCGCCAAATCCTGCAATACCCCTGCTTCCGCAAAATCAGGAAAGTGCTCCCCCGTCACAAAGAAAATATCCGGGGCTGTTCCCCGCATCATCTGCTCTGACAGCCATTCCGAATAATCCTCCCGGATAATGCCGCTCACATACTCCACCCGGATACCCGGATGCCGCTTTTCAAACCCGGCAATGGCATCCTCCAATATCTGGTAGGAATAGCCGTTCTGCACCTCCCAGTAGCTGTCGCTGAACACCCCCACCCGGAGCACCTTTTTATCAAAGCCCGGGAGTTTTTGGTAGGTGTCGCTGGCTATCAGCCACAGAAGCAGCAGCAAAAAGGCGCAGAGCCCTGCCCGGAAGCCATAGCTTTTCCCCGTTTTCCCCGGGTCCTGATCTGTCTTTTGTCCCATCAGTTTTCCTCTCCAAACACTTTATGGATTGCGCCGGTCTGCACCGCCCATATGGCAAGCTGGGTCCTGTCCCGCAAATTCAGCTTGCTCAAAACCGTGCTGATACAGTTCCTCACCGTTCCGTCAGACAAATTCAGCTTTGCCGCGATCTCCTTGTTGGACAGGCCGCTCCCCACCAGCACAATGACCTGCCATTCACTGTCCTTTAAATCAGCCGACTGCCTCTCGTCCACCTGGATTGCGATATTGGACTGGGCCATTCTGGAAAACAGCCGGACAACCTTGGAGGCAATGTCCTCATTGATCATAGCCGTCCCGTGATAAACCTTGTGAATCGCCTCTGTCAGTTCCTTCATGGAAATCCCCTTGAGAAGGTAGCCGCTGGCTCCGTATTTCAGGGCATTAAACACATACTCGTCATCGTCAAAGGTGGTCAGGATAATGATTTTGATATCCGGGTAATTCTCTTTGATAATCTGGGTGCAGACCACCCCGTCCATCTCCGGCATCCGGATGTCCATCAGGATCACATCCGGCTTTTCCTTCCGCACGGAACGGATTACTTCCACCCCGTTGGCCACCGCATCGGTCACTTGAAAATTGCTCTCACTGTTTAAAATAATCATCAGGCTCTGCCGGATCAGTTCCTGGTCATCTGCAATCAGTATCTTAATCATTTTCCTCCTCCGTCCCCCATCTGATGGGAATCCTTGCATCTATGACAAAACCATGGTCTCCGTGATAGGAGAGAGAGCCCTTCAGCATATCCAGCCGCTCCTCCATGTGATGCAGCCCAAACCCTTTCTGCACCTTGCTGCATCCCACTCCGTTATCTTCGATATGAATCTTCAGCATATTATAATCCCGGTGAATCCCCACTTCCACCTTATCCGCCCTTCCGTGCCGGATGGCATTGGTAATGGACTCCTGTACAATCCGGTAGATAATATCCTCCTCATCCTTGTTAAAGCCCTTCAGGGCCGGCTCTATCTGCCAGGTAATCTCCACTCCGGTGGAGCGTTTTGTCTCCTCCATCATCTGCACCAGGGCTGACTTTAAGTTCAGGCTTTCCAGCGCATCCGGCCGGAGGGCCTTTACCGAGCGCCGGACATCCTTGATTCCCTGCCTGGCCACCCCTGCAATGGCCTTCAGCTGTTCCTTGGTGGCCTCCGGCGCCACATCCACCAGCATGACACAGGCGTCAATACCGGTGATAATCCCGGTCAGGGAATGTCCCAGGGTGTCATGAATCTCCCTGGCAAGGCGGTTCCGCTCCCTGGTTTCCGCCGCTTTCTCTGACTCTCTGGCATATTCCTCCAGCTTTTCATTGGCTGCCCGCAAGTCCTGGTTGACGGTGTTCAGTCTTTCATTCAGTCCCAGTATCCGTTCCTTCTCCCTCACCTCTGCCAGAATCAGCACAATCGCATAGCTGATAAAGGCAATCGTGTTCAGGGAATTCAGGATATTCCGGATTCCCAGCAGCAAAGACCGGGTCTCCCTGCCATAATAGCCCCAGCAGGTCTCCAGGGAAAGGATGGGACGGACAGCGGACAGCAGATCATAATCCAGCAGCAGATAAACCACACAGATGGATGCCACCAGAAGCACCCTTTGCTTCAAATCGGAAAAGTAACTCATGGTATCTGCAATGATAAGAAGCGCCATGCCCGTGTAACTGAAATTCAGCACAGAACTGATCGCAAATACAACGCCCAGTTCCAGAACCGTTTTCCCCAGAAACCCTCTCTTGCTCTGGCAGCGGATTGAGAGCAGAAGGAGCAGGCACACATACAGGCCAATGGAGAGAACCGGAAGCTTCCAGGGCTCCATGGGCATCCGCTTTACCTGCATCAGAAAATCCATGGCAGAATTCTCATCCACGTAGCCGTACAGGCTATGCGCTGTCACCATGGTCAGATACAGGATCATCACCATATTCAGATTTTTCATGGTATTTAACACCAAACCGGGAAAACCCTCTCTGTTCATCTTCCAAGCCCTCTTTTTCTACTGCCAGCGGCCAATGCTGTACTGCTCCACATTTTCCTGTGTCACCAGTTCTACCGGCACCCGGATCTTTGGTTCCACGGCTTCCCCCTTAAGGAGGCGGTACACCACATCTGCTGTTATCTGCCCTATCCGGGAAGGAAACTGTGCCGCGGAGGCAGACATCATCCCCTCTTTGATCAGCGCCTTGGCATCCGGGGAGGCATCAATGCCATACACCTGCACCTGCTTTAACAGCCCATGCTCATCCAGCGCCGCTGCCACTCCCACGGCGGCCAAGTCATTGAGGCAGAATACGCTGTCAAAGGAAATCCCTTCCTCAATGGCCTGCTGCATTTTGGGCATGGCAATCTCCAGCTGGCCGTCGCAGTTTATGCGTTTCACCACATGGATTTTGTCATTTTTTTCCACCTCATCTAAAAATCCCTGCACCCTGTCCTGCCCGGATTTTGTCACATCGTGAGTCATCACAATCAGTTCCGCTTCTCTGTTTTGTTCCAGAAAATACTGGCCCACCAGGCGGCCGGCGTTATAATTGTCCGAGGTGATCGTACAATCCGCCACGCTTTCCTCCTCCAAATCCGTGTCCACCACCACAAGGAAAACTCCCTGGCTTTTCGCCCGTCTCAGAACCTCTGACAGCCCCTTCCAGTCCACCGGCGTCACCACCAGCACATCGATTCCCATCTGAAGCATTTCTTCGATCTGCTCAATCTGCCTGTCTACGCTGAGGGCAGGATCTCTCAGCACCATCCGGTCCCCCTGGATCTCCACCTGATTGCTGATCTCCTCGTTGAGAATCTTATAAAATTCATTATTCATCGTCATATAACTCACCCCGATAAGGCGGCTGTTCTCCTTCTGCTCCAGGGAATAGTCCCTGCCCCCAAGCCCTGCCCACAGAAGCAATGCCACAGGCAGGTACAAAAGAAGGTTGAACAGAATCAATATTTTCCGGAAATTGATGTTCATCTTTCCTTCCTTTCCCTTTGGTTCCGAAGAGGGAGCCTTTTCAGGCTTACCAGTCTATTACATCGAAAAATTCTTCCATGTTACTGCCTTTGCGGTCAAGCAGATCCCATGTCACATCAGTTCGACTAATAGCAATTTCAAAATTCTTTTTCTTCACAGAATATGTATTTTTCACAAACTTATCTTTGCCCCGAATCTTCTGAATCAGTACCTGATAAGAGCGTTCACCATTATTCAGGCACTCATACACGCCTGTGTTCCTCTTAAACTGTTCCAAAGACTGGAATCCAAAAACCGTTTGTAGAAACCTTGTTACTTCCTGCCCTTTATACTCAGGCACATGCAGACAAGCAATATACTCAAAATCCGGATTATTCACAATAAGAAAATGAGGAATGGTTCCTTTCTTATTCTGCAGTCTACAGTATTCTGCCAACTGCTGGAAACTGTCTTTTTCTTCATAATGCTTCACCAGACGGTCAGCATCTACAATGATAAATTTAGCCAAACAGTTTGTCTGCGATTCCGTCTTTATTTTACGGGTAAAGTTGCTGTAACCGCCGCCATGCATATTGATAGGTTTTAAAGCGATCTGCACATCCTGCCGTCTTATGCCGCGCATTTTATCAATATAGTTGTATTCTGTATCTCCTTCACAGAAAACAACAAATCGTTTTTGTAATTTACGTTCCAGTCTACTCAAATGCCGTACCTCCCAGAATGCCTTTCATATAGAACTCATAAATCTTGGTAATTTCATAACGAACTTCCGGAAAATCAGACAGTGAATACATTTCTGAAGTCAGCTGCTCTCTATTCTTGGTAACAAAATAAATCTGTTCTTTCATGTACCGCTTTAAATCCAGATGAAGCACATTATGAGTGGTGAAAATGAACTGTCCTTTATGCTCTGCCCCATTTACAAAAGCGAGCACTCTATCGGACAGAATAGGATTCAATACCCGGTCCATTTCATCTGCAAACACGACTTTATTTTCATAAACCACACGGAAAATGTGTACTGCCCATGCAAAGAACTCACGAACGCCAGTAGAATCCATCTGTAGTTCTCTTCTGAAATCCTTTCCGTTTTCTCCCTTACGAATAATGACGGTTTTGCTATATGGTTTCTCCCTGTCAAGTTCGATACCACAGATACTATAATCAACCATACGGAAGATTTCCAAATATCTTTGCTCTTCTAAAATATGCATATCTGCATCCTGCCTGATCACATCATCTGCCATGTCAGAAGCCAAGGACTCTGGATATAACTTTTCTGTCATCCATTCGACAACTGCTAACGCATCTTCATCTCCCAGCAATGCAAACTTAGATACCAGAAGACCGATACTGTCTCCAGCAAGAAATTTATCCACCCTCTCGCTTAAACCATTTGCTTCTTTCGCACTGGCAAACCAAACCCTCCCCTTCTGCTTCTCTGCCTTAAAAAGACTGGATGCTACTACATTTCTTTTCTTTAAAAGCTGTAATTCCTCATATACAATCCCAGACTCATTTAAATGCAGATGATAGACATAAACTTTTCCGTTATCAGATCTAAAGCACAGTTCAAACTTCTGAACAGGATTCTTTTTGTCATTCAGACTTGCAGCATTCACATATGGTCGAACAGACTTCACCTGGCTATTGGTTACAAACAAAGATTTTAAATATTTCAAGCTATTAATAAAATTGGATTTGCCACCCGCGTTCTCACCAACAATTACCGCAGACTTCATCAAGTCAAATCCTTCAGCAGTTTCAACATAATTGTCCGGGAAACGTTTTTTTACCTTCCCGGACGGTGCGCTCATGGAAAATTCACTTTCGCAGTTAAATGAACAAAAATTATTAAAACGATAATAGATCAGCATACAGCACCTCTCAATTTGCTTATTCCTTTATATTATAGTTCAAAATCCCCCTCTGTAAACATTTTTTTGGTTTAGATATAAATTTTTTCTTCATTTTTATTCATTTTTCATTGCTCGAAATCTGATTTTCATCTTTATTGCGCTGAGTCTGTAGTCTTCCCTGATGTGCATTTCATCAAACTTAATCAACATTTTACTTCCAGTCCATGGAGATTATTCCCTTTAGTTCTCCCGCCGTATGTAAATCAATCACGGTTTCAGATTCCCTTTTCTTATATTCTCCTGAATGATCTCATCCGCTGCCTGATACAGCCTCCCGGAGCCTGCTTTCGTCTTCTCATGCCGTCCATAAACCTGTTTCGCACAGATTCCATGCTCCTTCCAGTCGCCCCCGTTGTTGCTGTTGTTTAAAATCAGCGGCTGAAGATTATCCATCGCATGGGCAAACTTAGCCTCTGCTGTCTGGTTTTCCTCAAACTCATCAAACAAAGCGATCATCTCCTGCTTCTGATCCTCCGGCAAAAGGGAATAGATTTTTTCCTTTGCCGCCTCCTCCCTCTGCTTCTGGGTCTTTAAATTCTCCTCGTCATAGGCATAGGTATCGCCGGACTCGATCTCCACAATGTCATGAATCAGGCACATAATCATCACCCGGCCAATATCGACTTCTTCATTGGAATATTCCCTCAGAAGATAGGCCATCACTGCCATATGCCAGGCATGTTCCGCATCATTTTCCCTTCTCCCATGGCCAGATAAATGGGTCTGGCGGAAGATATTTTTTTCCTGATCAATCTCCAGGGCAAAATCCAGTTGCCTTTTCAGCCTTTCTTCCATCCTGCAAGGTTTCCTCTCTTTCCTTCATTCGAGCCAAATCTCCCACAAATCGTGACTCACACCTGTGGGAAAGCAATGTTTTAACGCACTCTGAGGCGCTCTCAAAATCTCGCCAAATCCGGTAAAATATTTCGCAAAAACAGATACAAAGAAACTCCGAAGAGCACCTCTCATTCCAGAAAGGCAAAGAATGTCCGCAGCAGCGGGGCGAACAAACCGGCCAACGGAAACAGAACCCCCACGCCGCACAAAAGCATCGCCCACCGCCTGTCATGCTTTTGCATAACCGGAACATAAAAAACATGGGGATTGTCCGGGGCATAGTATAACTCCACCTGCTCCCCCTGCCTCACATAGCTTTGGCTAAATCCGCTGGGGGATACCACCCGGTACATGGTTTCCCCTGCCTGAAACTCATACTCCGGACGATAGATTCTCTTGTTTCCGCTCCCGATATTTATCCGGGAATGAACGAAAATAACCGTGGCTGTTGTCCGGACAACGGCATTTCCTTTCTCCCTCAGCAGGCGGTGCTGTATCTTCATCCCGATTGCAAAAAAGATTAAAGGAAGCATGGTAAACCCGGCATCCGCTATCCGTTCCTCTCCTCCCCTTTGGGGCTGGCAGAGAATAATCCCGGCAAAAATCAGGCACAAAAAAGGCCAGCCAATAGCCAGGATCCGCCATATTTTCCATGAATGATTTCCCAAAATTTTCCCTCCCTATGGCCATCTCTCTGTCTTCTGTTTGCCTGCTTCTATCTGCCTGCTGCCGTCTGCCTGTTTCCCTTCCTGTTCCCTCTTCTCTTGATTGCCAGAAGCTTCCTGAAATCCTCAAACATCTCTGGCTCCACCGGCTCAAACATCATCCATTTCCCGTCATGGTAAGTCTCTGCCTCATCATAGGTCTTCTGAATCTTTTCAGAAAAATCCTCCCGCATCCCTTCAAATTTTTCCCTTTCCTGTTTTCCGAAAATAACCATAAAGCCCATGGCATTCTCTCTTGCATACAGAGCGCATAAGGTTTTCCCGCCTCTTCGGTATTTATACTCATATGTCCAGGCTTTCCCGCCCTTTCCCCAAATACGGTCCATATCATACGTTTCCTCTATCCAGGCACATAAGCTTTCCCATATATCGGCCAAAGATGTTCCCAAAAGTGCCGTCAGTTCTTTCCTGTGCGACATTTCCTCTGGTGTACTCTCTGGTATCTGCTCTGACCTCTTCTCCGGCATTTCTCGCTCTGCTCCTTTCCTTTACAAACAGGCCCTTCCCTGTTCTCTGTTTTTCTTTGACATAGGCAATCGGTCCTTCCGGACGGCAAAGGTCAGTCCCGGCCTCCTGCCCGGTGTTTTTTCAGTTCCTCTTTGAGAAATTCGTACCGCAGTCGCTTCTCCTCCTTAGCAAAATGCTTCTCCCGAAACTGCTCCGGATTATTTTCGTAGTTTAACTCTTCCTCCCCGAATTGCTCGCTGGTAAGGTCAAACACACAGCCATTTACTACATTATAACAGTGATAATTCCCGTCGGGAAGGGGGATTCCGTACACCTTTCCGCCGAATATATCCTGAGCCAGGAAGGCTGTGATGGAGCACTGGCCTGCGGTCTTGTTCTCCCTGCTCCATTTTTCCCGCAGCCTGGGGGCGCAGGTGTACTCGCACCAGATAGGGGAAAGTGCGTCATATAACTTGCAGGGAGTCCAGTCCTCCCCGTATTCCCTGGTGATTGCAAAAACCTCTCCATGATTCCATCCGTAGAATTTGTAGGTCATTTTTCCCCCTTCCTTCATTCCTCTTCCTCTAACCGCTCTCCGGAAACGATCTGTTCGTTCAGTTCCTCTATAAACTCGTCCCAGCCCTCCGGCCAGGTGAGAGCGCCGCTTTCGCTGTAATAATCATCATAACCTCCGTCATAGGAAACCCAATAATTAAAGAGTTCGGTCATCGTGCAATAATCACCGTCAGGCCAATAGGGGCCTCCCTCATGAACCGTGACGGTATAGTCCAAAAGCAGACGGTTCAGGCTGTCAATCTGACCGGAATCCAGAAGATAAGTCTCCTCCTCCTGTCCCTCAATCCGAATCCTGGCAGTAGCTCCGTCCAAATCCACCCAATACTCATATTCCGTGCCCGCACCGATCTTGTTAAGGCCCGTCACGATTGTGGCGCTTCTTACCGAGGACTCCTCCCGCAGCTTTTCCAGCCGTTCCCGCTCTTCCTCGTGTATGGCCATCCGCATCTTTTTTTCCAAAAGATCCGCCGCACTGACAGGTTTTTCCTCCCATTTTCCGCAGGCTGCCAGGCTTAAAAGCAAAACCACGGCCAATCCCTGCTGCCTCATCCGTTTCAGAGTCATCCTCATACGTTCTCCTTTTCCCTTCTGCACAGATCCCACACAATCGCCGCAAATACCTCAATCCCCTCTGTAAGCACCTTTTCGTCAAAATCAAAGGCTGTGGTATGCTGGGCTGCGGCCATGGGCGTCATGGAGCGCATATAAGCGGCCTTGCCCCCGTGCTCCTGCACCCGGTTCATCATCAGGGAAATGTCCTCGCTGCCCCAGTTTCTGGCATTCCGGCAGCTGCTGACCCGGAGATGGGGAAGTTCCCTCTCCACAATCCCTGCGATCTGTTCCAGGAAGTCTAAGTCGCTGTGCTGGGACTCTGCGCCCCCCTGGAGCACCATTTTGCAGGCACATCCGTTCATCCTTGCAGCCCCCTCGCAGATTCTCACTGCCTCCTGGTCCAGGTACTGGTTGATCTCCGTCGTCTCCCCCCGCACCTCGAATTGAATCATGGCATGGTCCGGAACCACATTCCTTCCGGTTCCGCCCTCAATCCTCCCCACATTGACCCGGGAAATCCCGCCGCTGTGCCTGGGAAGGGCGGTGAGGTTCAGCACCGCATTGGCCGCCGCCACGATGGCGCTCCTCCCCTTTTCCGGAAACCCGCCTGCATGGGCGGCCTGGCCGTAAAAATGGGCATCATACTTGCTGGTGGCAAGGGAGCCCCAGGTTCCCGGAGTCACGTCCCCGTCATCCGGTTCCCCGGCAGGGGCAATGTGGGTTCCCACAAAATAGTCCACATCATCCAGATGTCCGTGGGCCACGATAGCCCTGGCTCCCTTGGCTCCCTCCTCCCCGGGCTGGAAGATCAGCTTGACGGTTCCCTTAAGTTCCTCTCTCAGCTTCATGAGAACCTCTGCCACCCCAAGGCCAATGGCTCCGTGGCCGTCGTGGCCGCAGGCATGCATTTTTCCCTTATTCACGGAGGAAAAGCCTTCCCGGAAGGGCCGGTGGGATTCCTTCTCCTCCTCAATAAGCCCCAGGGCGTCAATGTCAAACCGCAGGGCAACCACCGGCCCCGGGCCGCAGCGCAGAATCCCCATGGCGCCGGTAAAGCCTTCTTTCATGTCCTCTGTCAGGTATTCCTGCGGCGCCCCCTGGCTGAGTGCCAGTTCTGCATGGGCTTTTAACTCCTCTGGCGAGGGAACCCCGATTCTTGCCTCCTCCAGGCACAGAGCCTTTCCTGTTACCACTTCATAGCCAAACTCGGTCAATACCTGGTTGATCACGGCGGATGTCCTCATTTCCAGCCATGCGGTTTCTGCGTATCGGTGAAAATCCCGCCTTCTTTCCCTGCTTATCCGGGACAGGCTTCTGGCATAATCTGTAATTTTGGTGTTCATTTCCGGCTCCTCCTTTTTCGGCATCGGTTGTTGGCAGCACTGATGGCACAAAAATCCCCGGGGCATCCCTTCACCCCTGTCCTTCCTCCCTCCCGGCCTGGACTTTGAAGGATTTCTGCAGCCCCTGTATGATGGTATCCCCGGGCCTTATCTCCCCGGTGAGCAAAGGGGACGCCTTGTCATGGGATTGGTAGTTTTCCAGGACCTTCCGGGGATTTCTGTTGGCATAACAGTATTTACAGCCATTCAGGCAGGTATCGTAAGCCCCTATATCCCTGCTTTCAATGCAATGGCAGCCCTGGCGCGCCCCCTTATGCTTTAAGTTCTTAAAGCTGATCTGATTGGCATTTCCCAAAATATCCAGCGTCATGCAGCCGGAAGAGTGGATATTCCAGGCAGAATAATCCTCGCCGGCTCCGCAGGTCTGGAGATAAATGCCATACTTCTCTGCAATCCTGCCGAGTTCCTGAGCCAGCGCCTCCCTGTCCTTCCTGAGCAGGGGAATAAACCCCGGCACATTGTTTTCCAGCCTTTTGCGGGATGTGCCCCGGGTATGTGTTTCCACAAAGCTGAAAATACAGCGGTCGATATGGGGGGACAGCGCCTTTGCCATGGACTCAAAGGTCTCCCTGTGGCGCTCCAGGGTATAAGTTTCTGTCAGCATAACCGGATCATATCTCCACCCAATCCGCTGCTTCCCCACCATCTCTGACAGCCGGATCAGGGTTTCCATGCTTTCCTCAATCTCCGGAACCCCTGGTTCCATATCCTTTCCGTAAGCGGTGATCGTGTAATAAAAATAGGTGGAAAAACGGTCTGTGATCTCATGCAGCCGGGACAGTATGGGCTCATAATTCTTGGAACAGAAAACCACGCAGTCCACGGTGTCCGGGTTCAGTTCATAACGTATCACCTTATGGGGGAACAAGGGATTGCGGGACAGTACATACCCTTCTGAAAAACGGTTCAA
The DNA here is from genome assembly GCA_910588875.1 of uncultured Lachnospiraceae bacterium. Lineage (GTDB taxonomy): Bacteria > Bacillota > Clostridia > Lachnospirales > Lachnospiraceae > Brotaphodocola. The sequence continues at coordinate 22,853 of CAJURT010000049.1, forward strand.
AAGCCATTCTGTATAGTATTGGACGGTATCGGTCCGTCCGCCGGTGTTAATAATCATGCTTCCCCCCTGATTTCATGAATTTTTTTCTTCCCGGAGCCGGAAAACAGTGCGGTCCGTCTCTGCTTCCGTCCGGGACAGATACCCCATTTTCCGGAATTTTTTTGATAATTGTATCAGATCTGTGGGAGGACGTCAAGAAAACCTAAGGGTAAGCTTTTGTAATCTGGGGGGGCCGCCTTGGAGGAAGGGAGGCGTAGCGGGCTACGCTGAGTATTCTGGACTTGTGCAATCGGAAAAATAGACCGAAATATTTACACAAGGGTTTTCAGTGCGGAGTACTAGATTGCCGTATATCTGAAAAATGAGCAAATTTCAACACCCACATTCTACATGAAAGACCGGGGGCGGGGAACGGCAAAAAGCAAGACGCTGAACGAAGAAGACCGCTACAAATGGAATAAGGCGACACTGACCCGTATTCTTACAAGGCAGGAGTATTGCGGTGATGTAGTCAACTTCAAGACAGCAAAGCATTTCCGGGACAAACGAAACCACTATGTAGACAGAAGCCAGTGGCAGA
>CAJURT010000050.1 GCA_910588875.1 uncultured Lachnospiraceae bacterium
ACGATGCAGGCAAGTTCCTGAACGCTTACTATGATGCCAAGATCTTTGAGAATGATCCCTTCGCCAAGCTGGATCAGACCGGTGTGGGCAAGCTGATGGAGATGGCCATCAAGCTGGGCAAGCCGGTACGTCCGGACATGCATGTAGGTATCTGCGGCGAGCACGGCGGCGATCCGACTTCCGTAGAGTTCTGCCATAAGATTGGTTTGGATTATGTATCCTGCAGCCCGTTCAGGGTGCCGATTGCCAGATTGGCGGCAGCGCAGGCAGCGATTTGATTTCGGATAGGTGATTATATAGTGGTATGAGCCTGTAACTAGTGTACTGACACATTTACTTTCAGCCAAATGACGCAGAATGAATTTTCAGTCTGCAAGACGGCTGAACGAGGCGATGCGGTGGCATCGTTGAGTGAAGCCAACGCCGCAGATGGAAATTCAGGCAAGTCATTTGGCGAAATGTAAATGTGTCAGTACACTAGTACTCCGTACTGAAAATCCTTGTGTAAATATTTCGGTCTATTTTCCCGATTGCACAAGTCCAGAATACTCAGCGTAGCCCGCTACGCCTCCGTTTCTGAACTTGCACACTCGAAAAAATATCCTCGAAAATTTACACAGGAACTTCAAGTACGGAGTACTAGATATAGTATGAAGTAAAATTTGAGAGATATCTGACAGTAAAAGGTTGGGTATCTCTCTTTTTTAAAAGTATTAAAAAATTTAGAGATAATACAGCAAATTGGGGAACATGGATTGCTAAAAAATGAAAGTTATGTTAAAATGACTGCACAGGGGGTATATCATGAATAGGAAATTAAAGGTATATTTAGATACATCTGTTATCAGTTATTTGGAGCAGGAAGATGTACCCGAGAAGATGGCAGATACAAGACAGCTGTGGAAGATGTTTAAAAATAAAAAATATGATGTGTATTTATCTACAGTGACCTTGAGAGAGATAGAAAGATGTTCAGAACCAAAGAAAACAAAACTTATTGATTATTTGAATGAAATACAATTTACAACATTAGATGTTACAGATAATGTTGTGACAATAGCAGAAAAAATTATTGATATGGGTATATTAACACAAAAGAGTTTTGATGATTGCCAACATATAGGAGCCGCCATTGTAAGTGAATGTGATTGCATTATTTCATGGAATTTTAAGCATATTGTAAATGTGAAGACAATTAAAGGCGTAAGGGCAATTACAACTCTGGAAGGATATAAAATGATTGAGATATGGAATCCTTCTGTACTATTGGAAAGCGAGGAATGATTATGATTGCAAAACCAATTATCAGCCCGGATTTCACCATTGAAGATATTCATAAGATTAGAGAATACCACTATGAGCTTACAAAAGATATGACAACACAGGAAAGAATTAATTTTTACAATGAGGGCGGGAGAGCCTTTTTAAGAGAAATGGAAGAAAGAAAGCTGAAGAAAGTGTAATGATTATTCTGATAAATAGCAAAATTGTCTGATGATAATAAAAGATAGCTATTCCAAGGCGGCTACCACACAGGCAGCGATTTGATTTCGGACAGGTGATCATATAGTGGCGCAAAAGTGTGACAGCTACCAGATATAGTATACAGTAAAAATGAGAGATATCCGACAGTAACATGTTGGATATCTCCTTTTTATATCATAGGAAAGTGCGTCCTATGATATAAAAACGCTCCGCTTTGGATCGCACTGTGGCGGAAAGGAATCATGTCGCTGAAGCGACCCGCCGCAGGCGGAAGGTTAGAGATAATATGGCAAATGGGAAACATGGATTGCTAAAGAATCAATCACTTACGGAATAAGAACCAATAATTTATAAAGGTTTTTATTTTTACCTTCTACCTTAGTCTTATATAAATACTGTCTTTTCGTTAACTCATTTAATATTCTTCTGGCTTTATCCAAGCTGACATTCATTAAAGAAGCTGCATGAGCAACGGTAATCTCCGCCCCTATTCCCCGCTTTGACATCCTGGTCAGCAGTTTCCTCTCCTGGTCACTCAAACTATCCTGCTTTTTTTCTGATAGATTACAAGCCTCAATAATCCTGTCAAACATATAATCGATAAACGGTGTCAGATCAAGCATAAAATGATTATCGAAAACAACAGGCTTTTCCACATTTTCCAGAACTTTATAATAACCGCCTAAATGCATATTAATAGACTGTGAAATACGAATTTTTCTTACCCCTTCATATCCTCCTATATAGAAACAATAATTTTGAAGAATTCTGGCCAGTCTGCCATTTCCATCACAAAAAGGATGAATGTATACAAAGTAAAAATGTGCTATGATGCCTTTATATAAGCTGTCAAAAGTAGCTTGATCGATAAACTCAAATAAAGTTGACATATAAAAATCTATTTCCGTGCAAATCGCCGGTGTATGCACAATTCTTTCTAATGAAGAAATAAACACCTCCCCATCTCTGTATTTATTTCCTTTTACATGATTGTTCTCACATACCATATTTACAACAATATCCCATAACACTCGAATATTGTTATCATTGATACGAAAACCAGAATATACTTTATCAAGAGCTTTCATATTATTGACTACCATAATATCACTCTTACTTTTTGGATCGCTTATAGCATTTTTAACATTCTCAATCGTTGTCCTGGCTCCTTCTATTGTGGCGGAATGAAAAGAATCTAAAAGGACGGTATCTGCATTTAATTCATAATTCTCGCTATCCTTCAACCTGCTTTTACAAAATATGAACTTTTCATTCAGTTTCTTATCGTCGAAGCACAATTCGTTATGATTCATTCCCTTTAGATGAGATATATTTTTCATCAATTTCCCCTCTTTCCGCCATGATTAATCTATCGTGTTGATAATATAACCTCATCTTGTGTTAAAATTAATTTTGTCTTTACTGCTCCCAAAGACTCTCTTCTTATCTGCCAACTTGCAAATATACGTTTGATTATAGCATAGTTTAAAAAAAAGTCACTATATATTATTGGATATCCTTCAATAAGTCTTTTGGCCGTTACTCTTCACCTACCAATGTCATTTAGTTAATTTTACCGAAAAGTACGCCTTAGAAAAAGAGGGGAGAGACGCTCCGAAATGGTCTGCTGTTTTTTCCGGTTTCGGGATCAAGAATTCCTAAAATCTCTGATTTTTGCTAAAATCGAAATGAAAATCCCCGAACTCGCTTCGCTCAGACAGCAGGGATTTTCATTTCAACGCAAAACTCAGAGATTTAAGGACTTCTAAATCCCTGCAAAGTCAAAAACAGCAGACCATTTCGAAGCGTCTCTCCCCTCTTTTTCCAAGGCTGAATATTCTCAAAGCTAAACTAACTGACATTGCTTCACCTAAATCTTGAAGATCTGGCATAATACAGGGAAGAAAACATCTTAAAATGGACAGGGCAAATCCGAAAGTTTTTACTTATCAAACAGGAAAAACATGCCGATATATTATTAAAAATGCCGTGCGGAAATCAAGCAGTGGGGAGAACAGGAACTATTTTTAAAATGGCCCATTATGGACGGCAGAACATAAAAGGAGGTTAAAGACATGATCCACTACATACAAAATCTAAAAATCAGATTGAAACTTTATATCCTCATAGGAGTTGCCCTGATGGGCATGCTTATCATCGGTGCCATGTCATTTAGCCTGATGGGCCGGATGAATGAAATGACAAGTGATATTTCCACAAGCTGGCTTCCCAGCATTAATACGGCAAGGGATTTGGCCACCACCATTTCCAATATCCGTCTGAATGAATTAGGGTATCTTACCGCGATTTCCGATGAGGTAGAAGCATCCAGCCTTCAGTACCTGGAAAAGGAAAAGGAGGAGATGGATACCCTCTTAGCCACATATGGAGGGCTCATTGACGAAGAAGAAAGAGGTTTTTATGATAATGCCATGAATCTCTGGACTCAGTACAAGAAAGCGGATGAAGAGATGATGGCACTGGCCGGACAGGGACGCCCCGATGAGGCCCGGGCCGTGCTGGAAGGCGAATGCGTGGGAATTTACAATTCCTTAAACAACGCCTTCAATGATATTATCGTGTATAATACAGAGGGCAGTGACGATGCCACAGAGGAAAGCCTTTTCCTTTACCGGACAGCCACCCTTCTTATGGCAGCGGTGATCCTTGCCGTGATCCTGGTGGGAGTTTTCTTTTCGATTGTGGTCATACGCCTGATCAAGACCCCTATCTCCGAGATCGAGGGCGCTGCCATAAGAATGGCAGAGGGGGATCTGGATGTGGAGATTTCCTATACCTCTGAGGACGAGTTGGGGGTATTGGCGGAGCAGGTACGCAGGCTGATCCGTAAGCTTCAGGTTATCATTGATGATGAGAACAAGTTCCTGGCCAAAATGGCTGCCGGGGATTTTACGGTGGATTCTGTCTGTGAAGAAGAATATACCGGAGGTTTCCATCCCCTGCTTGTCTCCTTCCGGGGCATTGCGGACAAGCTTAATGACACCATGCTGCAGATCAACCAGAGTTCTGCCCAGGTTGCAAGCGGCTCCGAACAGGTGTCAAGCGGCGCCCAGGCCCTTTCCCAGGGAGCGACGGAGCAGGCCAGTTCCGTGGAGGAACTGGCTGCCACCATTAATGAAATCTCCGGCAAGGTGAAGGAGAACGCGGACAATGCCCGGCAGGCCAATGAAAAGGCAGGCAGCATCAGCGCGGAGATGAATGTGAGCAACGAAAAAATGCAGCAGATGATACAGGCAATGGGGGATATCACCAACTGTTCCCATGAGATCGGCAAAATCATTAAGACCATTGAAGATATCGCTTTCCAGACCAACATCCTCGCCCTTAACGCTGCGGTGGAAGCGGCCCGGGCAGGGGCTGCGGGGAAGGGGTTTGCCGTGGTGGCCGATGAAGTCCGCAACCTGGCAAGCAAAAGCGCAGAGGCCTCCAAGAACACCTCTGTCCTGATTGAGAATTCATTAAAGGCAGTGGAGAACGGAACCCGGATTGCCGATGAGACGGCCCGGTCCTTGTATCAGGCAGTAAACGGTGTAGACGAGATGACGGCCATTATCGGACAGATTTCCGAGGCCAGCAGCGCTCAGGCCGATTCCATCTCCCAGGTTACCATGGGGATTGACCAGATTTCCAGTGTGGTGCAGACAAACTCGGCAACTGCCCAGGAGAGCGCGGCAGCAAGCGAAGAACTGTCCAGCCAGTCCCAGATGATGAAGAGCCTTGTGGACCGGTTTAAGTTGAGAGGCGGTGCCAGGGGGCTTTGATCTGCCCTTTCGGAAAGATACAAAAGAGAAGCCCGGTGTGAAAGGGCGGAGGCGGAGAATCGGTTGTGGTGATGGAAGAATTGCCTATCAATCAGAAGAAAATCTGAAAATTTTGGTTACTTTAGATGAAAAATCCAGTTACATATGATAGAATTGAAAAAAACAAGGTAAGGAGAACCGCTATGAAGAGAAAAATGATTACCACGATAACCCTGGCCTCCGTCCTGGCCCTGGCCTCTTCCTTCTCGAGTTTTGCAGGCCAATGGAAGCAGGACACAACCGGATGGTTTTACCAGAATACGAATGGCAGTTATCTGTCCGGCGGATGGTATTGGGTGGATGGCAAAAGCTATTACTTCAATGAACAGGGCTATTGTCTGGTTTCCACAACAACGCCAGACGGGTATACGGTTGATGAAAACGGGGCATGGACTGTTGACGGGACAGTGCAGTCCAGGGAAACCGAAGTATCTGTGTCCGGCACAAAGGTGATTATTCCCAATGGCTATGACTGGGAAAGGCAGGAGGATGGGAACAGCATCGCCCTGAATGAAAAGAACGGATCCGAACAGGCAGTGCTGGTTACGGCCATTGAGGAAGAAAGCATTTCTGAGGTGCGGTCTTGGCTTGGGGAAGAGGCACTGAAAATGGTGAGTGATGAGGTCATAAGGGAACTGGCACAGGAACTGGACGGAAACATGTGGGAGGTTTCTTCTTCCACCAAGTCCTTTGCTACAGGTGCGTGGTATCACTACTCCTATAAGGCCACAAATGAGGAAGGAAGGGAGATACCGGTTGAATTCTATACGAATTTTACAGGTGCGCAGATCCGGGTAGTTGTTATGCTGGAAGGGGCAGGAAGAGAATTTGCAAACAGTGACGAGTTTGTGCAGAACTGTATCCGGTAGTGGTGCAGGGAACTGGGGAAAGAGGGCTATCCGGCAGGTTCTTATTGCCGGGCAGCCCTCTTTTGGCACCTCAGTTTGTAGTGATAGTATTGCCGGAAATACCCCTGTTCACGCAGGGTATCCGGATGTGTTTAAATGTGCCCAAAATGATTTGCCAGTGCCAGCCATAATCGTGAAAATTGTCTGAGAGCCTGAAAATAGCAGAAACCGGAAGTTTTTTTGTGCGGAAAGCTGCATATAATAAGCCAGAAAACTGCCTGCGGATTCTGTGCAAATCGATATGAAAACTGAAAAATTAAGGAAGCATAAAAAAGCTGTCGGTTTTCTGAACATTTTAAAAACTCTATTGTACTCTTTTTTGGAGTGTGATATAATTCCGGAAAAGTCAATTTAAGGAAGAAAGGCGACGTCAAGTGAAAGACTTGTTAAAGAAATATTGGCATATTTGGGCATTGGGCTATGGTTTTATTTATTTGCCGTGGTTTTTGTACCTGGAGAGGACCGTGGTGCGGGATTATACTGTGATGCATGTGAGGCTGGATGATTATATCCCTTTTAATGAATACTTTATTGTGCCATATCTGCTGTGGTTTATTTATGTGGCAGGTGCCGTGCTTTATTTTTTCTTTACCAGCAGGCAGGAGTATTACCGGCTATGCATTTTCTTATTTACCGGTATGACAGCCAGCCTGCTGATTTGCACTTTCTTCCCCAATGGGACAGACCTGCGGGTGACGGTGGATCCGCAGCAGAATTTTTGCAGTTTCCTGGTATCCCTGGTTCATTCTGCAGATACTTCCACCAATGTGTTTCCGAGCATCCATGCTTACAATTCCCTGGGGGTCCATGCAGCAGTTATGAACAGCGCTGCCTTGCAGAGCCGCCGCGGAGTACGGAGAGGATCCTTTTTGCTTATGGTGGCAATCTGCCTTTCCACAGTGTTTTTAAAACAGCATTCGGCCATTGATGTAATGGGGGCAATGGTTCTGGCTTATATGGTGTATTCCTTTGTATACGGTGAGAATTATGCCAGGAGCAAGAGGCCGGTGCGGCGCAAGGCACTGGGCTGAACCTGGGGCGGGGAATTGCCATATTCCCCGGCAGGGGCATGGATTCCCTTCTCTGGCGGTGGGGTATAGTTTGCCTGCGGTATTTTCTTAATAATTTATATAAAATTTCTTGGGCATTTTTCGGATTTTATGATATACTTTTTAATAGTAATGTATTTGGAGGTTTTCATGTACTATTTTATCGTGAATCCAAGTGCCAATCGGGGTCATGGGGGAAAAGTATGGAGAAATCTGGAGGATCGTCTGAAACGTTCAAAGATTGAGCATGAGGTATTGATGACGCAAGCGCCTGGGGATGCGCTGATATTTGCCAACCGCCTGCAGGAGAAAAGGCAGGATCCGTGTGTGATTGTGGCAGTTGGCGGGGATGGGACAATCAACGAAATTTTAAATGGCTTATCCTTTGAGGAACCGGTGACGTTAGGCTATATCCCTGCCGGTGCGGGGAATGATTTGGCAAGAGGGCTGAAGCTGCCCCGCAGCCCTGGGCGTTGCCTGAAAAAGATCCTGAATCCACATTATTACAGATGGCTGGATTACGGGGTGCTGTCTTATGAGAATGGCGCGCCGGTGCACCGCAGGTTTGCAGTCAGCAGTGGCTTGGGGCTGGATGCAGCAGTCTGCCAGAGCCTGCGGGACGGGCAAAACAGAAAGAAAAGGAGTCCCGGGATATCAGGGAGGCTTACGTATCTGTTTCCTGGCCTGTGGCAGCTTTTATGGGCAAAGCCGGTAAAGGGCTATTTGATGCTGGACGGCATCAAGAAGATCGAATTTAACCATATTTATTTTATATCCGCCCATATCCATCCTTACGAGGGGGGAGGGTTCCGTTTTGCGCCGAAAGCGGATGGGGGTGACGGGCTGCTGGAGATTTGTGTGGTGCACAATTCTTCTAAGACAGGCCTGCTTCCTGTGATTGCAGATGCCTTGTTGGGAAAGACAGGGCGTCATCGGGGAGTACGGTTTTACAGCTGCAGGGAAGCCAAGATTCATGTGGACCAGCCTATGCCGGTGCATACAGACGGTGAAAACTGTTATTTTCAGACAGATATCCACCTGCGCTGTATTGAGAAAACGATCCGGATGATTGTGTGAAGAGAATCCTATAGGGGGAAAACAATGAGAATTGGACAAGGGTATGATGTTCACCGGTTGGCAGAAGGCAGGGATCTGATCCTGGGTGGTGTGAAGGTCTCTTATGAGAAGGGGCTCCTGGGGCATTCCGATGCAGACGTACTGGTGCATGCGGTTATGGACGCTTTGCTGGGGGCAGCGGCCTTAGGGGATATCGGGCAGCATTTCCCGGATACCGATCCGGCTTATGAAGGGATTTCCAGCATTGCACTTTTGCAAAAGGTGGGAGAACTTTTGGAGGGGCAGGGATATCATATTGAGAATATTGACGCCACGGTGATTGCCCAGCGCCCGAAGCTGGCCGCCTACCGTCCCCGGATGGCAGAAAACATTGCAAAGGCATTGAGGATTCAGGCAACTCAGGTCAGCGTCAAGGCGACCACGGAGGAAGGCCTGGGCTTCACCGGCAGCGGGGAGGGGATTGCGGCGCAGGCAGTGGCGCTTTTGGCAAGGCAGCAGGGATAGGCTTGCAGGCAGGCGATATAGCGGATGGCAGAAGAAGGAAAAAGGAGAGCGGCATTTATGAAGATATTCAATACATTGAGCAGAAGAAAAGAAGAATTTGTGCCGTTAGAGCCGGGAAAGGTGAAGATGTATGTATGCGGGCCTACGGTTTACAACTTCATCCATATAGGGAATGCCCGGCCGATGATCGTGTTTGACACGGTGCGGCGGTATTTTGAATATAAAGGCTATGAGGTTAATTATGTATCCAATTTTACAGATGTGGATGACAAGATTATCAAGAAGGCTATAGAAGAAGGCGTGGAATCCGAAGTGATTTCCCGCCGCTATATCGAGGAATGCAAGAAGGACATGGCAGGGATGAATGTGAAGCCTGCCACCACGCATCCCCAGGCCACATTGGAGATTGCAGGTATGCTGGAGATGATCCGCACCCTGATTGAAAAAGGCCACGCCTATGCGGCAGCGGACGGGACCGTATATTTCCGCACAGGCTCCTTTAAGAATTACGGCAAGCTGTCCCATAAGAATCTGGATGAACTGCAGTCCGGGTTCCGGGAGATCAAGGTAACCGGCGAGGAGGGAAAAGAGAACCCTTCTGATTTTGTGCTGTGGAAGCCCAAAAAAGAAGGGGAGCCCTATTGGGATTCTGAGTGGTGCCAGGGACGGCCGGGGTGGCATATTGAGTGTTCCGTCATGGCAAAGAAATATTTGGGGGACCAGATTGACATCCATGCCGGCGGCGAAGACCTGATTTTCCCCCATCATGAGAATGAGATTGCCCAGTCAGAAGCAGCGAATGGTAAGCCTTTTGCCACTTATTGGATGCACAATGCATTCTTGAATATTGATAATAACGGGCATGTCCAGAAGATGTCCAAATCCCTGGGTAATTTCTTTACCGTGAGGGAGATCAGTGAAAAGTATGATTTGCAGGTACTGCGGTTCTTTATGCTGAGCGCCCATTACCGCAGCCCGTTAAATTTCAGCGCCGATTTAATTGAGGCTTCCAAGAACGGTTTGGAGAGGATTTTGACGGCAGCGGAGCGGCTGCGGGAGGCTGCAAAGACCTGTAAGGAGGCAGGGATGTCGGCGGAGGAAGAGAAGAATGCGGCTGAAGCCAGGAAGCTGGTGGACAAATATGAAGGGGCGATGGAGGATGATTTTAACACGGCAGATGCCATTGCAGCAGTGTTTGAACTGGTGAAGCTTGGCAATTCCACAGTATCCCCTGAGAGCAGCAGCGCATATATTGAGTGTATCAGGAACTTCTTAGAACAGCTGTGTGATGTGCTGGGCATCCTGACCGAGCGGAAGGCTGAGCAGCTGGATGGGGAGATCGAAGAGATGATAGAGGCACGGCAGCAGGCACGCAAAGCGAAGAATTTTGCCCTGGCTGATGAGATCCGCGGGAAGCTTCTGGCGATGGGGATTGTCCTGGAGGACACCAGAGAGGGAGTCAAATGGAAGAGGGCATGATCCGCCAGGCCCTTAAGCTGAGGAAGGTGGATGCCGGCAGCTATTCCCCGTTGGTTCTTGCCTATATCGGGGATGCAGTCTATGAGGTGCTGATCCGCACAAAGGTGGTGAACCAGGGCAGTATGCAGGTGAATAAAATGCATAAAAGGAGTGCGGCGCTGGTAAAGGCGCAGGCACAGGCGAATATGGTTAAGCTTCTGATGGAGGATTTTTCAGAGGAAGAGACCGCGGTTTATAAGCGGGGGCGGAACGCAAAGTCGGCCACCATGGCCAAGCATGCCACTATGACGGATTACCGCATGGCGACGGGGCTGGAGGCATTGGTCGGATATTTGTATCTTACAGGCAGATATGAACGGCTCCTGGAACTGATCCGCAAGGGCCTGGAGAAGATGGGGGAAATGTCATGAGATACAGGGAGATGACCATTGAAGGAAGGAATGCAGTCCTGGAGGCTTTCCGTTCCGGGCGTACTGTGGATAAGCTGTTTGTGCAGGATGGCTGTAAGGACGGGCCGGTGATGAGCATTACGCGGGAAGCCAGGAAACAGGGCACGATTATCAGCTATGTCCCCCGGGAGAGGCTGGATGCGATGTCAGAAGCCGGGAAACACCAGGGAGTGATTGCCCAGGCAGCGGCTTATGAGTATGCGGAACTGGAAGATATTTTACAGATAGCCAGGGATAAAGGCGAAGCCCCCTTTTTGTTCCTTTTGGACAGCATTGAGGATCCCCACAATTTAGGGGCGATCATCCGCACGGCGAACCTGGCCGGCGCCCATGGCGTTGTGATCCCCAAGCACCGGGCTGTGGGGCTTACCGCCGTGGTGGCAAAGACTTCGGCAGGGGCGCTGAATTATACGCCGGTGGCGAAGGTGACAAACCTGGCAATGACGATAGAAGAATTGAAGAAGGGCGGCATGTGGTTTGTGTGCGCAGATATGGGTGGCGAACTGATGTACCGCCTGAACCTGACCGGGCCTATCGGGCTGGTGGTCGGAAATGAGGGAAGCGGGGTCGGAAGGCTGGTGCGGGAGAAGTGCGATATGGCGGCGGCCATCCCGATGAGAGGGGACATTGATTCTCTCAATGCTTCTGTGGCAGCTGGAGTGCTGGCCTATGAGATAGTCAGGCAAAGGCTGGCGGCCTTTGGCGCCAGGGGCATTTGATATATGGTTTGCATTAACCTAAAGTATGGATGAAGGAGGGATTTTCATGAGAAAATTCAAAAAACATACCGCAGGAGCGGTTTTGCTGGCAGCGGCTATGGCATTTGGTGTACCGGGATCCGCATTGGCAGAGGGACAGTCACCTGTGATTACGATCAATGAGGAAGAGGTTCCTCTTTCGGCGAGGGTGCCGAGCGCCTCCGGGTCAGTGACCTTTAGCGGTGGCGGGGCTACGATTGATGCATCCAATACCAGCAACGGTTATCTGATGGTAAAATATAGCGGCGGGAATAAGCGCATCAAGGTGCAGATTACCAAGGGGACTACTTATACATATGATCTGAATGCCCGTGATGCATTTGAGGTATATCCGTTTACGGAGGGCAATGGGAGTTATTCGGTGAAGGTGTTTGAGAATGTCAGCGGCAACCAGTATGCCCAGCTGCTGAGCCAGACGATTTCCGTATCCCTTTCCAATGAATTTGCGCCGTTTTTGTATCCCAACCAGTATGTGAACTTTAATTCAGGCAGCGCTGCGGTAGGCGTGGCAGCGCAGCTGGCGGCAGGCAAGGATCCCCTTGGGGTGGTGGATGCCGTATATAAGTATGTGATTGCAAACGTCAGCTATGATTACGGAAAAGCCCAGTCTGTCCAGAGCGGATATCTGCCCAATGTTGATTCAACCCTGGCCAGCCATACCGGGATCTGCTTTGATTATGCGGCATTGATGACGGCAATGCTCCGCTCCCAGGATATTCCTACCAAGCTGGTAATCGGCTACACGGGGAATCTTTATCATGCCTGGGTGAGTGTCTATATCGAAGGGGAAGGCTGGATTGACAATATCATCCATTTTGACGGACATAAATGGTCTTACATGGATCCCACCTTTATGTCTACGGGAGGCGAGGGTGCAAAGCAATATGTAGGTACTGGCAGCAATTACCAGGAAAAGTATTCTTACTGATCAGGAGGAAGTCATGGCAGGAAAGGCGGAAAAGATTTATTCCGGCAGGGAACTGGCGGCATTCTGTATGCAGGTGTCTTTGTTGTTGAAGGCAGCAGTGCCCCTTTATGAGGGATTGGCGATCATGGCAGAGGATGCGGTTACGGAGCAGGAGAAGGAAATGTTAAAGAACCTTTCCCTGGATGTGGAACTGGGGGATCCCTTTTTCACCGCGATGGAAAAGGCAGGATGTTTTCCTTTTTATGTGGTCAGGATGGCAAAGCTGGGCCAGCAGACGGGAACCCTGGATCAGATCATGGAGGCGCTCTCCGTTTATTATGAGAAAGAATACATCATGATGAAGAATATCCGGAATGCCATTACCTATCCGGTGATGATGGCAACCATGCTTTTGGTTGTGCTGTTTGTGCTGTTTACAAAGGTGATGCCGGTGTTTGAGCAGGTTTACGTCCAGCTGGGGGTCCAGCTTTCGCCGGTCTCTGTGGCGGCATCACGGTTTGGCGGGATTTTCAGCGGAATTGCACTTTTACTGTTTGCCCTGGTGGCCTTGGTGGCGCTGGCGGCGGCGGTTGCCTCCGGGGCAGGCCATGCGTTTCCCTGGGTGGAGAAGCTTAAGGACTGGGTGAAGCGGCGCAACAAGACAATGCTGGCAGTGGCAGGGCGCAGGTTTACTTCCGTGCTGGCGTTGACCTTAAAGAGCGGAATGGAACTGGAGAAGGGCATGGAACTGGCCCAGGAACTGGTGGATAACAGCAAGATTGCGGCCACGATCAAGGAGTGTGCCGCACAGCTGCAGTCGGGAACCAGCTATTTTGAGGCAATGAAGCAGACCGGTTTGTTCAGCGGTTTCCATATCCAGATGATTAAGGTGGGAACCCGCAGCGGGCGCCTGGATGAAGTGATGAATGAGATCTCCGAAGATTATGAACAACAGGCAGATGCCTCCATTGACAATATGATTGCGAGGCTGGAGCCGACGATGGTGGCAGTCCTGGCAGTTGTGGTGGGCCTGATCCTGCTGTCGGTGATGCTTCCCCTGGCAGGTGTGCTGGCAGGGATCGGCTGACCGGTACGGGCGGCCGGCAAAGAGGCAGCGGCAAAAGGAGGGCTGGTATGAAGCGGAAACATGACTGGAGGTTTTTGGCAGGCTGTATCCTGTCGGCAGCGGTGTTCGGCCTGGTTATCGGGGTATTCCTGACAGGGATGGATTCATTTCTGGTACGGGCCAGGGCAGAGGGGGCGGAAACCCTGCGCAACGGCATCACCAGGGCGTGCGTCCAGTGCTATGCCATAGAGGGGCGGTATCCGCCCAGTGTACAGTACCTGGAAGAACATTATGCGGTCCAGATTGATGAAGAGCGCTATTACGTGTTCTATAACGGATTTGCCTCCAACCTGATGCCGGATATTACGGTGATCCCGGTGGAGGGAGAATAACTGGGCAATAGGAGGAAATGCTGTGCAGCAGAAGAAGGAGCAAAGAGGGCAGATCATGGGAACTTTGTTTACCATGCTTCTTTTCCTTGTGTTTGTAATGTGTGCACTTTTCACCGTCCTTGCCGGGGGGAAGGTGTATGAGAATATTGGCAGGCGTATGGCGGACAATTATACCGGCAGCGTGGCATTGCAATATATTGCCAATAAAGTCCGTCAGGGCGATGAGGCCGGGATGGTTCGGGTTATGGATGTGGAGGGCACTTCGGTACTTGAACTGAGCCAGGATTTTGACGGTGAACGTTATATAAGCTGGATTTATTATTATGATGGCAGCATCAGGGAACTTTTCACACATAAGGACAGCGGGCTTGGGCTGCCGGATGGTATTGGGATCCTGGAGTGTGAGGGCCTTTCCTTTGAGCAGGACGGCCGGCTTCTCACGATAGAGACTGCAGGGAATGGCGGCGGGCGGCTGTTGCTGTCGCTGCGGAGCACAGGAGGGACGGAATGAAGGGGAAAGTAGAGAAGAAGGGCGGATCCGGCTCCGGGTTGTTTCTGATGGAGATGATCGTGGTCGTCTTCTTTTTCGTGATTTGTGCCTCCCAGTGCATCCTTGCCTTCGCCACATCAGAAAAGATGAGCCGCCAGGGCAGGGAACTGAACCAGGCAGTTACCATGGCGGAATCCATCATAGAAACCTGGAAGGAAGAAGGGGTGGAGGGCCTTGCGGAAAGACTGGGATTCCAGGAGGCCGCCGGTCCGGAAGGGAAAAAGGTGTATGTCGCAGGCATGGACAAAGAGTGGCAGCCTGTGGGAGATGCAGGAGGCGAAGACGGTCGTCTGGCCCGTTTGGAGATCCGGGAAGGGGATGGCATGGCCACGGCAGTGGTTACCATGGAGAATCCCGCGGGCGCCCCTGATATTGCCTACCAGGGGGAGGCGGCAGGGCTGCTCCCGGATTCCGGCGGAAAGACCGTGTTTATGCTTGAGGCGAAAAAGTATAAGAGGCCTGGGGAGTAGGAGGATGGGCGAAGATGGCAGATTATGAGATGCGGAAAAAAGCAAATATCGGCAGTTCGTCCCTGATCCTGATTTTTATCGTCCTGTGTCTGGCGACTTTTGGACTTTTGTCTTTAGGAAATGCCAAGGGGGATGAACTTTTATCTGTCCGGAATGCGGCGGCCGTAAAGGAATATTACCGTGCGGACGGGTTGGGCGAAGAGTTTGTACAGCTTGTGGACAGGGCGCTTCTGGAGGCGGACGGAGACACTGCAAAGGAAGTAAAAAGAGAAGTCCTGTCCCGGCTAGGTGATTATTACCAGGAAGAAAAAGAATGTTTTCTGACAGATATCCCCATGGGTGCAGGGCAGGCGCTGAGGGTGGAACTGCAGGCAGACTGGCAGGAGAGGACGGTCAGGGTGCAATCCTGGAAAGTGTATATCCGGGAGGATTATGAGATTGACCAGTCTGTCAATGTCTGGAGCGGGGCAGAGTAAACAAAAAAGCAGGAGAGAAAAGAAAGCGATGAAGATAGAAGAATTGCTGCATGCGGCAGTGGAAAAGAAAGCGGCGGATATTTTCCTGATACCCGGGATGCCGCTGTCTTACCGGATTGGCGGAAGGATTACGAACCATAACGATGAGAAGATCTATCCCCAGGAAATGGATGCGCTGATCGAGGAATTTTATAAAATGGCGGGGAACCGTGATATGTCCCGGGTAAAAAAGCATGGGGATGATGACTTTTCCATGGCCATCCCGGGATTGTCCTGCTTCCGTGCCAACGTATTCCGCCAGAGGGGCTCCCTGGCGGCAATCATCCGTGTGATTACTTTTGACCTGCCGGATTTCCATACGCTGAGCATTCCGCAGAATGTGATTGACATTTCCAGGATGACAAAGGGGCTTGTGCTGGTGACCGGCCCTGCGGGAAGCGGAAAGAGCACTACCCTGGCCTGCATAATCGATGAGATCAACCGCAGCCGCAATGCCCATGTGATTACTCTGGAGGATCCCATCGAGTATCTTCACCGCCACAACCAGAGCGTGGTGACCCAGAGGGAGATTATGACGGACACGGACAGTTATGTGGCCGGGCTGAGGGCTGCCCTGCGCCAGGCGCCGGATGTGATCCTGGTGGGGGAGATGCGCGACGATGAGACGATCAAGACGGCGATGACGGCAGCGGAGACAGGGCACCTGGTGATATCTACCCTGCACACGGTTGGGGCGGCCAATACGATTGACCGTATTATTGACAATTTCCCGCCAAACCAGCAGCAGCAGATCCGGACACAGCTTTCCATGGTAATGCAGGCTGTGGTATCCCAGCAGCTGATCCCGGGGCTGGACGGAAAGGAACATCCTGCATTCGAGATTATGTTTTTCAATAATGCTGTCCGTAACCTGATCCGGGAATCCAAGATCCATCAGATTGACAATATTATTGCCACATCCCAGGAGGAAGGGATGGTAACCATGGACAACAGCCTTTTGAATTTGTACCGGCAGGGCCTGATCAGCAAGGACGATACGATTGTCCACAGCAATAACAGCGAACTGATGGAAAAGAAGCTGATGCGGCTATAGCCCGTAATGAGAATAACGCCTGAAGGCCGTGAGGCCTCCAGGCGTTTTGAGGTTAAACCCGTTGTTAATCTTCTATGGTGAGGACGCGGAGCCCGTTGCCGGACCATGTGTTGCCGATGATGTAAGAAGTATAGTTTCTGCCGGCAATGATATTAGCAGAGAAGGAAACCAGGGGCTGGCGGACCCCGGAGCCGGTGGCAACTGCCCCGATAACGATGATCGGCAGTTCACGGATAAAGGCATAGTTGCTGGAATCAGTGACGTAAAACTGATAGAAGCCGGCTACGGCCTGTTTGTAGGAGGTTACGGTTTGGAAGCCCACATTGCGGAACACGGTTTCCCCGCCGGTCAGAAGAAGGTCAAAGGAGGAGCCGCTATAGGCCATGTTGGCAAACCGGTAGCATCCGGAACTGGCAGGCAGGTTACTGCAGCCGGTATCCACAACGCGGACCATCTCCAGCCCGCCGGAGGCAGAATCCGTCAGGACCATGGTCACTTTCTGATTGGCGACAAAGGGGAAGTTCTGCTGCAGCAGGATATTGCGCATACCGGTGGCACGCCGTACAGTGACCGTGTGGAAACCATCGGCAATCCAGTCGTAGCCGCTGACAGAGCCGAAGCGGGAGTTGGAGGCATAGCTGGTACTGTCGATGCAAATGCTGACGGCAAAGGCATTGGTAGATGCATTTAAGAAACGCACCTGTCCAAAACATTGCGGTGACATACATGGGGTACCGGTGGATGGCGGGAAGGATGGAAGCCAGGTAACTGGCCCATTGTTGTTGCCGGGATAAACGGGGCCGCCTTCACCTGGGTTCGGGAGAGGGATGACCGGCTCCTGGCCGGGGTCATTGCCGGGATAGACGGGGCCGCCTTCACCTGGGTTCGGGAGGGGGATGACCGGCTCATTCCCGGAGCCGTTGCCGGGATAAACGGGGCCGCCTTCACCTGGGTTCGGGAGGGGGATGACCGGTTCCTGTCCGGAGCCGTTGCCGGGATAAACGGGGCCGCCTTCACCTGGGTTCGGGAGGGGGATGACCGGTTCCTGTCCGGAGCCGTTGCCGGGATAAACGGGGCCGCCTTCACCTGGGTTCGGGAGGGGGATGACCGGCTCCTGCCCGGGGATATTGCCGGGATAGGCCGGGCTGCCTTCGCCAGGGGTTGGCAAAGGGATCACAGGCTCTGCCTGCATATTGTTGGTATTGGAGGTTCCATTGTAGTGGGTATCATTTTCAGCCATAAAAATGCCTCTGTAGGTTTTTAATTTACTGTATGTGAGGAGGTTTTTCCAAGTTCCTCATAAAAAGTGATGGAAAAATAAAAATGTAGTTGACAAAATACAAATGGCATGATAATATATGGAAGGTCGTTCGGTAAGGGCGGCGCGAAAAATGGAAAATGCTGCTGTGGCTCAGTCGGTAGAGCGTCGCATTGGTAGTGCGGAGGTCACGGGTCCGATTCCCGTCAGCAGCTTTGGGGAAAGAGCGGGAGACTTTGGATGGAAAGGTCTCCCGTATTTTAAATTAATGAAAATCCCACAAAAATCAGCAACTGGCAGGATGCCGGGGGAGGATGGAAAGGATTTGGGCGATGGAGAAAGAAAAGGTAATGCCGGAATTGGCAGAAGAGAAAGAAGTAATTTCCAAGAATTTTATTGAGCAGGAGATCGAGAGGGATCTGGCGGAGGGGGTGTATGACCATGTACAGACCCGTTTCCCACCGGAGCCCAACGGGTATCTCCATATCGGGCATGCCAAGTCGATCCTGCTGAATTACGGCCTGGCGAAGAAATACGGCGGGAAATTCAACATGCGGTTTGACGATACGAACCCCACCAAGGAAAAGACGGAGTTTGTCCAGTCGATCCTGGACGACATCCATTGGCTGGGGGCAGACTATGAGGACAGGCTGTTCTTTGCCTCCAATTATTTTGAGCAGATGTATGAGTGCGCGGTGCTGCTGATCCGCAAGGGGAAGGCGTTTGTCTGCGACCTGAGTGCAGAGCAGATCCGGGAGTACCGGGGGGATTTTAAGACGCCGGGAAAGGAAAGCCCGTACCGGAACCGTACCGTGGAGGAAAATCTGCAGCTGTTTGAGGAGATGCGGGCAGGGAAATACCAGGACGGGGAAAAGGTGCTGCGCGCCCGGATTGACATGGCAAGCCCCAACATCAACATGAGGGATCCGGTTATTTACCGGGTTGCCCGTATGAGCCACCACAATACGGGGGATAAGTGGTGTATCTACCCGATGTATGATTTTGCCCATCCGATTGAGGATGCGATTGAGCATATCACCCATTCGATCTGTACCCTGGAGTTTGAAGACCACCGCCCCTTATACGACTGGGTGGTGCGCGAATGCGAATTTGAGAACCCGCCGCGGCAGATAGAATTTGCAAAGCTGTATCTGACAAATGTGGTGACCGGCAAGCGGTATATCAAGAAGCTGGTGGAGGACGGCACTGTGGACGGCTGGGATGACCCGCGCCTGGTGTCGATTGCGGCATTGCGCCGCCGGGGATACACACCGGAATCGATCCGTATGTTCGTGGAACTGGTGGGTGTGGCGAAGGCCAACAGTTCCGTGGATTATGCGATGCTGGAGTATTGTATCCGTGAGGATTTGAAGCTTAAGAAACCCAGGATGATGGCTGTCCTGGATCCGGTTAAGCTGGTGATTGACAATTATCCGGAAGGGCAGACAGAGATGCTGGAGGTGCCGAATAACTTAGAGAACCCGGAACTGGGTTCCCGTATGGTGCCGTTTGGCAGGGAATTGTATATCGAACGCGAAGATTTCATGGAAGAGCCGCCGAAAAAATATTTCCGTCTGTTCCCGGGCAATGAAGTCCGTCTGATGAGCGCGTATTTTGTCACCTGTACCGGGTGTGAAAAGGATGAGGACGGGAATGTGACGGTGGTCCACGCCACATATGACCCTGAGACGAAGAGCGGTTCCGGTTTTAGCGGGCGCAAGGTAAAGGGGACGATCCACTGGGTGCTGGCAGATACGGCAAAGAAAGTGGAATGCCGGTTATATGAAAATATTGTGGATGAGGAAAAGGGAAAGCTGAATGAAGACGGTACTCTGAATTTAAACCCCAATTCCCTGACTGTGCTGCAGGATTGCTATGTGGAGCCTGCTTTGGGGGAGGCAGCGGCGTATGAGAGTTTCCAGTTTGTCCGGAACGGGTTTTTCTGTGTGGACTGCAAAGACAGCAGGCCGGGGGCACCGGTATTTAACCGGATTGTGTCGTTGAAGAGTTCTTTTAAGCTGCCCAAATAAGGCTGGAAGGAGAGCAGCCCGGGCGTACAGGGATATCCTTGGGTGCCCGGGCTGTTGTAATATGCTTGTTACTGGGATTCTAAGTCAGTGTCCTCGGTGATGATGGTGGATGCTTCCTCTTCGTCTTTGGCGGAATCGTCCTCTCCGTCTTCGGGTTCTTCGACAGGAGCCTCCGCGGCCTCGGGATCTGAGGATGTCCCGGAGAAGGTGGCCTTGGCGGCGGCAGCCGTGTCGGCAGCGGCGTTCATGGCTTCCTTAGCGGTGTCGGTCATGATGGCGGCGGCATCCCGCACCACATTTTTGGCAGCGCCGGCGGCATCCTTGACTGCGCTTAACACATCCCCGGCGGCTACCATGAATTCATCCTTGTCCGCATGCAGGGATACATAATTACGGTTCATGGTGCTGTCAGGGATCGGGGTTTCGTCCTCCTCCTCAAAATCACGGAAATCCTCATCCAGTTCCTTGCTGAACGAGCGGTATTTCGTGAAATATGAGATCCCGGCGGCAGCGGCACCAACAACGGCAGCCAGCGCAAGGATCTTTCCTGCTTTCTTTGCCATAATCAGCACTCCTTTCTGTCAACCAGTATTGTTATTCCCTGTCAGATGAAAGGGTGCCAGGTTGACGGGTTATAATATAAACAGGCTTTTTTAAATAGCCGGATAGCGAAAAGCTTATCTTCATTGTAATATGAAACCGAAAAAAAGGGAAGAGGGGAACTGTAAAAAATTTATAAAATTAGCACTCAATACTTGACAGTGCTAACAACTCGTGGTATAAATGGTAATGTACATGAAAAAGGAACCCTTTACCAGGCTCCAATAAAGAAAAAACAGAATCAGAGAAGAATCGAATAAGGAGGAATTATCCATGAAGTTAGTACCATTATTTGACCGTGTTGTGTTAAAGCAGCTGGTAGCAGAGGAGACCACCAAGTCCGGTATTGTACTGCCGGGACAGGCAAAAGAAAAACCGCAGCAGGCAGAGGTGATAGCGGTAGGCCCGGGCGGAGTTGTGGACGGCAAGGAAGTTACCATGCAGGTAAAGGTTGGGGACAAGGTTATTTTCTCTAAGTATTCGGGGACAGAGGTTGAGGTTGACGAAGAGAAGTACGTGGTAGTGAAGCAGAACGACATTCTTGCCGTGATTGAGTAAGCAGGCACGATAATTTTAAGAACAGATCATTCAGGAGGAAGAGAACAATGGCAAAGCAGATCAAATATGGCGTAGAGGCCAGAAAAGCATTGGAGTCCGGTGTCAACCAGCTGGCGGATACCGTCCGGGTAACCTTAGGGCCGAAAGGAAGGAACGTGGTTTTGGATAAGTCTTTCGGTGCACCGCTGATCACCAACGACGGTGTGACGATCGCAAAGGAGATCGAACTGGAGGATGCATTTGAGAACATGGGCGCACAGCTGGTGAAGGAAGTGGCGACCAAGACAAACGATGTGGCAGGCGACGGCACCACCACGGCGACCGTGCTGGCTCAGTCGATGATCAATGAAGGGATGAAGAACCTGGCAGCCGGAGCCAATCCGATCGTGCTGCGCAAGGGCATGAAGAAGGCAACCGAGGCGGCAGTGGAGGCGATTGCCAAGATGAGCCAGCCGATTGAAGGCAAGGCTCAGATCGCCAGGGTTGCGGCGATCTCCGCATCGGACGACGAGGTAGGCGAATTGGTAGCGGACGCCATGGAGAAGGTTTCCAATGACGGTGTTATCACCATCGAGGAGTCCAAGACCATGAAGACCGAACTGGACTTGGTAGAAGGCATGCAGTTTGACCGCGGCTATGTGTCTGCCTATATGTGCACCGATATGGATAAGATGGAAGCCAACCTGGATGATCCCTATATCCTGATTACCGATAAGAAGATTGCCAATATCCAGGAGATCCTGCCGATCCTTGAGCAGATTGTGCAGTCCGGGGCAAAGCTTTTGATCATTGCCGAGGATATTGAGGGTGAGGCATTGACCACCCTGATTGTGAATAAGCTGAGAGGCACCTTCTCCGTAGTGGGAGTGAAAGCACCGGGCTACGGCGACAGAAGAAAAGAGATGCTGAAGGATATCGCGATCCTGACTGGCGGCACCGTGATTTCTGAGGAACTGGGCCTGGATCTGAAGGAAGCAACCATGGAACAGCTGGGCCGTGCAAAATCCGTGAAAGTACAGAAGGAGAACACCATTATTGTAGACGGCTGCGGTGACAAGGCAGAGATCAGCGCCCGTGTATCCCAGATCCGTGCACAGATCGAGGAGACCACCTCTGATTTTGACAAGGAGAAGCTGCAGGAGAGGCTGGCGAAGCTGGCAGGCGGTGTGGCAGTGATCCGGGTAGGCGCTGCTACTGAGACAGAGATGAAGGAAGCAAAACTCCGCATGGAAGATGCTCTGGCAGCAACCAGGGCCGCTGTGGAAGAAGGGATCATTGCCGGCGGCGGAAGCGCTTATGTGCATGCATGCAAGGATGTGCAGAGCGTGGTTGACAGCCTGGACGGCGACGAGAAGACCGGCGCCAAGATTATCTTAAAGGCTTTGGAGTCCCCCATGTTCCACATCGTAGGCAATGCAGGCCTGGAAGGCTCCGTCATTATCAACAAAGTGAAAGAATCAGAAGTAGGCGTAGGCTTTGACGCTTACAAGGAAGAATATGTAGACATGATCAAAGCAGGCATCCTGGATCCCGCCAAGGTAACCAGAAGCGCCCTGCAGAATGCAACCAGCGTTGCATCCACCCTGCTGACGACCGAGTCTGTGGTCGCCAACATCAAAGAAGAAACCCCCGCCATGCCCGCCGGCGGCCCAGGGATGGGGATGATGTAACGTAAGGCAGAGCCAAGCTGCGAACCGGGCAGCCGGACAGACAAACGGTCAGCCCCACCGACCGCTTGTCTGTCCGGCTGCCCG
>CAJURT010000051.1 GCA_910588875.1 uncultured Lachnospiraceae bacterium
GTCTCCCTCTTATATGTCAGGGGCAAAAATCGCTATTTCCCGATTGCCCCTTTTTAAATACAACCCATTTGCTAAATATATAATTAACAACGATGACTACAATACCTGCCAATATTTTAATAATGGTATCATTATATCCCATATAACTTACAAAAAGGAGTAAAAGCAATGTTTCCAAAACTCCTGAAAAAATACGGGCAGACACAAATTGCATTGTTTGGCGGAAAACGGAAGAGATTTTCCAGTCTGTAGACGCAAATACAAAAATTTTATTTACGATAAAGGCAAAAATAACACCAATAATCCAGGCGATCACATTACTGCTTAAGTAATAGATATGGAATATCCTGGTACATGAAAAATATGCAATATAATTGACCAAGGTGGTCATTGCGCCCCAAAATATATAAGCGATTAGTTCCCGATAGGAGTTATTTTTCTTCATGGTACTCCTTCTCTGTATTGACAGTCCAGATATTATCTTTATTTTGTTTATGATTAATAATATTGTGAACAGTTTCAAAGGAAGTCATCATTGAATGATCCATGTTGTTATAGCGATGTTGACCGTTTCTGCCGACACAATATAAGTTTGAAAAGGAATTAGCATAATGAATAACAGTATCAATTTGGCTATAAGTATCAAAATACGCGGGATAAGCCTTTTTGATTTTCTCGCAATGCGAATCTAATACATTTTTTGAGGAGCGGATCATTCCCATTTTCTTTAGTTCTCGGATCCCAAGAAGAGTCCATTTTTCCGGGCTAAGGTTCCAGTATTTATCGCCTTCTGTACAGAAATATTCCAAACCGATCCAAACGGTGTTTTGGGGATCCCTTACCATGTAAGGAGACCAGTTATTAAATATTTGGATTCGTCCAAGCTTAACATTGGTATCCTGAACATAGATCCAGCAGTCAGGTATGATATTAGACAACGTTTTTAGTTTGGTTTTATTTTTGAGGCTTAGATGATTCAGCAAAAGGCCAACTGTGACAAAGTCACGGTATGGTAAGCCAGCAGCAATTTTAGAGATTTTTTGGGGAACATCATTCATGCCAAGAACTAAGTCTTTTAAAGGCATGGAGGATATGAAAATGTCGGCAAAGACCTCTTCTGTCTTAAACTGGCCATTGTGATATTTTTCAATAACTAAAGAAGAAATCTTGTTACCATTTGTTTTGATATTTATTACTTTACAGTTCTTTTCGATTTTTCCACCTAATGATTTATATTTTTCTGCGGCGGCCTCCCATAACTGGCCTGGTCCATATTTGGGATAATAGAATTCTTCTATGAGAGAGGTTTCCACGTTGTGTTTTTTTCTGCCAGGAAATAATTTGTACAATATATCTTTTAAAATGGCACTGACGGAGAGTCCTTTAACACGTTGAGCCCCCCAATCCGAAGCTATGCCGCGGGGATGCCGTCCCCAAAGTTTTTCGGTGTATCCTTCAAAAAACATGGAATATAGCTTGTGGCCAAATCTGTTTATATAGAAATCCTCTAGAGAGTTCTCCGGGCGTTTAAATAACATGGATTTTAAATAACTAAACCCAGCCTGTAAGGTAGTAATAAGCCCCATATTAATGATTGTATTTGCGTTTAGTTTGACAGGATAATCGAAAAAATTATTTTTATAATAGATTCGAGATATCCGCTTTCTGGTAAGTAAAACAAGATCCTCGGTTTCTGGGTCGGCACCGCCAGCAGTCAGGCAAACATTCCTGCCAAGAATTTTGTCGTCATAAGCAGGTTTTCCTTGTAAAGGCATTATCTCGTTCCACCAATTCATAACTTCTGGATTTTTAGAAAAAAAGCGATGGCCGCCAATATCCATCCGGTTTCCGTGATGGTGAACAGTTTGAGAAATACCACCAATTCGGTCACTTTCTTCAAGAATGGTAACATCGAAATCAGAGGATTGTTTCAATAACTCATAACCAGCCGTGATACCTGCAGGGCCAGCGCCGATAATAAGGACTTTTTTCATAGTTTAATTTGCAAAGAATGCAATCTCCTTTATGTTTCCTGTTAGTATAATTTATTTTGAATAAATCATAATCATAGTATAATAATCGGGGCATTGTGTCAAGCAGATAAAAGAGAGAAAGTATTGACTTTGTACATTTTTAGGGCTATGCTAAACTTAGCGTTTTGAAGGTTCTTAAAAAGGAAAGTGGATAGAAAGAGGGGAAAGATATGAGAAATCTATGGGGGAAACTACTTGCCTGGCTTCCGGCCATCCTGGTTGCGGCTGCAATTTTTATGTTTTCCCATCAACCCGCTGATAAATCAACCATGGCCAGCAACGGCATGAGCCAGATGATTCTTAACCTGGCGGGAAAGTTAAAGATTATTGACCTGACGAATGCGGATATCATGGAGATCTGTTCGGCCATAGCCACACCGGTCCGCAAATGCGCCCATATGACGGAATTTGCCGTATTGGATGTTTCCTTAATTTTTGCCTTGTGGTTCTGGGGAAAGAGGGGGAGGGAACTGTTGGAGGCGGCATTCGTGATGGCATTTGTATATGCTTGTTCGGATGAATTCCACCAGCTGTTTATCCCGGGGAGGGCAGGCTTGGCGGTGGATGTACTGGTTGACAGCATTGGGCTGGCGGCTGCTACATTAGGGGCGTATTTTTGGCCGCTTATTTTCTTAGCATCAAAATAGTATCAGTGAGAGTTATACAGGGATAAATCTTCTCCTGTTATTACGCATGCGTCAATCATCTTATAGTGACGTTCAATTTGACCAATCCCATCTACTGTTGTTCTTAAATGGTTTTGAAGAGAATAACAAGTTATTCCTAAAAATGTGTCTATTAATCTATTGTAGCGAACAATAGTAAGCAAAGCCTGTTCATCTGAAGCACTATATTTCTTTACTATACTTGGAGTTCCATCCGGGATTTTTATTGTAGCCAACATAGTATCAGGTTCTATAAATTCCATACCTTTCTCCAAAACAAATTCATAATGAGCTTTTCCGACACTTCTTATACGCCAATAGCAGCCACATGGAGCTGTTTCTAATATTTCGTTGGGTAATTTTTTTCGATATTTATAACTATAAACGATGTCACCCAGATTTTTGGCTGAATTAATCTTCAGTTCTTCGGCTTTTTGAATAAATTCTTCCCGTTCAAAAGGAATGGATACTTTGCCTTTTTCATAGTGATCAAAAAAGATTGAACGAATAATAGAATCATATATTCCCATACTGCTATTCTCCTACGTATTTTAATATTAAAACATCTTCGTTTAGCCAAGTGTCTGTCCCTGTGGCATAGCGTTTTCTGAACGGTTCAATTCCCTCAACTTCATATCCTGCATTTTCTGCAACTTCAGCTAATAACTTTGCGGTTCTTATAGGAATTTTAAAATAGGACGCTTGGTCTCCAACCACATAAGCCAACCTTGCGTTTTTTGCCAATACCGATTTTAATTCTTGAAAATGTTTTGCCATCCCTCCAAAATAAAGTTTTACTACACTGGAATATAGCTTTTCAAAACCCGAAGTCTTATTCAGCGCTATACGCTTTTCTTCAATAGATCGGCTTAATTCCATTATAGAAGAAATATTTGCGATGTATTGTGAATCACTATCTGTGCTATAAACATTTTTAGTATTTGAACGAATGAATTGTTTCTTGACTGACCTCAATAATTACACTTAGTTGAACTTGCAAAACAAGCTATTGGATTTGCTTCTATGCCAATAGATGCAATTCCATGTTTTTTACATTCAACATTTGTTGTTCCTGTTCCACAAAACGGGTCTAATACAATATTGCCGGGTTCTATTCCGAATTTATCAATATATTCCTGAACCAAATGTGGTGGAAAAGATAAAACAAACCTATACCAATCGTGCACAGGTGCATCTATATTTCTTACCCTGTTTTCGTTACTCACATTAAATACACCTCACAATGTGGTTTATATATTATAACAGCAAAACCGCCCTGTTGAATTTATCGTTCAGCAGGGCGGTTCGCTTGCCCTTTGCAGTTATTCAAACACAATAACTCCAACTACTTCTTTTCCTAAATCGCGGATCTTTTCCAGTTCCAATTCCACGGACTGGTATGTGGACAGCCCGCATTGTTCAACAAGTGCAACACCCTCGCAGCCGGACAGCTTTTGGATGGCATCCACATTTTGGAGGATGTTTCCACCGCTAATGACCTGGATATCTGGCAGCAGGTTTTGCAGTTGGCGGGCAGCTTCCTCCAGGGCACCGGAAGGTGCACAGCCGGCAACCAGAAGAACTTTGGTGTTTTCGGCATAACTCTTGATGTTTGCGGCGATCAAAGAATATTCGTCTTCTGGGGATCCGTGTGCCGTGCGGCCTTCCAGGCGGTCCAGCCAAAGGTCTATGAAGTTCTTTTTGCCTTTGGCATCCGGCAATACCCCCAAAAGCTTTGTGGCATAACGATTGCGGAGTTCTGCCGGGGAATATAATTTGTCACTCATCAAAAAGCATACGCAGACAAAAAATACGATCATAAAACCGCCGAGGACACCGCCAAGAACCCCGTATTTCACAGCGCTTTTTAGGGCGATGGCATTGGAGGAAACGGCGGCGGAGGGCTTGTTAAGTTCACCCATGGCAGTTTCCCTGTCAGACAAGGATGTCCGCAGATCATTTAAGCGGGTTGCCTCGTTTTTTTGGGCTTCAGCAAGGCCTAAATCGATGGCGCTGGCACAGCTTGTGTTTAAAACGGTGACAGAATGAGCGCCGATATCGCTGGCAACCTGATGCTGCAACGTATCAAGCTGGCCTAAAATGTTTTCAAGGATCTGATTAGCATCCTTGGCGTTATTATGTCTGACACGGACGGTAAGCAGATTGGTAAAGGAACTTGAATTAATGCGGGAATCTGCTTTTTGCGGTTCAAGCTGGCCCCTTTCCACACTGACTAATTCCTGGAGATAGCGGGTATCCAGGTCTTGGGAGAGGTTGATTGTGTCAAGGAAGGAGGCGCTGGTAATCAGGAACTGGTAGGCTTGCAGGATGGAACTGGTGTAATCAATATTCTGGTAAGCCATGCCAGGCATGATCTCGTAATCCGTCTTGATGAACAGGGTGCCTTCTGCCTCATAGAGATCATAGGGGCTTAAATTCATCAGGACAGAACCCTCCAGATAGTCTTGCTGGCTGATAATGTTGTCAGAGATGTTTTTGATTTCCCGTTCGTAAGCAGCCAGGTCGTTTTCATATTGTGCGAGGCTGATCTGGTAGGCTTCTTCCCGCTGTTCAGCGGCTTCGGGGGCATTCTGGCTTTTGTAGGTGAGGGCGCCTTTGGCACCACCCATAAGGACGGCAAAAACCACAGACACGGCAATAATCGCCCGCCATTTGTGAAGGATCACGAAAAGCAGGTCTTTTAAGTTGACTTCCTGTTCGTAGCTGTTTTGTGCATTTATGGAATCCATAGATATTCTCCCTGTTTTTTTCTTGTTGTTAGATGCAAGTGTTTGCATTATGCCTGGATGGTTTCACGGTTCGCCTTCTGCCCTGGTTTGTTAAATGACTGGGGACATAAGGAGATTAGGGTGTGAGAGGCCTCGGCAGGCTTCCCTATTATATCATACGGAAAAATATAAAACAAGAGAATTGGACTACAAAAATAAGGGAGAAAGAAGACTTATTGCTATCTCTTTTCTTCTTTATAAAGGGCATTCCAGCTGGCAGTCGAAAGGTTCTGCCTCAACATGATGCCGGTCATAGGCCTGTGCCTCCACGCATCCCATTTTTCGGTAGAATGCCTGGGTTTCGACAGAGGAATGGGCAGAGATATACAGCTTGGCAGCACCCTTCCCTTTTGCCCATTTTTTTGCTGAAAGGAAAAGTTCTTTGCCAATGCCGGTGCCTCTCATATCTTCGGATACATGGATGCTGGTCAGATCCAGATATTTTTGGCTGCCGCCAAATAGGGAAGCTTCCACTGATACAAAGCCTTTCAGCATATCCTTATAAAAAGCGGCATAGACAAAGCCCCCGGAACGGAGGGTGTTTTTCAGACAGGAAATAAGGAACAGGTAATCATTTTTTGTCCAGTCATCCACAAAAGGGGCATCTGTTATGAGCCATTTCCCGTCTTCTTTCCGCCAGCATTTGGTAACAACCTGATGCCGGATGAACGGTTGGAATAATTCCAGGCAAAGTTCATCTGCATTTAAATTACGGTATTGAATCATATCTGCTTTTCTCCTTTGTATTGTTAATGCACTCCCGGAATCTTTCCTGAGCCTGCTTTTTTAAAGTATAGGGAATTTTCTGATAAAATGCAAGCGCCGTTTAAAGCGGCAGGGAAGCTTAATTTATATTTTTCTAGAAATTTTCTTTATTTGCTGCAATTTTTTCTCCTATATTGTACACTAATGTCAGAAAAGAAGGAGATTGTCAATAGGAAACATGTAAGAATCAAAGAAAGGTAGTACAATATAGTTTGAAAACGGTGATTATTCGTCAATCTGAGGGGAAAATTGCCGATGGGAATATGCTATACTAAAAATACGTTAAATGTACCGGCATGTAGGGCGTTTCGAGAAAAATAGTTGTGCACTTTTGATAAAGTACCGGGCTTTTTCAGGAAAGAAGCACAAAGAAAAAGGAGAATATGAGATATGAAGCAATGGAAAAAAACGCTTGGAATTGCAGCCAGCGTAGCCGCTATTGTGGCAGTGGGAGCCACGTTTCTTTCCGTAGCAGGGACTTCATCCGGGGATGTACTGGAACTTCGGCTGGCCCATAACCAGGCAGCAGGTTCAGAGATTGCCGGGTCAATTGCAAAAATATCAGAGTTTGTGGCAGAGGATCCCAGCCAGAATCTGAAGGTTTCCATTTATGCCAGCGGGGTGTTGGGGACAGAAAAGGAAGAGATTGAGATGGTACAGGCAGGGGTGCTGGACATGGCAAAGGTCAGTTCCAATACTTTGGGCCAGTTTAAGGACGAGTACTCGATCTTTGCAGTGCCTTATCTGTTTCAGAGCCAGGAGCATTATTACAAAGCCTGTGAGAACAGTGAGAAGGTGAAGGAACTGTTTCAATCCACTGCGGAGAATGGTTACATTGCCATTGGCTATTATGCCAATGGTTCCCGGAATTTTTATTTAAAGGAAAATGTGGCCTGTACGGATCCGTCTGTGTTAAAGGGCAAGAAAATACGCTCCATGCCCAGTTCTACCTCCATGGATATGATCGAATTGATGGGCGGTTCTCCGGTGCCTATGGCAGGCGGTGAGACTTATAGCGCCTTGCAGCAGGGAATTGTGGACGGGGCGGAAAACACAGAACTGGTGCTGACGGTGGACGGGCATCAGGATCTGGTGAAGGCCTATACCTACACGGAACATCAGTATTCCCCGGATATTTATATTATCAGCACCAGAACCTGGAACCGGCTGACGGACGGGCAGAAGGAACTTTTGGTGGATTCCATCCAAAAGGCAAATGATAATTTTAAAAGCCTGTATAACGGCATGATGGCCGAAGCAATTGAAGAGGCGGAGAGCCACGGGGTGACGATTTACCGGGATATTGACAAGACAGCATTTATTCAGGCAGTGCAGCCAGTGCATGAAAACTATTGTGCCAAAGGTGAGAGTTACAAGGCGCTTTATGATGATATTCAGAAATATGCACAGTAAGGAGGGCTATGATGAAAATATTAAATAAAACTCTGGAGATTCTCCTGGGGGTTGTGGTGGCGGTGATGGTGGCAGGCTGTTTCTGGCAGGTATTTACCCGTTTTGTGCTGAACAGCCCCAGCAAATATACGGAGGAACTGCTGCGCTACCTGTTGATCTGGATGACTATGCTGGGGGTGCCCTATGCCTATGGGAAGGACAGCCATCTGTCCATCAACCTGGTGACCAGATCCTTCAGTGAGAAGGGAATGCTGATGACAAAGATCGGAATTGAGGTTTTGATTCTGTTTTTGAGTGTTTTTGTGATGATTGCCGGAGGGTGGATCGTGACCATGAATTCTTCCGGACAGATTTCGCCGGCACTGCATATGCCCATGGAACTTTACTATCTATGTGTTCCCATCGGAGGCGTGATGATGGTGGTTTATTGTATCAACCGGCTGTGGGGATTTGTGAAGGAATGGAAAAAAGGGGCGTCAACGGCAGATGTTGGGATGTCCGGAAACCAGGGGCAAAAGGAGGGGAAATAAATGCAGGTTCAGGCGGCGATTGTATTGATTCTGGTGTTTTTTATGCTGTTAGCTTATGGGGTGCCGGTGTCTTTTAGCATCATCAGCGCAGCACTGGTAACGATTATTATGTTTTTAAGCCCTGGGTTTGGCATGTTTATCTCAGCCCAGAAGCTGGTGGGGGGCATTGACAGCTTTTCTTTGCTGGCAGTTCCCTTCTTTATCCTGGCGGGGCTTTTGATGAGCAGCGGCGGCATTGCAAGACGGCTGGTGAATCTTGCATTGCTGATTCTGGGAAGGGTTCCCGGTTCCCTGGCGCTGACCAATATTGCGGGAAATGCCATGTTTGGTTCAATCTCTGGTTCAGGGATTGCGGCAGCCACGGCTATCGGCGGAGTGATGAATCCCCTGGAAAAGGAGCACGGCTATGATGAGACTTTTTCGGCGGCAGTCAACATTGCGTCCGCGCCGGTAGGGCAGCTGATTCCGCCTACCACAGCGCCGATTATCTATTCGACAGCGGCCGGAGGGATCTCTGTGGCAGCCCTTTTGATGGCAGGATGGATTCCGGGGCTTTTGTGGGCCGGGCTTTGTATGCTGGTGGCCTTTTTATACGGCAAAAAGAAGGGGTATGTGGTAAAAGGGGAGAAGGTGACTGCTTCTACGGCCATGAAAACCATCTGGGATGCAGTGCCGAGTTTGTTTCTGATTGT
This sequence comes from uncultured Lachnospiraceae bacterium, assembly GCA_910588875.1. Taxonomy (GTDB): domain Bacteria; phylum Bacillota; class Clostridia; order Lachnospirales; family Lachnospiraceae; genus Brotaphodocola. Next base: position 8,888 of record CAJURT010000051.1, read on the forward strand.
CATTATCATTGGCGGTATTTTAGCGGGGAGAGGGTCATGTAGGTTTTGAAGGTACGTTCAAAGTAGGTGAGGCTGTCGTACCCCAGGGCATTAGCGATCTGGGAGATGCTCATGTCAGTTTCTTCCAGATAGCGCTTGGCCTTGCGGATCCGGTGGATGTTGGTGTATTCGCTGATGGTATAGCCCGTCACCTCTTTGAAAATGCGGCAGATGTAAGACTTGCTTAAATAAAACCGGTCTGCCAGTTCGTCTAAGGAAATAGGGCGTTCGCAGTTTTCGGACAGATAGTCGGCAATGCCGTAGGCAGCTTTGTATTTGGGATTGTCTGAGTCACTGGGGATTTCCTGGCGCTGGCGCCTTACAAAGGACATTAGCTTAAAAAGCCAGGCCATAATTTCCAAATCCATTCCGGTTTTATAGTTGTGTTCCCGGTTGGTCAGGGAATGGCGCAGGCTGCGGAACAGGTTGAGGATGGATGCCTGCTGTTCCCGGTCTAAATGGTAGACCCCATAATAATCATCCAGGAAGCGGACAAGCTGCAGGGAAGGGTGCAGCATATCGTAGGACTTCATCTTTTCCCGGGTAATGTAGAGGATAATGCGGTTGTGGCCGTCATTGGAGCCGGATACAGAGCGGGTCATATGGATGAGGTTGGAGTTTACAAGGATCAGATCCCCGGCCCGGGCAATGTATTCCCGGTTATTGAAGAAAAATACCCGTTCGCCTTCTACGATGTAGAAGATCTCGTACTGGGTGTGAAAATGTTTGACACGCATGTCAAATTTGCCGTAGCGGACCATCTGCTCCAGGGCGATGCCATCCGTTTCGCCGTAGTAGGTGACTTTTTCCATAGGGAGGAGCCTTTCTGTGGGGAAGGGTGGGCGGTTTGGGGCCTGGCGGCCAGGCTGCGGATAAAGTAGCCGCAGGCCGGTAAGCAGGCTATAATATAGAAATGGTTATGTGATTATTATAATAAATATAGGGAGAAAAGCAATAGCAATCCGAATTGCGGAGAAGGTATGGAGTCAGGTTGAAAACCAGAATGGAGGAAAGATGAAGAACATGGATAAAAAAGAACTGGAACGGAAATTAGGGCTGGTGATTGAAAAACTGATGAACCTGGGAGGGCCGGAGGATGAGCAGGAACTGGCTGAAGGCGGGGAGAAGATCGGTTTTTTCCGCCGGGACTTTGGGATTCATGAATGGGACTGGCCTCAGGGGGTGGGGCTATATGGGCTGTTAAAGATTATGAAGGTTACGAAACGGGATGAATACCGGGATTTTCTGTACTGCTGGTTTAAAGATAATATCAGCGCAGGCCTGCCGTCTAAAAATATTAATACCACCACACCGCTTCTTACACTGGTGGAATTGAATGAGGATTACCGGGATGAGCAGTTTGAGGAACTTTGCCTCAAATGGGCGGACTGGCTGATGTGCTGCCTGCCCCGCACCTGGGAAGGGGGATTCCAGCATGTGACCAGCGCCAACGGGGACCGGCAGGGGGTGCGGCTCAACGAGAATGAGATGTGGATTGATACTTTGTTTATGACTGTTTTGTTTTTGAACAGGATGGGGCAGAAGTATCATCGCCAGGAGTGGATTGACGAGTCGATCCATCAGGTGCTGATGCATATTAAGTATCTGTATGACAAGGAGAGCGGATTGTTCTATCATGGCTGGACTTTTAATGAGCGGAATAATTTCGGCGGGATCTTCTGGTGCAGGGGGAATAGCTGGTTCACCCTGGGCATCCTGGATTATATTGACATGTTTGAGGGAACCATGAACGCAGGGCTGAAAACCTTTATTGTGGATACCTATAAGGCGCAGGTGGCGAAACTGAAGGAAGTGCAGGATGCAGGCGGGCTGTGGCATACGGTTCTCCTGGATAATACCAGCTATCTGGAAACTTCGGGGACGGCAGCCATTGCGGCAGGGATCCTGAAGGGGATCCGTTATGGGATCCTGGACGATTCCTATCTGCCTTGTGCCAGGAAGGCGGTTCAGGGGATCCTGAATAACATTGATGAGGAAGGGACGGTGCTCAATGTGTCGGGGGGAACCGGCATGGGTTACAATGCAGAGCATTATAAGAATATCCTGATTGCTCCCATGGCGTATGGGCAGTCCCTGACGATCCTGGCGCTGGCGGAGGCATTGGCGATGTAAACAGAGGAGGGGATTATGGAAAATCAATTTCGGATGTTCATCCGGGCGGCAGGCGGTTATCCGGACAGCCTGGCGATACCGGAGGTGTCGGATGGCTTTGATGAAACACTTCCTTCTTTACCCTTTGGCCTCATTCCGGTGAGTTTTTGCACAGGGCAGGTGCCCATGGGAATTTACAAGGTTTCTGTCCGCCTGGAGGCGTTGGAGGATGTGAAACGGTTATATCTCTTTACCGGGAGGAAACAGCTTCGGGAGATCCTTTCTATGAAATGCGGGCAGTGTTTGGAGAGGGTATATTATCTGTCGGCGGCAGAGGTGATTCCCCGGTTTCATGAGGAGAGTTATCCGGTACAGCGCTTATTTTTCACCTATTGTGCCAGGCGCCCGGGAGCCCTGCGGGCGGAGGCGGGATGGGAGGGGCCGGTCATGGGGATACGGAGAATTTTTCTCTGTGGGGATTCCACAGTGACAGACCATGCCAGTGAACTTCCTTATCATCCTGGAGCCTGTTATGCGGCCTGGGGACAGGCTTTGCCGGCATTTATGGAGGGCAGGTTTGCGGTGGAAAACCAGGCACATTGTGGTCTGACCACGGAAGCCTTCCGCCAGGAGGGGCATTTTGGCATTGTCATGCGCCACATTCGGAAAGGGGATATCTGTTTGTTCCAGTTTGGCCATAATGACCAGAAACTGCCCCATCTTTTGCCTAACCGGGGATTTCCGGCGAACCTGCGGAATTTTGCCGGGGAGATCCGGGAAGCCGGGGGCTGCCCTGTGCTGGTTACGCCGCTGGGAAGGAATATCTGGGACAGAGAGGGGCGCTATCTGGATTTTTTGGCAGAGTATGCCCGGGTGGTGGGGGAGGTGGCTGAGGCAGAACAAATCCCATGGATCGACCTCCATGGCTTTTCTGTGGATTTTATCTGCAGGAATAAGATGGAACGTTCCCGCAGCTATTTCCATCCCGGGGATTACACCCATACCAATGAGTATGGGGCTTGTGTGTTTGGAGCCTATGTGGCAAAGCAGCTTGCAGAATTGTTTCCGGAGACTTTGGGGGCCCGGGACGGAGCGGGGGATTTTGTTCCTCCGGACGGGCTGTGGGAAACGCTGGGGCTGGGTGTCAGGAAGAACCTGGCAGAGAGCCAGAGGGAGCAGTTTGATAATATGGAGAAATCCACAGCAGACCTGGTGCGTGTGATCCGGGAAGCGGAGGAGGAAGGCGCTGCCTTAGAAAAGGCTGACGGCGCCGGAAAAAGAAACATGAAGCCTGGAGGCTTGCCGGAAAAACGGTGATGGTCAGAAACTGAGGTGTCAGATGAAAATAGGGGTTCGGGCCCATGATTATGGGAAACGGAAGATCGAAGAGATGGCAGCCCTTCTCCATGATGAAGGATATGGGGCAGCGCAGATAGTATTGCCAAAGGCATTTATGGAAGTAAGCCGGTATGAAGATGTGACGCCGGAGATTTTGGAACGGGTGCGCCGCTCTTTTGAGAGGAACAGTGTGGAGATACCGGTGCTGGGCTGTTATATGGATTTAGGGAATCCGGATGCCGGGGTACGGGAGTATGCGGTAAAGACCTTGAAGCAATGCCTGGCCTGGGGGAAGGAATTGGGAGCCGGGGTAGTCGGGACGGAGACAGCTTATCACCGCCTGAAGGGGGAGGAGAAGAAGCTTTGGAAACCCTATATGATGGACAGTGTGCAAAGAGCCATGGAGGAGGCATGGCGGCTGGATATGAAATTGGCCTTGGAACCAGTTTACTGGCATCCCCTGGAGGATTTGGAAACCACGCTGGAGGTCATCCGCATGGTGGGGGATGAGAAGCATTTGCGGTTGATCTTCGATGCTTCCAACCTTCTGGAGTTTCCGGAAACAACGGATCAGGATACGCTGTGGACCCGGTGGCTGGAGGGGATCGGGGAGTATGTGGATGTTATGCATATCAAGGATTTCAGCCTGGACGGAAAGCGGCAGTACCAGCCAGAGCCGCTGGGGAAGGGTGTGATGCGCTATGAGGCAGTCAGCTGCTGGCTGAGAAAGCAGAGGCGGAAGATCACCCTGGTGAGAGAGGAGATGAACCTTTTGTTTGTGGAAGAGGATTTGGCGTTTATGAGGAACCTGTGAGGCAGGCTGCAGCCGAATGGATTCCGTGCAGGCTTTTGGTCCGGCAGCGGGAAAGAGAGTTGGAGGTGAAAGGTATGGTCAGAAAAGGGTTTAAGATGTATTTGCATCCAGGTATGGCCGGGGAGTACGAGAGAAGGCATAAGGCGCTGTGGCCAAAAATGAGGGAGATGATCCATGAGTATGGCGGGAAAAATTACTCGATCTTCCTGGATGAGGCAACAAATGTGCTGTACGGCTATCTGGAGGTGGAGGATGAAGCGCAGTGGGCGCTTTCGGCGGACACGGAAATTAACCGGAAATGGTGGGACTATATGGCAGACATCATGGAAACGAATCCGGATAACAGCCCGGTTTGTGTGGATTTACAACAGGTCTTTTATCTGGGATAATGGTATGGCAGGGGGACGGAAGCACAAGGAGGAAAAAAGATGGGGCAGGCATATTATCTGGCGGTGGACATCGGCGCATCCAGCGGACGCCATATCCTGGGGCACATCAGGGATGGGAAAATGGTGCTGGAGGAAATTTACCGGTTTGAAAACAGCATGGACCGGCGGGACGGGAAGCTTCTGTGGGATACCCGCCGGCTGTTTGCAGAGATTGTAAGCGGGATGCAGATGTGCCGGAAAAAGGGTAAGATACCAGTCAATATGTCTATTGATACGTGGGCAGTGGATTATGTGCTGCTGGACGGGGAGGGACAGGTTCTGGGGGACACCTATGGATACCGGGATGGACGGACGGCAGGCTTAGACAAAGAGGTGTACGCCTTGGTTCCCGAGGAGGAACTTTATGCCAGGACAGGAATACAAAAACAGAGTTTTAATACCATTTATCAGTTGATGGCAGTGAAGAAACAGGCGCCAGGGCTTTTGGACAAAGCGGAGGCATTTTTAATGCTGCCGGATTATTTTCAGTTTCTGCTGACCGGGGAGAAAATGTCGGAGTATACCAATGGCACGTCTACCCAGCTGGTAAGCCCAAAGACGAAGCAGTGGGATAGGGAACTGATCCGCCTGCTGGGTTATCCGGAGGAGATGTTTCTTCCGTTACAGACGCCGGGGACAAAGGTGGGAAGTCTGAAGGAGGAGATCCGGCAGCAGGCAGGGTTTGACTGTGAAGTGGTGATGTGCGCCAGCCATGATACGGCCTCGGCGGTGATGGCAGTGCCGGTGATTGGCGGAGAGAGTGCATACATCAGTTCCGGTACCTGGTCACTGATGGGGGTAGAACTGCCCCAGGCGATTTGCAGCAGGGAGAGCCAAAAAGGAAATTTCACCAATGAGGGCGGTTATGGATACCGATTCCGTTATCTGAAAAATATTATGGGGCTGTGGATGGTCCAGTCGGTACGGCATGAGCAAAAGGATGCGTATTCTTTTGCCGAACTTTGCAGGTTAGCGGAGGAATGCGGCGGCTTTGCTTCGGTTGTGGATGTGAATGATGGCTGCTTCCTAGCGCCGGAGAGCATGGCCGGGGCGGTGCAGGAGTATTGCCGGAGGACAGGGCAGCCGGTGCCGTTTGGTTTGGGGGAAATCTGCAGGGTAATCTACCAAAGCCTGGCGGAGTGCTACGGCAGGACAATAAAGGAACTGGAGCAAAATACGGGAAAGTTTTTTGACCGGATTCAAATTATAGGAGGAGGGGCGAATGCGGGATATTTAAACCAGCTGACAGCAGATATTACCGGGAAAGATGTATATGCCGGGCCCGTGGAGGCTACGGCGGTGGGGAATCTAATGGCACAGATGATAGGGGCGGGAGAACTGAAGGACCTTTCCGAAGCCCGTCAGTGTGTGTTTGATTCCTTCGGGATTGAGGTGTACCGCCCGCGATGCTGCGGGAAATAGGAAAGGAGAGGAATATGACAGTAAAGGAACGGTTTGAGGCGGCGAAAGAGGTGTATCGCTCTGTTGGGGTTGATGCCCGGCAGGCGATTGAGATTTTAAAGACAGTGCCGGTTTCGATGCATTGCTGGCAGGCGGATGATGTGAAGGGGTTTGACCAGGACGGGCCGCTGACCGGGGGGATCCAGACTACAGGGGATTATCCGGGGGCAGCCAGGACGCCGGAGGAGGTTTTTGCAGATTTGGACAAGGCGATGTCTCTGTGCCCGGGGAAGAAGAAAATCAATGTCCATGCCAGTTATGCTGTTTTTGAGGAGGGGGAGTTTGCGGACAGGGATAAACTGGAGCCGCGGCATTTCCGGAAATGGGTGGACTTTGCCAGGGAGAGGGGAATAGGGCTGGATTTTAACCCTACCTTTTTTTCCCATCCCATGGTGAAGGACGGGCTGACCCTTTCCAGCCCGGATGAGGAGACCCGCAGGTTTTGGATTGAACACGGACGGGCCTGTATCCGTATTTCCCAGTATTTTGCGGAGCAGACAGGGGTTCCCTGTGTGATGAATATTTGGACGGGGGATGGCTATAAGGATATCCCAGGCGACCGGTTAGGGCCGCGGATGCGCTATAAGGATTCTATCGAGAGGATCCTTGAGGAACCTTTTGACAAAAAACTGGTGAAGCCTTGTGTGGAGTCGAAGGTGTTCGGAATCGGGGTGGAGTCTTACACCTGCGGCAGCGCAGAGTTTGCTTTATCTTTTGCGGCTACCCATGAAGGGGTTCTGCCACTGATGGACAATGGGCATTACCATCCCACGGAGGTGGTCTCGGATAAGATCCCGGCGCTTCTGTGTTTCTATCCGGAACTGGCCCTCCATGTTACCCGGGGAGTCCGTTGGGACAGCGACCATGTGGTGCTGTTTGATGATGAGACGAGGGAGATTGCCAAGGAGATTGTGCGAAATGATGCGCTGGGCCGGGTATATATTGCGTTGGATTATTTTGATGCCAGCATTAACCGTATCGCTGCGCTGGTTACCGGCTTCCGGAATATGCAGAAAGCGCTGCTGTTCGCCTTGCTGCAGCCGAATGCGGAATTGAAACGTCTGCAGGACAAAGGAAAGCTGACACAGCTGATGAATATACAGGAGGAAATGAAAACCTATCCTTTTGGGGATGTGTGGGATTACTATTGCGAGGTATGCCAGGTGCCGGGGAAGGCAGAGTGGTTTGCTGAGGTAGAAAAGTATGAGGAGCAGGTGCTTAGTAAGCGGGGAGGAAACAGAAGATGAAGGTATTGGACGCAAAATTTGTGCAGGGCTTTATCCGTATGTGTGACGACGGCTGGCAGCAGGGCTGGCATGAGAGAAACGGCGGAAACCTTTCCTACCGGCTGAAAGAGGAGGAGGTCAGGCAGGTGCGGACAGCCCTGTCTTTTGACGGGGCCTGGCACCCGATTGGCACTTCGGTGCCGGGACTTTCGGGAGAGTTTTTTATGGTGACAGGGAGCGGGAAATATTTCCGCAACGTAATTCTTGATCCGGAGGACAGCCTGTGCCTGATTGAACTGGATGGAAAAGGGGAAAATTACCGGATTTTATGGGGGCTCTGCCATGGCGGGCGGCCTACCAGTGAATTGCCCAGCCATCTGATGAACCATGAGGTGAAGAAACGGGCATCAAAGGGGGCGCATCGGGTTATTTACCATGCCCATACCACAAATATAATCGCCTTGACTTTTGTGCTGCCATTAAAGAGCGAGGTATTTACCAGGGAACTATGGGAGATGGCGACAGAGTGCCCCGTAGTGTTTCCTTCCGGGATCGGCGTAGTGGACTGGATGGTGCCAGGCGGCCGTGAGATAGCGGTGGAGACCAGCAAGCTGATGGAAGAGTACGATGTGGCAGTCTGGGCACATCACGGGATGTTCTGTTCCGGGGAGGATTTTGACCAGGCCTTTGGCCTGATGCATACGGTGGAAAAATCAGCGGAAATCCTGGTGAAAATGCTGTCAATACGGCCGGATAAACTTCAAACCATTCTGCCGGAAGATTTCCGGAACCTGGCCAGGGAATTTAAGGTGACGCTGCCGGAGAAGTTTCTGTATGAAAAATGAGACGGGAGATATGCTGAGATGACAGGAAACTATATAGCAGAGATATGCTGCGGTAGTTTTTATGACGCAAAACAGGCTGCCTTGGGCGGGGCAGAGAGGATCGAGTTAAACAGCGGGCTGATGCTGGGAGGCCTGACCCCTACGGCGCCGACCCTTGGCCTGGTGAAGGAACGGTTCCCTGATTTGGCAGTGATTGCCATGGTGCGTCCCCGGGGCGCCGGGTTCTGTTACCAGGATGAAGAATTTCTGGCAATGGAAAGGGAGTGCTGTAATCTCCTGGAACATGGGGCAGACGGCATTGCCTTCGGCTGCCTGAGGGAGGATGGATCCCTGGACAGGGAAAAGAACCAGAAGCTTGTGGAACATATCAAGAGGTTCGGGAAAGAGGCAGTGTTCCACCGGGCTTTTGACTGCTGCCGGAATCCTTATACGGCGATGGAGCAGCTGATTAGTATGGGCGTGGACCGTGTGCTGACCAGCGGGTTAAAGCCGACGGCAATCCAGGGGGCGGCGCTGATAGGGGAACTGCAGGGATGCTTTGGCGGCAGGATTGAGATCCTGGCAGGGAGCGGGGTGAATAAGGATAATGTCCGGGAACTGCTGGAGAGGACGGGGATCCGGCAGGTTCATAGTTCCTGTAAGGCCTGGATGGAGGATCCGACTACAGTGAGGGGGGATGTATCCTTTAGCCTTGCCGCCAACGGGAAGGGCAGCCAGTATGATGTGGTATCGGAGGAACTGGTGAGGGAGTTTGTGGAAAGGGTAGAGACCTTTGGAAGAAAGCATGGGGCGGATAGTCCCCAGACAGGGATTCTGACGGAAACGAAAGAGTAGAATATGCGGTAAAAAAGGATGCTGCGGGATTGCCGGACAGGGCTTTTTGGCAGCATCTTTTTTATTTCAGAAAACCAGGACGGAAGCAGCTTAATACAATCTTAATGCCAGGGAACAGATGTTAATGCACATTTCATGCCTGAAGTGACATAATGATAATATAAAGTACAGGAGGGAAGGGGATGCAAAGATGGGAGGGCTTGAAAAAAGATTATCCTCATCACAGATTATCATCCTTGGTTTTGCCTTTGTGATTCTCTGGGGGAGCCTGCTGCTTATGCTTCCCGCCTCCATACGGGAGGGGCAGGAGGTAACCTTTGCGGATGCACTGTTTACGGCAACCTCTGCCGTGTGTGTAACCGGCCTGGTGGTGCGGGATACGGCCACTTGCTGGACTGGCTTCGGGCAGGCTGTGATTCTTTTGCTGATACAGACCGGCGGTATGGGGGTGATAACGGTTGCCGCGGCGATTGCCCTGGTTTCCGGGAAAAAGATCAGCCTCAAGCAGCGCAGTACCATGCAGGAGGCGATCAGCGCCCATCAGATGGGCGGGATTGTCCGTCTCACCGGTTTTATCATCGGAACCACGGCTTTTTTGGAACTGCTGGGCGCTGTGTTCATGGCCCCCTCCTTTTGCCGGGAGTTTGGCCTGGGAAAAGGAATCTGGTATGCCTTGTTTCATTCCATATCTGCCTTCTGCAATGCAGGGTTTGATCTGATGGGCAGCAGTTCCCCTTATTCTTCACTGACTGCTTTTGCGGGAAACCGGGTGATTAATTATACGGTTATGGCTTTGATTGTGGCGGGAGGAATCGGTTTTCTCACCTGGGAGGATATGAAAACCAACCGGCACCGTATCCGGAAATACCGGATGCAGAGTAAGGTGATATTAAGCGCCACCGCGCTTTTGATAGTGATTCCGGCTGTGTATTTTTTCTTTTTTGAATTATCCGGATATCCTTTTAAGGAACGTGTATTGGGCTCTCTCTTCCAGTCCGTAACGGCAAGGACAGCAGGGTTCAATACCATAGACTTAAACGGGATGAGTGAGACAGGGCTGGCTGTGATGATACTGCTGATGCTGGTGGGAGGTTCCCCCGGCTCCACAGCCGGAGGGATGAAAACCACAACCTTTGCCCTGCTTTTGTCCACGGCAGTGTCTGTGTTCCGCCGCAGGGAGCACACCCATTTCTTCGGGCGGAGGCTGGATGAGGATACGGTGCGGAACGGGGTGACGATCCTGGTGATGTATCTGGCGCTTTTCCTGGGCGGAGGGCTGGTGATCAGCCGGGTGGAAGGAATCGGGCTTTTGGAATGCCTGTTTGAAACCTCCTCAGCCGTGGCGACCGTGGGGCTCACACTGGGGCTGACACCGCGGCTGGGGCTGCTGTCCCGGATGATTCTTATCTTCCTGATGTACATCGGGAGAGTGGGCGGGCTGACACTGATTTTTGCCGCATTGTCCGGCAGACGGAGGGGGAATACGGCAAGGCTGCCCCAGGAGAAGATGACGGTAGGATAATTGCAGAATACAGGTTAAAGGAGGATGGGATGAAAGCGATATTACTGATCGGGCTGGGAAGGTTTGGAAGGCATATTGCCGGGAAGCTTAGCGATTTAAATCATCAGGTCATGGCAGTGGATCACGACGAGGAGCGGGTGAATGCAGCCCTTCCTTTTGTGACCAGCGCCCAGATCGGGGACAGCACCAATGAAGAGTTCCTTTCCTCTCTGGGAATCCGCAATTTTGATGCCTGTATTGTGACCATTGGGGATAATTTCCAGAATTCACTGGAAACCGCTTCCCTTCTCAAGGAACTGGGAGCCAAAAAGGTGATTGCCAGGGCATCCCGGGGAGTCCAGGAAAAATTCCTGCTGCGAAACGGCGCGGACGAGGTGGTGTACCCGGAAAAGCAGCTGGCAGCCTGGACAGCGATCCGCTGCACTTCCGAGCATATCCTGGATTACATTGAACTGGATAAGGAATACTCTATTTTTGAACTGACTGTTCCGGATGAGTGGAACGGAAATACCATTATTCAGCTGGATATCCGCAAAAAATATGGAATTAATATTTTGGGGGTCAGGGAACAGGGCAGGCTGAACATGAACATTTTGCCGGATACTGTCCTTAGCAGAGGACAATCCATGCTGGTTCTGGGAAAGCCGAAGGCGGTTCAGAAATGTTTCCGGATCTGATGCAGAACTGCTTCGGTGTTTGTGACTGCAGACGGGAGGGTATTGTCAATATTTTACGAGGAGGTGCTGAAATGAAAGAAATTCTGTTAATCGGTTCTACGCTGGGGATTTTTCTTCTCAGTTATCTGATGATGGGGAGAGTCCAGGGCATTATTGAGAAGTATCTGGGAAAAATGCCTTA
>CAJURT010000052.1 GCA_910588875.1 uncultured Lachnospiraceae bacterium
ACCTCCACATTCTTTTTTATTTTGAATGTCCGCAAAATCCGTCCTACATCCGTGGACCATGGGACAGCATTTGATGTGGCAGGAAAAGGGGTTGCCAGCGAGGTAAGCATGGTAGAGGCGATCAAGGTGGCAGCAAAATATGCCCCTAATTTTGAAAAGCAAAGTATGAGAGAAGGAGGAAAAAAGGGATGAAAAAAAGAAACAGAAAAGCATTGGTGGCAGCAGGGATGGCGATGGCAGTGATGTTAAGCGGCTGCGGGTCAAATTCCGGGCAGGCACAGAACCAGACAGCCGCCCAGGAAGCACAGACCCAGCAGGCAGCATCCGGCAATGCAGGGAATGAGGCAGCCAAGGAGACGGCAGGGAACCCGGGAGATGGGGGGACGATCAAACTGGGTGGCCTATATGACCGTACCGGTGATTTTGCCCTGGTGGGGGTGCAAAAGTACAATGCCGCCCAGCTGGCGATTTCCGAAATCAATGAGGCCGGCGGCCTGCTGGGAAAACAGATTGAGTTTGTTGCGCCGGATACCCAGTCAGACAATACCCGGTATCAGGAAATGGCAAGGAAGCTGATCCTGGAGGACAAGGTGGTGGCGATCCATGGAGCCATGTCCAGCGCCTCCCGTGAGGCAATCCGGCCAATCATGGAAGAGAATAAAATGCTTTACTTTTATAACAATCAGTATGAGGGCGGCGTGGCCAGCCATTATACCTTCTGTACAGGGGCAGTGCCGGAACAGCAGGTAGTGCCCATGATGAAGGACATGATTGAAAAGTATGGCAACAAATATTATTTTATCGGTGCGGATTACAATGTAGGCTACGGCACGTTTGCCTGGGCGGAATTTATCGGCAACGGCCTTGGTGCGGAATGTGTGGGCAAAGAGTTTGTGCCCCTGTCGGTTTCCCAGTATGCCTCTTCCATTGATAAGATCAAGGCGGCAAATCCGGATTTCGTCATCGTACATCTGACCGGCGTTACCCAGAGTTCCTTCTTTGGGCAATGGAATGCTTCCGGCAGCGACCTGCCCCCTCTCTGCTCTACGTTTTTGATGGTGCAGGGCTATGAGCATAAGCGGTTTGACCCGCCGGCGCTGGCAGGCACTTTTGTAACCACTGCCTACACGGAGGAACTTGAGACACCGGAGGCAAAAGAATTTACGGAAAAAATGTATAAGATGTTCCCGGATATGGAATATGTAGGGATGGAAGCAGAATCGGAATATACCGGCATTTATCTGTGGGCAGAGGCGGTGAAGAGATGCGGGACCACGGACGTGGAAACCGTGATTGCGGAGATGGAAAAGGGCATTACGCTGGAAGGGATGCCCTGCGGCAAGGTGGTTTTGCTGGGGGACAGCCACCAATGTGTAAAGGATATCTGGTCCATGCACTGTGATGAGAACCACAACCTGGTTGCAGACACCTGTTATCCCCAGTCGGTGCCGTTCTGGCTCTCCGAGGTTATGGGGGTTGACTTGAGGAAAGAAGCACCCAACGTGGAACTGAGCCTGGACGAAATGCCTGCAGATGCAAAAATGCCGGAAATGTAAGCTGCCCAGGGCCGGCGGGAAGACAGGGTTATCCTGTTTTGTAAAAGTCTGCCGGGAAAACGGGCGATAAAATAAAAAGACACGGTGCGTGCCTGATAGGGACATCCAGGCCAGGCAGGAATATTTGGGGCATGCACCGGTTTGGTTAGAAAGGATTGTGGATATGAATACTTTCATTGTTTCATTATATCAGGTCCTGGACAGTTTCGCATTTTTAATGATTGCGGCAATCGGGCTTTCTATTATCTATGGTATGATGGGGATCATCAACATGGCCCATGGGGAATTTATCATGTTAGGGGCATATATCACAACCCTGGCTGCCAGGTGGGGGCTGCCTCTTGGGGCTGCAATCCTGGCAGGTTCATTGGGGGTTGCCATATTCGGCGGGGTGATTGACCGCCTCCTGATGTGCCGGCTGTATAACCGCCCCCTGGACTCGATTGCAGTAACCTGGGGGCTTAGCCTGATTCTTTCACAGGGAATGCTTATCCTGATGGGGCCCACCCTTCCGGTTGTGACTGCCCCGTTTGGCCATGTGGCGATTGGCGGCAGCACTTATCAGGTTTACCGACTGATCATCATAGGGATCGCATTTGTCATCCCGGTAATATTATACTATGTTTTTTCGGCAACCAGGTTTGGGATAGAATCCAGGGCAACCATGCAGCGGCCGGAAAGCGCCGGTATGCTAGGGATCAATACCAAAAAGATGTATGCAATCACCTTTATGGTGGGCTCGGGGCTGGCAGGCTTTGCCGGAGGGCTCTATGCGCCTACGATGACCATTGCCCCCACCATGGGTCAGTCCTTCCAGATGCAGAGTTTCGTCACTGTGGTGGTAGGCGGCGTGAACCCTCTGGTGGGCACTGTGACATCAGCGGGATTTTTGGGCGTGGTGCAAGGCCTGGTTTCCATGGCACTGACTTCCTTCTTCGGCAGGATGGCGCTGCTCTTGGTGGCAATTTTAGTGCTGCGTATGCTCCCGGGCGGGATGTCGCTTTTAGTGGAAAGGATTCATGAACGCAGAATGGAGGGAAAACAGGCGAATGAAAAAAACAGATAAAATCCGTTGGGACAGTTCCATGGTGGCCACGGTTGTCTTTTTTGGCGTATTATCCGTATATCCTCTTTTTGCGTCTGGATTCAGTGTCCTCAACCTGACCTCTTTTATGTATCAAATGCTTTTGGCTGCAAGCCTGGTGCTGACCTGGGGATATTGCGGGCTGTTCAGCTTTGCCCAGGCAGCTTTCTACGGTTTAGGGGGCTACTGCTATGGGATCATTGCCCTGAATCTGCAGCAGAATGCGCTTACCCCCCTGGCGATGGTGCTGTCCGTGCTGTTTGGGTTTGCGGTGGCAGGAATTTTTGGATATTTCCTTTTTTATGGAAAGGTAAATGATTCTTTTCTGGGAGTGATAACCTTGTGCTTCACCCTGATCGGGGAGACTTTCCTGCAGCAGACGGCAGACCCAAAATGGAAAATCGGGAAGGTGGCATTAAATGGTTTTAACGGAATCAACAAAATCCCTCCCCTCACCATTGGAAACTACCCGGTTACGGGGACGGCATTTTACTATGTGGTGCTGGCGACGATCTTAATCGTGCTGGTTGCGTTTAAGGTGATTGAGAAGCACAGTATGGGCTATGCAATGTTTGCCCTGCGGGAGAATACCCACAGAAGCAGCCTTTTGGGATATGACGCCTCTAAAATCAAGACACTGGTATTTGCGGCCGGAGGAGGGATTGCGGCCCTGGCAGGGGTTTACTATACCATGTGGGGCGGTTATATTGTGCCGACATCCATGAACATGACATCAGCGACAGTGCCGATTGTGCTTGCGGCGGCAGGTGGGAGGAAGAATCCGATTGCCGTATACCTGTTTGCCTTGATTTACCTGAAATTTGCCCAGGCAATGGCAGCAAACGGGACACAGTATGCCTATGTGGTGTTAGGGGCGATTCTGATATTGGTAGTGCTGCTGGTACCGAACGGGATCATTGATACCGGGTTCCAGGCAATCGATGGGTTTGCCGGGAGGCTGAGGCAAAAGGGAAGCAAGGAGGGAGGCCGCGGATGATGGATACGATTCTGGAATTAAAGGGATTGTCAAAATATTTTGGCGGCATCAGGGCCAACGATAACGTAAATATGAAAATCGAAGGCGGGGAACTCCATTGCCTGATTGGCCCCAACGGGGCAGGGAAAAGCACAATTTTCCGTATGATCATGGGAGAGTACCCTCCCTCAAAGGGAGAGATTATATATGAGGGCCAAAATATTACAAAACTGAAAATGTGGCAGCGGGCGTACCGGGGAATCAGCATCAAAATGCAGATACCGGGGGTTTTTGGCGAACTGTCCCTGCGTGACAATATCCGGATAGCCCTGCAGAACCATGTATCCTCCCATGAAGTGGAGGCAGAGATTGACCGGCTGGTAGATTTTGTAGGAATCCAGGGTCTGGGAAACCCTTTTGTTAAGAACATGTCCCATGGCCAGCAGCAATGGCTGGAGATAGCCATGGCGCTGGCATCCAGGCCCAAGCTTCTTTTGTTGGATGAGCCTGCTGCGGGAATGGGGCCGGAGGAGACAGAGTTTACTGCACAATTGGTGAAAAAAATCAATGCCCAGGGGATGACGGTTATTTTTATCGATCACGATATGAACTTTGTCAGGAGGATTGCCCAGCGGGTCACAGTACTGCATTATGGAAAGATATTTGCAGAAGGCTCCCTGGAGGAGATTGAGAAAAATGAAGATGTCATCCGGATCTACCTGGGGGAAGAATAAAGGCAGGTTTTGCAAAAGGAGGCGAAAGGATGCTTAAGGTGCAGGCTCTGATGTCAGGATATGGGAAGGTACAGGTAATCCGCGGCGTTGACATTGAGATAAAAGAGGGGGAGATCGTATCCATTATCGGGAGAAACGGGGTGGGGAAAACCACGCTGATGAAAACCATCATAGGTTCCATCCGCCCCATGGGAGGTTCGATTCAAATCAATGGTAAGGATTTTACAAAAAAGCAGGTATACACCCGGGCGGCAGAGGGAGTCGGGTATGTGGAACAAGGGCATGGCATTTTCCCGGCGCTGACAGTAGAAGAAAACTTAAAGATCGGCTTAGGGATCAACAACAGGAAAAAATCAGGAGATTTGTCCGTTGCCCATGACTTCTTCCCGATTTTGTTTTCCAGGGGCAAGCAAAAGGCCGGGACGCTCTCAGGGGGAGAGCAGGCAATGCTCTCAATTGCCAGGGTTTTGGTTGCAAACCCGAAACTCATCCTGCTGGACGAGCCTTCAGAAGGGGTGCAGCCGAATATTGTAAACCAGATCGGGGAGATTATCTGCAAAATCAATGAGGAGATGAATATTACGATCCTGATGGTAGAGCAGCATTTAAAGCTGATCCAGAAGATCTCCCAGAGGGCATATGCCATGGATAAGGGAAGGATTGTGGGGAGCCTGAAACGGGAGGAACTACTGGACCAGGACAAGGTTACGTCCTACTTAACAGTATAAGGAAGAAATACCAGGAGGGAAGACGATGAGAGAAATCAAACTGGCAGATGATCAGTATAGCTATGTGTTTACACGTTATGCAGAACCTGTGGCAGCCGTAAAGCCCGGGGAAACCATAGCCCTCTATACGATGGATGCCTTCAGCAATAAAATATATAGCAACAACCAAAGGGCAGGGGAAGTGTTTAAGACACTAAAAGGGGATAATCCCCAGACAGGGCCCATAAAAATTGAAGGGGCAGAGCCGGGAGATATGCTGAAGGTGGAGATTGTTGACATTGAAGCCACCCGGGATTTTGCTGCCAGCTGTTTTAACCCCAATTTCGGCGGACTGGTCTGCACGCGGACCACCCGTATGCTCCATGAGCCCCTCCCGGATCCCTGTTATATCTACAGACGGGACGAAAATGGAAATTATACGTACAATAACCGCCTTTCCTTTAAGTGGGAGCCGTTTTTAGGAACCATTGCCACGGCCTCTGCCGTTGAGGTGATCAAGACCATAAGCCCCTTTGAAAACGGCGGGAATATGGATGTCCCTGACGTGAAGCCCGGCAATATTGTGTATCTTCCGGTTTCCGTACCCGGAGCCTATTTTTTCACCGGGGATGTCCATGCAAAGCAGGGGGAGGGGGAGGTGTGCGGCGTGGCCATGGAAATCACTGCCAAGGTGACACTAAAATTTGACCTGGTTAAAAACCACAAAATCTTATGGCCCCGGATTGAAAGCCCCACGGAACTGATGTGTGTGGGCAGCGCAAAACCCATGGAGGATGCCGCCCGTATCGCATATTGTGAACTTCTGGGCTGGCTGATGGAACTGGGATGGGAGAGGCTTGAGGCTTACCAGGCTATCACCCAGGCCGGCAAGCTTTATGTGGGAAATATGGTGGATACCGTATATTCCCTGGTAGCCAAGATCGACAAAGAAATCGCATATCGGAAATAAACCCAACATGGCGGCAGGTATCTTATTACCTGCCGCCTGTTCGCTTTTCTGCGGGCAATTGTCTCCCGGTGCATAGGAAGACAAACAGGCCCGGGAGGGGGTGCCCGGGCTACTCACAGGGTTCCAGACCGGAATTTTGCATGTAGACACTCAAAGGGGCCTGCATATGGAGGATAACCGCGTCATAGGCCTGCTGGGGGTTGCCTTCCCGGATTGCCTGATAAATGTCCCGGTGCTCATGGAGGGTGTGGAGCATACGCCCCTCGCTTTTCAGGGAATAGCTGGCCAGCCGCTTGGTTTTGTATATACACTGGTTATAGATATCCAAAAATGTCTCATTGTTGTTGTAGGTCACCAGGAGGAAGTGGAAGTGCTGGTCCTCCGCAGTAAACTGGAAGACATCGCTGGTAGATTCATAGATTTCCTGCTGCTTATCAAGGGATGCCTCCATGGCTGTTAAAAGGTTCCGGACAGGGCCGGAGGAATTGCTGATAGCAGCCTGCCTGGAACAATAGCCCTCTATGGCGGAGCGGATTTCCTGGTTTTCCATCATCTCTGTGTTGGTGATCTTATGTAAGATAAACCCCTTGTTAGGGATAATATCAATCAGGCCTTCCTGATAAAGGCGGTGCACGGCATCCCGGACCGGTGTCCTGGAAATCCCAATCTCCAGAGAAAGCTTTGATTCAGAATATATCTGGTCATATTGGAAGGATTGGTCAAGGATTCCGTTCTTAATGTGGTCATAAGCTTGCTGCTGGAGGATCTTGAATTGTCGTTCGCGCATAAGTAGTGGCCCTTTACATTTGGTTTTAGCCCATGGTGAGCGTTTTCTATAAGAAAAGTATTTGATTCTTATTTTATATTATATTCAAAATAAAGAGAAACTGCAACCGGGAAATCGGAAAAAGGGATGTTGGCGTGGGAGGGGGCGTCAGGGAGGATGGGAAGGGCATGTTGCCATCTTTACTACTTAAAATATACGTATTATAATAAGGGCAGAAAAGGGGAGAATCTTATCGTAAGGGAAGGGAATGGGAGAGGCCTATGGATTTTTCTTATACGGTTGTTGGGGATAACGTGCGGATTGATAAGGTGCGGGGGGCCCGGAAGGAAGTGGTGATCCCGGAGAGGGCAGAGGGCCATTTGGTGACGGAACTGGGGGAGTATGTGCTGGCCGGCAGTGAGGTGGAGGAAATATGGCTTCCCGCCGGATTGAGGAAAATAGGCGCCTATGGGTTTTACAATTGTGAAAAATTGCGGCGGATCCATTGCAGCAGCAGGGCGGCGGATCTGGGGACAGGCTTGTTTGCAGGGGCAGGAAGCGTGAATTTTTTGGATATTTGTGTGTTTGAAGGGGAAAAATCTTGTTTGAAGGAACTTCTCTCGGAACTGCGCCAGACTTTACGGGTGCGGATATGTCCGTGGAGAGGCGGGGAAGGCGTTAGAAGCGGCAGTTTTGGGGGAGGCGGGGAGGCGCGCCTGATATTTCCGGAGTATTATGAGGAGTCCGTGGAAAATACACCGGCCAGGATTTTGTATATAGAGACCCATGGGTGCGGGCACCGGTACCGCTATTGTTTTTCGGGAACTGAGTTCCAGTACCAAAAATATGATGAACTTTTTCCTCATGCAAAGGTGCAGGAGAGGGAGGGGCTGGTGACAGAGATGGCCTTGGGTAGGCTGCAATATCCCCTGGGGCTGACGGAAAAATACCGGGGGATGTACCGGGATTATGTGGCGGGGCATTGGCGGACGGCTGCCCGGCTGATGATAGGGGCAGGCAGCCGGGAGATGGACGGAAGCATCCTGGAGCCGGGAGGCATCCCCTGGCTGACAGAGGAGATCCTGGGGCTTGGGCAGGATAAAGAAGGAGAAAGGGAAGCGGGCGAGAAGCTGCAGGAGATGGTTCGGATGGCCCAGGAAGCCGGCAATACGGAGGCTGTGGCATGGCTGATGGATTTCCGGCACCGGAAGGTTTTGCCCGGGAAGCGGCGGTTTGAACTTTAAGATGTACTCCCGGGATTCAATTTATGTGCATATGGCGGAAAATCAGCCGCAACGGCAGGCGCAGGAGAGATTCCGAGAGTGCATTAAGGGGGAAAAGGAGGCACAAAGATGATAGATCCGGTAAGGCACCGGCAGCTGGAAGAACTGAATATGGCAGAGGTGTGCACCAGGATCCTTGCCAATGCAAGGAATGAGTTATACCTGAACATGCGCTGTCTGGATGTGGCCCTGAGCAGCCTTAGATATGAGGCGGCACCGGATTGTGCAGGAGTGGGGACGGATGGATTTGCCATTTACTACCGGCCGGAATACCTTGGGCGCCTCTTCCTCCAGGGGCGGGTTACGGTGAACCGATGCTATCTCCATATGGTGCTGCATTGCCTGTTCTGCCATATGGATACCCGGGGCAGGCGGGGGGAAGAGGACTGGGGCCTGGCCTGTGATATTGCGGTGGAGTCCGTGATAGACGGATTGTATCTGCGTTGTATCCACCGTCAGCCATCTCTTTACCGGCAGGACTGGTATGGGAGGATGAGAAAGGTTTTGCCAGTGCTGAATGCTGAGGGAGTATGCCATATTTTGGAGGAAATGCAGCTGCCGCCAAAGCAGAGGAAGCGGCTGGCGGCAGAATTTTATGTGGATGACCATCAGTACTGGGAACTGCCGGGAGACGACCCGGGACTGCCAATTACCAGGCAGAACCAGTGGAGCCGTAACCGGGAACGGCTGCAGACAGAGATGGAGACCATGGGCAATCAGCAGGATGAGGATACCCGCAGCCTGCTGGAGCATGTGCAGGTAGAAAACAGGGAACGTTATGATTATCGGCAGTTTCTGCGGAAGTTTGCTGTGCTGCGGGAGGAGATGCAGGTGGATCCGGATTCCTTTGACTATGTGTTCTATAGCTATGGAATGTCATTGTATGGGGATATGCCTCTGATAGAACCTTTGGAGTCCAAAGAGATCAGCCGGATTCAGGATTTTGTGATTGTGATTGATACCTCCATGTCATGTTCAGGGAAACTGGTAAAACGTTTTTTGGAGGAAACCTATGATGTGCTTTGTGAGTCGGACAGCTATTTTTGCAGGACGAATATCCATATTATCCAATGTGATGAGCAGATCCGTCAGGATTGCCGGATTGCCAGCAGGGAGGAAATGGAAGAATATATGAAGGACTTTCAAGTCGTCGGGCAGGGCGGGACGGATTTTCGGCCAGCCTTTGAGTATGTAAACGGGATGGTGAGCCAGGGGGCCTTTCACCGGCTGCGGGGCCTGCTGTATTTTACGGACGGAGAGGGGATTTATCCGGTGAAGAAGCCGGTCTACGATACGGCGTTTGTGTTTGTGAAGGATCAATATACGGATATTTCTGTGCCCCCATGGGCAATCAAACTGATATTGGAGCCAGGGCAGCTAACAGAGCAGGCTTCGGTATCCCCGGAAGGAAGGCATGAGGAACTGGGGACGGCCAGAAACGAAGAAAAGACAGAGGGCAGTGGTTATGAATATTAAACGGGCAAAACAGGAAATCAAGGACAGCATCCGGGCATATCTGATGAAGGATGCCTACGGGGCTTATGTGATGCCGGGGATCCGGCAAAGGCCGATTCTGCTGATCGGGCCCCCCGGAGTGGGGAAGACACAGATTATGGAACAGATCTCCCAGGAGTGCCAGATCGGGCTGGTGGCTTATACCATCACCCACCATACCCGGCAGAGCGCCATCGGACTGCCGTTTATTGAGGAGAAGGAGTTTGGCGGGAGGAAGTACCGGGCCACGGAATATACCATGAGTGAGATCGTGGCCTCTGTCTATGAGAAAATCCGCAGCACCGGGCTTTTGGAGGGGATTTTGTTTATTGATGAGATCAACTGTGTGTCTGAGACACTGGCGCCTGCCATGCTGCAGTTTTTGCAGGGGAAAAGCTTTGGGAACCACCGGATCCCGGAGGGGTGGCTTATCGTGGCGGCAGGGAATCCTCCGGAATATAACAAATCCGTGCGGGAATTTGACATTGTTACACTGGACCGGATTCGCCGGATTGACGTGGAACCGGATTTTGCTGTCTGGAAGGAATATGCGCTGCAGGCAGGAGTCCATCCGGCAGTCTGTTCTTACCTGAACGTGCGGCAGCAGAATTTCTGCCGGATTGAGACTACGGTGGATGGGAAAATGTTTGCCACTCCCCGGGGGTGGGAGGATCTTTCCCAGCTGATGGAGGTGTATGGCTGCCTGGGACTGAGGGTGGACCGGGAGATTGTGTCGGAATATATTCAGTTTCCAAAGATTGCCCGTGATTTTGCCAGCTATCTGGAACTGTACCGGAAGTATCAGGAGGATTACCGGGTGGAGGATATCCTGGACGGCCGGACAACAGCAGGAATATATGAGAAACTGGAACGGGCAGCCTTTGATGAGAGGGTCAGTGTGACCGGGCTTTTGCTTTCCGCGCTGAATGGGCAGTTCCGGGAGGTGTGCCGGTTGGGGGAGCGGTTGGAACTGGAGATGGAGAAACTGAAAAAGCTGCATGCCGGCGGAGTGTTTGGGGGTATTGCCGACGGGGAAGGTGAGGGGCAGCCAGGGAACTGTGCCCGGGCAATTTCTGCATTTTCCATGATGCTAAGCGAGTTTAGCAGGGATTGGAAGCAGCGCCAGGAGAACGGGCTGCTCTCACGGAGGGAACTTTTCCTGGACCGTGAGGTGAGTGAGGCTTTGGAAGAAAAGCTGCAAGTTTTAAGGACCGGAGATTTTCCGTGCGTGGAGGATATGTGGAAACGGCTTCAGGAACTGTTCGCGTCAGAAAGCAGCCGGTATGGGGAACTGTCCGCCAGGGCAGGGCAGAAGCTGGAGAATGCCTTTGATTTTATGGAGGCGGCCTTTGGCGGAAGCCAGGAGATGGCGCTGTTTGTGACAGAACTGAACACGGGCTTTTACAGTGTAAGATTTTTGCAGGAATATGATTGTGAGAGGTATTACCGGTATAACAAGGAACTGCTGTTTTCGGAGGAGGAGCGGGAGGTTGGGAAGCTGCTAAGGGACAGCGGGCTGTGACAGACAGCAGTATGCGGTAAAACGGCAGCCTGGGCAGGGGACAGCGGGCTGCATGGCCGGGAAACAGCCGGCAGGACAAGGAAATAGGAAAGAGAAGGGGAGGAAAAGAGCATGGCTATAAAAATAGGGATGGCGGAAGCCCAGGTACCGGTGCCCCGCCTGGAAGGAAGCCTGGTTTTAGATGCACTGAAGATTTGGGCTCCGGGGCTGAGGGCGTTTTTTTGGCGGGTATTGTTTGCAGTGTTAATTCTTTTTGTGGGATTCCGGATTGCCCGGGTACTGGGCGGGATCCTGAAAAAGACATTTCTGAAAATGAACCTTGAAGAGAATGTAAATAAATTCCTGCTTTCGGTAATCAATGCGGCCATGTATGCACTGGTGGTTTTTATGGCAGCGGAAAAGCTGGGAGTGCCGTCGGCGTCGATTGTGGCTCTGATGGGATCCGCAGGGGTGGCAATCGGGCTGTCGCTGAAGGAGAGCTTGTCCAATGTTGCGGGAGGAATCCTGATTATGCTTACCAGGCCATTCGTGATCCAGGATTACATTGTATGCGGGGATGTGGAAGGAACGGTGCAGGACATTGGCCTGGTGTATACCGTGCTGACAACGGTGGATAACCGCAAAGTCACCATACCGAATGGCACAGTTGCCAATGCCACTGTGGTTAATGCGACTGCCCAGGAAAAGCGGCAGCTAGACCTGGAAGTACAGATTAGCTATGCTTCGGACCTGAAAAGAGCCAAAGAAATCCTCTGTGATATTTTGGAGAAGCATCCCCAGGTCCTCTGTGAGGACGGAACCCGGGTATTTGTGAAAGAACTGGGGGAAAATGCCGTGATCCTTGGCATGCGGGGGTGGATGATGAAGGATGAGTACTGGCCGGCCCGGTGGGATATTATTGAATCGATTAAACTGAGGTTTGACGAGGAGGGGATTGTGATTCCTCTTCGGCAGCTGGTAGTGCACCAGGACAGGGACATGGCATGATGCTGGGGGCAAAAGGTATTTTGATTCCGGTATCATAACATTATAAAACATATTAAAAATCGTTGACAGTGGTCATTATTTGTTATATGATGTATTATAATGAATAAACACGGGAGGCGGAAGAGATATGTTGAATTTTGACGAAGCAAAAATCAGGCAGGAACATCAGAACGGAGTGGATATTATCCCCCAGGTGGAGAAAATCGTAGACCAGGTCTGCGAAGAAGGCTATTCCGGTATTTTCTATATCGGGATCGGGGGGACGGCCCTTTATGCAAACCAGATGATCCATATAGCCAAACAGCTTGGCTCCAGGCTGCCTCTCTATATTGAGAATGCAGCAGATTTTAACCTGGTGGGCAATCCGTTCTTTGACGAGAGGTCAATTGTGGTGATAGAGTCCATTTCCGGGGATACCAAAGAGATTGTGGAGGCAGTGGACAAGGCCCATAGCCTGGGGGCGAAGGTGGTGGGATATGTGGAAAAGGCAGGGACGCCCCTCTTTGAAAAATGCGATTATTTGGTGAGCACGGTGGGAGGGGGTTATTATTTCTGGTATACCGTGACACTTCGTTTTCTGAAAAATGCCGGGCAGTTCGAAAAGTATGGCCAGTTTTTTGCGGAGATTGCCCATATGCCGGACCATGTGGTCCAGATCTATAAGGATGCGGATGCAGATGCCCGGGCTTATGCAGAACAGTACTGCGATGAGCCGATTACTTATCTGGTGGGGGCAGGGAACCTGGAGGACTGGGCCACCTGCTATGGCATGTGCATTATGGAGGAGATGCAGTGGATGCGCACACGGCCGGTATCGGCCGCCAATTTCTTCCATGGGACACTGGAGGTTATCGAGCGGGATGTGCCGGTGATCTTGATAAAAGGGGAGGATAAGGCAAGGCCTCAGATGGAGCGGGTGGAAAAATTTGTGCATACTGTCAGCAGGAAGGTTATTGTGTTTGACACAAAAAAATTCAGGATGGATGGGATCAGTGAGGAGTTCAGGGGCATGCTTTCACCGATTGTGATGCGCTCGGCATTCCAGCGGGTTAACGTGCACCTGGAGCACTGCCGCAGGCATCCGCTGGCAATCCGCAGGTATTATCGGAGGCTGGATTATTAAACGGGGAATAGGGAGGGAGTTTACATGTCAGAAGTGATGCGGGATACAGCAGTGCCTCTCTATGTGCAGATCGCAGAAAACATTAAAGGGAAAATAGCAGGCCGGGAAATCCTGCCAGGTTCCCGGATCCCGACGGAAGCTGAACTGAGCAAAAGCTACGGGGTCAGCAGGATTACGATCCGCAAGGCGCTGGAACTGCTTGTGGAGGAGGAGATCCTTGTGCGCAAGCAGCGGCTGGGGACATTTGTGCTGGACAAAAAAATTTCAAGGAACCTGAACCATTTTATGGGATTTTCCCAGAGTTGTGAACTGGAAGGGGGAAGGCCGGGAACCTGCCTTCTGTCGGCGGAACTGGTGAAGGCCAGGCCGTCGGATGTGAAAGCCCTGAAGCTGCAGGAGGAGGATAAGGTGATTTGCATCCGGAGGCTGAGGCTATGCAATGATGTGCCGGTGATCCTGGAGGAAAACCATTTCCCGAGGAAGTACGCGTATCTTCTGGCGGAGGATCTGAACCGGTCCCTGCACCAGATTCTGAAGGAACACGGGATTACCCTGGCAAACGGTTCCAAAACGATAGGGGTCTGCTATGCGACGCGGGAGGAAGCGGAACAGCTGGGGATCAAGGAGAACGATGTCCTGATCCTGTCCCGGGACATAACCTATGATATGGCCGGGGAACCGGTCTATAGCGGCAAAGAGGTGATCAATGCAGACCGCTATGAATATAAGATATCCACTACGAATGTGGCAAAGGCGGAGTGATTGCCGCCGGCCAAAGGGAAAGTTTGAAAACAGCCTGGCAGCAGAGGGGAGGGGAAGCTGTGATTCGTGTATTGGGGATAGGAGATAATGTCTGTGACAAATATCTCCACAGAAAAATGATGTATCCGGGCGGAAATGCCCTTAATGTTGCGGTCTTTGCAAAATATATGGGGAGGGAATCCGCTTATCTGGGGACATTTGGGGATGATGAGGTGGCCCGGCATGTGTATTCGGTGCTGCAGGAATTGGAGGTGGATTTGTCGCACTGCCGGTTGGAACAGGGGGAGAATGGCTGTGCCAGGGTGCGTTTGGAGGAGGGGGAACGGGTTTTCCTCCCCGGCAACCGGGGCGGTGTTGCCGGGGTGAAGCCGCCGGTGCTCAGCCGGCTGGACGAAGAATATATTTCAGGTTTTGGACTGGTGCATACCAGCATCTTCAGCTATATGGAAGAGGAACTTCCCAAGATACGCCGGGCAGCCAGGTTTGTTTCCATGGATTTTTCAGACCGTTATGACGGGGAATATCTGAAAAAATGCTGCCCGTACCTTGATTGTGCAGAGATTTCCTGCGGCGGTATGGAGGAAGGGAAGATCCGGGAGACGATGGACCGGATCATGGAACTGGGCTGCCGGCATATCGTGATAGCGACCAGGGGGAGTGAGGGCGCTTACGTGATGGTGGACGGAAGAATATACGGGCAGTCCGCATGCCTGGTGAAGCCGGTGGATACCATGGGCGCCGGGGACTCTTTTATTGCCTCCTTTTTGGTGAATTATCTGGAGGGGATTTCGCAGGCAGTGGATTTTGGGGAGGGATCCGGGAGCAGAGGGATAGTGCGTGCGGCGGAATATAAAGACTTGCTGATTCGCCTTAGCCTTTACCGGGCAGCGGTTTTTTCTGCGCAGCAATGCCGGCGGGATGGCTCCTTTGGCTTTGGCAGGGAGATGGAACTGACCCGGGAGGATAAAAGGGTGATGGAAGAAGCAGAAAGCAAAAAGTCAGAGGGACTCTGTGGAAATAGTCAAAACCACCAAAAAAACAATCGATTGCAAAGAGAAAAACTATAAATATTAGCCGGATTTCACAAGAAATGAAAAGCCCCTTGCCTGTCTGTTCTAAATAGAGTATAGTAAGACAAAAGAGCAGAAGATGTTGAGGTGTTAGGGGAAGTGACGATTTACGACATAGCCCGGGAGGCAGGGGTGGCTGCCAGTACGGTGTCCCGGGTGATTAACAATAAGCCGGGGATTAAGCTGGAGACCCGGCAGCGGGTGCAGGAACTTTTAAAAAAATATAATTACATACCCGACGCGGCAGCCCGGGGGCTGGTGATGCAGTCCTCCCGTCTAGTCGGCATATTGATTGTAGATATCCGGGTGGCCCATCATGTTGACAGTGCATTTGTCATTGAGCAGGAACTGACCCGGCGGGGATATTGCTGTATTATTATGAGTACCGGGCCGGAGGATGAAAAAAAGGCAGAATATATCCGCATTTTGGAGCAGCGCCGTGTGGAGGGCGTGATCCTGATGGGATCTATGTTCGGGACGGCAGCGGTAGAGGAAAGTATCCGGAAGCATTTGCCCAAGGTGCCGATTGTGATGGTGAACGGATATCTGGAACTGCCAAATGTCTCTGGGGTAATCGTGGATGAGGATGCCGGGGTGGCCAGATGCGTGGATCTGCTGTATGCAAAGGGAAAGCCAAAGATTGCATTTGTCCTGGACTCGGTTTCTCCGTCAAACCGGCATAAACAACGCGGGTATTGCGAAGGCATGATCCGGAACGGGGCTGGGGAGGAGAACCTGTGGCTGTATGATATGGAGGAAAGTTCGGTCAGGGGCGGTTATGAGACCACATTGCGGATTCTGGATGAGCACCCGGATGTACAGGGCATCATCTATTCCATTGATCTTGTGGCAGTGGGCGGTGTGCGTGCGGCCCATGACCGAGGGATCTCTGTTCCCGGACAGCTGGGGATGATCGGGATCGATAACAGCATATACGGGGAGATCTGTATGCCGAAGCTGACAACCCTGGATAACCGTCTTCAGGCTTTGAGTGAATCGGCGGCGACGATTCTGAGAGAAGGTCTGGAAGGGAAGGTTCAGAGCAAGAAGATGATGATGTTTTCGGAGATTATAGAGAGAGAAAGTACCTGATGCAATCAGGAACATGCCAGTGCAGGCCGGGAACGGGCGATGAGAAGCTGTCCGTTCCCGGCCTTTTCTGCTGCAAGGAAATGCGAACAGGGAAGGCTGTGACAGGCAGCAGGCATGCTTTGGAAAGAGCGAAACCTGCTTTTTCGCCGTGCGATTGAGGGAAGGGGCCGGTGAACACGGGCTTTTGCAAACGGTGCAATCGATTGTATTTTTTGAGGTTTTGGATTCGGATTCTGAAAGAGAAAAAAGAACAAAAAGGAACAAAATTGTGATATTTGCATAAAATATTCGATTAAAAAATGTAAAATAACACAACAATATCATGCTTGAAAATTCATAATACCTGTGTTATGATAAATATACAAATCGCAATCGATTGCGAAAAGGAGGATATTATCATGATTTACGGCCACATTTTAGCCAGGGAGACAGAACGGGCTTATGCAGCACCCATCCGGGAAGCCATCCGATATTGCCGGGAGACGGATGTCTCAGATATGGGAGAGTGCAGGATGGAGCTCAGAGGAGAGGAGATGATCGTTCAGATCTGTGACCGGGTGACAGGAAGGAGAGAGGAGAAGCTTCCGGAGGTGCATCGGCGGTATGCAGAGCTGCAGTTCATGGCAGAAGGCACTGAGTATATGGGGTATTATCCGGACAGAGGCGATAACAGGGTTTTGGAGGACTGCCTGCAGGAAAAGGATACTCTGTATTATCAGGAGAATCCGCTGTCAGAAGAAAAGATGCTTCTGATGACACCCGGGACTTATGCCGTGTTCTTTCCGGAGGATGTACACCGGCCGTTCTGCCAGACAGAGGCGCCGGCCAGGATTAAGAAGATTGTGATCAAAATTGCAGTAGATATTTTGTGAGAATGCTCAGGCATGTCAAGTGCGGCGGAATTCGCCACAAAGGATCCTGTTACGGCAGAGTGGTGGAATGCAATGTCGGCAGAGTGTATACAATTCCCGAAAGAAAAAGAAAAGACTGGAAATTTCGTGCATTTTTGACATGGGATTTATGAGAATACTACAAAAAGACTGGCTGTATTTTGTGCAAATTAGTGAGAAAAATGCGGTTGAAATGAGAAGTGAATTGTGATAAAATTTAGGCACAATCGATTGCAAAAATTGTAGATGCAGGAAATGTGTCAAAGGTATTTCTATCAAAATTAAATAAAAGAAAGGAAATGATTAAAACAATGTTAAGAATCAGCTATGAAGAACTGTTGAAGGAGTTTGAACGAGTACTGATCAGCAGAGGTTTTAATGAGAAGAATGCATTGGATGCAGCCACAGTTTTTGCACAGAACAGCCTGGATGGGATCTACAGCCATGGGATCAACCGTTTCCCCCGTGTGGTAGAGTACCTGGATAAAGGAGAGATCAATCCGGATGTGGTAGCCACCTGCGAGATGTCCATGGGGGCTATCGAGCGGTGGGAGGGCCACAGAGGCTTTGGCCCGCTGAATGCCAAGCAGGCCATGGACCGGGCCATTGAACTGGCGAAGCAGTACGGTATCGGAATGGTGGCCCTGGGCAACAGCAACCACTGGATGCGCGGCGGCAGCTATGGCTGGCAGGCAGCCAATGCAGGCTGTATCGGTATCTGCTGGTCCAACACCATGCCGAATATGCCGGCATGGGGCGGCAAGGACAGAAAGATCGGCAACAATCCGCTGATCCTGGCTGTGCCCAAGAGTAATGGGGATCACGTGGTCGTAGACTGCGCAGTGTCTCAGTTTTCTTACGGCAAGATCGAGGAAGCAAGGCTGAAGGGCCAGCAGCTTCCGGTACCCGGTGGTTATGATGAGGACGGCAATCTGACTACCGACCCGGCTGCCATTGAGAAGACCTGGAGAGTTCTTCCTATGGGATACTGGAAAGGCAGCGGAATTTCCGTGCTGCTGGATCTGATTTCCACCGTGCTTACCAATGCCAACTCTGTTCAGAAGATTGGAACCTTTGGGGATGAGATAGGACTGTCCCAGATTATGATTGCCATTGACCCGGCTAAGTTTAACGATGCGGAAACTACAGATCGCATTGTAGATGAGTTGGTGGCGGATATCAAGTCCTCCGTTCCGGCCCAGGAGGGCGGCAAGGTATTCTATCCGGGGGAAATTGAGATTAATAACCGGAAGGAGAATATGGAGAACGGTATCCCGGTGATCGAAGAGAAGTGGAACGCGATCCGGGCCATGTAAGCCCAGGTTACTGGCAATTGCTGCGGATTGCAGAAATGCTGCAGGGTATCGGAAGTGATAAAAGCAGCCATGTTGTGCTTTACACCGCTTTGGGGAAAGGCGGGAAGTAAAATAAAAAGGAAAGAGAAGGGAAATATCATTATGAAGAAGAAAGTATCATTGTTATTGGCAGGCGCTCTGGTGGCAGCATCTTTGGCAGGTTGCGGGCCGACCCCGCCGGCAGCGGCACCGGCAGCACCGGCTGCAGGGGGAGAGACCACGACAGCGGCAGCAGGAGGCGGAGAGGCAGCGGCACCGGCAGCCGACACCTCCAACGCAGAACTGAACCTGATCATTGCTTCCAACCAGACCTCCTTAGACAACCCCTATTCCTATGGTATGGATAAGTTCAAAGAGGTGTTGGAAGATATCTCCGGCGGAAAGATTTCCGTGACCGTACATAAGGGAACCTTGGGTGAGAACGAGAATGAACTGATCGAGAAGCTGGAGATGGGGGCTGCTTCCATGGTAGTTGCCTCCCCGGGCTTTATGACAGCTATCGGTGTGCCGGAGGTGGATATTTTCTCCCTGAACTATCTGTTTGACAGCTTTGACCACTGGGAGAAGTGCCTGGACGGCGAGTTTGGCGAGAAGATGAAGGCAACGGTCAGCGAGAAGACAGGCAATAACTTCCGTATCATGGCTTACTGGTCCTCTTCTGTCCGTGATTACTATGGCAAGAAGGATATTACCAAGCCGGATGATCTGAAAGGCATGACCATCCGTACCCAGTCCTCTCAGGTTCAGCAGGAATTCTGGAAGGCATGCGGCGCTATCCCCACTTCTGTGGCATGGGGCGAATTGTACCAGGCATTGCAGCAGGGTGTTGTGGATTCCGCCGAGAACGACTACACCAGCTTTATGCTGAAAGAGCACCACAAGACGGACAATGGTAAGCATATTGCCGAGACCCATCACGACTACACCACCCGTCTTCTGCTGATGAGCGGCCATTTCTATGATGGTCTTACCGATGAGCAGAAGGGCTGGATTGACGAGGCAGTTGAGGCCTGCACCAAGGAGGAGCGTGAGGTTGTTTACCGTATGTTCAAGGAGTCCAAGGAGAAGGTTATCGCTGACGGCGCGATTGTAACTAACTTTGAGGATCTGGACATTGATGCCTTCAAGGCTCTGGCTCTGCCGATTCAGGATAAGTTCGCGGCTGACAACAACATGACCGCTGAACTGGAGATGATCCGCGCAGCAGCCGGCAACTAATAAAAACCATAAAATCTAAGATTTTCAGGACGCGGCAGTCACCTGGGAGACTGGGTGGCTGTTGTTCCGTTTAAAAATGTGTAAAGAAACTGTTAAAAATAGCAGCAGTGGGGTACAAAGACGGCTGCGAAAGAAAGTTTTAGTGGCAGTTTACCGGAACTGTTACGAATTTTAACTTCAAAAGGAGAAGAAAAATGAAGAAAGCGATTGAGATGATGCAGAAGATCCAGGTTG
>CAJURT010000053.1 GCA_910588875.1 uncultured Lachnospiraceae bacterium
TATTTTAAAAAAGGAAGATAAAACATATTGTTATGATCCGCTAGGAATTATGTGAACGAAAATTTCTCCAAGATTAGTTTCATAGATGTGGGCAATAGTTTAATAATATGGGCTAGTGTACTGACACATTTACATTTCGCCAAATGACTTGCCTGAATTTCCATCTGCGGCGTTGGCTTCACTCAACGATGCCACCGCATCGCCTCGTTCAGCCGTCTTGCAGACTGAAAATTCATTCTGCGTCATTTGGCTGAAAGTAAATGTGTCAGTACACTAGTGTCCACTTTTAAGTTTTAAACATTCTGTCTTATAATCCGTGAAATCAACTCCATCGCAGTCGAGATTTGGGTCGGACATTCTGCCTGCGTTCAGTTGCAGTATATGATTTTTCACAATACTTATTTAACATACGGGATTTGCTATGTAAATCGTAATGTTGTGTCAAATTGGGATGCCAATGGCGTGTCAGGGAGTGAAAAGGGAGTGAAAAGGCTTCATAGACCTTGACAAACGATAGAAATTTGAATAGAATAATCTTGGAAACCAAGAAACAAAGAATATTATTTCTTTGAGTTGTATATGATAGAGGAGGAGAATATAGTAATGCCAGCAACGATAACGAAAGGTAGAGTTCCTATGGAAATGAAAAAATTGAGCATTTCTGCAAAGCGGCAGATTACCATCCCACAGAAATTTTTTACCATGCTAGGATTTGATACAGAGGCAGAATGTACCGTGCGCGGAAATGAACTGGTTATTCGTCCTGCCAGAACCAATACGGGAGGAGAATTTGCGGAGCAGATTCTGGCGGACTTGATTGCCAGGGGATACAGTGGTAATGATCTTCTGGAGCGTTTTAAAAAGGCACAGGGGCAGGTACGCCCAGCTGTAGAAGCAATGCTTGTGGACGCAGAGCAGATTGCATCTTCAGAAACTGGTCATATATCTTATGAAGATGTTTTTGGTACGGAGGATGGGGAATGACAGAAGTACGTTTTCTTCCGCCTGCAGCGAAGTTCATCAAAAAACTGAAAGATAAGAAATTAAAGACGCTGTATCAGGAAGCGGTTGATAAGATAAAAGAGGATCATACAGTTGGAGAAGTTAAAACCGGAGATCTGTCAGGTGTGTTCGGGTATGATATTTACTATAATAAAACAAATTATGAGTTGGCATATACAGTAGAGTACCTGGAGGATAAGGTGATTGTTGTGATTATGGCCGGAACCAGAGAGAATTTTTATGATCAGCTGAAGCAGTATATGAAAAGTATATAGGTTGTACTTCACAGTAAGGGGATAAAAATGAACGAAGTAGGAAGAAAGATTGTATTTAATAACAGAATCCACCCGCATAAATCCATTGAATTATGCGGGTGAAAATGTTATAATTTCCTTGTGTTTGAGCGATAAAGTGGCCTTTTCGCGATAAGGTGGCGATAAAGTGGTCACATGAGGCGGCAGGCGGCTGGAACCGTGATAAAATAAGGGTTTGAAGAAGTAGTGGCATACGTCTGCAACACCCTGATCACCAGTTCAAATCTGGTTGTCGCCTCTAAAAAGGGGTAAAAATCGCTATTTCCCGACTACCCCTTAGTCGAAATATAAATAAAAAATATAAGTATTTTTACAATTCTAAAAAGCGGCAGGCAAAATCAACCGCAGCTTCCGGGGTGCTGTTGTTTTCTATGGTCAGGGAAGCATATCTGCGGTAGGTTTCAGTTCGCTTTTCATAGATTTCAGCCAGCTGCTCTTTTGTATGTTTTTGGAACAGTGGCCGTTGGGGATGGAGAGCCAGGCTCTGATAACAGGCTTCAAAGGGACGTTTGATATAGAGAATCAGTCCATGCCGGGAGAGTAAGAGGGCATTCTTCTCGGAAGCCAACGTACCGCCGCCTGTGGAGATGACAGATGGGCCAAGAAGGCATACCTGGCTGATAATCCTGCGTTCCAGTTCACGGAACAGTTCTTCCCCGCCTTTGGAGAAAATCTCGGGAATAGACATATGGTTCTGTTCTGTCAGCATCTGATCTGTATCATAAAAATCCAATTTTAATTTCTTTGCCAGAAGGGATCCGATGGTGGTCTTGCCGGAACTGGTATAACCGCATAGAATAATGGGTTTATGTACTTTCATAAGAACTCCTTACAACCCCTTTGGCGAATGGTGAAGGGGGATTTTTAATTGAGGATATCATATGTGGGGCAAAAAAACAAGAAATTTTCGGGCGGATATTCCGATATTCCGATATCTCTGTATACGGCAATTTATCGCATAAAAACTTTAAAGTGTAAAAGAAAAATATTGAATAATGGTAGGCAGTGTGATATAATCCTAGCGGTATAAATATCAACGAAGAGGAGACCAAGGATTATGAAAAAGGTTATCGCATGGGCAACAGCAACAGCTATGTGCTTTTCACTGGCTGCTTGCAGTGTTTCCACCACATCAAAGGAAACAGGGACAACAGCAGCTGTGACAGAGGCATCTGCCGAAACAGAGTCTATGGCAGAGGAGGCCGGGGAGGTAAGCCAGGAGGCCGGAGAGGATGAAGCAAAGGATTCTGATGGCCTGGTGGCAACTGCGGATTACCCTACGAAGCCATTGACTATGATTATCCCTTATGGGGCAGGCGGGACAACCGATACCTGGGGCAGGAAGCTGGCTGTGCTGTTAGAAAAATATTTGGGGCAGTCTGTCACCGTCACCAATCAGGGAGGGGCATCTGGTTCTATCGGAAGCCAGTTTGTGAAGGAGCAGCCTTCTGACGGATATACCCTTCTGGTATGTGCCGAGACCATGGGTACATACCGTACCATGAATATATGCAGTCTGGGTTATGATGATTTTACCGTGATTTCCCCGCTGGTGGGAGATCCGAAAGTATTGGTAGTAGGTAAGGATTCCCAATATAATACTTTGGAGGAATTGCTGGAGGATATTAAGGCAAATCCCGGAAAAATCACGATGTCCCATTCCGGCCCTGGGGGAAGTGGACATAACCAGGGTCTGGTGCTGGGGGAATTGGGGTATGAAGTGGCAATGACAAGCTTTGATTCTGGAAATGATGCCCTTCTGGGGGTGATCGGGGGGCAGGTTGATTTCACAAACCCCAATATTTCCACCCTGGCAGGTTATATAGAGAGCGGGGACGTGAAGCCCCTGGCCGTGTTCTCCAGTGAGAGGATGGAGGCTTATCCGGATATCCCGGCCTTTACAGAGGCTGTACCGGAATCAGAGCCCTATTTGAATATCCCCTACACCCTGCTGAGTTTTGTGGTGAACAATGATACGCCCCAGGAGGTTGTGGATGTGCTGAAGGCGGCTTCCGAGAAGGTATTTGCGGATCCGGAGTGGACAGAGTTCGTGAAGGCAAATGCTGCGGATCCGGTATTTGAGAAATATAAGGATGATGCTTCTATCCAGGAGTTTTATGACAACTGGAAGTCCGTGATTTGCTGGCTGCAGTATGAGAACGGTGTGGCAGAGAAGAGCCCGGAAGAATTTGGGATCAAAAAGGTTGGGGAATAACTGATGAAGAAAAAAATTCATTCGTTGATTGTTGAAGGAATATTGTTTTGTGGGAGCGGCCTTGGGCTGCTCTCATATTCTCTGGTTTCCTATAGGAAGTCTTTTAACAAGGATTGGGCACAATCCCCGTATTTATTTCCGCTGATTGTAGGGGCGGCGATGACGGGGCTTTCTGCCTGGCTGATAGGAGAAGGCCTTACAAAGGGAAAAAATGCCGGAGAGATAGAACCTCCAAAAGGAACGGTTCCCCAGGCAGTTTCCGGAAGCCGGATTGGCGGGGTGTTTGCTGCACTGCTTTTATGTGGGATCTATTATCTGGCATTGGCTGAACTTAAGATTCCCTATATTACGATTGGCATTTTCTCTTTTCTGTATACATTCTCTACATTTGAAGTGGCAACCATAGTGTTCCTGGCGGTTATGATGGCATTTATGGGGGTGCGCAGGCTGCGGATACTGTTGCTTGTCCCTTTGGGCACCACACTGTTTTTGAGCATTGCATTTCGGGCAATGCTGCATGTGCTGCTGCCATAGGAAGGGGGATGGAAGATGCTTGATATGTTGTCTGTGGTTGACATGAGGTTTATTCTGATGGTATTGGCCGGGTCTGTGGCCGGACTGTTTGTCGGTGCGATCCCCGGGCTTTCGGTGTCCATGGCCACCGCACTTTTGGTGTCTGTTACATATACCTGGGAGCATTCGGATGCACTGGCAATGATTATGGGAGTATATGTGGTGGGGGTGTTTTCCGGGGCAGTGTCGGCAATTTTGATCAATATTCCGGGAGCGCCTTCCTCGGTGGTCACAACGCTGGACGGGTATCCCATGTCGAAGAAGGGGCAGGCTTACAAGGCACTCTATATTGCCACTATCTATTCTTTTACAGGAAGCCTGTTCGGTTTGCTGGCGCTGGGGCTGTTGGCCACACCAGTGTCTCGGGTGGCGCTTAAATTCACAAAAATGGATTATTTCCTGCTGGCGCTATTTGGGCTGGCGACGGTGGGGTCGGTCAGCACAAAGGATTATGCCAAAGGTCTGATTAGTGTGATGATTGGCCTGGTGATCAGTATGGTGGGGCTGGATCCTCTGATGGGGACACGGCGCCTGACCTTTGGGGTACAGAACCTGACCGGCGGCATCAGCACGGTTCCGGCATTGGTGGGATTCTTTGGATTTGCGGAGGTGTTATCGGTAATTTATAACAGGGACCAGGAACAGAATGTGCTGGCCATGGGACGGGTAAAGGTCAGCTTAAAGGAGATCCTGAGGCACTGGAAACTTTCCCTATATACATCTGTCATTGGGATGCTGGTAGGGGCGCTTCCCGG
This sequence comes from uncultured Lachnospiraceae bacterium, assembly GCA_910588875.1. Classification (GTDB taxonomy): domain Bacteria; phylum Bacillota; class Clostridia; order Lachnospirales; family Lachnospiraceae; genus Brotaphodocola. Next base: position 4,860 of record CAJURT010000053.1, read on the forward strand.
TGCTGGCGGGCCGGTGGCATCCTTTATAGCTTATAATGAAGCAAAGAGGCTGGTGAAGAAGCCGGAGGTGCCTTTTGGCGAGGGGGCGGTTGAAGGGATCATGGCCAGTGAGTCTTCCAATAATGCCTGTATCGGCGGCGCTCTGATCCCCATGCTCACATTGGCGGTGCCGGGGGATGCGGTCACTGCGATTATCCTGTCGGTATTTTATGTCCATGGGCTGCAGCCTGGCCCCATGTTCATAAGGCAGAATCCGGAGGCTTTTCATTCAATCCTGGCGGCCGGGTTTATTGCCTGCTTTGCATTGCTGATCCTGGGGCTTTTGGTGGCGCCAAGGATCTGTAAGGTGATCCTGGTTCCCAAAAGCATTATGATTCCGGTGGTGGCCAGCCTGTGCGTAATCGGTTCTTTTGCCTGCAACAACAGGCTGTTTGATGTGGCGCTGATGTTTTTATTTGGGTTTATAGGATTTTTGATGCGCCGTTTCGGTTATCCGGTGGCGCCCCTGATCCTGGCAATGGTGTTGGGGAAGATGATGGATTCCAACTTCAGGCAGGCGGTATCCCTGGCTTCCTCTGCAGAGAACCCGCTGATGTCCATGTTCGGGCACCCGATTACCGTGGCTTTGAGTATCTGCACGGCGGCAGTGCTTCTGAACAACATACCCTGGACGAAAAAATGGATCGGCTGTTTGCTGGGGAAAGGGAAAATGACCCGATAAAACAGAAAGAAAAACAAAAAAATAGATATTATATATTGTAATAATACATCATGGTATGATATACTGGCCTTATCAAGAGATAAGGGGGTACCGGTATATGAAACTGATTGATCGTGGACAAGTAGCGGGCATGAATATTCATTACCGCTATTTTTCGTTGGAGTATTTCCTGGAGGCACAGATGAGGGCGGGGTTTCAAAGCATCGAACTGTGGGCAGGGTCACCGCATTTCTTTTTGAGCAACCTGGAATACGAGGATTGTAAAAGGGTGGAGCGCATGATCCGCCAGCGGGGGCTTACGGTGAAGGTGATTACGCCGGAGAACTGCAGTGTGCCGTATCAGTTTGCTGCCGCAGACCCGGAACTTTACCGCAGGAGTTTTGACTATTTTAAGAAAGGGCTGGATGCAGGAGAAGAACTGGGATGCACAGTAATGGCAGTCCATTCCGGGAGGGGGAACCTGAATGAAGACAGGGAGGAGGCCTGGAAGCGCGGCCGGGATATGCTGGCAAGGCTTGCCGACTACGGGCAGGCAAAAGGGATCACCCTTGCTATGGAATCTTTGCGGCCACAGGAGACAAATCTGGCAGTGACATTGAAGGACGTGAAGCGGATGCTGGATGAAATCTCCCATCCCAATTTTAAAGCAATGATTGACACCTGTGCCATGGGGGTATCCGGGGAGAACCCGGAACAGTGGTTTCAGACTTTGGGGGATGAGAATATCATCCATATGCATTTTGTGGATGGCACGCCATATGGGCACTTGGTCTGGGGGGATGGCAGGCATGATTTGAGGGGATGGCTGGAGACATTGAGGCGCCATCATTACCATGGCCTGCTGAGCCAGGAGATCACGGCATTGGAGTATTGCTATGAACCTGCTGCGGCGGATGTGCGTAATTATCAGAAATTTGAGCCATATATGGAATAATAATGCCTGGTGTCTTGTCTGGATTATATTCAGACAAACAATCCGGACAAAATACCAGAACGGTTAATAGGAGCAGATGATGGTAAAAGCAGTGATTTTTGATATGGATGGTTTAATGTTTGACACGGAACGCCTGGCCAGCGATGCCTGGATCGGAGTGGGGAAGCGCCATGGCCTGCCAATCACGGAACGGATCATGAACCGTATGAAAGGGCTTAAGCTGGAGGACTGTATTTGCGTATTCCAGGAAGAGTTGGGCCAGGAATTTGATTATTGGGCGTTCCGCGGAGAAAGGACTGAGTACATAAACAACTGGATCAGGGAACACGGAGTGCCGGTAAAGCCAGGGCTGAAGGAACTGCTGGCATGGCTGGAGGGGCATGGCTACCAGATTGCGCTGGCCACATCCACGCATAGCAAGAAGGCTTCCCATTATCTGGAACTTGCCGGAGTCAGCAGCTATTTCCATTACCGGGTCTTTGGGGATATGGTAGAAAACGGCAAGCCGGATCCGGAAATCTTTTTGCTGGCTGCCGAAAAGATGCAGACACCTCCGGGGGAGTGCCTGGTGCTGGAGGATTCCTATGCCGGGGTGGAGGCCGGATGGAGAGCGGGATGCCAGGTGATTATGGTGCCGGACAGCTTACCACCCACCGAACGGGAGGAGAGCCGCATAGCGGCATGCGTGGAAACGCTGCATGAGGTGATTCCCTGGCTTGAGCAGGTAAACCAGGGAAAGTGAAGCCGGGAAGGGAAAAGCAACGGTACGGGATGCCAGGAATATTTTTTGTCCGGGTTTTTTGGAGCGATTAAATGCATAATGGAGGTTAATATCATGAAAGAGGCAAAAATTATTGCAATCGGAGACAATGTGGTTGACAAATATCTGTCCAGGGGCAAGATGTATCCGGGAGGGCAGTGTGTAAATACCTGCGTTTATTCCCAGATGAACGGAGGGGTTCCTGCCTATCTGGGAAAGTTTGGGGATGACGCAGTGGCAAAATACAATTGTATGGTTCTGGATAAGCTGGGGATTGATTATAGCCATTCCCGCCATTTCCACGGGGAAAACGGTGCGGCACAGGTCACCCTGCGTGACGGGGACAGGGTGTTTTTGGGATCGAACCGGGGTGGAGTGGCCAGGGAACACCGGTTTAGCTTTACAGAAAAGGATTTGGATTATATTAGCCGTTTTGATATCATTTATACGAATACAAACAGCTATATCCTGGATGACCTGCCATTGTTAAAGAGCACAGGCGTGCCTGTTGCGTTCGACCTGTCCACAGAATGGGACAAGGAACTGCTGGACCGGGTATGCCCCTACATCCAGATCGCGCTGCTCTCCTGTGCGCACCTGCGGGACTTGGATCGTGAGCAGGAGATGCGCAGGGTGGCGGAATATGGGGTGAAACTGGTGATCGGAACAGTAGGCGAGGCGGGATCCTACGCCCTGTATGAGGATGAGATCAGTTATGTGCAGGCTCGCCGGGCAGACGAGGTGCTGGATACCATGGGCGCCGGGGACTCCTATTTTGCGACGCTTCTGACCACACTTTTGCAGGATGATGCGCCGCTGTTTGAGGCAAACCATGCAAAAATGCAGATGCGCCTGGTGCGTGCGATGGAGCGGGGGGCAGAATTCGCGGCAAAGGTCTGTGCAATGGAAGGGGCTTTCGGATATGGCACATCGATTGTAGATTGAAATTTTTCATATTTGTAAATTATTTACAGTTTTGGAGGGCATTGCCAAAGAATCCTTGCACAAATTTTGGTTTGATGGTAATATTATGTCATAAGACTATTAAACACAATTAAGGTTTAGAGATTGCGAGGTAATTTATGGTTAAGAATTCGATTATTCCGTTATATCAGCAATTGTCGGATGAGATTAAGGATCAGATCAAAGAGGGGCGTCTAAAGGCCGGGGACCGCCTGATGACAGAGGCTGAATTCAGCCAGCAATATGAGGTGAGCCGGATTACGGTGCGTAAGGCGATTGAATTGCTGGTGGATGAGGGGTATGTGACACGTAAGCAGGGGATCGGCACATTTATAGCAGAAAAAAAGCTGCGCCGGGTGGTGGATCCCGACAATCTTGTGCGCAGCTTTTCGGAGGCAAGCCGGATGAGCGGGCAGGAGCCATCCTCGGAACTGATTTCCGTGGAATGGGTGATGCCGGAGGCTTCGGTTCAGAGGAGCCTTCATGTGGGAGAAGAGGAAAAGGTTCTAAAGATCGTCCGTCTGCGCAAGATTGACGGAGTGCCGGTGATGATAGAGTCCAACTATTATCCGAAAAGGCTGGATTTCCTTCTGCAGGCAAACCTGACCGGCTCCACATATGAGGTGTTCCGGGAGCATGGGCTGATACCGTCCCATGCTGTCAGGACCGTGCAGATCTGCTATGCCACCTTGGAGGAGGCCCAGCGTTTGGGTGTGGAGGAGAACCAGCCACTGCTTCTGCAGACAGAGGAAACCACAGACCAAAACCAGCAGATTCTCCATTATAGCAAGGTGGTGGTGAATTCGCAGCGCTATCAGCTGACGATTATTTCATGATTGGATGTGCATCCCCGGAGGGTGGCATGTCCGGAGGACATGGTATCATAAAAATACCCCCAGCGGACAAGGGAAGCTATGGGTTTTCTTGCCTGCTGGGGGTATCTTTGTGATAAAAGTAACGCTTGAAACTTCCATTCCTTAGCAAAAATCACAAGAAATTTCCAAAAAACAGTTGCAATGCTTTGGATAATATGATATAGTATGAAGTAAGATGTTATAGGTTGTATGTATACAACTAAGACAGTAAACATTAAGTCATGAAAGGAGAGGCTATTTATGAAAAAGAGTCTGAACAAGGTACTGAGTGCAGGTTTGGCTGCCATGATGGCGCTTAGCCTGGCTGCCTGCGGCGGCGGATCATCTGACGCGCCGGCGACCACAGCTGCGGCAGGTGGAGAAGCGGCAGGCGGGGAGGCAGCAGGGGATGCAACACAGGGGGCGGCAGCCAGTGGGGACGTGAAGGTTATTAAGCTGTTCCACCGTTTCCCGGATGACCCGTGTAATGCTTTTATTGAAAAAAAGATTGCAGAATATGAGGCAGCCCATCCGGATATCAAGTTTGAGATAACCAGCGCACAGAACCAGCCTTACAAAGAGAAAATCAAGGTTGTGGTGGGTTCCGATGAATGCCCGGATATCTTCTTTAGCTTTTGCGGTGAGTTCTCCGAGCGCTTTATCCGTGAAGGCCTGCTGATGGATCTGACCCCCTACCTGGAGGCTGACCCTGAGTGGAAGGCAAGCCTGATGGAAACCCAGATGGATGAGTACACCACTGCTGACGGCATGGTATACGGAATCCCCTTCCGCCTGGATGCCAAGGAGTTTTTCTACAATGTGGATATATTCAATAACCTGAAATTAGAAGTGCCTGAGACCTGGGATGAGTTCATTCAGGTTCTGGAGGCCATCCAGGCATCCGGCGTTGTGCCGATTGCTGAGGGCAACCAGGACAAGTGGCCGGGCGCCCACTATCTGGGGGCACTGAACGAGCAGTGTGTTCCGGATGATGTGAGGGCAAAAGACTATGATCCCAAGACCGGTGAATTTACGGATCCCGGCTATGTGGAAGCCTTTAAGTATTATCAGCAGCTGGTTCCTTACATGAACATGGGTGTCAATGGCATGACCCATGACATGGCCCGCCTTGGTTTCACCCAGGGACAGAATGCAATCCTGTTTGCAGAGTTGGTGGAGATCACCAATATCAAGCAGGAGAACCCGGATATGAACTGGGGCATGTTCAAGTTCCCTCTGATTACAGGAGCAAAGGGCAACCCGGATCTGGTATCCGGCGCACCGGAAGGCTTTGCAGTTTCTTCAAAGACCGCATATCCGGATGAGTGTGTTGAGTTCTTAAAGTGGTTCCTGGGGCCGGAGACAGGTGCAGAGCAGGCCGCAGAGGTTGGCTGGTTCAACGCTTCCTTGGGTGTGGATGAGGGTCTTACCGATCCGTCCCTGATCAGCGCCTATGAGGTAATTGCCAATGCCAAGAAGATGGATATCTGGTTTGACAATGCCCTGTATTCCACTGTATGTGACGAGTATCTGACCCAGATCTCTGACATTACCAATGGGGACGTGACACCGGAGGATGCTATGGCGAAGATCCAGAAGGTTGCTGCCGAGGCTCAGAGCCTTGCCCAGTAAGGCTTCGCCGTTGAACCGGGAACTGTCATGAAATCAGTTCAGAATAAAATTAAATGAATGTCTGTTTCATGATAAGTCCTTAATCATGGAAACCATGACGGGGAGCAGGTTACTGCTCCCTGTCTTTCGAAAAAGCCCTTGGAGTCCCTTTCGGCTCTGGGCGGACCACATCAAAAAGGTGGGTGCCAACATGAAAAAGAAAAGGAATTTAACACCATATTTATATGTTATCCCAGGTCTTTTGATGGTGCTTGGGCTGGTCTATATTCCAGTCATTGTCAACCTGGTATACAGTTTTTTCCATCTGTCGTCTTATTCTTCCTCCATGAAGTTTGTCGCCTTTGATAATTACCGCAGGCTTTTTACCAGCGATACCTTCCCGATTATGATCCGCAATAATATTTACTATTGTGTCATTTCCCTGATCGTGCAGGTTGGCTTCGGGACTTTTCTGGCGCTGCTTCTGGAAAGCAAGCTGGCAGGGGAACGGTTTAAAACCATCTGCCGCAACATCTACTTCATCCCCTCCCTGGTTTCTTTGACCGCGGTGGGCCTGATGTTCAACTTTATCTACAACCCTCAGCTCGGCATGCTGAATACTCTGCTGAAAAATATTGGTTTGGCCAGTATGCAGCAGACCTGGCTGGGAGACAAAAACCTGGCGATCTTCTGTATCATTGCCATGAGCCAGTGGCAGTTCACCGGTTATATCACCCTTTTGATGGTGGTTGCCTTCCAGAATGTGCCCAATGACTATGTGGAAGCTGCCATTATCGATGGAGCCGGCCCGGTACGGCGCGCCTTAAGCATCATTCTTCCCCTGGCAAAGGAACAGCTTCTTGTCTGTACCATCATTACGGTAATCGGCGCCTTCAAGCTTTTCACAGAGGTGTATTCCACCACAGTAGGCGGCCCCGGGAACTCCTCTCAGGTATTAGGATTGTTCCTGTACCAGAATGCGTTCCTGCATGATGACATGGGCATGGCAGCGGCAACGGGTGTTCTGATCTTTATTATTACCGTTACGGCATCTATCTTCCAGTTAAAGATCAGCCGTTCCGGCGAAGTATAAGGAGGGTCCCTATGAGTACTGAAAAATATGTCCTGAGAGCCCGCATTTTAAAGGTCGTGCTTCATATATTCCTGCTGATCCTGGTGGCAATCATCCTATTCCCGGTATGCTGGCTGGTACTGAACTCCTTGAAGACGAATCAGGAGATGTTCCTTGACTCCCTGGCATTGCCGAAAAAATGGATGTTTGAAAACTATATCACAGCCTGGAATAAAGGATTGGTCTCTTATTTTGTAAACTCAATCATTGTAGGAGCCCTTTCCATCGGCATCATCCTGGCATTGAGTTCCATGCTTGCCTATGGCCTCACAAGGTTCAACCTGCCTGGGAGCGGCTTCGTTTTCATCCTGGTATTAGGCGGCATGGCCCTGTCCGAGCAGGTGGCCCTGGTTCCGTTATATAAGATCCTGCAGGCTGTAAAGCTTTATAACACCCGCGCCGCTTTGGTGCTGCCTTATGTGGCATTCCGGATTCCTTTTACCATGTTCCTGATGCGATCCTATTTCATTTCCATTCCTAAGGAACTGGAGGAGGCAGCCATTGTGGACGGATGTAAGAGCTGGCAGCGCTTCACCAAGATTATACTTCCCATCAGTAAGCCGGTGCTGGCTTCCTGTGCGATTGTCAACTTAAACCATGTGTGGAATGAATTCCTGTTCGCCAACGTATTTCTGGAGAACAAAAAGCTGATGACCATTCCGCTGGGTCTGATGACCTTCCAGGGAGATTTAAAGTCAGATTATGTAGTTATGCTGTCCGGCATCCTGATCTGCTCCCTGCCTATGGTAATCCTGTTTTTGTGCATGTCCAGGCAGTTTGTGCGGGGCCTGACATCAGGAGCCGTAAAAGGATAAAGATTTCTTCTGGCTATCTGGCCTTGATTGAGAGGGCGGGGCAGTCTAAGGGTATACCCTTTAGGCTGCCCCGCCCTCTCGTCAAGGATTTGCCCGGAAGGAGTTTTCCGTGTAAACATATAGGGAAAAGAAGAACCCGTGCTATATGGCGGCACGGGTTCTTCCTGGTGGGATATTCTTATTGATATTAATATTCCAGTTTCCACATATATCTTCTCATGGTCAGCGGATGCTCACGCTTGATGGCAATCTCCTCACCCAAAAGCCTGGTCAGACCGCCGATCATCAGCGGGTTGAAGTACTCGACAACCGTGCTCTTGATATGGGAACTGAGTCCGAAGTCCTTGGCATCGATCAAGGTGTATTTCGCATTCATGCGCTGAAGGAAGGTCAATGCCCTGGCATCCAGCGGACGGGTCGGGCCATCATTCATCATCAGGACATAATGGGCATTCTCATCAGCCATCTCAAAGGGCCCATGGAAGAACTCACCGGTATGGAAGGTGCTGGACTCTAACCACTGCATCTCCATCATCAGGAACATGGAGAAACCATAGGCAGTGTACTGGGTGGCGCCGGAACTCATCACATACAGGATCGGTGCATTGTAGTTTTCTTCTGCAAACTTTCTGGCAGTGGAACGGAACAGCGGGGCAGAGGTGTTGATCAGGTCAAAAATCTTGCCCAGTCCGTCATGCAGGTCATCGTAGTGCTCATAGCCCTCGTACTCATTTAAGATCTCGCAGGCAAGTTCCAATGCCCTGGCGGGCTTTTCCATCTTGGCGCCATAACTCTCATAGAAGCCGTGGATGATCTGGTACTGGGAGTTCTTCGCCAGTCCGGACTCCGGATTGATGGTAATAGAAACCACATGGGCTCCCTTCTCAACAGCCAGCTTGGTAGCGGCTACGGTCTCCGGGGTATTGCCGCTTAAGGAACAGGTGATAACGATGGAGGTGTTGTCCACGGCAGCAGGGGTAGAATAGTTGAAGTTGTTTGCTGTGTAGATGCTGGTACGCAGCTTCTTCGCATTGTTCTCCAGGAAATATTTTGCCGGGAACAAATCGGACATGGAAGCGCCGCAGCCTACAAAATACACGGTCTTAATCTCCGGCTGCTTTGCCTTGATGGTTGCAACAATTTCTTTGATGGTCATAGCTAAAATCCTCCTCACTTGTTATAAATGTTTAAATACATTATATAACATTATATGATATCTGTCAACAAGGTTTCTGTAGAAAGTTTGTTATAGAAAGTTGGGCTGAAGTTGGAGTGGAATTATCTGTGAAAAATCTGCCCGATGTGGTATAATCTCGATAGAGATTATACCCGCACCGATTTGCGTCCGTCCGAAGGCCGGACAAATACAAAAGCAAATCGTGTGCATCCCCCGGAGGGCAGCATGTCCGGAGGACATGGTAATAAAAAAATACAAAGCAATGGATGGCCATGGAGGGGCAAATATAATGAAATACCGTATTATTGGAGATACCATGCCGGCAGTAGAGGTGATGTTTGAGGCGCCAGGGGAAGAAATGTATACCCAGTCAGGGGGGATGGCATGGATGACGGAAGGGATTGAGATGTCAACCAACACGAAGGGAGGGCTGATGAAGGGGATCGGGAGGATGTTTGCCGGTGAGTCTTTGTTTATGGCCACTTACCGGGCGCGGCAGGCCGGATCGGTGATTGCTTTTGCCTCCACGGTGGCAGGGCGTGTGCTGCCGGTTGATGTCACGGCCACGGGGGGCATGATCTGCCAGAAAGGGGCATTTCTTTGTGCCCAGAACGGGGTCAACCTAAGTATCACATTCAGCAAAAAGCTTTCTGCAGGACTGTTCGGCGGCGAGGGTTTCATCCTGCAGGATTTAAGCGGACAGGGCATGGCGTTCCTGGAAGTGGATGGGGATTTGGTGGAAAAGGTTTTGCAGCCAGGTGAAATCCTGAAGGTGGATACGGGCAATGTGGTTGCTTTTGAAAGAAGCGTGAGTTATGAGGTCGAGACAGTAAAAGGCCTTGGCAACATCTTTTTCGGCGGTGAGGGGCTGTTTCTGACCAGGCTGAAGGGGCCGGGGCGGGTGGTGCTGCAGACACAGAATATCGCAGAGTTTGCAGGGCGGATTGCCCGGTTTATCCCCACCGGCAGCTAATAGTGCCGCCAAGGGGGACAGGAGCCCGGTTTTGGAAACGGCAGTATAGGGGCTTTAAAATGTGTTATACTAACGATACAGTTTGGGGTGGACATCCCCCAAAGAAAAAGTAGAGAGGGAACAGAAGATGGATATGAATTTTAAACCGGTGCAGGCAGATGATATCGAAGCGCTGACGCCGTTTTTTTGCCGCCGTCCGAACAAGGCCTGTGACAGTGTGGTGCTGGACAGCTTTCTGTGGCGGGATTATTATAATGTACAGTTTGCGGTCCGTGACGGGAAGGCGGTTCAGTGGCTAATGGAGGAGGGCGGGGTAAAGCATAGTGCCATGCCGGTATGCGAGGAGCAGGATTTGCCCCACTATTTTTATGAAATGGTGGATTATTTTAATCAGGAACTCCGTCTTCCCTTTAAGATTTATCTTGCGGATGAGGAGGCGGTGGATTATCTGCATTTGCGGGATTTACCTGATTTTGAAGTAACGGAGCAGGAGGATCTGAAGGATTACCTTTATGACGGGGATGCTATGCGGACATTATCAGGTAAAAAGCTGCATAAGAAAAAGAACCATCTGAATGCGTTTCTGAAAGAATATGAGGGAAGATATGAGTATCGGCGCCTGTCCTGTGAGGACAGGGGGGAGGTCTGGAGTTTTTTGGACACCTGGCGGGAGGAGAAAGGCGAGGTGGTGGAAAGCCATCTGGACTATGAGGTGGAGGGAATCCATGCAATCCTGAACCATTGCTGCCAACTTCAGGTCCGGATGTCAGGGGTCTATATTGACGGGAAGCTGCAGGCGTTTACCATCGGCAGCTATAATCCTTTTGAGAAAATGGCAGTAATCCATATTGAAAAAGCCAATGCTGCAATCCGGGGGCTGTACCAGTTTATTAACCAGCAGTTTTTGGTTCATGAGTTCCCGGATGCCCTGCTGGTTAACCGGGAGGACGACTTAGGGCAGGAGGGGCTGAGAAAGGCGAAGATGTCTTATAACCCCTGCGGTTTTGCGAGGAAATACCTGGTCCTTCAAAAGAATTTTAAAGGATGAGCGGGGGCGGACAGATGGTACGGTATCTGACGGAGGAAGAGAAGCCCCTGTGCCGGGAATTGTGGGAAGAGGCATTTCCGGAGGATTCCAGGGAGTTTGGGGATTATTATTTTCGGGAAAAGTTAAAGGATAACCGGATATTGGCATTGGTCGGGGAGGATAGGGAAGGGACAGCTTGCCGGATTGATGCCATGGTCCATTTAAACCCATACCAGATTATGGTACGGGGAACTGACTGGAGAGCGGATTACCTGGTGGGTGTGGCAACCCGCAGGGAAAAAAGGCACAGGGGATATATGCGCCGTCTGCTTTTGCGGATGATGGAGGACATGCACCGGGAACAGATGCCTTTTTGTTTTCTCATGCCGGCGGATGAGGCAATCTACCGCCCCTTTGGTTTTACCTATATATTCCGTCAGCCTCAGTTTACCCTGGCCGGAGGCTGGGTGCCGGATGTGCAGGATGTGGTGGCTGAAATGGAGAATGGGGTTCCAAAGAGGGATCTGGCAGCGCTGGCAGGATGGATGGAAGCGTGGCTGGGAAGGCGTTACCAGGTTTATGCCAGGCGGGACGAGGCTTACCTGCGGCGCCTTGCAGATGAACTTGCCAGTGAGCAGGGAACCCTGGAAATTCTTTATGATGGCGGGGCAATTGCCGGGGTCAGAAGCTGGTGGGGGAGAGAAAACAGGGAGCAACGCCTGTTGTATGGGGACGAACCTTATGTGAGGGAGGCAAAAACCACAGGGAAGCCTGCAATTATGGCGCGGATTATTTCGCCGGAGGCATTTGTGCCGGTAATCCGCCTGAAAAAAGGGGCGGGTAAGGAAAGGGTGATACCGCTCCGGATCCGGGATCCGCTGATAAAGGCCAATGACGGGGAATGGCTTTGGCATTTGGGGGAGGATACCTCCTGGCTGGAGAAGGCTGGTAAAGAAGAGGAAGGGCGGCCAAAGCTGGACTTGACGGCGGAGCAGCTGACCTCCTGGCTGTTTGGCTATGAGGTTCCGGAGGCGGCCAGGCCATATGACGGCCTGGTGGATACGCTGCAGGGGGTGTTTTTGGATGAGGTGGTATAGGATATGCCTGAGAGATTCCCTGTATGCTTGTTATAGAAGGAGAGGAAGGAGAAACCATGGGTGGATTGGAACAGCTAAAGGAATGGGTGGAAGAAAGCAGCAATATTGTTTTTTTTGGAGGGGCCGGCGTGTCCACAGAGAGCGGGATCCCGGATTTCAGGAGTGTGGACGGGCTGTATAACCAACAATACGATTACCCGCCGGAGACGATTATCAGCCACAGTTTTTATAAGAAACATCCGGAGGAGTTTTTCCGGTTTTACAAAGACCGCATGGTTTTTACAGGCGCCAAACCAAATGCGGCACATCGGGTGTTGGCAAGATGGGAGGAAGAGGGGAAGCTTCGGGCAGTGGTTACCCAGAATATTGACGGGCTCCATCAGGCAGCAGGAAGCAGGGAGGTCATGGAACTCCATGGTTCCATACATAGGAATTATTGCACCCGCTGCGGCAGGTTTTATGGCCTGGAAGAAATCCTGGCGATGGACGGGGTGCCCCGGTGCGGGTGCGGCGGGACCATTAAACCGGATGTGGTGCTTTACGAGGAAGGCCTGGACCAGGGGATTCTTCAGAAGGCCGTGTCCTATATCCGCCATGCAGATATGCTGATTATCGGCGGGACCTCCCTGGTTGTATATCCGGCTGCCGGGCTGGTGAATTATTATCAGGGCAATAAGCTGGTGATTGTCAACAAGTCGGTGACACCGGTGGATAACCAGGCGGATTTGGTGGTGACCGGAAAGATCGGGGAAGTTTTCTCGAAGCTGATGGAGGAGTAAGATGGACACGAGGTGGATCTATGAGGTAGGGGATATTGTCAAGCTGAAAAAGCCCCATCCCTGCGGAAGCAGTGAATGGGAGATTTTGCGGGTGGGGGCGGATTTCCGGCTCAAATGCATGGGCTGTGGGCGCCAGGTGATGGCAGAACGGAGGATGGTGGAAAAAAATGCCAGAAACCTGAAAAAAAAGGCACAGGAGGGGTAAGATGGAACTGGGGGAACCAAAGAAAGGGGAAAGGCAGAGTAATCTTGAACTTCTGAGGATTATTGCCATGCTGCTGATCGTGGCAGGGCATTTTGCAGTGCAGGGAGGGTTTATCTGGGGGACCTCCGGCAAAACTCAGCTGTTTATTATGCTGGCAGGCTCCGGGCAGAGGATTGCAGTAAACCTTTTCCTGATGATTGGGGCCTGGTTTATGGTGGATGCAGAATTTCGCGGATCAAGAATCTTAAAGCTTTATGGGGAGACGGCGTTTTATGCGATTACAATTACCCTTTTGATGGTGTTTTTGCATGTGGAGGCCCCAAAGAAGGAGATCCTAAGGGCGGCAATGCCCTTTTTCGGGAGGCCTTTGTGGTTTGCGTCGGCTTATCTCTCCCTGCTGGCCGCTGCCCCCTTCTTAAAAAAGGTGCTGGCATGGAGGCAGGATGAACTGCGCAGGCTGCTTTTTGTCCTTTTTGTATTGCTGAGCATGGCCAGCACAGTTCCCGGCTACAAGGAATCCTATATTGCTGACCTTTGCTGGTGCATGTACCTTTATCTTTTTATCGGCGCCTACAAAAGAGCCAGGCACTTGCCCGGAGGAAACAGATGGCCTTTCCTGGCGGCAGGGATGGGGATTTACGCTGCCTTGGTGCTGCTCCGCTGGCTGTGTACGGTATACAGCCCGAAATATCCTTTTTTGTCTGCGGGGATAGAACTGGCCGAACAATATATATCGGATATTCGGTCAGTCCCCAACTTTCTATGCGCCCTGATGATTTTCCTGTTTTTCCTCCGCACGGATATGGGCAGGAACAAAATAATAAACGGCATATCAAAAACAGCCTTCGGGGTATATGCCATCCATGCTGTGCCGGCGTTCCACGATTTTTTGTGGTACCGCATTTACCGATGCGGCGCCTGGAGGCAGTCAGGCCTGGTGTGCCTGTACTTTACCGGTACAGTGCTTTCTGTGTACGTAATGGCATCCCTGATTGACCGGATAAGGCTAAAGTGGATCGAGCCAATCTGGCTGAAGAGCCGTCTGTTTGGCTTCCTGTGCCGGCGCCTGGACGGGTTTTATAAAACAATGGCATGACACCAAAGCCGATAGGCGACGGGTGTCATGCCCTTTGGGTTATTGGGATTTTAAGACCAAGCCGTTTTTTGATTAAGAAAAAGATTGACGCAATCCCTTCTATATGATATAGTAAAGTGGCGAATGGAAGAAACAAGGTCTTTTTTTTATGCTCAAAAAAGGCCGCAACCTAACAAAACTTGAGTGGAGGTGGAAGTTGTGCGCACAAGGATTACACTGGCATGCACGGAATGCAAGCAGCGGAATTACAACATGACGAAGGATAAGAAAACCCATCCGGATCGCATGGAAACCAAGAAGTACTGCAGATTTTGCAAGACACATACC
>CAJURT010000054.1 GCA_910588875.1 uncultured Lachnospiraceae bacterium
AGACTACATTTTATCAGGTTTTAGGAAATTTCAAAAGTTGTAAACTGGTGTATTTGTTCCAAAGCCAGATGAATTTTTGATGAAAGATAAAGGACTCGAAAATTATTATAACTGGGTTACAGGCATGAAAAACGCTCCATATACAGATGTGATTGAAGGAAGGTATGTAGCACGACCGGTTGATGAGAACATTCCGATGGAGATAGGTAACAAAAGTACATATTACAAAGTGGAAAAAGGAACGGATATAAATTTAGCGGTACATGCTATCAGTAAGGCATTTTATAATTCATATGATATAGCGTTCTTTCTGAGTGCGGATACAGATTATATAAAAGTATATGAGGTTCTGAAAAGTATAGGAAAAATTACGGTTGTGGTCGGCGTGAAGGGGCAGAACGTAAATAGTATAAGACCTATTGTAGACAATACACTGATCTTGGATGAGAATTTTTTTGATAAATGTAAGAGAGATGTGGTGGTCAGGCATTAAAGTCGGGAATATAATTCGAGTTGATAATCCTCACATAGCACTCAAACGGCTTGCAAACGCCGTAAAATTCTGGGGTTTCAGAGATTTGCGGAATTAAATAAATCGAGTTCGTAGTACCCAAGTAGTACCCGTATAGTACCCAGATGTAGTACCCAAAAATGATGAAGTGTTACACAATTTTCTGAATGTTATTTGGGCGGTGCTTTTTTGGTCGCACTGCTTGCCTATATTGATAGGAACCACAAGCGAAAATAAATAAGCCTACCTTGTACTTGACGGTCTAGGTAGGCTTATTGTCTAATCCCGGAGGTCAACCACTTTGTGGTCGGTTACTCCTTTTATGCTTAAAATATAACACATTTATCAGGAATGCTCAAGTCTTAAATAAAAATAGAGGCTGTAAAACAGTATAAGTTTGATGGGAGGTACATTCATATATGAAAAAGAGAATGTTAGCTTTAACCCTGGCTGTTTCCATGCTGTTGTCCTTGGCCGCCTGCGGCGGCGGGACGAAGGCCACTGCCATGCATCTGCGAAAGACCGAGGGGAAGGTGTCTGTTTCTGACGACAGAGGCAGGGATCTGGAACCCCGGGAGGACCTGGGCCTGTACTCCGGCTACGGGGTGGACACCCGGAGGGAGAGTTATGCCTGGATCGATCTGGACAAGGTGAAGCTGACTAAGTTGGATGAGAAGAGCGAGATCGAGATCACCAGGGAGGGCAAAAACCTGGAGATCGAGGTGCTGTCCGGTTCGCTGTTCTTTAACGTGACGGAGCCCCTGGCCGGGGACGAGACCATGACCATCCGCACATCTACCATGGTGGTAGGCATCCGGGGGACTTGCGGCTGGGTGGCGCTGTCAGAGGACGAGGAACAGCTGTCCGTCTATTTGTTGGAGGGCAAGGTGCGCTGCGAGGCGGAGGGGGAGGAAGAGACCGTCCGGGCAGGAGAGATGGCCGTTATGACGGAGGACGGGGAAATTACCGTGGAGAAATTTACCGTTGCGGATGTTCCTGCCTTTGTGATGGAGGAAATTGAGGACGACAAGGATCTGATTGACGCCATTCTGGACAGTTCCGGCATCGACGTCACCGGCGCCGCGGAGGGGGATGTGCTGGATGAGTATGCAGATGTCCTGGCTGAGATTGACGGAGAAATCCTGTACTCAGAAATGGTTGACTTTGAGGCAGATGGCAATCCGGAACTGCTGGTGCTTTATGTGAAGGACGGTTATGCCTCAAACAGGGAAGCGGACTTTCTAAGTGTTAGCTTCCAGATATGCAGAAACGGACCGGAAGGTCTCTCCAGGCTATTTGGCGGTACTTGTTGGATCCATGATAAACATTACCGCGATGGAAAACTCTCACTGGTGGAATCCGGCGGCCGGCTGTTCCTGAAGATGCACAATGTCTATGAGGGCGGCACAGAAGGCAGTACGGTATATACAACGGAGAACGATATGTTCGTTGGTTCTGTTGCACAAAAAGACGGCGGCAGTTCGGAGTGGGGAGAAGTAGATATTATTATGTGTACAAACAGCACATACAATGGCCATTCAGAGGTTCGATACACGAAAAACAAATACAACGAGTTGGGGTTTGCGGACAGAGGATCCCGGCCTGACGGCAATTTTGATAATCTCAGTGCCGAAGATTATGAGTCTATCCGCGGGCAGTACAAAGAAGAGAAGGTCCTCGTCTATACTCCTGACAATGCGAGCCTGGCCGTAACGCCCGACCCGTCGGAGATAGAGGGGGTTCCTCAGCCCGCAGACTCCGCCTCCTTGGACTGATGAGGGATCAATAAGATAGTAATTGACAAGATGATTCTATCGAGGTGTAAGTGTGGGACGCCATGCTTGCGCCTCCTTCAGCAAAAAAATATAAAAACTATTGACAGAATTTGCAATCATGCTATAATAAACTTATAAAATGTAAACGTATACAGTAAAACGTTTACATTCAATCGGGAATCAGTGCTGCCGGTTTTGCCGGTGTTTTGGGAAGGCGTCAATCGCAGGGGGATTTCATGAATTATACAATTAAAGACATTGCACGTATGGCGAATGTTTCAATCGCCACGGTTTCCAGGGTGATCAACGGGAACGGGACGGTTGCACAGAAGACGGAGAAGCGGATTTTAGAGATTATAAAGGAACTGAACTACGTACCAAATAATGTTGCCAGAAGTCTTGTGAAGCAGAATTCCAAGACGATTGGGGTTGTGGTTGCCGATATTATGAACCCGTTTTATTCAGAGATTATCAGAGCCATACAGGATCAGGCCAATATTGACGGCTATTCCGTGATTAGCTGCAATTCCGATGAAGATATGGAGAAGGAAAAGCAGTGTATCCAGATGCTGCTGGAAAACCAGGTGAGCGGTATCATCTTCGCGGGCGGCCGGGGAAAAGGGGACTACTATAACCAGCATATCAGGGATGTGGCGAAAAAGGTTCCGGTGGTTCTGGCAGATGAATTCCTGGAAGGTGAGAATATCTATGCGATTGTATGCAATAAGATAAAGGGGGCTTATGAGGGGGTTTCCGCCCTGATCGAATTGGGGCACAAGAGGATAGCGATGATAAACGGTTACCGGGATTATAAGCCCAGCATTGAGAAACTGCGGGGATATAAAAGGGCTCTGAAGGATTATGGCATTTTGTACCGGGAGGAATATATAAGATATGGGGATTACCATTTGGATGGCAGCGAGAGCCATGTCAGGGAACTGATGCAGCTAGAGCAGCCGCCCACAGCGATTTTTGCATCAAATGATTTGATGGCAATGGGGGCGATCCGGGCTTTGAAGCATCTGGGATTGGATGTGCCGGGGGATATTTCAGTGATCGGATTTGATGATATCATGATGAATGAGTATATGCAGCCGGCCTTGACCAGCGTCCGTCAGGAGATGTCCCGGCAGGGGCAGCTGGCCGTACAGATTCTGGACATGATTTTTACCGGAAGTAAGAAACCGAAGAAGAAATATGTGATCGAACCATCGGTGATTATGCGCTCATCATGCCGGAGGCTTGACAGATAACAAACGGGTAGACGCAGATAGCAGAATAATTCAGTTTAATAAAAATCTCCATATAGCTATGACTGGCACTCATGAACTATACGGAGACTTCCAAAAAACCCAAATATTATTATAGCATGGGCATTTAAAGAAGTAAAGCCTGCGTTTGGAATCCTTTTATTAAACTGTTTTAGAAGAAAAATGTACGTTCAGAATCTCTCCTGCGCCTGTCTTTGCGGTTGATTTTCCGCCATATGTACATAAATTGAATCAACGTATGTTTCACGTACGCCTCATAAATTTATGCACATCTGACAAAAATCATCTCACAAAATCAGGCACAAAGAGACTCCGAGAGTACATAAAAAAGAAAAGGAGAAAAGACATGAGGAAAATGAAACGAATCGTGGCAGCAGGGCTTGTGCTTTCAATGATGCTTACAGCTTGTGGGGGAAGCAAAACAGGCGGGACGGATGCAACAGAAAAGGCAGATGCAGCAGAAAAATCAAATGCAGGAGAACAGGCAAACACCGCAGATGGTGCTGCTTCCGGGAATGCCCAAAACAGCCAGGAACCAGAGGAGATTACGATCTGGTATGAGGGCGGGGATGCAAGGCTTCCCTTTTTTAAGGCAATTGAGGCAGAGATGCAGAAGGATTATCCGAATTACAGCATCAATGCGGTTACCTTCGATAACAGCACGTTTATGACAAAGGTATTGCAGGCAACATCAGCAACCGGAGGAGTGGATTTGGTGTTTAATGATGCGTCAAGGCTTCTGGAGATCGACTTGCAGTCGAATAACAGCTTTGAGGATCTCAGTTCCATTTTGGAACTGGACAGCAGAAAAGACCTGGTCAATGAGGGAGATATCAAGCTTTCTTCTGTTGCGGGAAGGCTGGTGGTGTATCCGGTGAACCGCACAATAGCAGGCCTTGGGGTGAAAACAGATGTAGCAGGCGTGGAGGTGGCAGGAGAAACCTCCCCGGCAACATGGAAGGAATTTAAGGAACTGGGGCTGGCCTATAAAAAGGCGGGAATCAATGGATTTACGATGATTTTGGGAAGCGACCCGGGACAGGTGTTCAATCTGTTTCTGTGTGGTTCAGGCATGAGCGACATCTTTCTGAATGGGACACCGGAAAGCCAGGTGGAGAAAAATCAGAAATATTTTGAGGATATTGTATCTGTGTATGCAGGAGGAGAGGAAGCTTTCTGGGACAAGGACGCAACCAGCGAAGATTTCTCCGCAATGTATACCAAGATCCAGAGCGGCAGTGTGGGCATGTTCCGTGCCGGCAACTGGAATGTGGCCGGATGGGATGCGCCGGACAGCGGTGTGGGTGAATATCAGGTGACAGAGTGGCCGTCCATATCCGGAGACGGAACCCGTGGTTTGGTTTTGCTCAATACCAGAGGGTTTGCCATGCCGAAAAATTCCGAGCATAAGGAAGCGGCTTCCGTATTTTTGCAGTATGCTTTAAAGGAAGAGCCTCAGGGCAAAAGTTTTGAAACCATGGGCTCTTGCATGGATTTGAGTGTGGTGGATACGGACAAGCTGACAAAAAACCAGAAGATATTTTTCGATCCGGATGTGAAACTGTATCCAATCGATAACTATGTAGCCGATATCCCCTATTACAACGATATCAAGGATGTATATGAAAAGGGGCTGACCAATGCGGTGAATTCAAAGTCCGCGGAGGAGATCACAGAGAATATTACCAATATTCATACATCCATCAACCAGGTGATTGAAAAGAACAAGTAAAGGAAAACGATTGGGTATTGCAGGTTCAAAAAAATATTGACAGAACTGCAATACCCATGTTTGTATTTGTTTATTGGGATCTTTGGCATACTGTCTCTGATGTTTGGAATCTACCCGCTGATCAAGAGCATTATGCTGTCTTTCCATGACTCGGCTACGGTTTTTACAAATCCCAGGTTTATTGGTATGGAAAACTATCTTGAGATTTTCGGTGACAGTTATTTCTGGGATTCCTTTCAGGTTACGATTTTTTTTACAGCGGTTTCCGTTGTGCTCAATCTGGTTGCCGCTCTTTGTCTGGCACAGCTGCTTTCCTACAAGGGAGTTAAGAGGGGGGCTTTGTTTTTTAAGCTTGCCGTGTTTATCCCCTTTATTACCCCGGATGTGGTTGGCGCACTGGTGTGGAAGCAGTTTTTTAATACGAACGGTGCATTGAACCAACTCCTTGGTATCATCGGTTTTGCACCGGTGAACTGGCTGAATGAGGCATTCACGGCAGTCGGTGCCCTTATTTTTATCGAATTGTGGAAGCATGTGGGGCTGTATACGATTATTTTCCTGACCAATTATCAGCTGATCGATACGACCATGTATGAGGCGGCAGGGATGGATGGGGCAAATGCGTGGCAGAGATACTGGTATATCACGCTTCCCGCATTGCGTCCGGCATTTGTGCTGAATGCAGTCTATGCTTTTATCCAGTTTATGAAGACCTATTCCGTTTCCCGTCTGATTACCTTTGGAGGCCCCAATTATGCCACCAATTTTGTCAGCTACTATGCCTATACCAAGTATGAAAGGATGGACTTCGGGGAGGCAACGGCAATCGCAACCGTTCTGTTTGCATTTATTATTATTCTGACCCTTGTGGGAATGAAGATGGGGGATAAGGGAAATGAAGACTAAAAAGAGCATAGTAATTCTGGTATATCTTGTTTTGAGCGTGGTTGCATTTGTTATGATTTATCCCTTTTTGTGGATGTTCTTTGCTTCCTTTAAGACGAACCCGGATATTATCCAAAACCCGCTGAATCTGCTGCCGCAGAAGTGGACACTGGAAGGATACCGTGCCATTGAAAATATGAGCGGGTATTCGGTCTGGCATTATTTTAAAAACAGCATAATCATTGCCGGAGGGACAACGGTTCTGATGGTTTTTTCTACTGCCATGGGCGGATACGCCCTGTACCGGAAACGGAATCTGCCGTTTTTTGGAATCATAGAAAAGTCATTTATGATAAGCCTGATGTATCCCGCAGTATTGCTTCTGATTCCCTTGTATGTCATTGTGGTACAGAGCAAAGTCCTTTATGGCACCGGCAATTATCTGGGAATTATCCTGGCATCGGCTACCGGCGCATGGGGGGCAGCCCTGCCGTTTTTCCTGTTCAAACAGTTCTTTGCCTCGGTTCCGTATTCGCTGGTGGAGGCATCTACCATTGACGGGGCATCGGAGACACAGATCTTTTTTTGGGTGATCTGCCCGGTTATGAGACCGGTGATTTCGACTGCCACACTGATCTCCTTTTTGACAAGCTGGGGGCTGTGGCTTCCTGTACTGATGCTTTCAAAGGACATGAGTACCTATACACTGGCTTCCATGCTGGTGAACATTAACTCAGAATTGGGCGTTGACCTGTCTCAGACAGCGGCTCTTTCCACGGTTGTCACATTACCGGTAATCGTCATATTCTTGCTGACGCAGAGAAAGGTAATGGAAGGAATTGCTGCAGGAAGTGTAAAGGGGTAAGGATGATAATGGATATAAAAACAGAAATTAACCAAAGCCTGAAAAGGGCAGAGCAATTTTTACTGCATCAGGTCAATACCGGGATACCGGGAATCAAACGATGCAGTTCCTATCACAATGTGGAGAAGTATCCGGATATGTGCCTTCCGGCTACTTACAATGCGGCGCATGCCCTTGTCCTTCTGGGGCCGTATCAGAACCCGGATGAGGAGACAAGAAAAAATGTGGTGGAGTTTATCCGGTCCTACCAGACGGAAAACGGTGCCTTCCGTTTCCGGAACATGAGGGATGACCAGATCTGGAAAGGGAAAAACCTTGCCTATAGCTGGTGGTATATTGATAACCACATTACGAATTATTCTACCGGAGCCTTGAAAAGCCTGAATGCGGGATGGAAATATCCGTTATCCTTTGTCGATGGGCTAAAGGAGCCGGAAGCATTAGAGAAATGGTTGTCAGAGCGGGACATGGCCGATCCCTGGCTGGAGGGAAATAATATTGTAAATCTGGCGGGTTTTCTGATCAGCGAACTGGAGGCGAAGGATCCAAAACGGCTGCAGGAACTCATGGAGATCTTACTGGGCTGGCATGACCGGTTCCAGGATCCGGCTACCGGGTTCTGGGGAACCAACCATCCCGTGAATCCGGCCGGGAACATGGAAGCCATGGCAGGAGCTGCCCATAATTTTCACCTTTATTTTTACAGCAACCGGGAGATTCATTACTATAAACCGATTATTGACTATTGCCTTTCCTTTATAAAAGGAAAGGTAAAGAGCGCCTGCCTGGATGTGGATGTGGTTGATATCCTGGCGAACCTTCTGGTATATGGGTATCGGACGGAAGAGATTTTGGAACAGCTGGCCCGGTTTGCTGCACGTCTGGTGGCATTTCAAAATGAGGACGGCGGTTTTGCCGATGAAAAAAGCAACGGGGTCAGGCGGATGGATGGATGGGCAGGCGGATATTTTGAGCCTCAGGGGCTGAGCAATTGCTTTGCAACCTGGTTTCGGTGTGCAACCCTTGCCATGATTCTGCATTGCCTGGACGCAGAAGGAGCGAAGTCCCTCCGGTTCCGTGACAGCATTGGAATCGGTTATTTTAACCGTGATTATCTGAGATAGGAGCAATGTATTATGGGGAAAATGCTTGAAGATTATGACCATTTATTAAATATCGATTTTGACCGCTGCTACCAGATTCCCTTTCAGCAGGCGGAAGAGTCCGTTACAGCCGCCGGACGTGAGACAGAGAAGCTGGACGGCATCTGGAATTTTGCTCCGGATGTCTATGACACCTTTATCCGCAAAAAGTTTTTTGAGGAGGTGTATCAGGATGAGGAGGGAAGGGACAAGCCGGTGGACTGCAATTTTGACCAGTGGGAGACTGTAAGAGTACCTTCCAACTGGAATCTGCAGAAGGAGAAATATTGGTTTTTTGAAGGAACCGGTGTATACACCAGACGGTTTCGGTTCTGGAAACGGGAAGAGGGAGAGCGGGTATTTTTGCGGGTCGGGGCTGCAAACTATGAATGCAGGGTATGGCTGAACGGCAAACTGCTTGCCCGCCACCAGGGTGGCTTTACCCCCTTTGCCGTGGAGATAACCGGGCATCTGAAGGAAGATAACCGTATTATCCTTACCGTAAATAATGAAAGAAAGCTGGAACAGATTCCTTCCGTCAATTATGACTGGTTCAACTATGGCGGGATTTCCCGCAGCGTGGAACTGATTCGCGTTCCCGGGACTTTTATTAAGGATTTTCGCATCTGGCTTGTCCCGGGCAGCGGCTTTGGACGTATCGGCATTTGGGCACAGATCGCAGGGGATGTTCTGGGGAAGGAACTGAGAGTGGAAATACCGGAACTTGGGATAAGGAAGCGTTTTCTGGTTCATGCAGACGGGAAGGCAGAGGGCACGGTTGAGGCAGAGCCAAAACTGTGGTCGCCGGAGAACCCAAAACTCTATCAGGTTATCGTGACCTGTGGAAATGACCGGATAGAGGAGCAAACCGGCTTTCGGGAAATCCGCACAGAGGGAAAACAGGTGATCCTCAACGGGAAACCCATATTTTTAAAAGGGGTATGCTGTCATGAGGAAAGTCTGGAAAACGGCCGTGTCCTGACAGACCAGGAACGTTTGGGCATCCTGACGGAGGCAAAGAATATGGGATGCAATATCATGCGGCTGTCCCATTATCCCCACTCGGAGCGGATGGCTGCCTTAGCGGATAAGGTTGGCATGATGCTTTGGGAGGAGATTCCTGTTTACTGGGCTCTGTGCTTTAGCCAGGAGGAGGTTTATAACAATGCCCAAAACCAGCTGAAGGAGATGATAATCCGGGACTTTAACCGCCCGAGCGTGGTGATATGGGGGATTGGAAATGAGAATCCGGATACGGATGAGCGGCTGGAGTTTATGAAAAAACTGAATGATTGCAGCCATGGCATGGATCCTTCCCGCCTTACGGCAGCTGCCTGCCTGGTCAATATCGATAAAATGCAGATCATTGACCGGCTGTGCAGGTATGTTGATGTGGTTGCGATCAATGAGTATTATGGGTGGTATTATCGGGATTACGATGGTTTGAAGGAAATTTTAGAGAATTCTCTGCTGGAGAAGCCCTTAGTGATCTCTGAGACAGGCGCTGACAGCGTCCAGGGGCACTATGGGGATGAGGAAGAACTGTTTACGGAAAATCATCAGTCCAAGATGTACAGAAAGCAATTTGAGATCTCTGACGGATATATTGCCGGGATTTTTCCGTGGATTTTGTATGATTTCCGTTCCCCGGTGCGCCTCAACCCGCTTCAGGATTCCTTTAACCGCAAAGGCCTGATGGGGGCGGATAAAAAATATAAAAAGATGGCGTACGAGGTGGTGAAGGAGTTTTACCGCCATAAGTGATAAAGGCAGAAAGAAAGTTGGGGCGCTTACGCGCCCCCGTTTTTTTGCGCAGGCCCGCATAGGGAAGTTTGCTGCTAGCTGTTATAATGATAGCTGTCCAGCAATTGGTTCTTGATATGCCAGAGTTCATTGGACAGATCCACATGGACCCGGTGGGGGTATTCCAGGCGCAGGGACTCCTCCCATAGGGTGCCCAGTTCCCGGCGGCAGTAGTCACGGATATCCATGACCTTCGGGGACTCATAGACGCACTCGCCGTTTTTGAATATCGGGACCAGCAGTTCCCGCAGGGTATAGCTGCCCGGGGCAAGGTGGGTCTTTTTCCAGGTCTCGATGGGATCAAACAGCAGCAGGGAATTGGAGGGGTCGTAATTTTCTCCTACCAGGCAGATCAGGTCTGCGATGATCTTGCCGGTATTTTTATTGTAAATGCGCTGGATGGTCTTGTTTCCGGGGTTGGTGATCTTTTCTGCATTCTCTGAAAGCTTGATTTTAGGAATAAATTCTCCTGTGGTTTTATCCTGGATGGCGGCCAGCTTATAGACACCGCCGAAGGAGGGGCAGTCCTTGGAAGTGATCAGGTTTGTGCCCACGCCCCAGGAGTTGATGGTTGCACCCTGGAGTTTCAGGGAGGTGATCAGGGTTTCATCCAGGTCGTTGGAGGCGGAGATGATGGCATCCGGGAATCCGGCTTCATCCAGCATTTTCTTGGCTTCCTTGGATAAGTAGGCCAGGTCGCCGCTGTCCAAACGGATGCCGTAGAAGTCCAGGGGAATACCGGCTTTGCGCATTTCCTTAAATACCTGGATTGCATTGGGGACACCGGAACCTAAGGTATCATAAGTGTCAACCAGGAGAATGCAGGCCGTGGGATAGAGGCCGGCGTATGTCCGGAAGGCGGTCAGTTCGTCTGGGAAACTCATGATCCAGCTGTGGGCATGGGTACCCTTCACCGGGACATCGAACATTTTACCACAGAGCACGTTGGAGGTGCCGATGCAGCCGGCAATCATTGCGGCCCGGGCTCCATAAATACCGGCATCCGGGCCCTGGGCGCGCCGCAGCCCAAATTCCATGACGCCATCCCCTTTGGCAGCGTAAACAACCCGGGCGGCCTTTGTGGCGATCAGGGACTGGTGGTTAATGATGTTTAAGAGGGCCGTCTCGATCAGCTGGGCTTCCATGATGGGGGCGATGACCTTCACCAGGGGCTCCCTTGGGAAGATAACGGTTCCTTCCGGGATTGCATAGATATCACCGGAAAAACGGAAGTCCTTTAAATAGGCAAGGAAATCCTCCTCGAATAGTCCGGTAGACCGAAGATACCCGATGTCCTCCTCATCAAAATGCAGGTTTTTGATATATTCAATCACCTGTTCAAGACCGGCGCACACGGAGTAACCGGCATTGCTGGGGTTTGCACGGTAAAAAGCATCAAAAATAACGGTTTCATTGGCATCCTTTTCTTTGAAATAACCCTGCATCATGGTCAGTTCATACAGGTCTGTCAGTAAAGTAAGGTTTCTTTTACTCATAAGTAGTTCCTCCCTGTTAAATTAATGTGTAGTATAACATCAAAAAGGAGAAAAGGCAAACTGATTGATAAAAAATTAACAATATATCTCCCTGATTAGGGCAGGTTTAGGGAATGAAGATAAAAGTTATTCCTTCCAGGACTTTCAGGGATATTTTCATGGGTTACAAAATGGAAGAATTTGTTGTTTTTGGCTATATTTTTGATAAAATGTATTGATCTTTAGCAGAGAGTGTACTATAATGGAAACGTAAGCACAGGGGAGGTTTTAAACGCTGCGAAGGGCCTTGTGAGGATGAGGAGGGACATTTTTCAGGGGGATTACCGTTTTTTTATATGATTCTACGTTGTATAAGAAATGGCAGGCTCCTTGCGGATGCCTGTTTTTTAGAGTTACAAAACCTTGGCCAATAAGAGACACCCTTGCAGAGTGCAACAAGCAACAGATATGGTATTTTGAGGAAGGGGGAATTGTATTCTGGAAAAAGAGATAACAGAGCCAGGGCTTTTGGCATTCAGGCTCCGGTCAGCGGGGGCGGAAAACCAAAGGCTGACAGGGCTTATCCAAACGGGGAAGCGTTATGAAAGGGTTGATAAACATGAGATTTGAAAAAGCGAAAAAGTTTTTTAGTGTTAGTATGGTTGTGTGTATGTTTACCCTGGCATTCGGGATGATGACTGCATATGCATACAGCTATCTGATGTTTGGCGGCGGTTTTGGCCGCGGGTCATATGGTTCCTACACGGGGATAACCATTCAGAAGAAATGGGACATGACACTGGGGACAAAGCCGGAAAGCGGAGTTATGGTTAGCTACACGCCGGAATCTTCAGATGGCAAGAATACCGTTGTTCTGAATGAGGGCAACGATTGGACGGAGAGTTTTAGAGTAAGGACAGACGACAAGCCTCTTGTGTATTTCAGCATCAATGAAAACCAGGCTGAGGAGGAAGGCTTCACGGCAATTTATCAGGTTGAGGTTAACAAAACATATGCCCTGACTTATGATGACAGCAAATCCGGTTCAAGGAATAAGGAAAGCGAATCTGAGACGGAAAGCACAGGCGAGACTGTGCCGGAAAGCGAAAGCGCAGGCGAGCCGAAGACAGGGACTACAGAGGAATCTGAGCCGGAGGCAAGCGGGGAGGAAGAGTCTGAACTGCAGACCGGGAACACAGAGGAATCTGGGTCGGAGGCAGGGAATCCAGAGGAATCCAGCCAGGAGGGCGAGAACCTTGAGGAGACCCTCCCGGATGCGAATGAAGCCGATCCTGAAGGGGAAGACACCACAGAGGCGGAAGCAGAACCGGAGAGTTCAGAAGAAGAAACCGAACCTTCCGGTGAAGAGCAGGGATTTGTTTCCGGTGATGAAGAGCAAAATGAATCTGCTGCGGAAAACAAAGATGTTGCATTTAAAAAAGAAAGCGTTTTGTCATTCGGAGGTTTCAGCGTTGTGTCTATGAGCATAGATACGGATAATGTGGGCACAGAGGCTTCCGGTGGAGACAGCAGTGTATCTTCTGGCAATGAGAGTGGCAGCAGCACCTCGTCGGGCGACAGCAGCGGCAATGACAGCCTGTCAGGTGGCGATAGCAGCGATGCCGCATCGGATGGGGACAGTGATAGCAGCGATGCTGCATCAGACAGCAGTAGCAGCGGCGATGCCACATCAGAGGGCAATGGCAGCAACGATGCCACATCAGATAACAATGACAGCAGTGATGTCCCGTCAGGCGACAGCGGAAGCAATGACAGCCTGGCAGGCGACAACAGCGGAAGCGATACCTCATCAGATGCCAATAATGGCAATGGTACTGCATCGGAGGATACGGACAGCAGTGATGTTTCGTCAGAGGGCGATGGCAGCGCCGAAGAACCAGCAGAGGGCAATGACGGCAGCGACCTTCCGGACAGCAATGTTCCAGAGGAGGAAGGGGATAAAGATGAGACTGCCAGTTCCGATATAGCTGACGGATCATCGGATTCATCCGTCCAGGCACCGGCAGAAGGGGACAGCAATCCTTCTGGTTTCGGAGGCGGTTCTGGCGGTTCGGGTTCTGCGGGTGAAACCAAAGATACTGAGGATGGAGAAAAAACGGAAGCGGAGGAAGAAGAGGATGCCAAGGATGGTGACCTGGAGATAGAACCGATTTCCGTTTTGGATGGAGATACCGGGAAAAAGGGTGTCCTGTCTGTGAAATTAACGGATTTGGGACATGAGAATGAGCAATCCTATGACGAATTTGAAATCCAGCTTTGGCAGGATGGTGAACCCTATGGAGATAAGATCGATATACTGTCAGAACAAGAATATGAATGGAAGGATCTTCCTATCGGAGAAGAGGATTCCATGCATGAGTATGAGTTAAAGGCAAGATTTTGTCTCTTTGTGGAAGCAAAGGAAATGTTCGCTGTGCCGGAAGACTCCGATGTGAGGATAACCGTTAAGAACACAAGGCTGGAAATCGGCAAGACAGTCCAGGGCACAGACGCTAACCAGGAACAGGAGTTTCAGTTTGTTGTTATGTTGAAGGATGAGAACGACACGGTCCTTACAGGGAAGCATCCCTATGTGATTGTGCATCCGGATAAAAAAACAACAGAAGGTGAGATTTATATCGAAGCGGCGGGCAGTGAAAAGAATGAGAACACAATTGCTTTAAAGCATGGTGAGTATGTTTATTTTAAAGACCTGCCCAAAGGCACAAAATGGGAAGTAGAAGAGATCCCGGCTGCCGGTTATACGCCATCCATAATGATTGGCGGAGAAAATGCAGAAATCGCTGTGGGAAGCATTAGCTTTGAAGGATCTTCCTGCGTACAGTTCACCAACACAAAAGATGGCGGTGGCGGCGGTGGAAGCAATGGCGGCGGAGGTGGCGGCGGAGGCGGAGGTGGCGGCGGCCACAGCGGCGGAAAAACACCTAGCCCAGAGCCTCAGGCAGAAGAGGAAATCGTAGAATTGCCGGAGGAGGAAGTGCCGTTAGCTTCCTTTATGCCGGAACTTCCAAAGACCGGAGATAATACGAGGACAGCTTTGTATATGGTATTGTGCATGGGTTCCCTGGCAGGTGCAGTATTGCTCCTTGTCGACCAGCGCAAAAAAGCGTCAGGCAAATAGGGATCCGAAAAAGAAAAGCACATAAAACGTGAGGCAGCGCTTCGCCGCGAAAAGGCAGAGGCGCTGCTTTTTCAATAAAAGCAGAATACAAATTTAAACGGATAAGTGAGGTGGTAGGGAGTGGCAGGCAGGATGAAAGAAGGGTATGGCTATCTGATGGATCATCAAATCGTTACGCTCTTGTCCCTTTCCCTGGTTATATTATGTTTTGCCGGTGTGGGGAATGTGCCTATTGTGGGGATGATTGGCATTATTTTGTGTACCATGGGCTGCCTATATGGAGGGATGGCCGTGGATCTGTGGGTACTGGTTCCTTTGCTTCTTTTTGATGGGATCAGTATCTATTCCTCCTGGGAGACATATGGGACGATTGCAAAGGGCTTCTCCCAGACTCAGGCCATTTTTACGGTGGTTTATCTTTTGATGGCCTGTTTGGAGGAGGAAGAACGTCTCTCCCTCCGGAGGTTTTGCATCTCATGGATGGGCATCATGGCTATCGTTGGTATGATGCAGTTCATGCATAAAGCGCTGATCGGGGAAGCCGCCAGGGCAGGCGGGGTGCTGGGTGCGCCGAATGCTTTTGGGATCTGCCTGGTAGTAAGCTGGTTTGCGTTGATCGGCACTAAAGCAGAGGGGAAACAAAAGGGTTTTTGGACGGGTTTCCTGAGAGGGACGGAGCCATTGCTTTTGTCTGCGCTGGCGCTGACGCTCTCTATGGGGAGTTTTGTGGCCATGGCAATGGGAATCCTGGTTGTTTTTTGGCGCAGGGGAAAGGATAGTTCCTGGAAAGAAGCCGGCGTTTTTTGCTGCCGGCTGTTGGCCAGGGCCAGTGTGGGGGTGGGGCTTGGCCTGCTGATGTATATTGCATCGCGGCGGACGAATTACCCATGGCTTGCCATACCGGTGTTTTTGTATATACTGGCAGCGGCGAGGCATTGGCAAGAGTTTATCTGTTTCCTGGAAGATTTTCCCCGCCGGACAGCAGTGGTTTCTGGATTTGGGGTGGTGGTGGCTGCCTTGTCTGTGTTAAGCAGGCCCAGTGCTGCAGCCACTTTTGCAGAACGATTGAAGATGATGAAAAACGGCCTTGGCTATATAGGGAGGAACCCGGTTTTCGGGGTGGGGCCTTATCAGTGGAGGGGCCTGAACCTGCAGGACAGTGATATCTATTTTAACACCTGGCATATCCATAATGTGTTTATCCATATTGGGGTGGAACTGGGGCTTGTGGCGATGGCTATGCTGGTTGTCCTTGTTGTGCGGCATTTTCTGAAACGGGGAGAAGATGAGATGAAACCGGCGTCTGCTGCTTTTCTGGTCCATAATATGATGGATACCGACTTTTTCTTTGAAGCGGTCCCTATATTGGCACTGCTGATGGTAAGCCGCCCCAAAAGCGGGGGGAGGAAAATAAAAGCTGCCGCGGCGAGACTGATATTTGCCGCATTTGGGGGCATATTTATCTATAACCTTGTTTATAGCCTGTCCGGGCTTTTTCTGTGAGAGGAGGGAGGATGTTGAAGAAAAAAAGCATAGATGACAAATACGGAAGCATATGGGTGCTTTTTAAGATTTTGTGTGCCCTGACGGGGGTTATCATGGCTGCAGGCATACTTTCTGTCTCAAAGGTTCCGGACATAGTGGGGCGCAGGCTTACGGAGGAGGAGAAGGCCCAGGTGATTGGGCGCAACAGCCCCCTGATTGATTATATCTTTCTCAGTCCAATAGCGGATTTCCCGCGGAAGTCCCCGGTGAGGAAGATAACCATCCACCACATGGCAGATGATATCGGCCTCGAACGGCTGGGGGAGGTATTTGCCGAGCAGGACCGGCGGGCCTCCGCCAATTATGCCATTGACAGGGAGGGGCGAATCGCATTATATGTGGAGGAGGGCAACCGGGCATGGACTTCCAGCAGCCCTGAGAATGACCATCAGGCAGTGACCATTGAAGTGGCCAATGATGAAATCGGCGGGAACTGGCATGTGAGTGATGCCTCCTATGAGGCGCTGCTTGACCTATGTACGGATATCTGCAGACGCAACGGCATCAGGGAACTGACATTCACCGGGGATGATAAAGGGAGCCTCACTATCCATAAGATGTTCCGCCAGGATACGGAGTGCCCCGGGCCTTATCTGGAAGGAAGGATGCCTGAGATTGCCAAGGCAGTGACCCAGCGCCTCCATGAGGACAGCCGGGAAGGCACGTCTTCTGATCTGCCTGTAAAAAAATAAGAGCCGGCCCACCCGGCCAGTCATGGGAAAAATAGGAAGTATAAACCTCCTGTTTTCCGTAAATCATTTTCTTGGAAGGTCAAAATATGATCAGATGGAAAATGAATCTCGGATGCGGAGGTATGTACTATGGCTGGTTATAAGGTTGAGATTTGTGGGGTCAATACGGCAAAACTCCCGCTTTTGACAAATGAGGAAAAGGATGAACTTTTCAGGAGGATCCTTGACGGCGACATGGAAGCCAGGGAACAGTATATCAAGGGGAACCTGCGCCTGGTTCTCAGTGTAATCCAGCGGTTTTCCAGCAGCAATGAAAATGTGGATGACTTATTCCAAATTGGATGTATCGGCCTTATAAAAGCCATTGATAATTTCGACATTACGCAGAATGTCCGCTTTTCCACCTATGCGGTGCCCATGATCACCGGCGAGGTGCGGCGTTATTTGCGGGACAATAATTCAATCCGTGTCAGCCGTTCTCTGCGGGACACGGCCTACAAGGCTATCTATGCCAAGGAAGGACTGATGCGGAAGAATGCCAAGGAGCCAACACTGATGGAGATTGCCAACGAGATTGGGATCAGCAAGGAGGAGATTACCTATGCCCTGGATGCCATCCAGAGCCCGGTCAGCCTTTACGAACCGATCTATACCGATGGGGGCGACCCGCTCTATGTGATGGACCAGATCAGTGACAAGAAAAATTTAGAGGAAAACTGGGTGGAGGAGATTTCCCTGAGGGAGGCTATGGACCGTCTTCCTCAACGGGAACGCCATATCATTGATCTTCGTTTTTTTGAAGGGAAAACCCAGACCGAGGTGGCGGAGGAAATCCATATCAGCCAGGCACAGGTGTCACGCCTGGAGAAAAATGCGTTGAAAAGTATGAGGAATTACCTGAATTAAAAACGAAACCAGCCGGATTCCCACAGGACAGGGATCCGGCTGATTTCGTCTGTGCCTGGGGGAGGAAAAGGCGGAAAGAATGAAATTACCATACTAATTCAAAAATCTGTAGCATTGCCGTAGTGTTGTGTAGAATGTATAATATTTTATGGAAACAAGGTGATGATAACAGCGAATACGACAAATGAGGGAGGTAATTGTATGAGAAAAGTGGTTAGTATGGGGATGGCAGCTGTATTATTGGCAATGGCTTTGGGGGGATGTGCCACATCGAACCAGAAGGCAGAGAGCCCGGCGGGGACGGAGGCGGTTTCCTCCCAGGCTGAAGGGGAGACCAAAGAGGAAAAGGCAGAAAGCACAGAAGCAGGAGGGGAAGCAGCAGCGGAAACAGAGAGCGGGGAAGCGGCGGCGCAGGAAGAATATGCGGTGAAGCCCAGGCAGATTACAGACCGTAAGATTAAACTGGGGCTGATCCCTGTGACGATGAATACGGCGTATACCATGACCATCAACGGAGCGAAGAAACATATTGCGGAGACGGGGGATAATATTGAATTGATCGTCCAGGCGCCTTCCAGCAATGCCAGCACCATCACAGAGCAGGGCAATATCCTGGAGACGATGATCCAGCAGAAGGTAGATGCGATTGCCCTGGCTACGGAGTCGGATGAATCCATGCTGCCGTATCTGCGGGAAGCTGCAGAGGCAGATATTCCGGTGTTCTTGTTTAATATGACGGAAATCAATGAGAAAAATATTTATTACGTTTCGAGTATCGGGTATGACCAGGAACAGGCCGGACGGGAGATCGGGGCCTGGATCAATGAGAACCTGGGTGCGGATCCACAGAAGATTGCGGTTTTGGAGGGCTATGCCGGAGTCGTCAACACGAAGCGGATGGACGGATTTAATGAGGCGCTGGCAGGAAATGAAAATCTTCCGGTTGTGGCATCCCAGACGGCAGAGTGGACCAGGGAAAAGGGGCAGAGTGTGACGGAGAGCATCCTCACCTCGAACCCTGATATCACAATCCTGTACGGGCCTTACGATGAGATGGTCCTGGGCGGGCTGACCGTGATTAAGGAGAGGAACCTTCTGGACCAGATTGCGGTGGTAGGGTTCGGATGTACGAAAGACGGCGTTGCGGCGATTGAGGCAGGAGAAATGCAGGCTACGATTGATGTGGGGGAGTATGGTACCGGTTTTGACATCGTGGATGCAGTTACGGATTTCTGCATCAAGGGAAAAGAAGTGGAGAAGGTTATCAACCGTCCCTCCAAGGTTTACGACAAGACAAACCTGTCTGAACTTGACCGTGTGATTTTTGAATAAGTAGAGATCTTGGAAGGCCGGGAGACTGGCAGATAAGAAGGATTGGAAAAGGGGGCAGTCGGGAAATAGACAGCCCTACACAGGGGCAGGTGTGAACCATGCAGATCACACCTGCCCCTGAAATTTATCGATTAAA
>CAJURT010000055.1 GCA_910588875.1 uncultured Lachnospiraceae bacterium
TCAAAAATCGCATGTGAATTATAGTGAATTACTCCAACTCGCAAAGGGCTGGGGCGATTTTATATCGGACCGCATCATTATTTGGCGGTTACTTATAAAGCAATGGCAACGGCATTGCTGGTGGGGGCATGCCTGATGCCCTCAACGATGGCGCAGGCCGCAGAAACAGATGGAAACACGCTTTTGTATTCTTTTCCGGTAAATACGGAAGATTCAGCTGGCTTTATTCCGGCAAATGAGCATGAAAAGATTGTGCCGGATGCCTTTTTCGTATCCGGCGACCGCATCTTTCTGGATGATACGGCCAACAACCGCATAATAATCTATCGGGGGCAGAACTTTGAAAAGAGCATTCCGCTGTCCCCGGAAATGGATGTCAAGCTGTTGTTCTACAGCAGTGAGGATGATGTTTTGAAGATGGTTTACTGGGACAGGTTCAATGAAAACGGCAGCCATTTTTATCTGACTTCGGTATCGGTGTCGTCCGGTGAAACTGTCCCGGCAGGGCAAGAACTGAGCGACGGGTCCAGGATTCTGTTGGAATACAGCTTTGACAGTACGGGGAACTTGCTCACGGAATATCTTTCGGGTGAGGGCACGGGCGCTGTTCTGGCATACGCCGATGCGGAACCGGCAGTCATTGCAGAGGGCAATGCGGCAGGATCGGAATGTGTCGGAATGGGGCTTGCCATTGATGATACATACAGCATATATTCCATATATATGGCCGGAGCGGATAGGTCAACCATTGGTGAGTGCATCATAATCAATGGCGGAAGCGATGCTTTTGCCTATGCCGTGCCGGAAACTCATGAGGATTCACTGGAAAGAGGAAATGTGCAGATTACGGAGTCTGGTGAGGTGTTCCAGATGGCGGTGGATGCAACAGGTGTCAAAATTTTCCGGCTTGGGAAACAGGCAGGCGCATCCATGGAGGATGTCAGCCTGCTTGAGAGAGAAGTGGACGGTATCAGCGATATGGTGGCTGCGCCTTATGCGTCTTATAAAACAATGGATACCGCTACGATAAGAGCGAGGATGGATACT
Organism: uncultured Lachnospiraceae bacterium; assembly: GCA_910588875.1. Taxonomy (GTDB): domain Bacteria; phylum Bacillota; class Clostridia; order Lachnospirales; family Lachnospiraceae; genus Brotaphodocola. The sequence goes on from CAJURT010000055.1 coordinate 1,048, forward strand.
TATAAGGATCTGAAATGGGTTTACAACAGTACCAGGAACTCCAACGCATCCGTAACGGCAGATCCCGGCAAGGTTTCCCAGCCTGGCTGGATCACTCAGAATGCGGATGGCAAGGATCATATATTAAGCAATGTACCTTACTGCTGGGGCGGCTGGAATGCAGAAACCTATGTAAAGAATATTAATAATGGAAAGTATGCGGGAAATGTAACCACAACTGCGCCGGGGTATGTTTCAGGAACCGTGGGCATGGATTGCTCGGGCTATGTGTCGGTAGCTTTTGACTTGCCGTATAAGCATGGAACCTCCACATTGTCTAATTGTTTTACTAAAATATCTAACACAGGCAATGTTCGGGCATATGACATATTAAATAAATCCGGCAGTCATGTATTGATCGTTGTAAAAACTTATGTGCAGGATGGCGTGAGATATGTTGATACTTATGAAGAAGCGAAGAGTTCAGGAAAGATTGTTTTCCAGACAGGAAGAAATTATCAGAGTCTTTTGAATTCAGGATACATTCCTATGAGATATAATTATCTTCGGTAAAAAATAAATATGTCTGGTTCTAAAGGTTAATTTTATAGGACCAGACATATTATGATTTTAGCTGCTTGGGCGGTTTCTTTTTCTGCTTTGCCTCACATTACATTTGTCAGCCAGAATTATTTTCAGGCGTAGCAACTGATTCTGGCTCTACAAGTACGGTGGCAGCGGCCAAAAGGACAGACAGACTTTTTTCATCGCATAGTGGAAGCAGGCGCAGCAGTGCTTGGTATGTAGAGCCTGTTCTGTCGTACCCGTCCTGGAAAATACAGTCATCTGCGGAAATATCGAGCATCCGGCAGATATTGTAAAAACCCTCGATGCTTGGCGAGCAGCGGCCGCGTTCCAGATCCTTCTGGAAGGACAGGGAGTGGTCGAGCAACTCCGCACATTCGGCTTGTGTGAGTTTTCGGTTTATCCTCGCTTTTTTTAGGGCGCCACTGAACACATCGGTATCACTGATAGATAAAGACATTTTAATCACCTCCTGATAGTAGTGTATTGCCATACCTGGCAAAAGTAAAAACGGCACAGACATACTGGAAGATAGTGTATTAAACTACCAACACCCAGACTTTTGGTGAAAAAAACATGGTTCATCAGAGTCTTATGGTTCTTTCTGAACTTTGGGTATGACAGCACCGCAATTAAGCCGTCAGATAAGTGTTCTGACGGCTTAATTTATATCAGATCCATAAGGGTAAAATCTTTAGTTTTGATCAGAAAAGCGAGCTTGCATTTTTTGGTCAGGTTGACAATCTTAGACCTGCCATATACCATACGCTTGATGAGTTTAAATTTGTTGTTGTTCCCTTCGACAAACCCAGAGCGCACGTCCATGGATATCGCGTTCCTGACCGAAGAGATATCTTTTTTTAAACTATTACAGAAAGAGGACAGTTCCGTATCAGCATATTTCTCGATATATCTATCTATTTCCTCAGGTTCGTCACCCATCAGTATCCCGTGGAACTCATGGAATGTATCTGCAACCCATGTGACCATTGGGAACTTCTTCTTAATGATCTCCAGGTTTCCAGAAATGACCTTGTCCTTTTCTTTCTTCGGATCTATTGTCAGGATGTGTCTTAATAATTCATTCCGCCTGATGACAATTACATCATCAGGATATCTTTTATCCATGAGCCTCATGCCATACATTCTTTTTCGATCCGGAAAGTTTTCCCTGCTGATGGCTTTCATGTAATCAAACAATGTATTACGCGAAGTCGACACCCCGGATTTCCGGAGATATTGGTATATGATCTCATCATCGTATCCATCCGCCATCATTTTATATATGATATTTACGAAACCATTCCCGGCACGTTTCCTGGTTTTATAGTCCTTGGGTGCATCCATCCCGTTGATCTGGTCATCTGTCATGGAAACATATTTTTCCGCTGTATGCCTTGCAATGCCATACTCCCGGCACACCAGGCTGATCTTCTTCTTTGGCAGGCCGTTCCAAAACAGCTGAATGTCACGTATCAATTGCTGTTTTTTTCCCTGTTACAGGCATTCTTCTTATACTGCTTGCTGTTGAGGTTCCGCTTCCTGCTCTTGAATTCAATTTCAGCTCCATCTTCATCAACCGGTGGCGAATTATCATAGGAAATACCATCCAGCAGATTCCCGTCAAACCCCTTCTCCCTGACTTCCTTTTCGGGGGCCTTGTCCAACACTGCTCCGTCCTTTATGAATATAGTAGCAGGTATTTCGTTTTTGAAGATGTCCTTCATCTTATCCAGCAGATTCTGCATCAGGTGAAAACGGTCCGCAACCTGCGTACACTCCGGCAGCACCTCACTGATCGCAGATGCATATGCACTGGCCCGATCCCTTGCGACCAGCCGGATCTTCTTATGGCCTTTTAACCATTCCTTCAATGGGGCGCCATCCCTTCCTTCCAACAGGGCGATCATGTGGTGGTCCTTCAGGTCATAAATTGCCGTCGCATACTTTTGACCTTTTCTCATGGCTACGTCGTCAATTCCAACAGCTTCCACATCAGGGTCATCTTTGAATTCAATCCTGTCATACAAACGTTGGATGGTATCATTGCTTATAGCGACACCCATAAGCGACAGAACAGTGCTGGCTCCTTCATTGCTCATGAACATTGCCATGGCCAGGACCAATGCGTTTAAGGAATCTGTCCGAACCTGGGAAGCAGATGCAAAGGACAACGGCTCCATAAATACTTTCTGGCGGCATTCAGTGTTTACACAGTCATATTTGAAAACATTCACATGGACATACGTTGGCTTACATCGTATAGGGACATCCTGCAAGGTCCGTTCGTAAGTGGCATGTAGATCCGAAGATCTTGTTCCGCAGAGCGGGCACTTACAACTATGGACAGATGATTTCAGGAAAATGTCAATCCTGTCATCCGTTTCTTCTGTTCTGTATATGAATTGGTTCTTACCGTATAGCAGCGAATTATCTGAGGAAGGGGAATATTTCATTTGTGTTTACCTCTCATTTTGATGTCTCTATTATAACACAAATACCCAAATATGAGAAGTAATAAATCAATAAATAAGACAGGTGTAAATCCTGTCTTATTTATTGATTATACCCAAAGTTCAGAAAGAACCAGTCTTATTTGGGTGTCTTTTTTGTGCCATGGGAGAGGATGCATGGCACACATTGAGGAACATTCGTAAGTCGGGCAACGGCAGGGGGCTTTCGCTAAAAAAATTATAAGTTTTCACATGGCAATACTGCCCCTATATGGTAGCGCAATACGCTACCATTTGGAGGAAGATCAAGAGATACGAGAAAAGAACAGTTATCTGGTGTATGAAACGGATAACTGTTCTTTTTCTTATGCACTAAACAGCACTGTAAAGATATGCTTTTTACATCCTGCTCGTTCTCCTCCTGAAATTCAGATTTTGCAGCAAAAATCTGAATTTCAGGAGGAAAAGCCATGTGGCAGAAAAACAATGGAAAAAGTGAAACGGAAGTGTTACAGAATCTGTTTACTGCATATCTGACAACGGCAGTCAGACGCCGCAGGAATGATTACATAAAACAGGCGGTCAGGATTCAGCAGATGGAAGGTATGACAGAAGACATCCCATACAATCAGGACCAGAGGGCGGAAGAGGATATGTTCCGTGGGCTGCCCTTACCCATGCAGCTGGAGGACAGTGCGCTCCTTCATGCATTGAAAGGAATCAGCGAACGGGAGCGGCATGTATTCTTTGCAAGGGTACTGGATGAAAGAGGCTTTGAGTCGCTTGCGGAAGAAATGGGTCTGGGGTATAAAGGCGTGGCTACGATCTATTACCGTGCTCTCAGGAAGATCAAAAAGAAGATGAAGGAGTTGAGAAAGTGAATTTTAAGGAAATACTGTTACGGGCGAAGGCCGGGGAGGAACCGGCTGTCATTGCCCTTCTGGAGATGTACAAGCCCCTTTTGGTAAAGGGGGCGATTGTTGGCGGCAGGTTTGACGAAGACCTGTACCAGGAGCTCTGCATCACGCTGATCAGATGCATCAGATTGTTCCGTTTTTAGGAAAGCAGAAAAGCGCTGAGGTTATTTTCAGCGCTTTTCTTTTTCCTTAAAACATGCTTTTACTGAAAGGATTTCAGGTAATAGTGAACATATAAATTGTAGTCGTTCGTTCTGGTAATGAGCCTGAGCCAGATATGGAAGTGTTCTGTCCCCGAGTAGAGGTTATATTCGGTAGGATCCTGAGTGGGCTCGGCCGTTCTGCAGAATTCCCTCATGGCAGAGAGGTCTTTGAAGGCATCCAGTTCAAGCAGCGTATTCTGGAAAAGATCAATTTCTGATGCCAGTTCTCTTGATAAGGGTGTTTTGGTGCAGTCGAACCACGTTGTCCACCAGTGGCCGCCATGGTAATCAGACCGGGAATAGGCTGTTTCGCTGACCGGATGGGCTGCGGCGCTGAAATCTACATTTTTGGTTTCCCGGAACACTTCCGGGAAAGGGCAGGTGTTTGAAAAGCTGATATTCATAGTATTCCTCCTTTAGGCGGCATGATCCGCCAGATATTTTTCATAGCCGTCCGGGTCGATCTCCCGGAGGGCAGATTCACGGAACCTGTACTGTGGATATGTGCAGTAGCCGCTCCTGGCGGTTTTGCCTGTGGGTACAGCCAGCTTGTTGCGGATGATCCAGGCAAGGACCGATTCACCATTGTTGTTGGTGTCAATGTAGGCGGTATCCTTTTCCAGGGGAAAGCCAAGATTCACGGTGAGGATATTCCAGGGCTCCCAGCCGTCATCCGTATGGATGTGCATGGCAAGGGCAAGGTTTCCGTTGGAGTAAGTCCTGATGTCCAGCTTCATCCTGTATGCGGTGCCGTCTTTCTCAAAATCAAATATCTTCATGTGGGTGTCCTCCTAAAATTATGCTACTGTCCGGCTGCGTTCCTGGATATGCATGGCCAGAAAGGTATATTGTCTGCCTGCCTCCAAAGGGATCCATTTTCCATCCTGCAGGATACAGCCGTTGACGTGGTTATAAAGCTGCGGTGCCTGCGGAGAGGCGTCAAAGCATTCATTTGACAGATAAAGTCCCATATGCCTTTCATAAAAAGGCGCCAGGGTATCTTCCACCAGCTTTCTTAAAGCCAGCGCAAGCTGCTCGATCTCCTGGATGTCCTGCCGTCTGTAAGCTGCCGCTGAGACCTGTTTTAACAGGCCGGATGCCTGTACCGCATTGTTTATGGCGGGCACGATCTCCGGCAGGTATTCCTGGCGGATGCGCAGGCCGGCAAGTGCGGTCTGTCTCACATAGGCAGAGGCAGAAGTGGAAATATCCCGCACCAGGGCGTAATAGGGCTTGCGGTAGCGGGTCCTTAATTCCTCTCTGGAAACTACCGCCAGATTCCGCCTGAGCGTGTCCAGGTGGGTCATAAGGGTATTGCGTAAAATGTCTGTTTCCATAAAAATCACCTCCTTAGCAGTGGTATTCCATGACAGCGCCGATATAATATGGCACACCGGGCGCTGCAGTCCGGATGAAACGGTCGAACGGGACCGGCGGATCGTCAGATTCCATGACATAGCTGTCACGGCATGTGGAAAAACTGGAAACCAGGTCGGAGAGCAGTTTTTCCACATAATCATGGTCATTGATATACTGTGTCTCTGATACAGCCTCCAGAGCCTTCAGATTCCTGCGAAATTCCGGGTAGCGGCCTGCAAAATAATGGCTGCGGGCATCCGGGGCAAGGACAAAGGCGCCGCCGGAAAAAGTGCCCATGTGATGCGCATGGAACCATTGTTCAAGGTGCCGGATGGCGGAATTGCGGTCACATACCGTTTTTACATGGTCGGCAATGGGAATCAGGCCGGGCCGGTCTATAAAGTCATCCTCCGCAGCCCAGTCCTCTTCTTTGTGCGGCTCAGGGTATACTTGTAAAATGTAGTGGTACATAAATGCCTCCTTTCAGGGTTGGGCGTTTCACGCTATTTTCTGTTCGCCCCAGCTTATGCGGAGGTTGCCTTTATCGTCCCGTTCCTGCCGCATCAGGAGGGAGAGCAGGTCGTAGTCCACACCAAAGCGCTCATAAATATCATCCAGGTCAACATCCTGCCCTTTCATGAACAGGTTCAGCTTTTCTTTTGCCAGGATCATCTGCATCAGGTTGGACTCGATGCTGCCCGCATAAGTGAGGAAATAAATATCCTTGTACTCCGTCGAAGTGTACCGGATGAAACGGAAATAGAACTGGCTCATGCCGGAGTTGTTGTAATGCAGTTCGGGGATGATAACCTTGTTGACATACTCGAAGTTAACGCTGGAGGGCAGGCTCTGCTGGGTGCAGAGCAGAATACCGTTCCCGCTGTCCTTGAGTGTCTGGTGTAAGGCCCTTCTTTTGGCAAAGCTGGTGTTTTCGCCGGTCACCACGAACAGGGGGCGGTCCGGCAGGTATTCCTGCAGCGCCTTTTCGTAAGAATGCAGGACCGCCTTGTGGCGGACGCCGATGGCAATGATTTCATCCGGCCAGTCGGCAATCATCTCTACGGCGGACATGACCTTGACAGGTGTGTCCCCCGTATATTCCAGCATGGTATCCGGCGCCGCGCTGATCCGCAGCAACAGGACGATCTGCTGGACGAGGCGCATCATGGCGTCCTTTCTGGAGTTGCCTGTGGAGGAAAAGTAATTGCTGCGCATCTGATGGAATTCCTCGATGGCCTGCTGGTAGACCTGCCTTTCCTCCGGAGAGAACTGGAGCAGGATCTGGTGAATCCGCTTGATGTCCTTGCAGGCCACTTCCTCAAAGGTCCTTGTGATGACCGTCTTTCCCAGGATGCCGCTCAAAATATCCGCATTGTAGATGTCCTGGGTGCGTTTTTCCAGGCCGAACACGGTCACTTTTTCCGGCAGGTGGGATGCGGAGAATAAGGAATAACCCTTTTTATAAGCGGGGATGGGACAGCCAAAATAGGGATTGCTGTCGTATTCCGGCTCGTCACTCTCGGTGTCCTCACGGTTATGGCGGTAGATATACTCGTTCCAGGAGATCATGTTGATGGAATTGTTGTAGAGCAGTTCCAGCTGGGGTGCAAATTCTGAAATGTTGTTCCGGGTGCTTGTGCCTGTGGTGAGAAGCTTCATGCGGCAGCGGCGGAAACAGGAGAGCACGGCCTGACAGCGTGCGCTGTTCGGGTTTGAGATCTCGTCGCTCTCGTCCAGTATCAGCTGGATGTTCCGGCCAAGGCGCTTCAGGAATCTGCGAAGTCTCTTTTTGTGGGTGCTGACCATGTTTAAGGTAAGCAGGACAAAATCGCCGGGGCGGATGCGCTCCAGGTCCTCCAGCCGTTTCACAAAGACGCAGGGTATGTCGAAGTTAGGCAGTGCCACGTTCCAGTTGTTGCGGATGGAGATGGCGGATGATACCACCCAGGTGCTGTGTATGCGCTGGTGCTGCATCCGGTATAATCCCGTTGCAATGCCGGCAAGGGTCTTCCCGCTCCCCTGCTCCCACTGCAGGAGCGCATAGCGTTTCTGCAGGGTGAGGTTGATGTCATGCTTCTGGATGGCGTTTAAGTGGATCCACTCCACGCGGGAGGCGTCCCATAGGGTAAACTGCTCCAGCCACCCTGCTATGCAGGGGTCTTCTTCCATTTCCGCAAAAGGCCGGTTCTGGGTGTCATATTCTGAGCGTTTCCTGCGCAGCAGGCGTTCATAGCCGGGGTATTTTTCAGGGGTGTTGTCCAGCACGGCCTGGTGGATCGGGACGGGAATGCGCATTTTCTCCGTGATGCGGCGTCTGGCGGCAGCGCTGTAGCCTTTGTAGGCAAATTCATGATCCCGCTTGACAAGGGCAACCTCGTCCCTGTCCGGCGCGGTATTCTGCTTTTTCAATGCGCGATTCAGATAGGCCAGCACCTTTGTCTCCGTGATCCGGGAGGCGCACCACTGTTCATAGTTCATGTTGTCCGGCTGTTTCTGGGTATAAAAGCGGTACAGGTATTCGCTGCATTTGGCATAAAGCGCCCTGGTGGCCGGGTGTACCCGGATCTGGTACAGGAGCTTCCGGGTCTGGTACTGGAAATCCCCGGAGGCGCTGTGGGACTTTGCAAGGTTTAAGAGGATGCTGTGCTGGTTGTTCTCCAGTGCGGACTTGGCAAAGGCGATGCATTTCTCATAGGCATGCCCGGCCTCTTTCTGTATGTCAAAATCCGCCGTCAGGGAGAAGTCGGCTTCTGTCCGGTAAGGCAGTTTTTTGATGCTGTCCTCAAGGCCTCTTTTCTGCCAGAACTGTAGCTTTATGGGGAAGCACTTGACGCCTAAATGTGAAAAGGCATTTTCGGGGAGCAGGATCTGTCCCAGGAAGTTGAAATGCTTCTCCATGTCCCGGATCTGTCCGCCGTCTGAAAAGGAGTCGGCAAGGAAAGAGCGGGGCACGATCAGGGCAAGGATGCCCAGGGGCTTTAACAGCTCTGCCGATTTCATGCAGTAATACATCTGGGAGGGAATCTCTTTTCCGCTGTCGGTCCACCATTTTAAGTGGAAGGGCGGGTTGCCCACCACATAGTCAAACCTTGTCTCCGGCTGGTAGCTGCGGATGTCCCCGCATTCGATCACGGCCTCCGGATAGAGGAACCTTGCCACACGGGCGGCCTTTGCATCCAGCTCACAGCCATAGATATTTGTTTCTGTGGGCATGAAGTTGAAAAAATCTCCCTTGCCGCAGGTCAGGTCCGCCACCAGGTCATGGCAGGACAGCTTCAGGCAGGCGGCGACAAACTCGCACAGCCGGGGCGGCGTGAAAAACTGGCCGTTTTCGACTTCCTTTTTTGCCTCGCTGAACTGATGGTAATTATCATAATCTCCCCGTTCCAGCCCGTGGAGGCCGCCGTCCCCCGTATAGGCGTTGTAGATGTCCTCAGGGGTGATGCCGTAATCTTCCGGCCTGCCGTCTGCGATCAGGCAGAGGACTTTTTCGTTCAGTGCTTTTCTTTGGTCATGGGGAATCGTTTCCCCATAATAGGAATATTTCAATCCCGTTCACCTCCTTAACAGATGTCGCCCAGGTATTCGCTGATGAACTGCCGGGCGTAGCTTTCCGTGGAAAATTTGATGTCCACGCGCTGGTTTTTGTACATTTTCAGGGACAGGACTTTTTCGCAGCCGTCAAACTCATAGAAATCAGAACTGAGGTTATATCCTTGGATAATGCTGCTGATACGATGAGACATGCATGAGAAGCTCCCTGTTTCAAAATGTGCGATCCCTCTTAAAATATCGCTGGTCTTCTGGGCAGGTTCCCAGCAGCCGCCTCCGTACCGGTCATGGAAGCTGCAGAAATAGCCGTTTAACAGCAGGGTGCATTTTTTCAGGGTAAACCTTGCCTGCCCGGTGGATGAGTTCCATGCGGCTTCGTGGCATTTTTCTTTCAATTCATGGAGGGCCTGCTCAGACAGCTCCCGCCCGTCCGTGTAAAGGAATATCTGGTCTAAAACATCTGTGTAGCGTACAGAGAGGGTCTGCATGGCCTCGGTGTATGCCTTTACCCTGTCTTCGTAGTCATCAGTCCATCTGTCATCAGGTTTATCGGGGATAAGGCTGTGTTCTATTTCCGCTATGGAAAGGGAAAGATGGTAGGTCTTGTTAAAGAAGGATACCAGCTGCCCGATAAACAGGGAATGCCGGGAAGAAATCTGGTTTAGTATATCCGCCCTTGACAGGGTGATATTTCCCCGGGATCCAATATAAAAGCTGGGAGAGGTGTCTGTGCCGGCGAGGAGTTCTGCCTGCTGGTTCTGCGCATCCTCCCAGAAGCAGAGCAGCTCCTGCAGTGAGTCTTTGGCATTGTCATAAGCAGCCTGGTGTGCCTGGCAGAAGTGTCTGTCCGCCTCCGTGATGCGGGCATCTTTTTTGATCTCTACGCCTGCAAATTTCTGTAATAAATCCATATCTTGTCCTTTCTTTATAAATGGTACTGGCGGAGGAAATAGATCAGTCCTCCGCCAGTGCAGTTATTCTTTGCCGTCAAATGAGCCGCCGTCAGCAATCTCAATGCTGCCGGTATCCCTTCGGTACAGGTAGACATTATCAGAAAGAAAATCTTCTCTGTCAAGTTCACGGCGGTTTATCTCATAGACCGCGTCCCTTAACTCTTTAACATTGTGATCTCTCTGTAAAGGAAGCAAAATAACTTCATGCACAGAGCTGGGCAGGATCACCACATCGGAATGGATACGGTCTGCGAGATTTTTTAAGGCATTCGGATAAAGGATGGTGATGGCACCGTTCGTCTTTGCCTCATTCGTCATAATATACATGGGTGCAGGAATGTCTTCCTCATCAGGGGGGAGATCTTCCATGTCGCCCAAACATTCCCGAAGGACATTCCCCATGGTGGAAATTGCAAGGGGGAAAATCCGGGGGGTGTTTTCTTCGGCAAGCCGGGCAAGATCCTGTGTGGTGCAGCCCCACGCTTCAAGGTGGCTGTTATGGATCAGGATGCTGCCGCTACCGATTTCATCATCTTTATAATAGATGCAGTAAATAATGGCAAAATCAAGGTATCTGGTGTAAGGGATGTCCTCCAGCAGTTCCGTGTTTGCCTCAAAGTTGACCAGCTTATGGAAGATCAGCCCCCGGACTTTTTCAAAATCTTTGAACCATCCCATGTCAAGGCGCTTGGGGAAGCTGTCAGCCTGATAGGCTCTGATGATCCGGTCTACAGTGCCTTTCCAGTTCTTTGTATGCAGGTACATGTCAAAAAATGGCTCCAGATATAAAGTGGGCGCTACATTGTTGCCCGGCTCAAGGATTATGAGACCGTAATGTTTGGCCCCGTTGAGCTTTTCCACTTCTTTGTACTGCACCTCGCAGCCCAGGGCTTTTGCAATCTCCGTGCAGGCTTTCTGTGTAAATTCCTGAATGTTCATCATATGTGTTCCTCCTGAAAATGCCTGGGCAGACCGTGTCTGCCCAGGATGGGTTTGTCATTATGTAAAAATTTGTTGTGGTTAAAGCGAACGTGTTCGCTTTTTATGCGCAGACAGCCAGTGTTACCGGAAACAGGCTTGCCGCAGCCTGCGGGAAGGGACTCATGGACAGATGGTAATGGGCTGCATTTGTCTCGAAATGTACCATATCCTCTGTCTGTTCATGGACTGCCACCACACGGGAGGTGCGGTGGATATGCCCTCCGGCGGCATAAATGGCTGCCCTGCCCACTGTGATAGGGCGGATAGGGCAGCCGCACAGCTTTACTTCTTTCTTTTTCTCATTCATTCGCCTGGCCTCCAATCTTTGTAAAGAGAGTGTGCTGTGTGAAAAGGATCATTCGTAGCAGAGCGCTTTCAGCGTCAGGCGGACTTCATTCAGAAGTTTCCTGACCTGATCCATGGAAACATTGTGCTTTCTGGCAATATCCCGGTCGCTGTAACCGCTGCCCCGTAAGCGGACCATGTCCATCTGCTGTCTGGACACGCGGCCTGCCAGGTCATGCAGGAGAAGCCTGGTTTCCAGCTGCCGCATCAGTTCATCCGGGGATTCGATGGTTTCCTCCAGGGGAAGGCCATTATCATACCTGGGAACATGGATGCTGATAACGGTAGCGGTGCGTTTCTGGCGATGCAAGGAACGCCTGTAATTGGCTAAGGCTCCCTGCATGCCGCCCCATGCAACAGTTCCAAAAGAATACTGTTGTAGGCGGGGGTTGGTGAAATAGCGACGAACAGCATCAAGGTATCCGAAAATTATGACATCATAAAAATCATTTTCCGGTAAATGTTTGTCATTGAGGAACGCATAGACCAGATCATGGTTCTCCGCAGCAAATAATCTCTGTTCAGGTGTCAAAGGTATATCGCTCATTATAAAATCCTCCTTGTAGATGAAAGAAGGGATACCCCGGAGTAACCGGAATATCCCTTGTCTGCTTGGTTCATGGCATCTGCCATAATGGTTTCTTTTTTATGCGTTTATGCGGGCAGGGCCTCCCTGTCGCCGTCAATGGCGGGGGTCATGTAGACCGGGCCTGTAGAGCCGGCGGTCTGGGACTCTGCATTGACATAATCGCAGCCGTCGTCAAGCTGTTCCTTTGCCATTTCCGCACGCTGTTTCAGGGTCAGTTTAATCTGCTCCCGGAAGCCTTCGGCATAAGAACGGATCTGTGCAAGGTCTTCCCCCTCAAAGTTTTCCAGAAGGCGGAAGGTAGCCACGCTGAAATCGTTGCCGCCGTTATTCTCCTTCCTCAGCCCAATCTGTATCACGCTGCCATAGGAAGGGCGGCGGCGCAGCAGGAAAGCCTGGTTGACAAAGTTCTTGAAGGGCTTCAAGCTGGTGGGCGGAAGGGAGATCTGGATGGGTACGCACTCGCCGCTCTGGAGCAGGTAGAGCATACGCATGTTCTTGCACGCCTTGCCCCGTCCTTCAGCAGATGTCCCGTACTGGTTCATGGCGCACATCATGCAGGAGCCGCCGGGTTCCCCGATGCCCTGTTTGCCGTTTACGGATGAGCACAGGGGAGCGGTGTTCTCGTCATACTCGCTGCCATCGGGCCAGTAGGCGTTGGCGTCGTGGTGGAAGATCAGGACGCCCTCTATGGTCTTTTCGTAGTTGGGGTTGTCCGGGTCATCCGTGGGGATCTCAAACACAAGGTTGCCGCCGGCAGGGATCTTGATCCGCTGGAAACTCATCTGCAGGCCTTCCATATCGTCAGCCAGATCCTCCGATGTGAAACTGCTGTCCATCACTGCGGGCAGCTGGAAGTTTACGGGTTCCATTGTGGTGCTGGTGTTCTGGGTTGTCATATTATTTTTTCCTCCGTTTCTGTAGTGCGGCTGTTTAAGCAGCCGCCTGGTTGATCCGTTTCCATTGTGACGCGGGCATGGAGAGGACATTGTAGCCGATGCCCTCCAGCTCGGTGGCCCGGTCGTAGCTCTCCACATCCTGGCTGTAGCGTGTGATCGCATTGGAAAGCCCGTACAGCGTCAGGTCCTTCCCCTCGATCAGGTGCTGGAGGACGCCGGTGCTTTCGTTTTCCGTGATCTTGAAATCCCTGCTTGCAAGGCGGACGACGCCGGGAATGTCATGGGTATCCATGGCGGCCTCCCTGGCTGCCTGCATCAGCCCGACCACCTGTGAAAAGCGTGTCTCGTCCACAACGGCTTTCACGGTATCCTGAATCTTTAATAAAAAGGCTTTATCGTCGGCGGCCAGTGTCTGCTCGGAATAGAGCAGGAAGTTCTCGTCGGCTTCGTTGACGCGTCCCACATGGTTGCGCCTTGTCCGCGCATCATTGACGATCATGCCGTTCCTGCAGACAAGGCGGTAAACCAGGGGCTGGATATTGACGGCCCCCATGCCTGTCTCGCTGTTGGAAATGATGATCCCCGACTGCACGATGTCCCCGGGGGAGACTTCGGCGGTCAGGCGTTCGTTGACGACCTTCATGTACATCCGGCTCTCCGTGATCTGGCAGCTCTCAAAACGGGCGCCTTTTATCCCCGACAGGACCGGGAGGACAGCCGTTGCCACCTCCATGTTGTCGATACGCTTATAGCGGCTGCTAAGGAAAGCCCGGGCCGTGCCGCCCATGGTGCGCAGCATCCGTTTGGACGGCGTGCGGTCCAGCCAGGCGTTGACATTCTGTGTCAGCAGGCCGGGGTCTTCCGAGAGCATCTTGTCATAGTAGGATGCGGGGATGTTCAGGTGCAGGCCAAGCTGGCGGTGGGCGATGGCGCCAATCTCCAGCGGCTCCACGGGTTCCGTGCCGTTATCATACATATGGAGATAGACCTGATTGTCACAGGTTTCCATCTTCAGGTTCCTGGTGTCTACCAGGTAATCTTCCTTCAGTTCATTCTGCCGCGTGATCTCGGCGGCCATTTCCTGCAGGGTTAGGCCTTCTTTCATTCGCATTCTCTCCTTCCTTTTTTTGTGCGCTTACCATGAGACCTGTATGCCTGCAGGCGTGACCTCCGCCGCCAGGCCGTTCCGCTCAAAGACCTGTACCAGCCGGTCCCAGTAGACCTTTTCCGGAAAGTTGGCAAGGTGCCCCTTGGCAGCCTCCGCCGTGTCCTCTGTGACACAGACATCTCCGTCCTCATGGAGGATCATACGGCAGTGTCCGCGGGAATTTAAGTCAGCCACCAGGGATTCCAGCACCTTGCGGCCCTGCACTTCATACCAGATCTGCGGGTCAACAGGCTGTTTGTTGGGCGGCACATTATCCGCTGTGGGTGTCTGTGCTCCGGCTGCAGCCAGGGGGACGATCCTTATCATGTCGCAGCTGATGTTTGCCTGCCTGTCGAGCTTGATGTCTGCATGGTCGAAATCAGGCACCCCGAATACCCGGATGCGCCCCGTGCCGCCCTGCAGGATGATCCTTTCGGGTGTTTTCTCGCACCATTCCCAGGTCATGTCGGGGTAAGCCGAGCGCAGGTAAGCGGAAATGCGGTGGTTCACATGGCGCAGTAAGAGCTGCTCCGTGGGGGAGCCGTCTGTGCCTGTCAGCCGGAACAGTTCAGGAGGGGAGATCCCTTCATCCTGCCGTTTCTTTGTCTGCCGCCTGCGGGCCCGGCTGTGTCTGTGACGCCGGATGCGGGGGGAGAGCAGGAGCGCCGCCATCCATACGGCCCAGAGGGCAAAGACGGCGAGCAGCAGCCCTGTCTGTAACCTGCCCCGTGCCAGGGCCAGGATGGCGATGACGGCTCCGGTCAGGAGCCCAATGCTGTTCCAGGTGGTTTTGTCGTTCTTCATTTCACATTGTTCCTTTCTTGTTTAGTTTTCAGCAACAAAAAAAGGAACCGCAGCCGGAGTTCAGATTCTTTCTGAAAAACCGGTGCGGTTCCTCTTATATGGGCCGGGGCAGCAGGCTACTCCGGCAGGGGTTCGCGGCTGCCGTCCAGGACCTCCGGGGGAGGCGGGGCTGCCGCAGTTTCAGGGCCATTGGGGACATCTGTATGGCTGCCGTCCAAGCGGCGGCCGGGGACAAAACCAAAGTTGGTGAGGTACACCTTAAGCAGCATGGTCTTTACCGTGCCCTGTTTTGCGGTGCAGTCCACAAGCTCCTGCGTGCCTGTCAGCCAGAGCAGCGTACCTTTTTTGACGCCCAGCCTGAAAAGACGGGTGACGTCCTCGTTCCACGCCCATACCTGATAGGCCTGTGTCCTCCCTTTTCCGGCCTGTTCGGCCAGGCGGAAGCACACATAGGCGGACCCAGACTGGCTTGTCTTTGCTGACAGGTCATCCTCTATGCGGCCCAAAACAAAAATCTGTGCCATTACACTCCTTTCTGCCATCGGCTTTAGTATCTATAAAAAAAGTGCCAGGGGGATATACCAGCCGAAAGGGCATGGTGATACCACTGACACTTGCATACAAACTTAACAGCGTGTGCAATGCGGTAAAAACCGCCGGCTCCCAAAAAGGGAAACGCACAAAAATCAATCACAAGAGAAGTATAACACTATATATTGTGGGTGTCAAGCAAATGTATACCATATATAGAAATAAGCTGTGGCGGCTGCTATTGTTTGCCCTATCATAAATTAAATAGGGGGTGCTGCCTGTTTTTTCTTCATAAATGTTCTGCTGTTGCGAAATTGAGCCCCATGTTTTTATGTGAGGCGGAACGGCAGGGGGGCATGGGATTATTACAAGGTATCCGGTTCGGCGGCGCATTCTTCACAGCCTAAGAATACATTGGTGGAGAGTGCCGCATCCAGATATTCATTGCCCAGCCGGGAGGAGGAGCCGCTCCGGAAATAAAACCGATACCATTTGTCCGGCTTTATCTTTGTCTGCAGCCCTAAAAGCAGGGTGGTCTCTTTCCCGTCCGCCAGCGTCAGGTATACTTTTTTATACCGGCGGAAGGGCGGCTGGGAGACAGAGGTGCATATGCCCGTCACACATTCAAAACGCCCGCCATGGATGTCCCGCCGGAGCATCCAGCCTTTTAAGAGGCACCAGAGGAACAGGATGCCGCCTAAGACAAGCAGGGGGCGGTCTTTTGAAACGGCAGAGACGATGAGGGCAGCCGTGCCAATCCCGGCGCCCGTAAGGAAGGTGAGCGCCGTCTTGGCCCGCAGTACCGGGGGGATTTTATTCTGTTTTTCCATAAATATCATATCCTTTCAAAAATGATCTGCTGGCGCAGGTAAAGGTTAGCCACGGCCAGCGTGATGTCTTTTGTGCCGGGGGAGGATTTCATGAGGCTGCCGATGTTGTCGCTGGTGGTATCGCAGTCATCATACAGCCCGTCCATGATGCTGTTTTCATCCGGCAGGCAGCGGATGCCTTTCTCCGTGCATTTGATGATCTCCGCAGTGGACAGGAGCGCCTGCCTGGCAAGGTGCATCACCTCTTTTTCCCCAGGGGTGCGGCGGTCTTTCCGGAACAGCTTTGCAGCCGCAGGAAAAGGCACGCGGTTAAAGAAGAGCAGTTTTAAGAAAGCGGCGAGCCGGAGGGGAAGGCTGCTTTCCGTGGGGATGATGTACAGGGAGGATATGAGGTCATACAGTGCGTCATATTCGGTATCCCCGCTGCCTGAGATTAGCAGGCCCCGGACCAGGAGCCGTTCCACGCAGGCATCCCAGGACCGGTCTGTGGGCACGCCGGCTTTCCCTGTCATTTCCTCATAAAGTGCGCCGATCTCCTCTTTCCGGACGATCCGCCAGTTTAAGATGGTCCATACGGCCATTTCCTGCAGGTCTGCCATGTATTCTTTCCCGCCGAGCACGATCACGGGGCAGGAGCGGCCGCAGCCGTTATGCCTCCGCTCAAAGCGGCCGATGGCGGTGTAGAGGGTCTTTGTCTGAATCATCATAGAATTTTACCTCCTGTGTTCTTAGGGTTTATGGGATGGAAGGTCATTATGGGGCAGGCTATGTAATGCCTGACAGGAACAGGGGGTCTTTGCGGAGCTTCTGCTTGGAACGGGTGATCCATGCGCCCACATGGGAAGGGGGCACATGGTACAGCTCCGCGATCTCCGTGATGCTCATGCCCCTGATCTTCAGTTCCAGGGCTTTGATCCCCAGTCTTGCGACGCCCCGATAATCCCTGGCACGGGATTCCAAAAGCTGCGTGGTTTCCAGCATGGAAATCTGTGTCTCAAAATCATCTGCCTGCTGCAGGGTTAAGCCCTCCGCAGTCAGCTCCCCGTGTTCCCCTATGCCCAGACGGGTGAAACGGCGCTCCTTGCTGCACTGACTGCGGCAGTAGGAGGTCAGGCCGTTTCGCACGACTTTCCCGGCATAGGTGGGGAACTTGGACAAAGCAGGGTCATAGGAGACGGCGGCATGGCAGAGCCAGATGCAACCCTCCTGGTACAGGTCATCATAGCCAAAGCCATAAATGGTCTCGTTGACATGGAAGCCCTCCCGGATGGCCCAGCGGACCACGGAGAGGTTTGCCGCCACCAATTCCTGCTGTTCTATTGTCAAAGGGATCGTTTTTTTCATCAGCATCCGCCTCCTTTCAGGCAGTCATCTGCGGGCAGGTTTCCAGTGCCTGATGGCAGAGGGAAATCACCCGGTCGCACATCTGCCCGGAGAACAGGCCGATATGCGCCTGTTCCTCGGTAAGCCCCAGTTTCCCCTGGAGCCAGAGGTAGGCGGCCCATTTTTCCATGTGCCGGATTTTCTGGAGTTCTGCAAGGGCATTGTGGGCAAGGATTCTTTTGTGGCGCAGTTCTCTGTCTGCGAGGGTGCCCATGGGGCTTTTGTCCTTTTTGTGGGCGGCCACATAGGAATCACATTCCGGGAAACGGGAACAGACATAGAGATAGCGCCCCTTTTCCAGGATGGAACTTCCGTGTACCATGGCCGCAGGACGGAAGATGGCAGGGGAGCCGCAGTAAGGACAGCTGATCTGGTACTTTTTCATCTTCATTTTTACCTCCATTTCTGCGCTGCATAAGAGGGTGTGTAAACACCCCTCTTTGCGCATAATCGAGTTTGTGGCAAGCAGCGCGCAGACACAAATCTCGTGATTGAAAATTTTAATTTTCAATCT
>CAJURT010000056.1 GCA_910588875.1 uncultured Lachnospiraceae bacterium
ATATTTTCCGTATTTTCCCGGCTGTGATCTGCCAGAGGCTGATCGAGCAGGGGGAGATGGATACAGGGATTGTGTGCTGCGAGGGTTATGATGATGAGATTATCACCAAATGCTTTCGCCCTTATGACAATCTGACCATTGCGGTGACACTGAATCCGGACGGGAAGCTGGACAAGGAGATCGTGGCATCCATGTCGGACAGCCTGACCATGCTTTATGACAGGGAACAGGTGGCAGGAGTTATGAAAGAGCCTTCTTTGCAGATGGTATCCTTTACCATTACGGAGAAGGGATATTCTCTCCGGAATGCGGACCATGAACTGACTCCGGCTGTGGCTGCGGATATGGAAGCAGGGCCAAAGGACTGCAAGACCTTTATGGCGCAGCTGACAGCTATGTGCATTGAGCGGGGACGGGCCTGCAAAAAGCCGCTTTCCCTGGTCAGCATGGACAACTGCTCCCATAACGGGGAGAAGCTGCAGGCAGCTGTCATGGAGATCGCTAAGGCATGGCTGGACAACGGAAAGATTTCCGGGGAGGATTATGAATACCTGGAGGAGAAGATTGCTTTCCCGTGGAGCATGATCGATAAGATCACGCCGCGGCCCCATCCGGTGGTGGAGGAGCAGCTGACCGCGGACGGAGTGGAGGGAGTCAGTCCCTTTGTCACTTCCAAACATACGTATGTGGCGCCCTTTGTCAATGCGGAGAAGCCGCAGTATCTGGTTATCGAGGATCAGTTCCCCAACGGCAGGCCGCCGTTAGAGCATGCAGGGGTGATCATCACCAGCCGGGATATTGTGAACAAGGTGGAGAAGATGAAGGTGTGTACCTGCTTAAATCCCCTTCATACCTGCCTGGCAGTCTATGGCTGCATCCTGGGCTATACCTCCATTGCAGAGGAGACGAAGGATCCCCAGCTGAGCCGGTTTATTGACCGGATGAGCCATGAGGAGGGCATGCCCTTTGTGGTGGACCCGGGTGTCATCAATCCCGAGGATTTCCTGAATGAGGTGCTTAAGGAGCGGTTCCCGAACCCCTTTATGCCGGATACGCCCCAGAGAATTGCCACAGATACCTCCCAGAAGCTGTCCATCCGTTTTGGGGAGACTATCAAGGCTTACATGGCGTCCGCAGACAGAAAGGCTTCGGATCTGAAGCTGATTCCGCTGGTGCAGGCTGGCTGGCTCCGCTATCTGATCGGGGTAAATGATGCCGGCGAGGCTTTTGAGATCAGTCCGGATCCACTGCTTCCGGCTATGAAGGAGCGGCTTGCCGGCATGGAACTGGGAAAGCCGGTTGATAAGGAAAAGCTTCGCCCGGTTCTGTCAGATGCCACGATTTTCGGTGTGGATCTGTATGAGTGCGGTCTGGCAGATAAGGTGAGCGGGTATTTTGAGGAAATGATGGCCGGACCGGGAGCGGTTCGGAAGGTTTTGGAGAAGTATGTAGGGTGAGAATGGAATCAGGAGGGATACCCTGTAAGAGGGGGGCAGTGGCTAGGCCGCTGCCCCCCTCTTACAGGGTATCCTATAATTAAAAACTTTGCCTTGGATGGGAAGGATTTGATCAAAATTATTCAATCATATGAAAGGATTCACAGGCAATAGCGTGATAGGAGAGGGAGGAATCTATGGTAACAATACAGACCGAAAATTTCAGCCTGGAACAGATCTGGCAGTCAGGGCAGTGTTTCCGCATGAGACAGACAGAAGGGGTATCGGAGGAGTTTTTTAGGGAACAGATAACGGGCCGGGGGGAGGGCAGAGGGTATGAGATTATAGCAGGGCACCGGTATCTGGAGGCGTTTTCCCTTGGGGAGAGATGTATGCTTTCCTGCAGCAAAGAAGAGTATGAGGACTTTTGGAAAGGGTATTTTGACCTGGAAAATGATTATAATTCTTATATCAGCCGGGTGGATCCCGGGGACGGGTATCTTTTGTCAGCAGCAAGCCTGGGATGGGGGATCCGCATCCTGAAACAGGATCTGTGGGAGACCCTGGTTTCTTTTTTGATTTCCCAGCAGAACAATATTGTGAGGATTCGGAGGTGTATCAGCAATATCTGCCGGCAATACGGAGAGAAGAGGGTCAGCAGCGGAGGGAAGGAGTATTATGCTTTTCCCGAACCCAATGCCCTGGCAGGGCTTAAAGAGGATGGGCTTAGGGAATGTAACCTGGGATACCGCAGTAAATATGTGGTACGGGCGGCCAGAAGCGTGGCATCCGGAGAGACAGATCTGGCCAGGATCTGCGGAATGGGATATCCGGAGGCAAAGGCAGAACTTTTAAAACTCTTTGGGGTGGGGGAAAAGGTGGCGGAGTGCATCTGCCTGTTTGCCCTGCATCATCTGGAGGCATTTCCGGTGGACACCCATATCAGCCAGGCCATGGAGAAGCATTACAAAAAAGGATTCCCTCTAAAACGGTATCAGGGAATCCAGGGGGTGATGCAGCAGTATATTTTTTACTATGAACTGCACGGTGCCGCCACCGACCGCTGACCATGCAGAGCCTGCCTTAGCGATGGGAGGGTACTGCCTTCCTCCTTTGCTTTGCAGGCGGAAAAATTATCCTGGGCGAAACATAGTGGTAATTGGCTTATGACGGGAATTCCCGGCATTTCCTGCGGTAAAGGAGGACGGACATTGCCGTGGCAATGCACCAGCCTATGGGCCATGCAGACCAGATGCCCATGGCAGAGCCTGTCCATCCGGAAAGGAGGAAGGCCAGGACCACCCGCAGAATCAGGTCAGTGAAGGTGGCAGCCATGAAGAATCCCATGGCGCTTAATCCCCTGAGGATGCCGTCAGCCACCAGCTTGGCGGAAACAGCGAAGTAGAAGGGGGAGATGATCCACAAAAACTGCCGGCCGGCCAGCAGGGCAGCAGCAGATTCTCTTTCCATGAACAGAAGGAGCAGATATTTGCCCAGGAAGATATACAGGATGCAGAAGGGGATGCATAAAAGCCATACCATTTTCAGGCCGGCGCCAAAGCATTCCCGGATGCGGCTGTATTTGTGGGCGCCCATGTTCTGGGCGGAAAAATTGGAGATTCCGTTGCCGATGGTGGTGAAGGAGGTGATAACCAGGCTGTTCAGTTTCACCGCTGCGGAATACCCGGCCATAACAGAGGCGCCGAAGCCATTGATCACCCCTTGTATCATGATATTTCCCGCAGAGATAAAGCTTTGCTGCAAAATGCTGGGGATTGCGATGACCAGGATTCTTTTCAGAAGCCCCGTGTCAAACAGGGGAGGCTTTGATTTTACCGGAATTTTGCCAAGCCTTGCCCATACGGTGAGGACAGCCAGGATGCAGCTGATGCCCTGGCACAGGAAGGTAGCCCAGGCCACCCCTGCCACTCCCATATGGAATGCCTTCACGAACAGGATATCCACTGCAATGTTGGAGGTGGAGGATACGGCCAGGAAATAAAATGGGGTTTTGGAATCCCCCAGGGCAGAGAATATCCCGGTTGCGATATTGTAAAAAAATACAAAGGGCAGCCCCCATACATAGATGTACAGATAGAGCCGGGAGTCAGCAAATACCTCCCTGGGTGTGCGGATTAAATGGAGCAGGGGGACGCTGCCCAGGATACCGGCCAGCATCAGGGCGGCGCAGAGGAGGGCGCTGAAAATACAGGCAGTGGTTACTGCAGTTTTCAGCCGCCCGTATTCTTTGGCGCCGAATAGCTGTGAGACAATGACAGAGCAGCCCATATTGCAGCCAAAGGCAAAGGCGATGAAAATCAAGGTGATTTCGTAGCTGTTCCCCACTGCTGCCAATGCGTTTTCCCCGATGAATTTTCCTGCCACTAGGCTGTCTGCGATGTTGTATAGCTGCTGGAAGACAATGCTGCCGAACAGGGGGAGGCAGAACTGCCACAGCACGGTTTCTGGTTTTCCGGTTGTTAAATCTTTGTTCATAGAATGTTCTCCTTTTCATGGCTTCCGAATCGTATTATAATACCTTTGGAAGGATATGAAAAATATATATAATATATTGTAGGAATATAAAAATCATATGGATATTAATTTTGAGTATTATAAAGTGTTCTATTATGTGGCAAAATACGGCAATATGACAAGGGCAGCTGCGGCGCTGGGGAGTAACCAGCCAAATGTGACGCGCATGATGAAACTGCTGGAGACACAGCTGGGTTGCAGGCTGTTTATCCGCGAGGCCAGGGGGATCAGCCTTACGGAGGAGGGGAAGGGGCTTTTTTCCCATGTGGAGATTGCGTACCAGCATTTGATGAATGCCCAGAAGGAGATCAGGAGGCAGGATTCCCTGGAGGGCGGCACCGTGGAGGTGGGGGCGACGGAGACGGCGCTGCATCTTTTTTTGCTAAAGGCTCTTGGGGGATTTAAGGAGAAATATCCTGGGGTGAGAATTAAGATCCATAACCATGCCACGCCGGAGACGGTGAGGCATCTGATCAGCGGAAAACTGGATTTTGCGGTGGTTACCACACCTTTTGAGATGCCTAAGACGGTTTCCTGTGAAAAGGTCTTTGATTTTGAGGATATACTGGTTGGTGGTATGGAATATCGGTATTTGTGCAAAAAATCCTTGGAACTGGAGGATTTTACCAGGTATTCCTGGATTGGACTGGGCCGGGGAAGTGCGACCTATGAGTTGTACAGGAATTTTCTGATTGAGAATAAGATTGACAGGGAACCGGATATGGAGGTGGCCAGTTCGGATCTGATACTGCCGTTGATTGAGAATAACCTGGGAATCGGGTTTGTGCCGAAAAAGCAGGCATTGCCCCTCTTGGAGAAAGAGAGGCTGGTAGACATACCGGTAAGCTTCAGGATTCCCGGGCGCTCTATCCAGATTGCGGCGGACAGGGGGAGAGGGAGAGGATTGGCGGCGGACAGGTTTTACCAATATTTAAAGGGGATAACGGGGATGTGATTCCTTCTTTTTTTGATTGTTAACTTAATTAGATAAAATGGTTGACAATTTGCGGAGTTTCGGTTATCATTTATTTACGAAGCATTTAGTGCGCGTTTGAAGATTCTTCTCTTAAAATGGCGGCATATGGCCGAGGGGAGGGGATTTTCAGACGCTTTTTGGTAAAACCAACTCAGAAGGAGGATGTGGAGAGTGATTAAGACGAATCAAGAAATAAAAGGGCAGGGCATAAGAAGAAATGAGACAAAAAATATGGTTTATTGTGCCATGTTTGTAACACTGATTGCTGCTGGGGCATTTATTAAAATCCCGATTCCGGTGGTGCCCTTTACTTTGCAGTATCTGTTTACGATGTTGGCCGGGCTGCTGCTGGGAGCAAAGCTGGGATGCCTTGCTGTCTGTGTATATATCCTTCTGGGGCTGGCGGGGGTGCCGGTTTTTACCCAGGGAGGCGGGATCGGGTACATATTCCAGCCGACTTTTGGCTATATTATCGGGTTTGCGGTGGGGGCCTATGTGACAGGGAAGATTGCTAACGGGAAAAAAAATCCGGGGTATATGCGGCTGCTGGTTGCCAATTTTATCGGTCTGGGTATTGTGTACCTTTTTGGTATGGTTTATTATTATTTCATCAGTAATTTTTATCTGGGAACGCCCATTGGACTGTGGCCCTTGTTTTTATATTGCTTTCTTCTTGTGGTGCCGGGGGATATCGTACTGTGTATCCTGGGGGCAGTTCTGGGGCGCCGGATGATCCCTGCCATTAGGGCGGAGAGAATATAACAGAGGTTAGGGAATAAATTGCATGTTACGGAGGAGATCAGAATGGATGTCAGGGCATTAGGGGCTGAGGTTTTAGAGGGGAAGATGATTTCTGCCCGGGAGGCATTGTGGTTATATCAGCAGCCATTAGAAGAATTATGCGGGACGGCGGATGAGATTCGGGAGCATTTCTGCTCCAACCGGTTTGATTTGTGTACCATTATTAACGGGAAAAGCGGGAAATGCTCGGAGGACTGCCGTTTTTGTGCCCAGTCAGCCCATAACCATACCGGTGCGGCAGAGTATCCTCTGCTGGGGGCAGAGGAAATCCTGGAACAAGCCAGGATTAATGACGGCCAGGGGGTGCTTCGTTATTCCATCGTCACCTCAGGAAAGGGGCTGTCAGACCGGGAGATAGGGCAGATGTGTGAGGCAGTGGAGCGGATTCGGGAGGAGACGGGAATCAGCGTGTGCATTTCCTTCGGGCTTTTAAAGGAAGGACAGTACCGCAGGCTGAAGGAGGCAGGGGCCACCCGGGTTCACAATAATCTGGAGACATCCAGGAGAAATTTTCCCAATATATGCACGACCCACACCTTTGAGGACAAGGTGGAGGCTATCCGTGCCGCCCAGGCCGCAGGCCTGTCCGTATGCAGCGGCGGTATTATGGGGCTGGGAGAGACGGTGGAAGACCGTATTGATATGGCTATGACATTGCGGGAACTGGGAGTTAAAAGCGTGCCTGTCAATATGCTTAATCCGATTCCCGGTACGCCCTTTGGGAAAAATAAAAGGCTGACGGAAGAGGAGATGGGGCGGATTGTGGCAGTATACCGTTTCATTTTGCCGGATGCGGATATCCGTCTGGCCGGGGGCCGGGGGCTTTTAAAGGATAAGGGGAGAAACTGTTTCCTTTCCGGCGCCAATGCTGCCATTTCCGGAGATATGCTGACAACGGCAGGGATCACGGTGGAGACGGATTTGAGGCTTTTAAAAGAACTGGGTTATGAGGTGAGGCGGCAGGATGAGTGAGGCAAGGGAAAAAAATCAGGGAGAAATGTTTGGCAGCAGGCCGGGGGAAGGGCAGGCGCAGAAAGCAGACAAGGGCCAGGGAAGAAGGCCGTGTAAAACATTGTTTATCACCGGAACCGGCACAGATGTGGGAAAGACCTATGTCACGGGCCTGATTCTTAGGAAACTGCACCAGGAGGGAGTTTCCGCTGCCTATTACAAGGCAGCCATGAGCGGAAACGTCCGGGGGGAGGAGGGAAGCCTGATTCCCGGGGATGCCCTTACCGTGAGGGAGGTATCGGGAATCTCCCAGCCTTTGGAAGAAATGTGCCCCTACATATATGAGAATGCGGTTTCCCCTCATCTGGCTTCCCGGATGGAGGGGAATCCGGTTGTGCTGGAGCAGGTGCAGAAAGGCTTTGAGGCTGTGTGTGGGCAGTACGAATATGTGACAATAGAAGGTTCCGGCGGGATTTTGTGCCCCCTGCGCATGGAGGAAGGGGAGATCTGGCTGGAGGATGTGATTCAGGCATGCCATACAGGATGCCTTATCGTGGCAGATGCAGGGCTTGGCACCATCAACAGTGTGGGGCTGACGGCATTTTATATGAAGCAGAGAGGGATTCCCTTAAAAGGGATTATCTTCAACCATTATGAGCCGGGGAATGTGCTTCATGAGGATAACCGGAGGATGTGTGAGCATTTGACCGGGGTGAAGGTGGTGGCTTGTGTCAGGAAAGGAGACACGGAACTGGAGATGGCCCCGGAGGTGCTGAAGGGATTATATCAGGAGGAATTCCGGGAGTGCATCAAGTATACAAGGGAGGAAGAGAGATGATCTGGTATCCGTATGAACAGATGAAGACCATGAAGGAGCCCTGGAGGATTGTGGATGCAGAAGGGGTCTGGCTGGACACAGGGGAGAAAAGGATGATTGATTCGGTTTCCTCCTGGTGGAGTGTGATTCATGGCTATAAGCATCCGGAACTGAACCAGGCCATCATTTCCCAGGTGGAAAGATTCTCCCATGTAATGCTGGGAGGCCTGACCCACGAGCCGGTGGAGAGGCTTTCAGACAAGCTGCAGAACTGGCTGCCGGGAGATCTGGATTACTCTTTCTTTTCCGATTCCGGGAGTGTGGCAGTGGAGGTGGCGCTGAAAATGGCTCTCCAGTATTACATGAACCGGGGGGAAGTTCGGCGTACCATGGTTCTTGCCCTGGAGCATGCCTACCATGGGGATACCTTTAAGACCATGGAGGCCGGGGATGACGAGGACTACCATTTTGTCCTCAAGGCTTACGGCGCCAGCCCTCATGTGGCCCATATTCCTACAGAGATAAGGGCCCTGGAGGAGGCATTTCTCCAATACCATGACAGGATGAACTGCCTGCTGGTGGAACCGCTGCTCCAGGGAGCCGGGGGAATGCGGATGTATGATGTGTCTTTTCTGAAAAAGGCCAGGGAACTGTGCGACAAATATGGGGTTCTGCTGATTTTTGACGAGGTGGCAACCGGTTTTGGACGTACCGGGAACCGGTTCGTGGCAGACCTGGTGCTGCCGGACATCCTGGTTCTGGGAAAGGCTCTTACCGGCGGTTATATCGGCCATGCGGTTACGGTGGCTAACCGCAAGGTTTTTGAAGGTTTTTATGATGACAATCCGGAACACGCCCTGATGCACGGGCCTACCTTTATGGGCAATGCCCTGGCCTGCAGCGTGGCCCTGAAATCTATAGAACTTTTTGAAAAGGAGGATTATCTGTCTAAAATCCGCAGGATCGAAGAGATTACCCGGCGGGAACTGGAAGGCTTCTCGGATCCTAGGATCAGGGAAGTGAGAATCATGGGAGGATGTGTCTGTATAGAGGTGAAGGATTCTGCCGTGCTGAAGGGATATCAGCAGTTTGCCTTTGAACGGGGAGTGTTTGCCCGCCCCTTCCTTAAGTATCTGTATGCCATGGTGCCTTATGTGATCCGGGAGGAGGAACTGGTGCAGGTGCTGGGTTGCATGAAGGAGTGGTTTGGGCGGGGATAAAATAGAAATAAAGAGAAACCGGGTTACTCCGGCTCCGGGACTGTCAAAAAACTCTGCAAGGAGGGGCGCAACCTTAAAAGAAGAGAAAAGGACAGAAAATTGCCGGGGATATTCTGAAAAAACCGTAACAATTTTCTGTTTTTTTGGTAAGAATATCGTAAGTTGACCATGGGATTTCCATAGCTTATAATGATAGACAGATACTCTCCGTGAACAAGGGGCGTGAGTTCCCTTGTTCACGGAGGGTACCCCTGGCAGAGAAAATCATCTATATTTTTTCGGCTAAGGGATGGAAGCAGGGACAAAGATATGGAATAGGCAGAAAGAGGGATGACTATGGGAAGCAGAAAATGGCTATGGACAGGAATACTGGCAGCAGCCCTGGCGGCAGCAGGGATGATGACAGCAGCGGCGGCAGATCATGTGGTTTCCAGTGTGACCATACGGGTCAGTTCAAAGCTGGAGCCGGGAGATACCCTGCCGGATATCGGGACAGAGAGCACCTCAGTGGGGGAAGGGGATGTCTCCATTTCCTGTTCCACGGATAAGTATACGATTGACCGGGCAGAGTGGGTGACCTCCACTTCCAAGGAGATGAAGGTGGGAGACCAGCCGGAGATGAAGGTATGGCTGAAAGCAGGGGCCAATTATTACTTTAAGGGAAGCTACCGTTCCAGCAATGTGACAATAAAGTCCGGCAGTTTTGTCAGCGCCAAGAGGGAGGATGCAGATACCCTGTTGGTGCGGCTGCGGGTGAATGCCGTCAAAGGGGATTTTTCGGCACCGGAGGATGCTTACTGGAAGGAGAATACCAAAGGGACAGCCCGCTGGGAGAAGCCGGACAGCGGGGATACGGGCAAATATGAGGTGGTGCTTCGCCGGGGAAGCGCAAAGGTTCACACCGTGGAGACCACTGCCACCAGCTACAATTTTTATCCCTATATGACGACAGAGGGAACCTATTCCTTCCGGGTGAGGACCATTGCCAAGAGCAGTAAGGATGAGAGTTATGGGAAGAAGAGTGACTGGACAGAATCCGATGAACTTTACATTGCCAAGGAGGATGTGTCAGACGGTTCCGGGAGAACGGATATGGTCAGCAGTTCCCCCACAGGGAATACCCGCACAGGGTGGCAGCACCTGGACAATTACTGGTATTATTATTATCCGGACGGCACATATCAGAAGGATTCCTGGCTGCAGGTCAACGGCAGATGGTATCTGTTCCAGAATGACGGCAAGATGTTAAAGGGCTGGCAGAAGAAGGGAAGCCAGACCTATTTCCTGGCGGAGAGCGGGGAGATGCAGGTGGGGTGGCTGCAGTCAGCGGGCCGCTGGTATTATTTTAACCCTACGCCGGATAACTATGAGGGCGCCATGTTTAAGAACCAATGGGCGAACGTGAACGGCAAACTTTACTACTTTAACGGTGACGGAGTGATGGTGGAAGGCTGGAACCAGGTGGACGGGAACTGGTATTACTTCTACCCCGGAGACGGGAGCCGGGCAACGGATACCTGGATTGACACATTTTATGTGGATTCCGATGGAATTTGGCGGAGATGACAATGGGATATGATGACTGACAGAGTGCATTTTTAAATGCACTCTGGGGAAAACATTTGGGGAACCGTTGCGGCTGCGGCGGTTCCCTTTTTTTCTTCGTTTGTTAATTTTGGGGAGAGGAACAGATTTTTTGTTAACCTTGACCAGCCTTCTGCATCTGAATGCAGGGAACCCTGGTTTTTTTCCAATAACATTCAATGGCTGTGTACCTTCCTGGAATGGCTAAACTTCTTGACGCTACTCTGGATATCGTGTAAAATTGAGAAACGGATAAGTTGTAAGCCAAATGCCCGTGCAGCACGGCATATAGTTCATTGTTAAAATAAATAAAATCAGGCGTATAAAAGGGACAGATACAAAACCGGGAAGGGGGCGGATAGAGGCCATGGGGATTATTAAAGCGTCGAGGCTGATTTATGATTATATCCGCAGGGATGAGGACGACCATGTGGAGGAAGTAAACCGGGCTATTGATGGCCTGGAATTGGATATAAAGGCAGGGGACTTTGTAGCGATCCTGGGGCACAATGGTTCCGGGAAATCCACATTTGCCAAGCAGGTCAATGGCATTTTGCTGCCCACAGAGGGGACAGTCTGGATCTCAGGGATGAAGACAACGGACGAGAACCATATCTGGGATATCCGGAAGACAGCAGGCATGGTTTTCCAGAATCCGGATAATCAGATTATCGGCAACATCGTGGAGGAGGATGTGGGCTTTGGCCCGGAGAATTTGGGGGTGCCTACGGATGAGATCTGGCGGCGGGTGGATGAAAGCCTGGAAGCAGTGGGTATGACGGCGTACCGCATGAAGTCCCCGAATAAGCTGTCCGGCGGCCAGAAACAGCGGGTGGCAATCGCCGGGGTGATGGCCATGAAACCCCAGTGCATTATATTGGACGAACCTACAGCCATGCTGGATCCGAACGGGCGGCAGGAAGTGATTCGTACAATCCATGAACTGAACAAGAAGGAAGGGATCACCGTGCTTCTCATCACCCATTATATGGAAGAGGTGATCTGGGCGGACCGGGTGATTGTGATGGATGACGGCCATCTGGTGATGGACGGCACACCGCGTGAGATTTTCTCCCGGGTGGAGGAACTGAAGGGTTACCGGCTGGATGTGCCCCAGGTAACGGAACTGGCATTTGAGTTAAAGAGAGAGGGTGTGGAATTGCCGGACGGGATCCTGACCATTGAGGAACTGATAAAATATCTTCTGCCGGTTCTCCAATCGGCAGGGGCAAGAGCATAAACGGTTTCCTTTTGGTGCGGGAACAATCCGGCCGGGCGGGAACAGAGAGACAGGCGCAGGGCTTGCAGGAGGATAAAAGGGAATGTCAATCAGGGCAGAGCATATTAATTACTTGTATGGGGAAGGGACGGCCTTTGAGCAATATGCGCTTAAGGATGTCAGCTTTGAGATCGGGGACGGGCAGTTTGTCGGGCTGATCGGCCATACGGGGTCTGGGAAATCCACTCTGATCCAACATTTGAACGGATTGCTGCGTGCCAGCAGCGGGAAGATCTACTATAATGGGGAGGACATCTATCAGGACGGGTACGATATGAAGGGGCTGCGCAGCCGTGTGGGCCTGGTATTCCAGTATCCGGAGCATCAGCTGTTTGAGGTGGACGTATTTTCGGATGTCTGCTTCGGGCCGGGGAACCAGGGGCTTTGCCGGGAAGAGATTGAGGAGAGGGCAAGAGAGGCGCTGTGTTTGGTAGGGCTTGAGGAACGCTTCTGGACACAGTCGCCATTCGAACTGTCCGGCGGCCAGAAACGGCGGGTGGCGATTGCCGGTGTATTGGCGATGCGGCCGGAGGTGCTGATCTTAGACGAGCCGACAGCAGGACTGGATCCCCGGGGGCGGGATGAGATCCTGGATGAGATTTCTGCACTGCACAAGGAAAAGCAGATGACGATTGTGCTGGTGTCGCATAGTATGGAGGATATTGCCCGCTATGCGGACCGGATCCTGGTGATGAGCCATGGAGAGAAATTGTTTGATGCGCCGCCCAAGGAAGTATTCCGGCATTATCGGGAACTGGAGAGGATTGGCCTGGCGGCGCCTCAGATCACCTATGTGGTACAGAAGCTGAGAGAAGAGGGGATTCCCTTGCAGGAGGATATCACCACAGTAGAGGAGGCAAAGGCAGCGATTCTTAAATTGCTGGGAAAGGCGGGCAGTGAGGCATGATACGAGAGATTACATTGGGGCAATATTATCCCGTGGATTCCGTGCTCCACAGGTTAGACCCCCGGACCAAGCTTTTTGGCACCATGGTGTTTATCGTGTCCCTGTTTTTGGCGGACGGCCTGGCAGCCTACGGGGTGGCCACTTTGTTTTTGGTTTTGGTGATCCGGCTTTCCAGGGTGCCGTTTTCCTTTATGGTACGGGGGCTTAAGGCAATTTTGTTTTTGCTGCTGATCAGCGTCAGCTTTAACCTGTTTTTGACGCCGGGGACAGAGATCTTCCGGCTTGGCTTTTTAAAATTGACCTGGGAAGGGCTGCGGCTGGCAGGGTTTATGGCGTTGCGCCTGATTTATCTGGTAATCGGTTCTTCTGTGATGACCCTGACCACCACGCCCAATGAACTGACAGACGGCCTGGAAAAGAGCATGGGCTTTATGAACCGCGTAGGGGTGCCGGTTCACGAGATATCCATGATGATGTCCATTGCCCTGCGTTTTATCCCTATCCTGGTGGAGGAGACGGACAAGATCATGAAGGCGCAGATGGCCCGGGGAGCGGATTTTGAGAGCGGGAATCTGATCCAGAAGGCCAAAAGCATGGTGCCGCTTTTGGTGCCGCTGTTTATCTCAGCCTTCCGTCGGGCCACAGACTTAGCCATGGCGATGGAGGCGCGGTGCTACCACGGCGGGGCGGGGCGGACAAAGATGAAGCCCCTTCGCTATGCGCGCCGGGACTATATAGGATATCTGGTTTATCTGGTATATTTGGCAGCAGTGATTGTGATATAGGAGGGGAGGTAAATCATGGATTGCTGGAGGTTTTTGGGGATTAGCCCTACAGAGGATGAGGGGGAGATCAGGAAGGCTTACCTGGAGAAACTGCCAGGCTATCATCCGGAAGAAGATCCGGATGGCTTCCGGCAGCTTCGTCAGGCGATGGAGGAGGCCTTAAAGGAGGCCGGCCGCAGGAAGGAAGAACAAAAGAACAGGGAAAACCAGGGATTTTGTGAAAGCGGGATGTTGGGAAGGGAGGAGATCCAGGGCTTTCTGAAAAGGGCAGAGGAAACCTACCGTGATTATGGCTGCCGGATTCAGCCGCAGGAGTGGGAAGAACTGCTGTCCCTGCCTGTTTGCCAGGAACTGGAGAGCCAGCGGGAAGCCGGGTGGGCCCTGCTGGGATTTTTGATGGACCATTTTCATTTGCCCCATTCCTGTTTCCAGGTATTTGACAAGCATTTTGGGTGGCAGGATGATGAGGATGAATTGTACCGGAGGTTTCCCGAAGGCTTTATGGATTATCTGTTTGACCGGATCCGGGAGGAGGACACTTTCCGCTATGAAATCCTGGAAGTGAGGGAGGATTTTGATTACGATAAGTTCTGTGAAACTTTCTATTCCCTCCGGAGGGCGCTGGGGGATAAGAACCGGGAGGATGTGGAGGCAGCCTTGGAGATCCTGTCGGCCATGGGTATGGAACATCCGGATCTTACGATATTAAAGATCCGCCACGAGGCAATGCAAAGAGGCCATGAGCAACAGGCGTGGGAGATGGCCAGGGAACTGTTTGCACAGGATGGGGACTATTCCGGAACCCGCTACTGGTATGTACGGACTGCAATGGATTATGAGGATTCCGGGGCAGATTCGGACCAGTTGGAGGAATTGCTCAAATCCCTGCTGGAGAGGGACCAAGCTGCACCGGGCTATTGGCAGCTGATGGGGGACTACCTGTTCAGGAAAGAAGAGTTCGCTATGGCACTGACCTGCTACCAGCGCTGTCAGAGATGTTCAGAGGAACGATGGGAATATGTGGAGGAACAGATCAGGGAGACGGCGAAAAAGCTTGCCAGCCAGATGGAGGAGGATCCGGAATTTGATGACTGCTGGCAGCTGGCCAATGTCTGCTGGCAGGGAGAATTATATCAAAGGGTCCGGGAACTTCTGGAGGGCTTTGAACCGCAAGAAGAGCAGGAAATGTCCTGGCTGATTATGATGGCGGGAAGCTGCCACGGCATGGGGGACTATGCTTTGGCCGTAAAATACCGGAAGAAGATCTGGGATGGCATGGACCAGGGGGAACGTCCTTATCGGCTTTACCTGGATCTGGCTGAGGACTATAAGCTGGCTGGTGACAATGAACGGGCAATAGGGATTTATGAACAGGCCAGGAAGGCATTTCCGGGGGATCCGGAGATCTGTTACAGGCTGGCAGAGATTTTGTCCAACAGCGGAAAGATGGAAGAGGCAGAAAAGCTGTGTGGCGAGGCATTGCAATCCGGCTTCCACAAGGATGCATTTAATCTGCGGATGGAGATCCTTTTGGATCTGGAACGCTACCAGGAGGTTAAGGAGATTGCTAAGGATATCCTGGGAAAAGGCTATCAAAGCGCCCAGAACCGGTACTATTATGTGCGGGCGTTGCGGGGGCTGGAAGAGAATGAGGAGGCGGAAGAGGTCTTAAAAAAGCTGGCAGAGCAGACTGGGGAGGCAGGGGTGGTATGCCAGGAATATGCCGGGCTGTGTTCGGATTTAGACCGCCCTGCAGAGGCATTGTCCTGGATTGAAAAAGCCCTTGCGGAACGGGTTACCTTGACACGGCAATACATGAAAGGCCAATATCTTCATGACCTGAAACGTTATGAGGAGGAAGTGGCAATATATGAGGCGATGCTTGGGGCAGGGATAGATACCTACTATGTCTACTATCGCCTGGCCAGGGCCCAGGAAAGCCTGCACCGTTATGAGGAGGCAGAAGCAGCATTCCGGCAGTCTTTAGAACGTAATGAAGCCAATGGCGTAGCCTGGGATGGCCTGGGCGATATGCTGCAGAACCAAGGAAAATGGGAGGAGGCAGCATGTGCCTATGAAAAGGGATGGGAGAACGGAAATTTCCAGTCGATCCGTGACCTTTGCCGCCTGATGAAGCGTACCCACCAGGACGAACGTGCATTTAAGTACCTGGAGAAGGGGTTTGAGACGTTGCCGGATGACGGCAGCCTTCTGTGGATTAAGGCTACTTTGCTGCGCCGCCAGAAAAAATATGAGGAGGCAGTGCGCTGTCTGGGACGTTATATGGAAGTAAAACCTTCCCAGACGGCTTCGGCATACCGGGAGAGCGGGATTTGCTGGGAAAAGGCTAAGGAATATGAGAAGGCGGAGGATGCCTACCAGAGAGCCATTGACTATGACCCGGAGAGCGCCAGAAGCTGGAGGATGTTTGGCAAATATTTTGACGAGGAGAGGGAGCAGCCGGAGAAGGCTCTTATGTACCTGGAAAAGTCGGTAGCCCTGGATCCGGAAAGTACTTATGGATGGATGAAACTGGGGGAAGTGTATGAGAAATTGGGACGTCAGCAGGAGGCCATGGACTGCTATGGACGTTCTCTGGAAAATTACCGGAAGGAGATTGAGAAAGATCCGTCGGATTGCTGCAGCCATGAGGGGATGGCAGATGTGCTGATCCATCTGGGGCGGCTTGAGGAGGCAGAGGAGATGGTACGGAAAGCCATTTCATTGCAGTGCATGGTATTTACCTGCAGTTCCCCGGTCTGCTACGAGGCACTGGAGGATATGGCAAAGCTGGAGGAACGGCGCGGGAATCTTGAGAAGGCACTGGAATGGATGGAACGTGCCGGGGAATGTTCGGTGACGGATTATTACCCCAAAGAGATCGCCCGCCTGAAGGAAGCCATAAAAGCACGGGGATGAGAGGATGGCGGAATGAAGAGAATTAAGCTGGTGGTGGCTTATGACGGCACCAACTATTGCGGCTGGCAGTTTCAGAAGAATGGCATCACTATAGAAGAGGTGCTGAACCGGGAACTGACATCGCTTTTAAAAGAACCCATCGCTGTGGTCGGCGCCAGCCGGACGGATGCCGGAGTGCATGCCCTGGGGAATGTGGCGGTGTTTGACACGGAGAACCGGATGGCAGCAGATAAGGTCTGCCTGGCAGTTAACCAGAGCCTTCCGGAGGATATCCGGGTGCAAAGTTCCCAGGAGGTGCCGCTTACCTGGCATCCCAGGAAGGCGAATTGCGTGAAGACTTATGAATACCGGGTTGAGAACCGGAGGATAGCCCTGCCTACCAAACGTCTGTATTCCTACTTTTGTTATTATCCCCTGGATGTGGAAAGGATGCGCCAGGCTGCCGGTTTTTTGTTGGGCGAGCATGATTTTAAAAGTTTTTGCACAGCGAAAAGCAATGTGGAGGATACGGTACGGACAATTTACTGCCTGGATATCGAAAAGGATGGGGACAGTATTGTGTTCCGGATCAGTGGCAGCGGTTTTTTGTATAATATGGTGAGGATTATTGTGGGTACCCTGCTGCAGGTGGGCACCGGTGCGCTCCGGCCAGAAGAAGTGGCGTCGGTCCTGGCGGCCAGGGACCGGCGCAAGGCAGGGCCTACGGCCCCGGCCCGGGGGCTGACGTTGGTAGATATGAAATATGAAGAGGAACTTCCCCAATGGCAGCAAAGCAAAAACAGTGAGTGGGAATACCAGATTCTCCAGTCCCATATCAGAGAAGCCCAGACAGCATATTTCCTGATAGAACGCTGCCTGGACGGGGAATGGGAGGGGCTGGTGCGCCGCAACGTCCACCATGCGTTCCAGAATGGGGCAAGGTTTGTGCTTATGGCTGACCTGGAGAAGAACCGTTTACAGGCGGGGCAGAGGTATGGATACTACCGCATTGACCGATGGGAGGAGGGAAGGCTTGGGGAAGCTTTCCGGCTCCTGGATGAAGAGGAGAAAATTTCTCTTTGCCGCAAAGCCGGCGGCTGCACGGCCTGGTTTTGTGCAGTGGATGGGAAAGAAGAGGGGAATTAATGCCCGGATCGCCAAAACCATAGGAATTATGGGAAAATGCAAGCAAAAAATGGTTGACATGGATGTTGTCCTATAATATAATTAATAACTGCGATGTTGAGGAAAATGCCGAAGCCAAAGCCCCGGATAAGCATTTCACACTCAGCAGATATAAAAGATAAAAGTAAGAATATTTTGACTGCGGCACAGGCTGCGGTATGAAACCGGTAAGTTAACAGGAGGTTGACCAATGAAGAGTTTTATGGCTAGTCCGGCGACGATTGAGAGAAAGTGGTATGTAGTGGATGCTGCCGGCTGTACGTTAGGACGTCTGGCTTCGGAAGTGGCAAAAGTATTGAGAGGGAAGAATAAACCGATCTTCACCCCCCATATGGACTGCGGCGACTATGTGATTGTTGTGAATGCAGAAAAGGTGAAGGTGACCGGCAAAAAGCTGGATCAGAAGATTTATTATAGCCACTCCGATTATGTGGGCGGCATGAAACAGACCACCCTCAAAGAGATGATGGCAAAGAAGCCGGAGAAGGTTGTGGAACTGGCTGTGAAGGGTATGCTTCCGAAGGGACCTTTGGGTAGGAGCATGATGACTAAGCTTCATGTGTATGCGGGACCGGATCACGAGCAGGCCGCGCAGAAGCCGGAAGCCCTGGAAATCAAATTTTAATCGAAAGGTACTGAAAGGAGGAAGTTATCATGGCAGACAAATATTATGGAACAGGCAGAAGGAAAAAATCCATTGCCAGAGTGTATCTGATGCCGGGAACCGGTAAGATTACAATCAATAAGAGAGACATTGATCAATATCTGGGTCTGGAGACCTTGAAGGTGATCGTCCGCCAGCCGCTGGTGGCGACGGAGACCACGGATAAGTATGATGTACAGGTGAATGTGCGTGGCGGCGGTTTCAGCGGGCAGGCAGGCGCCATCCGTCATGGCATTGCAAGGGCGTTGCTGCATGTTGACAGCGATTACCGCCCCATCCTTAAGAAGGCAGGTTTCCTGACCAGGGATCCGCGTATGAAGGAGAGAAAGAAGTACGGCTTGAAGTCCGCACGTAGGGCTCCTCAGTTCAGCAAGCGATAATTACAGGCAGAATAAGAGATTTAGAAAAACCCTTGAAAGTCCAGTATTTTCAAGGGTTTTCTTTATGTATGCGTTTTCTGGAATTGCGGTAAAAAGTGCTGGATTTTGAAGTGTAGCACACACATAGCACACAAGTAGCACACAAACGAGAGCATAAAAATCTTGTGTCTTGCGTAAGACTTTTGTATAA
>CAJURT010000057.1:0-8731 GCA_910588875.1 uncultured Lachnospiraceae bacterium
TGCCTTCCGGGATTCAAGGTCTTCAAAGTGGCCTTTGATCACCTTAAGTTTACCATATATCTGAAAATGAACGGGGAAATCTGAGGTGTTTTTTAGCCTTAAACAGTGAGAATTCATGAATAGGAGGAAAAACTGTTAAGGGAGTTAGACATGAGGAGATTAATAAAATGAAAAAGAAACAAAAACCATTGCGGCAAGCAATATTCCTATCGCTTATTTTATTGACAGCTTGCGCCAACAAAGAAAAACAGCCGGAAACCCCTATTACGGTTTCCCGGATTGAGGAGACAGGGGAAGAGGGAGAAGGGAAAAAAGAAGAAAGAAAAGAGGAGAGAGCCCGGGAAGACATGGCCGACGGATCGGTGACGGACAAGGAATCTCAGCCAGCCGGGCAGCCAAAAACCCAGATCGCAGCCGCAGATTTTTCCCGTCCTCCGGAAGTTATGGCACAGGAAGCAGTACCGGCAGCAGCCATGGCTTCTGTTTCCCAGGATGAAAAGATCCAGCATATCCGGAACATCTATAACCGCACAGTGGGAAACCAGGGCAGCTACCGCCAGTCTGGCGGATGCTATTATACGGCAGAGGGCGTGCTGGCCAAAGCAGTGGCATCAAATGGGAATACAACATTGGACGAGACCATGCATAAGAACGGTTATACCACCTATAGCCTTGAGTATTATTATGAGGATTGGGCAGATGGGGACCGCTATCCGGTTTTTATCTATGCTGTGATTGATAAAAAGGAGTACCGTTACTATTTTTGCGAGGGTGAATTTATCCGCCGGGTCGGGCCGGAAGGGGGCGGCAATACCAATGACAGCCCGGAAATGAATACATTTATTCAAACATTGCGGGATGTGGGAGCGTATTACCGTAACGGGGCAATGGCTCCGGCTGCGGCAGAGACAGCGGCAGCAAGGGCAGATTGGAGCCGGGCAGATAAGATTGCCTACATAGACTCCGTCTATAACGGCGGGGGCAGCCATACCCAGAAGATAGTTCTGTCCACCGGGAACCCGGTTTTGGATGAAGCGATGAAGAAAAACGGATATTCCGATTATTTGCTGGAGTGCTATTACGATGAGAGCATCGGCACTGGCAGCGGATGTGATACTGCCATGCTGATCCATGCTTGGATTGACGGCAAGCAATACTGGTATTATTTCTACAACGATGAATATATTTGCCGGATCGGGCCGGAAGGGGGCGGCAACCGCAACGATACCCCGCAGCTAAATTCATTTATTCAGACCCTGCATGATGAGTGCGCGAGGAACTGCTATTTTTAAAAGACATAGTACCTCCGGCAGACGAGGGGGAGGATGATGATAAGTACAAAAAGAAAGCAGGTGAAATATATGGTTTGTCCAAAATGTGGAAAGCAGATCATGGAAAATGCAAATTTTTGCAGGAATTGCGGGGCTTTGCTGCCTATGGGTACAGGAAATGCAGGTTCCGGCCAAGAAAAAGGAAAAAGAAAAGGCATATTCCGCCAGCTGGCAATTTTGCTGGCTGGTATTGCCGTGCTGGTATTGGCGGCATTTGGCGGCTTTTACGGATACCGCATGCTGTGGGGCGGAGGAGAGGGTGCCTTTTTAGCAAAAAATGAGGAGAGGGACGAAAAAGAACAGGATCCGGCGGGAGAGAGCCAAGACAAACAAGAAGAGGGCAGCCAGGACATTGGAAAGGAAGAGGAAGAAGGGCAGGACGGTACCCAGGAGGACGGTACCCAGGGAGACGGCATCCAGGAGGAGGGCATCCAGGAGGACGGCATCCAGGAAGACGGACATGAGGAAGAAAGCGCCCCGGCTCTGGCAGCCGCCTGGCAGCAGGATGGCAGCCGGTGGTATTACTATGATAACCAGGGAAACATGGTAAAAAATGCCTGGGTGGGGGATTACTTTGTGGGCACAGATGGCGTGATGCAGGTGAATACCCTGACAGCAGATGGTTATTGGCTGGATGAAACCGGGCTGGCCAGCGAAGGCATGAGGATCTATGGGGAATGCTTATTTGAGCCCACCAGGTACCAGAAGAATGAGGATGGTTTTGTGATTACCGGCAATATCTGTGACACCGGGTATGCATCGGAGGAGTATATGAGGTCGCTTAAGGTTGGGGACATTGTCATGCGGCCTGCAGACGGGGCTTACGGAAGGGCATGTGTGTTTGATACGGAATCCGTAATCACGGGGGTGACGGACTATCAAAATCAAAGCTATGATGTGAATGGAGAACCGCTTTACCCGGATGCCCCGATTGAGCATCTGATATATACGCAATCGACAGACTCCCAGGATGACGGGTATGGGCCCGTATACTATACTTTAGGTTCCCGGTGGATGCAAGGATGGCAAGAAAGCAGCATGGAATGGCCTTTGTACCGGATTATAAAAAAGGATGTAACCCTGGCAGCGGATGAGGATACGATGTTTCTACCGGCTAAGGCCGAATGGGATGACAATTATGAGCCGTATTCCCTAGAGGACTACCTGGAGAGGGAGTGGCGGGGCGTTGCGAAAATCAGGGCGTCCAATGGGCATATTGATTCCCTGGAGGATTTATATGAGAACTATGTGGGATGATGGGGAAAACTGGTCATTGATACCATAATATAGGCTATTGGTCAGGAAACCGCCGAAAACAGGAGAGGATGTGGTAAGCTTTAACCATCAAAAGGAAACAAACCATACAGGAAAAAAGGTTTGTAAAAAACTGGAAAAGAGGGGATGTCATGTATTGCTCAAATTGCGGAAGGAAATCTGAGGAAAGCATAAAGTTCTGTGTTTACTGCGGTGAACTCTTAGACGGAGAGGATGGCAGCGGGAGGCGGGAAGTGGCGAAGCCGACCGCGGAGCCGGTATTTACAGGGAGAAGGAACCAGGCGGGGAGGCAACCGGGCAGAAACCCGGCGCCGCAGGATATGGGCTGCCGGCGGGCAAGGGCAGGGGCGTTTTCAGAAGAAGCGAGGAGCGCTGCTTCTGGCAGGAGGATTACCTTTATCCTGGCAGTGGCTTTGAATGCTTTGGTGATTAGCATGGGATTCACGAGGTGGGTCGGGATACGGATTTCTTTTGCGGGGTTCAATGAGCGCTACCACTTGTGGGAAGTGGTTCAGCTGGTAAACGATATTGCCAATCTTTCCGGGCAGAGTGATTTGGAAATTTTTTCCTTGTTTTTGGCGGTACCACTGATTCTCTGGCTGGCGGCGATGCTGTTCACCTTATGGGGTATTCTGGTATGGGTGATCAACCAGGCACGCAGGAAGGCGTGGAAATGGTATGTGGGTGCATCAATCCTACAGATGATGTCAGCAATGGCTTTTTTGGCCACAGCGTATGGAATGCGGTTTTTAATTAATTACGGCATCGCCTGGGAATTGGAAAGGAGGATAGGATGGCGTCCGGATTCTGTCACGGTCGGGGAAGCCATCCAGGTTTCGATCTGTCCATGGCTTGTGCTGGGGCTGTCCATATTCCTGCTGATTATGTTTTCTGCATCCAGGGATCCGGCCAGGGAAGAGTCCCTGGATGAGGCGGAGCCAGTCCTTTTTGCCGCTTTGCCGTCCATGACGGCAGACAGCCTGGAGGATGGACGGACAATGATGCTGGATCCGGAAGATGACCGCACAATCATGCTGGATATGGAGGGATCCGGGACAGAGGAAGGGGAGTATTTCCGGGTGGTGCTCCAGGGCAGGAAGCCAGGCTCTCTGGTATATACCTGCAAAGTCAGTGGGCCGGTGGTGATCGGCCGGGATCCGAGGGAAGCAGATATGGCGGTGGAAGGGGATAAGTCGATATCCAGAAGGCATTGCCGCCTGTTTGGCGAAGGGGCTGCCTGTTTTGTGGAAGACTTAAATTCTGCCAACCATACATACTTAAACGGGGAGATGCTTACTGCCCCGATGCCTCTTAAGGAAGGGGATATTTTGAAACTTGGCACAGTAGAACTGGTTGTGGCAGAATGTTCTTTCGTTATATAAAAATATAAAACAAATCATACATTTAGGGAAAGGAAACGGTGAATGAAAATGGAAAAAGAAAGCGGCGGACGTGCAGCGGTATCTATGGTAATGGGGATTGTGTCAATGGTGGGGTGCTGTGTGCCGCTGCTGCCGGTTGGCCTGGCATTGGCAGCAATCATCGTAGGCATTGGCAGCATGGTAAAGAATGACGGATCACGGGGAATGGCGATTACAGGTGTGGTCTGCGGAGGATTAGGGCTGGTCATGGGGCTGATTTCAGCGATTGGATGGATGAATTGGCTTCTTTTTTCTATCCCCCCGATGCGCATGTAGAAATGGTGTAGTCAGAGAACCAGGGAGGCCTGGAATACAACAAGAAGGAGAGAAGGACATGGCATCGATCGTCACATTAGATCAGCAGGAATTTGGAACATTGATGTTTTTGTTTGGGATCAGGGAGATACCAGGATTTCCGGAGCTGCAGACCCCTGTTTCCGGAGAGGTGGCAGAGACTGCCGCGAGATCGTTGATGGAAAAGGGGTACTTGGCCGAAGGTGAGGAAGAGCCCTCGATCTCTATGGAGCTGGCCGCTATGCTCCGTGTCCTTCGGGAGCAGGACGGGGGGTTTGCGGTCTTAAAGAGGGATCGGGAGAAGGTGCTGCGGCATTTGGCCTTTTATTTCAGCGGGGAGATGATCCTACAGCTGGAGGCCAGGCAAGAGGGAGAAGGCTATCAGATGCTGGGCCTTCCCTATCTCCCGCTGGCCGTGGGCTCTCTGGCCGGTCAGATCGGAGTGTTTAAAAATAAGGAGACCCGTCTCTTGCTGGAGACCGGGCTTGATGAGGCGGATCTGGAGAAAGAGCTGGGTATCGACCAGACTTTAGTGGAGCAGATGTGGATCATGACCGGCTGGGACCGGCTGGGCGATGAGAAGGGATGTATCTTTTTCTTATGGGAGATGGCGGATCGGCAGATCCTGTTCCAGATGAGCGGGGAGCGTGTCAAGGTGACAGAGCCAGACAAAGCGGATCTGGTCAATGCCTGTACATGGTGGATGAGCAAGGTCCACGGGCAGTCCATGCGGGATAAAGGGATCGCATAGATAGGATTTAGGATCCGCCAGGAGGATCGTTTGGGAAGACCATAAGGAAAAGTTGATCGATAGAGAGGTGCTGGATAGATGGAAGGATTTATGGTAAATACTACAAATGTGAATAACTGCGCAAATGATATCCAAGGTTATGGAGACAGGATCAAGGGCCTGAAGGATAGTGTCAGTTCTATCCGCTTAGGGATGCGTCATAAGCTGTCCGCCAGAGGGCAGATCGAAAGGACCCTGCGGGGCATCGAGGACCGTATGCTGGATGAGGCGGCGCTCATGTCCAGCCTGGACCAAGTTCTGGCGCATATCGCAGAGGCCTATCGGAGGACAGAACGGGGTCTGGTGACCGAGGGGATCCGCAGATCCGCAGGCGGGCAGGCGGTGACCGAACAGCAGCAGGCGATGATGGATCAGTATATGCAGGCGGCCATCGGCGATATCCTGCAGGAGGACCAGTTCTCCCAGGAGGCCTGGACGAACGCTTCCATAGAGGAGCGGAAGGAGCTCCTGGATCGTTTTTTAGACCGGATGGAAAAGGAGATGGGGATCTCTCTGGAGGACATCCAGTTCAGGAGCGGGGAAGATCTAGGCTATAATGGCGCATATAATTATGAAGATAACTATATCGCGATTAATGAGGCACTCTTAAAGGGAGACGACCCAAGAGCGGTGATGAGCACCTTAGTGCATGAGGGCCGGCATGCCTATCAGCATGCGGTCTGCGAGAACCCGAACCAGTTCCTGGTGACGGCAGATACGATCCAGGGCTGGCAGGATAGTTCGGATCATTATAGAGAGTATCTGCGGGATGGAAAGTATAGTGCAATCCTTAGCGAGGTTGATGCCCATAATTTTGCTGGACAGGAGCTGCCGAAGGGGCATGTTCTATTGACCAGTGGGATGGGTGATGGGGCGGAGATGTATAATGCAACGAACACTTCTCCTTTGGATTTATTTTTGAATGTTATTTGGGGGGATAAAACACAGAAAGCAGCAAAAGAGCAAATAGATGCTATGCCGAATGATCCTTTTGGTGTTAAAAAGCAAGTAAGTACTTATTATAACGATATGGAATATATGGAGCAAACGCTAACTGGATATGAAGAGACAATGTATAAAGATGGATATGATGCGGCTAATAAAGAGTTGTATAAAGATATGGCCCAGTTTGGAGGGAACAAAGCATTGAGTGGGGCGAAGGCGGATATACGACAGAATGTCAAAAGCTCTTCAGTTGAAGGTTTTGTTGCATGGGAAGCTGCTGAAAAGGTAGAAAGGGATTTGGGAAAGACTAGTCTTGGAGAAGCATTTAAAAAGGATAAGGAGAGATTAAAAGCGATGATTGGTCTTTAATCTTATATAAAATAAAGAGATGGTACGGACTTTTATCATTGAAAAATCTATGGTGATTTTTAAATCCGCTTACATTGAGGAAAATAACAAAAGAAATTCAGCGTGGAACCGAAAGGAAGACGGATAGACATGAAGAGACAGATGAACAGGATCGTGATGTTGATGGCGCTCCTTTTCACCTCCACAGCATTGACCGGTTGCTTTTTTACAACAAAGATGATGGGGTTTCCTAAAATAAGGAATGGAGAGCGTCAGACAGAGCAGCAGACGGAGGCTGAGACAAGAGAAGAAGAGACAGAAGAAGTGGAAGAACAGGAAGAGACAGGAGTGCGGGGGATCCCCAAAACGCAAGAGGCCAATGAGCAGCAGGGATCCGAGTCCCAGAGCACAGCCCCAGACACAGATGGGACAAAGGAGTCGGCGGCGGTATCCGCTGCCCAGGAGGAGCAGATCCGCCATATCGCGGAGGTCTATGACCGTACCATACAGAACCAGGGGAATACAACAAGAAGGAGAATACGATGTATTGCAAAAATTGCGGCGCCCGGCTTGCAGAGGACGGATCGGAAACATGCATGAAATGTGGTGCAGAAAAAGGGAAGGGTACAGGTTTTTGCCCGAATTGCGGCACTATGGCCTCCCAGGATCATGCCTATTGCGGCAAATGTGGGGCAGCATTATATTTAACCGATGTGTCTGACCGGAAATCACGGATGGCGGCAGGTTTTATGGCAATCTTTTTTGGATGCTTTGGGGTGCACAATTTTTATCTGGGACATACGGGAAGGGCAGTTTTGCAGTTAGCGGTAACGGTTTTAAGCGTTCTGTCAGCCCGCTGGGCACTATACCTTTTGCTGGCACCGGTTGTTATAGGAGCCTGGGGATTATTGGAAGGGATCCTGCTGCTGGCCGGGGTGGCCAAAGTGGACGGGCGGGGGAATTTGCTGAGGGAGTGAGAGGTTTCTCGCTCCTTTTTCGTTTATATGCTTAGGAGATGGCGGCATGGTTGGGTGTATGGATGGGAGTGAGATGCCAAAATTTCATTGAAGGAACAGGGGGGTTATGATAAAATGAATGAAGTGAGAGTGTCTGGCGAATAGAAAGCCTGGAAAGGGAAGAAAATGGGAGCAGAAGAGTTTTTAAAGGGTGAATCCCGAAATATCGAATACAAATCCGAACTTCCGAAGAAAAGTGAGAGATACATGAAATCTGTGGTTGCTTTTGCCAACACAAGCGGCGGCAAGCTGATAATCGGGATTGAAGATGGAACCAATAAGGTTGTTGGCGTTGACAAGGATTCTGTATTTCAGGTCATGGACGGGATTGCCAATGCGGTTTCGGATTGCTGCGAACCTCAGATTATTCCAGATATCACATTTCAGAACATAGACGGAAAGTGTGTAGTTATCGTGTCGATATATCCGGGGGTGAGCCGCCCTTATTATTTAAAGAGTGCCGGAAAGAACCAGGGAGTATATGTCAGGGTTGCAGGTACTTCCCGACTGGCGGACAGCAGGAAGATCAGGGAATTGGAGATAGAAGGAGCAAACTTGTCATGGGATGAACTGGT
Organism: uncultured Lachnospiraceae bacterium; assembly: GCA_910588875.1. Taxonomy (GTDB): domain Bacteria; phylum Bacillota; class Clostridia; order Lachnospirales; family Lachnospiraceae; genus Brotaphodocola. The sequence goes on from CAJURT010000057.1 coordinate 7,996, forward strand.
TTGTGTAGGCCATCCGGTTACAGAACAGGCAATTGGTAAATTGTGCCAGGATATTTATGGATATATGCTTAAGTCGGTCGTATCGGAGGAGGAGAAAAAAGAACTTCCCCGAGTGACAATAGAGCAGCTAATCAACTGGAAACTTTTGAAAAAAACGGAAGAAGGATTGCTGGCGACGAATGGTTTTGTGCTTTTGACCAGCGATTCTTTTCGCTTTGCAAGAATCCAGTGTGCCCTTTTTAAAGGAAATGACAGAGATGAGTTTATCGATAAAAAGGAATATTCAGGTCCTTTATATGAGCAGATAGAGGGGGCATATCAGTTTGTGCTGCGCCATATTAACCGGAGTGCCGAGATTGACGGATTGATTAGGAGGGAGCAGTATGAACTGCCGACAGGGGCAATTCGGGAAATGATTATTAATGCGCAATGCCACCGCAATTTTATGGACGATTCATGTATACAGGTGGCGGTTTATGATGACAGGCTGGAGGTTACCTCGCCAGGCATGCTTTATGGCGGCCTGACATTGGAAGAGGCGATGAACGGGCGGTCCAAGATAAGGAACCGGGTAATTGCAGAGGTTTTTAGCCGTATGGAATTGATTGAAGAATGGGGAACCGGAATCCGGCGCATTATCAGGAGGGCAAAGGAATATGGATTGCCAGAGCCGGAATTTATGGAGATAGGGGATACATTCCGTGTAAACCTTTATCGGCTCCAAGATGCGAAGGCC
>CAJURT010000057.1:8831-17681 GCA_910588875.1 uncultured Lachnospiraceae bacterium
GATAAAAAGCCGATAAAAAAAGCCGATAAAAAGCCGATAAAAAAAGCCGATAAAAAGCCGATAAAAAAAGCCGATAAAAGGGAAGCTGCCCAGGAACGGCAGAGACGGATTCTCCGGTATGTGGAATTATATGGGGAAATCAACAATAAAAAGGCCAGGGATCTGCTGGGGCTGGCAGACTCCACTACCAAACGGCTCTTAAAGCAGATGGCAGAAGAGGGGCTGCTAAAGGAACAGGGGGAACGGCGGGCAAGGGTGTATAAACGGGGATAGGGGCATAGGAAGAAAACAGGCAGAACAGGGGGCGGATCCACCCCCTGTTTTATTTTATTCCCGGCCTTTGCTTTTCTTTATCCCTGCGGACAGTGCCCGCAGGCTGTTCCCATGCATCCATTCTTTGATGCCTTTGTCCAGCCCGGAATAGCAGGCGTAAATGAGATCGAACATCAAAAGGATCGGGAATTGCGGGGAGATGACATTCCCCTGGTTGAGATACTTGAGGGACGGCATTAGTACGATTTCAGAGCAGAACTCGTAAAACTGGTCGTTATTATGTGCAGTGATCAGCACGGTCTTTGCCCCGCGGCGGCGGGCCTCCCGCAGCAAAAACAATACATCCTCAGCCTCACCGCTGATTGTGATGCCAAACACCAGGTTTTGCTTGCTCTGGAAGATTGCCTGCATACGGATCAGGTCGCTGTCCCGGAGGGAATCGATATTTACCCCGATACGCATAAACCGCAGTTCCATCTCCTCGGCGGCATGCCCGGAACTGCCCTTCCCGCATACCAGCACCCGTGTGGCTTCGCCGAGATAGCGGGCGATGCGGGCAATCTGCTCTTCATCTACCAGGCTGTACACCTTATTCAGCAATTCCTGATAGGAATTCAGGATCAAGCGGGTGCCTTTTGTTATGGAGGACGTGTCTTCGATAAAGGTGCTTTCGTACTGGTACACGAATTCCCGATAGCCCCGGTAGCCGCATTTCTGTGCAAAGCGGGACAGGGAAGCCTCCGACACATACAGCCGGTCGGAGATTGATCTGGAGGATAAGTCTACCTTTTCCTGGTTACTGATAAAAAAGTCAGCAATGCTTTTTTCCACGGTGGTAAATTTCTCATAGTTCATCTTAATGATCGGCACCACAGACTTTACATAATATTCCATTTGATTCCACCTTTTCAGCCGTGGGGCGCCAATTCGGCACCCATCTTTTGTTCCTTCTCACAGGAGGATGGCGCTGCCTTCTGTGATGGTTCCATATTTCATAGCGCTTCCTCCGATGCAGATGTATTATTTTTTAGGTTTATGTCCAATCATACCATATTTTGTATCCCTGGGCAACGACACAAGGCCAGCGGCCAAAACCGCTGCCCAGACTGAGGAGTAGGTTATAAGGCGTCCGTAAACAGCTTTGTGAGGACTTGCGGCTTGGTGATGGTGGAACCCACGATCACGCAGTATGCCCCCAGATCAATGGCCCGGCGTGCTTTTTGAGGGGTATCAATATTGCCTGCTGCGATGACAGGATGGACGGATTTTGCCACGATTTCACGGAGGATGGCAAAATCCTTGTCCTCAATCCTAAGGCCGAGGCTCTGCCTGGTATAACCGACCAGGGTAGTGGCGACAAAGTCAAAGTCCAGGCTGTCAGCATGAAGTGCCTCTTCCACGGTAGAACAGTCTGCCATCCAAAGCTGGTGCGGATACTTTTCCTTGGCTGTATGGAAAAAATTGTCCAGGGATATGCCGCCGGGGCGCGGCACGCCGGTAGCGTCAAGGGCGATAATCTCTGGCCGGACTGCCATCAGTTCTTCAATCTCCCGCATAGTCGGAGTGATGTGTACCAGGCTGTCTTGATAATCCCGCTTTGTGGATCCAATGATAGGGAGGCTTACCTGGGTGCGTATTTCCCGGATATCCTCCGGGGAATTGGCACGGATCCCATATGCGCCTCCTTCCATGGCTGCCAGCGCCATCCGGCTCATGATAAAAGGGGAGTGGAGCGGTTCATGGGGAAAGGCCTGGCAGGAGACGACCAGATTTCCTTTCAGCTGCCTTATTTTTTCATTCATCCTTTACCTCCTTTTGGTAGGATCTTGGCTGTTGTTTTACAGTATAACGTCGAAAAATGGAATTTCAAGTTTTCCGGTATGTTTTGAAAGTACTTTTGGGGTTTTCTAAATAGTCAGGTGGGGAAGGAAAAAAAGAGGGTAAATTTTGGTAAAAATGCACAAGAAATGGAGAACTTCTTTCGGAAAAGAAGGGAGAGGATGACAGATCGCCCGTCATCCTCTCCCTTCTAAAAGGTTTATTTTTAAAAATAATGCCTTCAGGCTTTCAGGACAACCGAAATCCTGGCATTGAAAAAAACTCAAAAGGATTATATAATGATGTCAGAATCCCAACGTTTCTCCCACCAGAACCACTTTGATTTTCCCGGCAGGCCGGCAGATACGGGTGCGTACCATGGAGGCGCAGATGCTGGTCTGGCTTAAACAGTCTGCACAGGTGCCTGTAGCGAGGCAGGGGTTCTCATGCTGGAAGCGCTGGGCATTGAGGGGGGCGGCTATGGAACGGGCGCGGACTTCGGCATCAGCGATGGTTTTGGTGACCTTGTTCATACCTGCCACCACGATCACGCTCTTGGGGCCGAAGACCAACGCAGCCACCCGGTTGCCGTTGCCGTCAATATTGTATAACTGGCCGTCTTCGCTGATAGCATTGCTGCTCATCAGGTAGGTGTCGCTTAGGAGGGCTTTCCGCATCAGTTCCTGCTGTCCTTCCCGGGTGGGGGCGTCATTGCGGTCAATGACAGGGTTTGACTGTTTTACTTTTTCGATGATCCCAAGCTGCGCTAAGGTGGCGGATCCGCCCCAGGCGACTGTGTCACCGGCAGGGATGAGGGAAAGGACTTTCTGTACGGCCTCCTCCCCCGTAGGGCAGTAAAATGCCTCAAAATGGCGGCGTTTTAAGGCCTCCACGACTCTGGGCCCCAGCTTGTCATAACGTTTTTCCATAGGGGTTGTGCGTTCGTTCATAAAATGACCTCCTGTGATGGTGTATGGTATATTTGAATCATATGGTATTGCTTTCCAGGAAATGCTCCCGCATCAGGGCAATCTCTGCGGCATAGCCGTCGAGTTCGTTCGGGGTCTCCAGATAAAAGGGAAGATGCCTTAGGGCAGGGTGGTTTACCACCCGGATCAGGGCCTCCTTCCCGATGCAGCCTTCACCGATCCTGGCGTGCCGGTCTTTGCGGGCGCCGAGGGGATTTAAGCTGTCGTTTAAATGGATGGCTTTCAGATGCTTTAGGCCGATTACCTGGTCAAATTCATGGATAACCTCATCCAGATGGTTGGCAATATCGTAGCCGCCGTCCCAGACATGGCAGGTATCCAGGCAGACCCCCATGTGGCTGGACAGGGTTACCCGGTCAAGGATTTCGCGTAACTCTTCAAAGCAGCGGCCCACCTCGCTTCCCTTACCGGCCATGGTTTCCAAAAGAACGGTGGTGCTTTGTTCCGGCTTCAGGATTTGGTTCAGCATGTCTGCAATATAAGTGATGCCGGCTTCCACCCCTTGTTTCACATGGCTGCCGGGATGGAAGTTGTAGCAGTTGCCAGGGGTATATTCCAGGCGGTTCAGATCGTCTTCCATCGTGCGGCGGGCAAAATCCCTCAGGTGCTCATCAGCCGAGCATGCATTCAAGGTATAAGGCGCGTGGGCCAGGATCCGTTGGATCCCGTGTTCCCTGGCATAAGCCAGGAAGGCTTCCACATCAGAAGGGTTCAGTTCCTTCGCGTTGCCTCCGCGGGGATTCCTTGTGAAGAACTGGAAGGTGTTGGCATCTATTTTGACAGCCTCCTTTCCCATGGCCAGGTAACCTTTGGAGGAAGACAGATGGCATCCGATTGTCAGCATAATGATTTCCTTTCCCTTATCTGCTCGAAACAGTTTTATTAAGAAACGGCAAATGAATCTGGCGTTTCCTATAAATATATCGTAACCAAAAGAAAAAGTAAATGTTTTTTAGGAAGAGACTTGTAAAACATAAAATGGAGGACAAAAACGATGATACGGTGTTGTATATTCGACCTTGACGGAACCCTGCTGGATACCTTAAAGGCTCTTACGTATACGGTAAACCTGGTGCTGGGGCACTGGGGGCTAAAGCAGGTGGATGAGGAGCATGTCAAATATTTTGTGGGGGACGGCTACCGGCTGCAGCTGGAACGGGCCCTGCGGTATAGCGGGGATGAAAATCTTGTACATCTGGAGGAAAGCCTTTCCCTTTATACAGAGTTATTCGCAAAAAATTGCCTTTACCAGGTAAAGCCCTATGACGGCATTCGTGAACTTTTGGAGGACTTAAAGGCCAGGGGGATCCGGATTGCTGTGCTGTCGAACAAACCCCATGCGAGAACCCTGGACAATATTGAGACAATATTTGGAAAAGGGTATTTTGACCATATTGCAGGGGAGCAGCCAGGGATACCAAGAAAGCCAGATCCCGCAGGGGTGATGCAGATTCTGGAAAAATTCGGTGTAAAACCAAAGGAGTGCCTCTACTTCGGAGATACCAACACCGATATGAGAACCGGGCTTGGGGCCGGCCTGACTACCATCGGGGTAACCTGGGGCTTTAGGGGCCGCCAGGAACTGGAGGCCTTCCATCCCCAATATATCATAGACCATCCCCGGGAAGTAAAAGAGATCCTGGCATGCCTGCAAAGCCGATAAAAGCTGAAAAAACCGGTCATGGAGATTAAATTTTCCTTTTATTAACCTTGGTTATGGATTTTTCTCTGTTTTTGAGGTACTCTGATAATATCAACTATTCAGGAGGTATCGACTATGAGTATGGGAAAGCCTGCCAAGATATTCGCAAAGGACAACCCTGAGGTAGCATTGAAGGTAACTAAGGGCCACTTTTCCTCTGACCGTTTTCATATCAATTATTATATTGACATGACCTCTTTAAAGATGCGCCGCAAGGACGCACAGGAGGTAGCAAAGGCCATGGTATCCCGGTATGTAAGCCGGGTGAACCTGGAAGTGCCGGGGAATATTTCTCTGGCCGGTGCAGATATGCAGCAGCTGATGGCTTCTCTGGCAACCAAGACTCCGATTGACACCATCATCTGTATGGACGGGTGTGAGGTGATCGGTGCCTATGTGGCGGAGGAACTTTCCAATGTGGGGGTTACCACCCTGAACAGCCATCACACAAGCTATATCATCACACCGGAGTTTGACTCTACCGGCCAGATGGTAGTTCGGGACAACATCCGCCCCATGTTAAAGGATAAGCATGTGCTGGTTGTGCTGGCAACGGCTATGTCAGGAAGAACCATCGCAAAGAGCATTCGCTGCATTAATTCTTATGGGGGCATTATTGAGGGGATTTCCGTGATCTTCTCCGCAGTGGATGAGATAGACGGCTATCCGGTGAATTCTGTATTTGGTGTATCTGATCTGCCGGATTTCAGGCTTTCCGATCCCAACCAGTGCCCGGATTGCCAGAATGGCGTGAAGCTGGATGCCATTGTCAACAGCTACGGCTATACGGTACTGGATTGAGAGACAGGGCGCAAAGCGCAGCAGGGAATAGCAGTGAGATAAGAACGACCTCCGATACCAGGGTATCGGGGGTCATTTGATGTCAATGCCATTCTCAATCATCTGAAGGAGCCGTTCCTCGTCCCGGATTACCACATAGCCCTGTTCCTTGACAATGCAGCCGTCTTTTTTGAGGATGGCTACAATGCGGGATACCGTGACAGGGTGGGTGCCTAAGTATTTGGACATCTCTAAGAAACTCATGGTCTTGGGAAGAACCTTTTTGCCGTTTTTGACAACATAGAAGTCCAGAAGGAGGCGGCACAGGCGGACGCTGGCGCTGTCCTCTAAGGCCTGCTGGAAATGGCTTAAAACCTCCTGGAAATTGGCAGCGGTTGCCTGGAGGATCAGCCGGTTGAACTTTAAGTCTTCATCCAGGAGTTTGCGGAAGATAGAGCCCTGCATCCGGTGGAGCACACAGTGGGTTTTGGTCATCTGGACCAAGTGGCTGGGGACAACATTGCCGGTGATCTCCTGGCTGTTGGTGACGCTCAAAAGAAGGGTCATGAAAGAGATGATCCGGGGACCCTTCATGTAGAGGTACACCCGTTCCTCCCCTCCCCGGGAATAACTCATCAGGGCTACCAGCCCGGATTCCAGATAGTAGAGGGAATCCGTCTGGGCTTTGTTGTCCGGGGCATATATGATTTTATTTTTTTCTACTGAAATCCTCTCTCCATAGGTAAAAAAACAATCAAATAATCCGTTCTTTGTTTCCATAATGATCTTACCGTCCTTGATAAATTGCTTCTTTGGACAGTATACCACGATTTATAGGTTTTTGCTATATTTTTTGGAAAACTTAACATATGTTATGCTAAATTAACTAAATAGATGTTAAAATAATAACAGTTTTTATAAAAAGAATGGAGGTATTTACCAATGAGCAATCCTTCTGCCCCTGTCAGCCGACGGGCGGTCCACTCTCTGGTGGGTGTGGCCATTATGTTTTTGTTTCGTTACCTTCCACTTCATCTTCCGGAAGTCACTCCTGTAGGTATGGAGATTATCGGGGTGTTTATCGGAACCTTATATCTGTGGACGACGGTGGATCCGGTCTGGTCAAGTCTTTTAAGTATCTTTATGATCGGGGTGTCCAGCTATGGGCCTATGAACCAGGTGCTGTCCGCTGCCTTTGGGAATCCGGTAGTGATTCAGATGCTGTTTTTGATGATTGTCATGAATTCGATGGTCTACAATAAGCTGACTGCCTATATCGGGCGTTTCTTTCTGACCATGAAGATCAATAATGGACGCCCCTGGGTGTTTACCGCCATGTTGATGGTAGGAGCCATGCTGATGGCTGCTTTTGTGGGGCCTTTTTCTCCGATCTTTTTGTTCTGGCCGGTGCTTTATGATATTTTCCAGGAGATCGGCATTGAGAAGGGGGAGAAATATCCTACGATTATGCTGATTCTGGTGGCCATTGCCACACTCCTTGGTTTTCCGGTTCCGCCGTACAGCGGGAATTCCCTGGCTCTGATCGGTAACTACGCCGGGATTACGGAGAATATGGGCAGCAAGGTGATCATCAATAATGCGGCCTATCTGGCGGTGGCTCTGGTGTACGGCTTTGTGTCTATCGCGGTGATTGTTCTCTTCTGTAAATATGTGCTGAGGCCGGATGTGTCCAAGCTTAAGAATCTGGATGTGGAGATGCTGAAGAGGAATCCGCTGCCTCCCTTAAACGGCAATCAGAAGTTCATGGCAGTGTCTTTTGTGATCTATATTCTCACCATGCTTCTGCCAAGTATGCTGCCAAAGCTGAAGATTATGCAGTTTTTGAGTGTGAACAATTACGGGATTGCCCTGGGCTATACGGCATTGCTTTGCTGCGTCAGCCTGGATAAGGAGAAGCATGAGCCGGTGCTGCCTTTTGGCAAGGTGCTGAATGGCTTTGCCTGGGGAACCTTTTTCCTCTGTACGGCTGCCATTCTTCTGGGAAGTGTGCTGACCAATGAGTCCACCGGTATTTCCGCATTCCTGAATACCATTTTGCGCCCGGTTTTCAGCAGCATGTCCCTGGTGATGTTCTATGTGGCCCTGCTGGTGATCACTTTGCTGTTGACGAACATCTGCAACAGCCTGGTGGTGGGGATGCTGATGCAGCCGGTGATCGCCTCCTTCTGCCTGTCGAGCGGGATTAATTCGGCGCCGATTACATCCTTGATTATTATCTTTGTGCTGGCAAGCGCTTCCGTGACTCCCTCGGCCTCGCCCTTTGCGGCTATGATTCATGGCAATAAGGAGTGGCTGAAATCCGGGGAGATTTACAAGTATACCATGATGTTTGCGGTTATTGAGCTGGTTCTGGTGATTGCGGTGGGGATTCCCTTTGCCACGGCGCTGATTCATTGAGTAATAATGCTCTCATCTGTTGAGGGTAGTATTTATTATATTTTCTTAAAAGGAGGAATTTGTTATGGAGTCCATTAAGTATTCGTTCCTGCCGTCAATCCTGACCCGCCAGGCGGAGGCGGAAGCTGCTATGCTGGCGGAGTTTGAGGCTGGCAATTATACGATCCAGGAGCCTCTTGTGAAGTATAATCCGTATCTGATCAATCCCTTGGCTGCGGTGGTGCTTTTCAAGACCGAGGAGGAGACCGCTGTGACGGTGACGGTTCTGGGCAAGGAGCAGCCCCAGGGGAATATCAGCCATACCTTCCCCCGGGCAAAGACCCACATTCTGCCGGTTCTGGGATTGTATGCGGATTATGACAATACGGTGGAGATTGAACTGTACCGGGGCTTTAAGAAAACCATCCATATCAAGACAGAGCCTTTGGGAAAGGATGTGCCGAAGCTGATACATATGAATACCACAGCCGGCTATCTGCGGGATCAGATTATCATTATCACCCCGGCTCTGACTCAGCTGGCAACAGGTTTTGATTATCAGGGCGAGATCCGCTGGTATCTGAATATTCCGGTGGTATTTGACTTAAAACGTCTGAAGAACGGCAATATCTGTGTGGGCACGGACCGTTTGCTGCAGATTCCTTACTATATGTCCGGCATTTATGAGATGAGCATGGTTGGCAAGATTTATAAGGAATTTGCCATTCCCGGCGGCTATCATCATGACCAGTTTGAGATGGAGGACGGCAACCTGCTGGTGCTGACGGAAGATCTGAGAAGCGATACGGTGGAGGATATGTGTGTCCTGGTGGACCGCAACACGGGTGAGATTTTAAAAACCTGGGATTATAAGAAGTTTTTGGATCCGGG
>CAJURT010000058.1 GCA_910588875.1 uncultured Lachnospiraceae bacterium
GCAAAAGAAATGATTGCAATGCTTCTTGCCGGCGGACAGGGTTCACGTCTGTATGCACTGACCCAGAAGCTGGCAAAACCTGCAGTTCCTTTCGGCGGCAAATACCGAATCATCGATTTTCCGCTGTCTAACTGCGTCAACTCCGGCATTGATACGGTGGGTATCCTGACCCAGTATCAGCCACTGGTTCTGAACGAATACATCGGCAACGGCCAGCCTTGGGATCTGGACCGTCTCCATGGCGGCGTCCATGTGCTGCCGCCTTATCAGCAGGCTTCCGGCTCGGACTGGTATAAGGGAACCGCCAATGCCATCTATCAGAACATTTCTTTCATTGAGCGCTACAACCCGCAGTATGTGATCATCCTTTCCGGTGACCAGATCTGCAAGCAGGATTACAGCGATTTCCTGCGCTTCCACAAGGAAAAGGGCGCCGAATTCAGCGTGGCTGTCATGGAGGTTCCGTGGGAGGAGGCTTCCCGTTTCGGCCTGATGGTTGCAGACGAGAATGACAAGATCACGGAATTCCAGGAAAAGCCGAAGAATCCCAAGTCCAACCTGGCTTCCATGGGTATCTACATCTTCAACTGGGATGTACTGAAAAAATACCTCATCGAGGACGAGGCTGACCCCAACTCCGAGAACGACTTCGGCAACAACATTATCCCCAACCTGCTCCGCGACGGGCGCCAGATGTACGCCTATCATTTCAGCGGCTACTGGAAGGATGTGGGAACCATCTCCTCTCTCTGGGAGGCCAACATGGAGGTTCTCGACCCCGAGCACAGCGGAATCAACCTGTTTGATGAGAACTGGAAGATCTACAGCCGCAACAGCGGCATGACCGGCCACCGCATCAGCAATGAGGCTGTGGTGGACAACTGCATGATTACCGACGGCTGCCGGGTATCCGGCTCTGTAAAGCATTCCATCCTGTTCGCCGGCGTTACCGTAGAGCCGGGGGCTGTGGTGGAGGATGCTGTTGTCATGGGCGGCACTACCATCAAGGCAGGCGCCTGTGTGAAGCACTGTATCGTGGCAGAGAATGTGGTGATCGGTGAGAATGCCGTGGTCGGCGCTATGCCCACAGACAGTGAAAAGGGCGTGGCCACCGTAGGTTCCGGCGTCTATATCGGCGACGGCGCCAAGATCGGCCCCAATGCTATGGTCAACAGCAATGTGAAAGGCGGTGAAGAACAATGGTAAATTCCAACGCAGATGCTCTGGGCATCATTTTCCCAAACACCTATGACAGCCTGATTCCGGAACTGGTCAGTGAACGTCTGATGGCTTCCATTCCCTTCGCAGGGCGTTACCGGATGGTGGATTTCATCCTCTCCAGCATGGTCAACAGCGGCATCGGCAATGTATCCTTAATCGTTCGTAAGAACTATCACTCTCTGATGGATCATTTGGGATCCGGCCGTGAGTGGGATCTGACCCGCAAGAACGGCGGCTTAAACATTGTTCCGCCCTTTGCACAGAAGAATATCAAGATGTACACCGGACGGGTGGAGGCCCTGGCAAGTGTCCTGGAATTTCTGAAAGACCAGAAAGAAAAATATGTGGTAATGTCCGATGCAAACATCGCGGTGAATTTCGATTTCAAGGCATTTATGGATGCCCATATTGCCAGCGGCGCAGATGTGACCGTGGCCTACAGCGAGGAAGAACTCCCCGTAAGCGCCATGAAGAAGAATGATATCGGCACCAATATGTACTATTCCTTTGGCATTGAGGACGGACGGGTTGTGAACCTGGATATCTGCTCCAAAGAAAGCGGCCTTCAGAACTTCTCCATGAATATCTATATCATGGACCGGGAATTCCTGATAGACCAGATCAGTACCGCTTATCTTCACGGATATTCTTATTTTGAGCGGGATATCCTGGCGCCCCAGCTTGACAAGCTGAATGTGCAGGCCTACAAATTTGAAGGCTATCTGGCACGGATCTGCGATCTGAAGAGTTATTTCGATGAAAATATGAAGCTGCTGGACGAGAAGAATCTGGATGCACTTTTTGCCAGGGATTCCATTTACACCAAAATCCGTGATGACAACCCAACCCGCTACATAGGCGAGGCCAAGGTAAAGAACATTATGGCTGCTGACGGCTGCGTGATCGAAGGCGAGGCAGAGAATTGTGTCCTGTTCCGTGGTGTCCGCATCGCCAAAGGCGCCAAGGTGAAAAACTGTGTCCTGATGCAGGATACCGTGGTGGAGGAGGGGGCAAACCTGGAGTACATTATCTCCGATAAGAATGTTTCCTTCACTGCCGGCAAAGAATTAAAGGGCAGCGACAGCTTCCCGGTATATGTAGCAAAGCACCAGACCGTATAGGCAGCCGGATGCTGCCATCATAAACCATCCAGGAGAGGGCAGGCTGCTGGACAGCCTGCCCCTTTCCCAAAAGGGAGGAGATTATCATTACCGATTTAACAGCACTCCATGATTTTTCCTTATATTCCCGGGTATCTTTCCCCGGAGCCTTTGGGCAGGCCATGGCTTCCGGGCAAGCAGACCCAGCGGATCCTGCCGGAATCCCCGGGCAGGCTGGGGCACAGGCAGCAAAAACCGGAAAAGCCCCCGGGCAGCCAGATACCGACACCTATGAATGTGAGACCTGCAAGAACCGTAAATATCAGGACGGCTCCAATGATCCCGGCGTATCCTTCAAAACCCCCACCCGCCTCAGTCCGGAAAGGGCTGCTTTTGCTATCCGTGCCCATGAGGCTGAGCATGTGGCCCATGCCAAGGCCAGGGCTCAGAACGAGGATCAGGAAATCGTGTCCCAATCGGTTAGCTACCGCACTGGGGTATGCCCGGAATGCGGAAGGGTCTACATGGCCGGCGGCACCACACGCACCACCTTCCGGAGCACACCGGTCGTGGAAAAACAGCCGGTGGAAAAAGGACGCTATATCGATCTCACTGCCTAAAAGACAGCAAAATCCTGATTTCCGAAGCGTCTTTTCCTTGACAATTTTCTTCTTACCCGCTAGAATAAAAGCAATCTTCTTTCTGAGCGGCAGGCATCCCCTTCCGCAAAGAGTTGAGAAAATAACATATTTACACTGCACTGACACCAGGAAGGGTATCCGAAGTGAAAGGCCACAAGAGGAACAGTTGTATTTACTGTGCCCGGATTCTGTTTGTTAGTGCATCCTTTCGGGGATGCTTTTTTATATCATAGGAAAGTGCGTCCTATGATATAAAAAATGCTCCGCGAGGATCGCACTGCGGCGGAAAGGAATTATGTCGCTGAGGCGACCCGCCGCAGGCGGAGAATCCTGCGGAGCAGGATTCTTTTTTATGTCATAGGAAAGTGCGTCCTATGATGCAAAAACTAAAAGAGACAAAGGAGGGCTCACTCTATGGCTTTCAACGAGACACCGGCTGCCCAGCGTATCCACATCGCCTTTTTCGGCCGGCGCAATGTAGGAAAATCCAGCCTGATGAACGCGGTAACCGGACAGGATCTGGCCGTTGTATCTGAGGTAAAGGGCACCACCACCGACCCGGTCTATAAAACCATGGAACTTCTGCCGTTAGGGCCGGTAATGATGATTGACACTCCGGGAATTGACGACGAAGGGGAACTAGGCCGGCTGCGGGTCAGGAAAAGCCAGCAGATATTAAATAAGGCTGACATCGCAGTGCTGGTGGTGGACGCCACCGCAGGCATCTGTCCGGAAGAAGAAAAAATGCTGGCCTTGTTTCAGGAGAAAAAAGTTCCCTGCCTGGTTGCCTGGAATAAGGCTGACCTGGCCGGGAATACCCCCGGCAGCCAGGCTTTTTCCCCACCGGCCCTGCCCGTCCCAAAATCCCTGGCCTTCCCCGGGGATCCTGTCTGTGTCAGTGCCAAGACAGGATGCGGCATCAAAGAACTTAAAAACCGCCTTGCTGCCATGAAGCCAAAGGAGGAAGAAAAGGATCTTCTGGAAGGCCTCGTAAAACCGGGGGATCTGGTTCTTCTGGTAACTCCCATCGATAAAGCCGCACCCAAAGGGCGTCTGATTCTCCCGCAGCAGCAAACCATCCGTGCCCTTTTGGACCACGGCTGCCTTTCCCTGGTGGTTCGTGAGTCCGAACTGAGGAAATCCCTGGCAGGCCTTCGGCAAAAACCTGCCCTGGTCATCACTGACAGCCAGGCCTTCGGCATGGTATCTTCCATTATACCGGAAGATATCCCGCTCACCTCTTTCTCCATCCTTTTTGCCCGCTATAAGGGAGACCTTGCACAGTGTGTTGCCGGTGTCCGCGCCCTGGAAAGACTGCCGGAAGAGAGCCGGATCCTGATCTCTGAGGGCTGCACCCATCACCGCCAGTGCAATGACATCGGCACCGTGAAACTGCCGGGATGGATCCGGACATTCACAGGCCGTGAGCCATCCTTTTCCTATACCTCGGGAACTGGCTTTGAGGAGGATCTTGCCTCCTTTAACCTGGTTATCCATTGCGGCGCCTGTATGCTGAACGAACGGGAAATGAAATACCGTCTGGCATGTGCCAGGGACCAGGGGGTGCCCATGACGAATTATGGCATTGCCATAGCCCACATGCACGGGATCCTGAAACGCAGCCTGGCTCCGTTTCCGGATATTGCCCCGCTTTTAGAGGAGCAGGACAGCCATGAACGCTAAAAACACAAAACCATTCTCCTGCCGCCCTGCCGGGCCGGATCCCAAAAACGCTGCTAAAAAGCTGATATGCCGTCAGGAAATGACAAAGGAAGATTTCACCGAACTGCTCAGGGCCTATGAAAACCAGGAGGTCAGGAAATGGCTGAGGGAGGAAGCCCTGAGGCTAAGAAAGAAATATTATGGCAATCAGGTATTTACCCGAGGGCTGATTGAATTTACGAATTATTGCAAGAATAATTGTTATTACTGCGGCATCCGGGGCGCCAACCAAAAGGCTGTCCGTTATCGGCTGAGCCAGGAGGAGATCCTTGCCTGCTGCCAGGAGGGGTACAAGTTGGGATTCCGTACTTTTGTGCTGCAGGGCGGGGAAGATCCCTTTTATACCGATGAAAGGATGGCGGCCATTGTTCGGGAAATCAAAGACAGCTATCCGGACTGCGCCCTCACCCTTTCCATCGGGGAAAAACCGAGGGAGAGTTACCAGCTGTTCCGCGAGGCCGGGGCTGACCGTTATCTGCTGCGCCATGAGACGGCTAATGAGATTCATTACCGGCAGCTGCACCCGGCAAACATGAGCCTGGAAAACCGCACGCGCTGCCTGAATGACTTAAAATCCCTAGGTTACCAGGTAGGCGCAGGCATGATGGTCGGAAGTCCGGGGCAGACCCTCCAGTGCCTGGCTGAAGATCTGCTGTTTCTCCAGAAACTGCAGCCTCAGATGGTGGGGATCGGCCCCTTTATCCCCCATCATGACACCTGTTTTGCCAGGGAACCGGCTGGCAGTGTGGAACTGACGCTCTATCTGCTCTCCCTTGTCCGCATCCTGCTTCCCTGGGTACTGCTCCCAGCCACCACTGCCCTGGGCACCCTGGATCCCTTTGGGCGGGAAAAGGGGCTGCTGGCGGGAGCCAATGTGGTCATGCCTAACCTGTCCCCGCCGAAAAACCGGAAACAGTATGAATTGTATGACCATAAGATCTGCACCGGCGAGGAAGCCGCCGAATGCCGAAGCAGCCTTGAACGGCGGGTCACTGCAGCAGGCTTTACGCTGGTATCCGGGCGGGGAGATGCCCGGCATCCCTGACGGAACCCTTTTGTCTCACACCCAAACCTCCCGCTGCATGGCCAGAGAATAAATGACAGCCTCCTTCACCGTCTTGCCTGTCATCTGGGCCAGCGCACGGCTATAATAATTCAGCTGTGTTTTATACCGCTCAGCCAGCTGGCCAGGATGGCGGATCCGGTCCGTCTTATAGTCAATCACCACCAACCCGTCCTCCTCTTCGATATAGGCATCGATGATTCCCTGGACCACCACCAGTTCCTCCGAATCCCCCACCCCCATTTCCCGTGCAGGGATACCGATAACAAACTGCTGTTCCTTGTGGAGCCTTCCCTCCGCCTCGGCCGACTTCATCCGCCTGCCCAGCCCTGACTCCAAAAAACGCCAGATCACCTCACAGTCAATGAGGGCCAGGCTATCTTTTCCAAAACGCCCCTGCCTGTTTTGTCCGTGGAGGTACTGCCGGATATCTTCCATGCTTCCCATCTGCGCAAAGGGAATCAGTTCCAGCGCCCGGTGATAGGCTGTGCCCCGGGTGGCTCCATAGCCCCCCTCCCTTGGCTGTTTTTCCCTATAATGTTTCAGATCCGGGCTGTCTTCCACCTCTGGCAGTATTCCGCTCTCTTCCTCCAGATCCTGCCCCTGCTTTTTCAGTTCTGACACCGTCATTTTCGTGTGGAGCCGAATGTCTGCACCATAGGGATAATGATAATCCAGATGGCTGGCCAGAAGTTCCCGGTACTCCTTCTGATATTCCTGATCTGCCCTCAGTTTCAGCAGCCTCTCCTTCGCATTCTGGCTTTTCACCTGGCGGATCAGTTCCTCTCCCACCACTCCGGCCAGAGGGATCTCTTTAAGACGCACCCGCAGGGTTCCGTCGCTGACACTCATTAACATCCAGTCCAAATAAGAACTGGCAGCAGAAAGGAGGGTATAAGGAATCTGTCCCTCTGTCAGCGGTACCCTGGCATACTTCTCCATGCCTTTGGCCAGGCTGCGGCTGGTTCCCGTCATAATCAGCTGTTCCTTCGCCCGCGTCATCGCCACATAAAGAACCCGCAGTTCCTCCCCCAGGCTGTCCAGTTCCATCTTGCGGCGCAGGGCATTTTTTTTGAGCGTCGTGCTCTTAAGCCGGTGTTCCAGATCCAGGTAATCGGTGGCAATACCCAATTCCGGATCAATCAGTACCCTTCCATAGGCATCCTGCTTATTGAACTTCTTCCCCATCCCGGCCAGGAACACCACCGGGAATTCCAGCCCCTTGCTTTTATGGATACTCATTATCCGCAGGGTATTTTCTTCTTCCCCCACAACAGATGCCTCCCCAAAGTCCGAATGGTACCGTTTCAGGTTTTCGATATAACGGATAAAATGGAACAATCCCTTATAGCTGGTCTTCTCATAATCCGCCGCTTTCTCCACCAGCATGTCCAGATTTGCCCTGCGGCTTTCCCCGGCCGGCATCGCCGAAACATAATGGTAATAGCCTGTCTCCTCGTAGAGCCGGTAAATCAGTTCATGGATCGGCAAAAAAGTGCTTTCTGCCCGGAAACGTTTCAGCAGGGACAGAAAAGCCTTCAGCTTTCCCCACAGCTTTTGGTCAGCTGCCTTCCCCTCACTCATCTCCTCCTCACAGCCCTCTGTCCTCTGGCCATGCTCCTCCATAAAACACATTACTGCCCCGTAGATCCCCCGGTCCTGCCTCTTTTTTGCCTTTCCCCGGTAACCCGCCGTCAATCTCGCCAGTTCCTGGTCCGTCACCCCTGCCACCGGGGATTTCAGCACCGCAGCCAGAGGGATATCCTGCATCGGATTGTCAATCACCGCCAGCAAACTCAGCATAATCTCTACCTCTGTGGTGGCAAAATACCCCATCCGTGACTCCGCGCAGGCCGGAATCCCTTCATTCATCAGCACAGACAGGAAATTCTCCGTCCAGCCTGCGGTGCTCCGCAGCAGGATCACCATATCCCGGTACTGGGCTATCCGGTATCCTCCGGTCCCGTTCCATTTTTTGTCCCAGACCAGCATCCCCTTCTGAGGGTCTGTCATCTCCCGGATTTTCCCGGCGATCAGCTTTGCCTCCAATTCCCTGGCGGTAAAATCAGCCGCCTCCTCATCCAGCCCGGACAGCGCCTCTGCGCCGGTGTCCATTACCAGAAGTTCAGGAAAACCCGCTGTCCTTTTTTCCTGCCCATCCGGGTCCCTGCTTCCGTCCGCCTCCGGAAACACTGCCCCCGGATGCAGCGCCGTCTCCTCCGTATAGCAGATATTTCCCAGATTCTTCGTCATGATCCGGTAAAAGACATCGTTTATCCCTGCCAGCACCTCAGCACGGCTCCGGAAATTCTGGTGCAGTTCAATCTTTCTGTCTGTGCCGGCTGCCTCGTCATAGGCCTCATAGGTATGGTATTTTTCCAGAAACAGTTCCGGCCTTGCCAGCCGGAACTTGTAAATGCTCTGCTTCACGTCCCCCACCATAAACACATTCGGCCTGCCGAAACGTTCCTGGGACACGGCTGACAGCAATGCCTCCTGCACCAGGTTGCTGTCCTGGTACTCATCTACCAGAACCTCCTCAAACTGACGGCTGAGTTCATCCGCCGCCTCCGTATATACCCGTCTCCCATCCTCCTGCCGGATCAGAACCTTCAGAGCCTCATGCTCTAAGTCGTTGAAGTCCACCAGGTTGCGTTCCCGTTTCTTTTCCTGGTAACGCCGGGCAAATTCCTCTGCCAGTTCCAAAAGCATTTCCACCGGTTCCCGCGTTGCCGCCAATTCCAAAAACATTTCCTCCGGCTGCGCAAAACAGGCCAGTTCCTGCATTTTCCTGACAGCCTTTTTCACCCGGTCCCGGCAATCCGTCACCTGTGCCTTCTTCTCCTGGTCTGCCTCCTTGCTGCGCACCGAGGCCAGCCGTGCCCAGGTAACCCCAAAGAGACGAGCATGGATTTTGGCAAAATCCTCTGCCTGGCTGATCTCCTGCAGCTGCCTGATATCCTGCTCCAGCATCGGTGCATAAACCTCCAGAAACTCATCCCCACGGCACACCGAAAGGGCCTCCTTAATCTGCTGTCCCAGTTCCCCGGCCTGCCTCCTGATATCCTCCGTCAGAAACCGCAGCCAGGGAAGGGCTTCGGGATCCGCTGGTTTCCCATCCGCCCCCTCCCCCTGCCTTTCGCCTTCTGCCATCTCCAGTTCCCGGCGGCACTGCAAAAACCACTCTTGGGGATAGGGGTTGCTCTGGGAAAAGGTATACACCTGGGATATGAGATCCTCTATCCCCGCATCGCTCTTCCCCCGGGCATAGGTTTCCACAAACCGTACAAACTCCTCTCTGCCAGACTTATAATAGTCCTCCAGCAGTTCCTGCATCACATCACCGCGCAGCAAAAGCAGTTCCCCCTCATCGCCAATCCGGAAGGAGGGATCCAGATCCAGGAGATTGAAATGGTTGCGGATCAAATCCAGACAAAAACTGTCAATGGTCGTAATCCTGGCATGATGTACCAGTGCCGCCTGCATCTGCAGATGCCCGTCCCCCGGCCTTTCATCCAGCTTCTGCTCAATGGCGGCCCCTATCCTCTCCCGCATCTCCGCAGCTGCGGCATTGGTAAAAGTCATCACCAAAAGACGGTCAATATCCAGAGGATGCTCCCCCTCCGTGACCATCCGGATAATCCGTTCCACCAGCACTGCCGTCTTGCCGCTTCCGGCCGCCGCGCTGACCAGCAGGTTATTCCCCCTGCTTTCAATCACCTGCATTTGTTCCCTCGTCCAGTTTACTGACATAATTCCTCCCAGATTTCCTCCGCCTTCTTCCCCTTGAGCCTGCGGTACTCATAGCCGGAGGTCTTTTTGTCAAATCCGCACACTGCATGGTAGGGGCAATAATCACAGGCTGTCCTCTCTCCGCTCTTATAAGGATCCACGCCTATCTCACCGTCCAAAATCTCCCGGCCCGCACCTTTCACCTTCTCGTGGACATACCGGCGCAGACGTTCAAACCTCTCCCGGTTTGCCACAGAAGACTTTCCCTCCTGCACCGCCCCGTCCTTCAAAACCACGGGAATCAGATCCGACTCCTTTTCAATCCTGTTATCCATATGGCGGATGGCCTCCAGTTCACTGTTAACCAGCCCATTCATCCGCAGCTGGCGCAGGATCATGCCGTTGACCTCCTCCTCATCCGGCTGCCCCTTCTTCTCCACCAGAGGGTCTGAAATGTTGTAATAGAGGATCCCGGCCGGAATCACCTCCTTGCCTGGATGGCTCCGCTCTGTCATCTCGATTACCGCATCCATGTAGACCACCAGCTGAAGCTGCAGCCCATAGTAAATCGCTGCCAGATCAAAGCTGGTGCTGCCGGATTTATAATCAATGATCTTCACATAGACCTTCCCCCCATCCTCACACTGATCCAGGCGGTCAATACGGCCCCGCAGATGCAGAGCCTCATCTGCGGACAGGGGAATCCTCATGGCCGACAGATTGTCCGCCGCCGAAAAACTCACCTCAAAGCCCACCGGCGAAAAATCCCCCCTCAGGATCTGCTGCTGCAAAGCCCACACTGTCCGCTGTGTGATATGCTCCACCCGCTGGGCCAGATAGGCATTGCGTGCTGTGCTCTTGAGGATGGTATTTCCGTACTCCTCCGTCACCTGCCCCACGCAGGCATGCACCAGCCCGGTCCGTTCCTCCTCCGTGACGGTACGCCAGTCCCGCCCCTCCTCCTTCATCCTCCGGAAGCAGAGGTCAATGGAATCATGGAACAGGTTACCGATATCTGCTGCCGCCAGTTCATACCGCCGCCTCTCCATCAGTTCCAACCCATACTGAAGGAAATGGGCATAGGCACAAGCCGCATACTGCTCCAGCCTCGTCACGCTTCCGCTCAGAATATTCCCATATAAGGCACGTGCCACCGCATGGCCGATGCCCTGGTTCTCATAGCAGGCAAAGGCGGCCTCTGCCAGTTCCATGGCCTCCTCCTGATACTCCTTTGACTGGAGAAACCAGCAAAACAGTTGGAAAAATTTCAAGGTTTCCTCATCATTTTCTGTCTCTGCCAGCTTTCCTGGCCTGTCCCTGTACCTCCGCAGGCCAGCCACCAGCTGCTCCCTTGCCTCCGCCACCGAATAGATGTCCTCTGGCCTTCCTCCGTCCCACACCTGGCACTGAAGAGCCGGGAACATTTTACGGATTTCCCCAATCAGGTAAGAAGGCCTGCGGCTCTTCCCGTCCCCGCCCATAGTGGCGTAGGAAAGGATCAGCTTCCGTGAAGGCTTCGTCATCACCAGGTAGAGATAAAAGCGCTGCCGGAAGCTGTCTTCTCTTGCCGTTGGCGCCAACTCCAGCCGGTGCCTGCCAAAAAACTCCCTCTCCTGATCTGAAAGCAAACTCCCCTTGTCCTTTTTCATTGGCACAATCCCGTCATTGACCCCCACAAAAAACAGCACCTTCACATGGGCCAGCCGGGTACGGGTGATATCTCCCACCACCACCCGGTCAACCGTGGCCGGAATCACCCCCACCGAGATCTCCCCAAAGCCTGCATCCAGGATCTCCATGAATTCCTTCCGGCCCACCTGCTCCTCCCCCAGCAAATCCGTAAGCCGCCTTAAGAGTTCTTCCACCCGCCCATAGACCTGGCCGTATTCCTTTGCCAGCCGATACTCCTGCTGCTCTAAAAAATACTCCTGGTATGCCTCCAGCTTCTCCTTCACATGGCATGTCTCCAGCAATGTCACCAAAGCCCGGACCATATCCGCCACCGTGGCCGGATTCTGCCCAAATGCCTCCCGGAGGGCAAACAGCGGTGCCATCACCTGATCACGGAACTCATTCAGTTCCACCAGGTTTAAATCTGCCGCCTCCCGGTACGTCCACTCCCAGGGCCCGCTCCACCGCTTTCTTCCGCGGATCCCCAGGGCAATCACATAGTTTTCCATCCGGTCCAGCATCTCCTGCTCTTCCGTCACCAGCCCTGTCCGCAGATAGCGGAATACGGCCTCATAAGAAAAATCCCTCCAAACCGCTTCCAGCGCCCCGCGGATCAGTTCCACCATCGGATTGTCCAGCACATTCTTCTTATCATCCATAAAAAAAGGGATCCTGTTCTGTTCAAACTGGTGGGCAATCTCCTTGCCATACCCTGCCAGATCCCCGGTAACCACCGCCAGGTCACGGTAACGCAGCCCCTCCTCCCGGATCAGTTCCTGGATCCGGTGTACCACATGGGAGATCTCCCCCGAGGGATGGTTCCCCTGATACAATTCCAGCCCCCCGGTATCCGCCCCCTTGTAGTTGTTTCTCCGGTAACGGAACAGGTTCTGCTCCAGCCATCCCAGTTCCGGGCTTTTGGCAAAGCGTGGAAAACAGCCTTTTTTCTCTGGCTTTTCCTCCGCTTCCTCCCCCGTCCCGGCATCCCCTCCCGGCTTTCCCATCCCTTCCAGCCATACATCCTCCAGCTTCTGCACCTGGTTTTCCCCGGCCAGTTCCGTCAGTCTCCTCACCATCTGGCTGCTCATATAAAAAAGGTTCTGCATCCCTGCCCCATCATATAGCGGCATCCTCCGGTCTGCAGTCACCGTCACCATCACCTGGCGCCCATAAATCAGGCAAAGTTCCAAAAGCCGGTACTGTACCGGCGTAAATCCGGTATACCCATCCAGGGCTATCACACTGTTCTTCACAAGTTCCGAACGGGGCAGGACCCGGCACAGAACATCCAGCACCTCCTCCGTGGTGATATAATGCCCGGCAATATATTCCTGGAATCCCTCAAAAATCACCGCAAAATCTTTAAGCTTCTGCCCGAAAAACGGCGTCCCTGCCAATTCTGCCATCTCCCGCAGGATCTGGGGCGTGATTCCATACTGATAAAACTCCGAAAGCATGGATTTTAACTGATTGACAAAGCCTGTCTGGTTCAAATGTCCCTGAAACAGCACCAGTTCCCGGCGCTTCTGCGCCGCCACCTTCCGCAGTACCATGGATTTGCCCATATCATCCAGCACCTGCAGGTTTTCCACTGCCAGTTCCTCAAACACCCGGTAGGCCAACCGCTGAAAACTGACAATATCAATATTCATCGTCCCATGGTTCGGATGGCGGGCAACGATATCCTTCTGTGTCTGCATGGTAAACTGCTCCGGAACAATCATAAAATACCTCTGCTCCGGATGTTCCATGGAATCCTGAATCATTTTATCATATAAATAACTGGTCTTTCCCGAACCGGAACCGCCCAATATCAATTGTAATGACATTTCTTTCTCCCTACCTACTTTTGTTCATAAATCCCCCAAATGGGGAATAGATTATATCAAACCTACCCCGGAGGGCAATCCATGAGTTCAAGAACCAAAATCGTCGTCCTGCGAATGAAAGAAATTATATACACCGCTATCTTCATCGGCCTGGGCATTCTGCTGGTCATGCTGCTTTTCATCATGTTCCGGCCAGGAAAAGGAGACGACGCGCCTGTCTCTGCCAGCCAGGTGCTCTACATACCTGGCGTCTATTCTGCTTCATTAAAACTTGGCTCCCAGGAAGTCAACGTAGAAGTGTCTGTGGACGCCGACCGCATCACATCCATCTCAATGGTATCCTTAAGTGATTCCGTTGCAACCATGTACCCGCTGGTGCAGCCGTCGCTGAAGAACCTGACCGACCAGATATGCCAAACCCAGTCTACTCAAAACCTGACTTACCCGGAAGAAAGCCGGTACACCTCCCAGGTATTGCTGCAGGCAATCGAGCAGGCGCTGGGAAAAGCGGCAGCAAAATGAACCAGAAGGCCATGATACTACCGGATGGAGCACTATATCCGGCAGTGCCATGGCCTTCTTGTACTGTGAGCCTCCAGCAATTCCCTGCCCTTTCAGCCCCCTGCCAGGACTTCCCCCAGCACCAGGGCAGCACCTGACAAGATCAGCATAAAAATCACCAGAGTTTTCACTGCTTTCTCATCCAGCAGGCTGCTGCTTTTCATCCCGGCAAACAACCCGGCCAGCATCACCAAAAACAACAGGGCGGCCTGCTTTAAAGCCACAGGCGTCAGGATCCCTGTTGCCGTATACATTGGTATCCGAAATAGGTTTTCCGCAAGAAATACGGCACACATGTTTGCCTTAAAAGAATGGCTGTCCTCTGTCACCTGGCTCACATAGGCAGCCAGCATGGCCCCGATTCCATACATGCCGCTTAAGATGCCGGACATAATGCCTACCAGGATCAATACCAGCCGGGATTCCTTCCCCTTATGGGGATGGCGTTCCCGCAGAAGCATCTCCACGCCAATCCCCATAATCACCAGACCAAAAAAAATCTTGACACTTCTGGAATCCGTGTTTTTCAAAAGGAAAATCCCCGGAATATTCCCTGCCAGAATCAGCACTATCAACGGGAGGCAAAGCTTCCAGCGGATGGATTTCCGTTCTTTCCAGGCCAGGATCAGGTTTGTGGGGAACCCCAGAAGCAGTTCCACCGGAGTGATATTGATGTTGCTGCTGCCAAAGCTTAAAATTGCAGAAAACACCAGGGTGTTGGCAAACCCACATAAGCCTTTGACAAAAAAGGCCACCAGTGTTGCAAATATCCACCAGAACATCCCCTACCTCCTCCTCTGCCTGGCCGCCTCAAACATGAGCACAGAGGCAGCAACGGCAGCATTCAGGGATTCCACCCTGCCAAGCATGGGGATACGGATCCTGGCATCGGCAGCCGAGGCCGCCTCCTGGCTTAAGCCGTTTGCCTCATTCCCCACCAAAAATGCCGTCGCCCCTCTGTAGTCCTCTTGGTCGTAATCACGGCTTCCCTGCAGATGGGCAGCATATATGCGGATCCCGTTTTTCTTTAACAGGGCAAGGGCCGCCCCTAAATCTTCCACATAGGCAAAAGGCACTCTCAGCAGAGAACCCATGGTAGCCCGTACTACTTTTGGGTTATAGACATCCGCCGTTCCCTTGTCCATAAGGATCCCTGTCAGGCCAGCCCCCTCGCCGGCCCTTAAAATTGTGCCCAGGTTGCCTGGATCCTGAAGGTGTTCCAAAACCAGAAGATGGGGCACGGGGCCGCCCGGATCTGCCGATACCAGTTCCTCCAGGCAGGAATGTCTCTGTTCCACCAAAGCCAGGACCCCCTGGGGCGTGCGGGTATCGGAGAGGGCCGCAAAGACAGGATCTGACAAAACCTCCACCTGAGGCACATGCTGCACCAGGCTCCCGCAGTGGGGGGTTTTGCGGAAACTCTCAGAAATGTAAAGCGCCCGGATCCTCTCCGGCGGGATCTCCATACACATCCTAAGGCCTTCCGCCACAAAAAGCCCCTCTTCCTGCCTGGCCTTCGCCTTTTTCAGCAAAGTTCCAACATATTTCACCTGTTTATTGGACGTGCTGCTGATCATGCTTCTGTTCCCTTCCCCATGTTTTCCAGATCCTCCATCCATATCCGGTAAGCGGCATCGCTTGGCATCCGCAGGTCACCTCTTGGGGAAACTGCCACAGAACCTACCTTCGGGCCATCCGGAAGGCAGGAACGCTTGAACTGCTGGGTGAAAAACCGGCGGTAAAATACCTTCAGCCATTTCCCGATCACCGCTTCCCCATATTCCCCCTCAAAAGCCCGCAGTGCCATGCGGTAAATCTTAGAGGGCATATAACCGAACCGCAGCATATGGTAAAGGAAGAAATCATGCAGTTCATAAGGGCCTACCAAATCTTCCGTTTTCTGGGAGATAACCCCGTCCTCCGGCGGCAGCAATTCCGGGCTCACCGGTGTATCCAGCACATCCAGGAGCACTGCCCGCAATTCTTCCTCCCTGCAGCTGTCTGCATAATAGCGCACCAGATGGCGCACAAGAGTCTTTGGCACTGAGGCATTGACCCCGTACATGGACATATGGTCGCCATTGTAAGTGGCCCATCCCAAGGCCAGTTCTGACATGTCTCCCGTCCCCACCACAAGCCCATTTACCTGGTTGGCAATATCCATCAGAACCTGCGTCCTCTCCCGGGCCTGCCCGTTCTCATAAGTCACGTCATGGAGCGACAAATCCTGCCCGATATCGGCAAAATGCCGGCTCACCGCTTTTTTGATATCCACCTCCCTCAAAGACGCCCCAAGTTTCCTGGCCATGCTGCATGCGTTCTGGTAGGTGCGGTCCGTAGTGCCGAAACACGGCATGGTGATGGCGTGGATCTGTTCCCGTGGAAGGCCCAGCATATCAAAGGCACGGGCCGTCACCAGGAGAGCCAGCGTGGAATCCAGGCCCCCGGAAATCCCCAGCACCCCATGGCGGCAGCCTGCATGCTGAAGCCTCTTTTTAAGCCCCACCGCCTGTATCGCAAAAATCTCCTCACACCTTCGGCTCCTCTCCGAGGCATCTCCCGGCACAAAGGGACGGCTGGGGATCCGGCGCAGCAATTCCTTTTCCTGCCTTCTCTCCATATGCTTTGTCTCCAGGGAAAACTCCACCGTCAGATATCCCTCCTGCTGCTGCCCGGGATGCGTATTCGTGCGGCGGCGTTCACTCACCAGGCGATCCAGATCCATATCTGCATAGATGCTCTCCGGCACAAAACGTTTGGAGGCTGCCAGCATGGTGCCGTTCTCTGCTATTATGTTATGCCCGCCAAACACCAGATCCTGGGTGGATTCCCCCTCCCCTGCATTGGCATACACATATCCGCACATCAGGCGTGCCGACTGGCCTGTTATCAAATCCCGCCGGTAGCTGTCCTTTCCCACCGTCTCATCACTCGCCGAGCAGTTGGCAATCAGCAGGGCCCCGGCCAGTACATGGCCGATGCTGGGCGGGCAGGGGACCCACACATCCTCGCAAATCTCCGCCGCCACCAAAAGTTCGGGAACCTCCCTGCACGCAAACAAAAGACGGCTCCCCATAGGAACCTTCCCTCCCTGCCACTCTGTCATCACTGGTTCTTCCATCCCTGCCGTAAAATGCCTCTGCTCATAAAACTCCGAATAATTCGGCAGATGGCATTTGGGCACAATCCCCAAAAGCTTCCCCTTAGACAACGCCGCCGCCACATTATAGAGCTTGCCCCCATGTTCCCAGGGAAGCCCCACAAACACCAGCATGTCCTTTCCTTCACTGCACTCTATAATCTTTAAGAGTTCCTCCCTGGCGCTCTGCAGCAAGGGCGCCTGCAAAAACAAATCGCCACATGTATAAGCCGTCAGGCACAGTTCCGGAAACACCATCAGCCCGGCGCCTGCTTCTGCCCCCTCTTCCATCAGCCTGCAGATCTGTTCCCTGTTAAATACCGGGTCTGCCACCCGGACCTCAGGAGTAGCAGCCGCTACCCGAAAAAATCCATCTTTCATATGCCCATCTCCATTCCGCACCCGATCCAGCCAGCCAGTCTGCCCACGGCATAGCCCGGATGCCTCCTTAAGTGAACCTTTAAAATAGCTGCAATCGTAACAATTATACCTTTTTCTATCGCATTCGGCAATAGTGCCCATTTACTTTTGGCTGATTATTTTGTACAATAATAATAACGAATTATCGCTGCGGTATTTCTGCAACAACTTTTTTGAAACCCGAAACCCGCATCGGCGGTTCGCAAACGGCAGGACGCCTCTTTTATGCCTGCCAACGGCTGCCACATGAACTTGCCTAATGGATAAGGAGAGTGGAAGTATGAAGATTTCTACCAAGGGGCGGTACGCCCTGCGCATGATGATTGAGTTTGGTTTGAACCTGGATCAATGCACGAAGATCAGCCAGGTGGCTGCACGGCAGGGCATCTCGGACAAGTATCTGGAACAAATCGTAACCCTGCTGCATCGTGCCGGATACGTCCGCAGCAGCCGAGGCGCCCAGGGCGGCTATATGCTGACCC
>CAJURT010000059.1 GCA_910588875.1 uncultured Lachnospiraceae bacterium
GACGATGTTTTTCATAGATACAATTACTTCTCCCATCTGTTTCCCCGCTTTCTTTGTTTATGTCATTCCGAAATCCATCAAAAGGGGATTCCGGAGATGACGAAAATATATGTTCTGGGTTTATGGCCTGTGGCAGGAGTACATGGCCACACACAGTGCGGCGGTGTCCCCCAGGGATTCGCCTAAGGAGGCAGGGACAATGCTACAGGCCCTGCGGCATCCCAAAAGGGTTTCTTCCTCCAGTACCTGGTACATGGCTTCCTCCATGAACTGGTGGCACCGGGCGTAAATACTTCCGATTACAATCTGCTCCGGATTCAGGATATCCACCAGAAGGGAGAGCAGTTTTCCCAGGTAATGCCCGGTCTGCTGCCAGATCTTAAGGGCTTCTGGGTCCCCCTCATCCGCCAGCTGTGCCAGCTGCGCAGCACTGCCGAGGCCATATTGGGCGATGCCGCCGCCGCTGCAATAGCCTTCATAAGAGCCGGCCTTTCCGTATCCGATATGTCCGTTGTCGAAAAGACGCAGATGGCCCACCTCTCCGGCCATGCCTGAGGCACCCTGGTATAGCTTGCCGTTTAGGATCAGCCCTGCCCCCAGGCCTGTGCCAAAGGTGAGGAAAACCATGTTTTCACAGCCCTGACCGGCGCCAAATCTCCATTCTGCAATGGCGCAGGCATCCGCGTCGTTTTGGAGGAAGGCAGGTACCTGCAATGCTTCGGACAGCAATTTTGTGACAGGGACATTGTCCCAGCCAGGCAGGTTAGGCGGACTCAGGATGAGCCCCTTTTTGCTGTCCAGCGGCCCGCCGCAGCTGATGCCGACGGCAGCCGTCTGCTGAGAACGGAGGCTGCAGGCCGCATCCAGGATCTTTTTCAGGGAGGAATCCCTGCCTTCAGTGGCAAAACGCAGCTTTTCCAGAATGTTCCCCTTCTCGTCCCCACGGATCACGGCACATTTGGTTCCGCCAATATCAATACCTATATATTCTTTCATAAATTTGTTGCCCTTCATGGAACAAAGAATCCTGCTTCCCGGGCGACTCCGCCTGGGGCAGGCCGCTTTTGCGACATAATTTTCTCTTCCGCAGTGCGTTTTTGCTTTATAGGACGCAATTTCTTATAAAGTAAAATTAGTATAACATGACAAAAAACCCAGGGAAAGAGGGCATTCTTTCGGTTGAGGTGGACAATCTTTTGATTTACGGTTACCAGTCCACCTGGTCAAATTGACTTTTATCGTAGGAAGCGGCACAGACACCGTTTTCCACCACCAGCAGCCGGTCTGAGACCATCAGCGTGTCAGAGACATTGGCGGTAATGATTAACACGGCTGTCCCGGTTTTCAGGATTTCCCGCAGCAGGGCAAGGATCCGCAGGCGGACATACATATCCCCCTTAGCCAAGGGCTGGACGCATACCAGGACGCGGGGATGAAACAGCTGGATCCGGTAATAGACAAGGGCAATCTGTTCTGCCAGAGGCAGGTTGGCGGCCAGGGATTCGTCGATGAAGTCACCCACCAGGGGGCGGTATTCATTTCTGATGCTGCGGTAGACTTTTCCGGGCAGAATACTTTGGTGTATTTTCCGGTCAAGAAGAAAGGTCAGGTTTTCCATATAACTCCGGTTCAGGAATAACATTGATTTGGTGCAGTCCTGGGGGATTACGGCAATACCGGCATCCAAATAGTCCATAGCCCGTTTGGGAGGGTATGGTTCGTGTTCCAGGGTAATCCTCCCCCGGCGGCACTCCCCGGCGCCGGTGAGCAATGCCAGGATATCCTCGGCGATCCGGTTGTCCATGTCCAGGATGGTGAGGCATTCTGCCCGGTGCAGGACAAAGCGTAGACCGTGGAGGTTTCCCATGTGAACATGATGGAAATGCAGGATCCCTTCCTCCTGGTCAGGGGTGGTCTGTGTGCCAGGGACATACCAGTCTGTGATGTAGGGGGAAATCTGTGCATCATTCATCTCGTCCCGTTCAAAAACCTTTATTATGCGCCTGTTAAAGAACAGGGAAGTGCGGTCGGCAATGCGGAATACTTCCTGATGGTGGTTGCCGATATAGAGGACAGAGACCCCGTTTTTCTGGACTGTGCGCAGCATTCCCTGAAAGTGCAGCAAGTCATATTGGCTTAAAAAATTCCCCGGGTTGTCCACAATCACCAGTTTACAGCCCATCAGCAATGCCTTACCTAACTCTGTCAGGCAGCGTTCCAGAGGGGTTAGGGCAGATACCCGTTTGCGGATATTGACCTTTAAGCCATTTTCCCTGAAAAAGCTTTCAGCCTGTTCCCGGAGGATCCGTTCATTGATAAAATATTTTTTAAATCCCTTACGGAGGACAAACAGGTTGTCCACCACACTCAGGCCTTCCACCAGATGGCTCATCTGCTCGATCACGCAGACGCGGTTAAGGCTTCCGTCACTGTGGGAGTAGCTGTTGACCGTCCGTCCGTCATACCATACAGTGCCAAAGGAAATCGGCAGATTTTGGCAGAGCAGCTGGATCAGCTGGTCATACCCCCGGTTATGTCCGGTAACCAGGCCCATGATCTCCCCGGCAAACATCTGGAAATTCAGGTTGTCCAACAGAACTTCCCCGTTCTGGATCAGACTTACATGATCCATCCGCAGCAATTCCCGCCTCACAGGCATCCCCCCTTTCCGGTTATTATACTCTCGGAATCTCTCTTGTAACTGCCTTTGCGGCTGATTTTTTGTCATGATTATGGCTGCATGCCGGTTCCCGCAGGCCTTTCGGCTTCCTGCACCAGCGGAAGCGTGATCAGGGCGTCGGTTCCTGCGCCCTCCCGGCTGTAAAAGATGATTCCGTATTCTTCCCCAAACAGAAGCTTAATCCGGTTATTCACATTGATTAGGGCAATGCCCCCCTTTTTTCCGCTTTCCTCCTGGACTTCATCCAGGGAAAGCCGCCGCAGTTTTTCGTTCAGCTGTTTCAGCTTTTCTTCCGGCATGCCCATGCCATCATCAGAAATGCGGATGCGC
Organism: uncultured Lachnospiraceae bacterium; assembly: GCA_910588875.1. GTDB lineage: Bacteria > Bacillota > Clostridia > Lachnospirales > Lachnospiraceae > Brotaphodocola. The sequence goes on from CAJURT010000059.1 coordinate 3,011, forward strand.
AGCCGCTCGTCGCTGACACAGATGCGGATTACCAGGTTCCCTTTCCCGATTTTCCGTTCAATGCCATGGTAGATGGAATTCTCCATGATTGGCTGCAAGGTAAGCTTGGGCAGCCGGAACTTCAGGATCTCCAGTTCACTTAAGTCATCGTCGTGTTCATATTGGATATGCAGGGCAAGCTTATCCCCAAAACGGAATTGCTGGATATAATAATAATTCTCAATATTAGCCAACTCGTCCTCCAGGGTCACCAGATTTTCAACCTGGGAAATGGTGTAGCGGAAAAATGTGGCCAGTGCCTCTGTCATCTCCGCCACGCTGTCCAGGCCGGCCAACAAGGCTTCGCTGCGGATGCCCTCCAGGGTATTATAGAGGAAGTGGGGGTTGATCTGGTTTTGCAGCGCCAGGTATTCCGCCTGCTTTTTTGAGGCATTGATCAAATGGTTTTTGTCCAGCCTTTCATTGAGGAGAAGGACTGCCCTGTCGCTTTCCGGCGTGAGGGGATGGCGCAGATGGAACAGGTCGTTAAGCACATATCCCATGGCAAACTGTTCATAAATTTTCCTGGTCTCCCGGTAAGGGAGAAGGAGCCACCGAAACACAAAGAAACAGTAGCAGGCAGACGCCAATGTCAGCAGCAATGCCGGGAACAGGCTCAGGGAATGTTTAAAGCATAGCGCCCAGAGGAGTGCCAGAGTGCTCAAAAGGAGTAAGGCGGCTCCCCCTGCGCAGAGAAAAAGCCGGCAGGATAAATATTTTAATTTTTCGGTCATGAATATAGCTTTCTATACTCGTTGGGCTTTAAGCCGGAGTATTTGGTGAAGGTTTTGGTAAAGTGGCGCACATCGTTGTAGCCGACCAGCCCGCAGATGTCGGCAATGGTCCGGTTGGTCTCTTTCAGGAGCCTTTTTGCCGCATCCATGCGGATCTTGGACAGGTATTCCAAAAAGGTCATCCCGGTGTCCTTTTTGAAGACGGTGCTGAGGTAGGCAGGGGAGAGCCCTGCCACCAGGCTTACCTGTTCTAAGGTCAGGGGTTCCTGGTAATGGTCTGCCACATACCGCTTGGCCATCCGCACGGGGCGGTTCTCATCCTGGCGTTTCAGGGCGGCGGCCTTTTCGTAAGAGGAGGTAATGCTGCGGATGAGATAATGGAATAATTCTTCGGAGGATGGGCAATTGTCGGCTCCGGTGAGAAAGCTTTCCGGGAAACCTTCTTCTATGGGGATCTGAAAATTTCTCATGGAGAAGAGATAGAGGTTGCAGGCTTCTTTCGCCATCTGCAAAATCTCGTGCCCGGTCACCCCGGGACGGGAAAGCAAATCTCTTTTTAACTCCATCAGCGCCTGGCGGACAGGGGAAACCTCCAGGGTTTCCAGGGCCTGAGTCATTTTTTTGTTAAACTCAAGGAAGAGAGGGCTTTCAGCAAAGGAGCCGTATTGCGGAAATTCGCCTTCGTAAAGCTTGCCGGTTCCGGCTACCAGGCGTTCTTCGATCCACAGTCGGGCATTCTTCAGGGAAGCATCCAGGCCGGCCGGTTCGTGGCAAATGGTGCCTAAAGACATTGTGGCACAAAACCCCTCCAGGATATCGCCCTGAATCCGTATCTCATCCAAAAAGGCTTTCAGCTGCCGCCGTACATTGCCTTTCTGTTCCTCCTGAAAGTTCAGGAGAAGGTAAAAGGTGCTGCCGATGTTGGTAACTTCATATTCGCAGACAAATCCTGCAAGCAGCCGTTCCAGGATGCTGCTGGCTTTGTCAGACATAAAATGCAGATTTTCCTTGTTGTCCAGCACACGGCAGTCCATCTTTAAAATCGCCATGGCAAAGCAGCCGGGGGAAAAGGAAAAGTGGAATTCATGGCGGATCTGCCCCAGGGGGCAGGCCAGCCGGCTTTTGTTCCGGCGGTAGACCAAATCAGACAGGAATGCCTGGCGCAGCGTTTCTTCATCTGTCTTCAAAGTCAGCCGTATCTGTTCCTCGTAGGTGAGCTGCTGGTCTTTCTCACGGAACTTACTGCCCAGCTTTTTCAGGGCGCCTGTCAGTTCCTCTTTTTTGATGGGCTTTAAAATATAGGCATTTACCCCATAGCGGATGGCGGACTGAGCATATTCAAAATGGCGGTAGCCGCTGATGATGATAAATTCTGTCCGGGGGCTGGCCTCCTTGCCCAGGCGGATCAGATCCAGGCCGTCATAACCAGGCATCCGGATATCCGTGATTACGATATCGGGGTGATGCTCCCGGATCCGTTCCAGGGCATCAATGCCGTTTTCGGCAGTGGCGATGATCTGCATCCCGAGTTCCTGCCAGCAGACCAGCTTTTCTATCAGCTGGCAGACCTTTTTTTCATCATCCGCAATCAATACTTTTAACATGGAGAAGTTCCTTTCTGTCCGGGTATTCCGCAAAAGAGATCGCTCAGCCTGGCGAACTGTTCCAGGGTCAGTGCTTCGCCCCGCACGGCAGGCGGCACACCCAGGGCTTCGATTGCCTCAGAGATCTGTTCCTTGGAAAAAGTAAGTTCCGGGGAATTAAAAAGCCCATTCTGCAAAGTTTTCCGGCGCTGGCTGAAGGAGGCCCGGATCAGCCGGAACATCAAACCAGCATCCCGGACCTGGACCGGCGGTTGCTGGTAGCGGGTCAGGCGGATCACGGCGGATCCCACCCGGGGCCGGGGCAGGAAGCAGTTGGGAGGGACATTGGCCACCAGATAAGGCTCGGCATAATACTGCACGGCCAGGGAGAGGGCGCCATAGTCCTTGGATCCGGGGCCGGACTGCATCCGGTCAGCAACCTCCTTTTGGACCATCACGGTGATATTGCCTATTGGTACATCCTTTTCAAACAGCCCCATGATAATGGGGGTAGTGATATAGTAGGGCAGGTTGGCCACCACCTTAATCGGGCGCCCGCTGTTGTATTGCCTTGCCAGGCCCCTGATATCAACCTTCAGGATATCATCGTGGATTACGGTAATATTATGGTAGCCTTGCAGGGTCTCTTCCAGGATCGGTATCAGGTTGCTGTCAATTTCCACGGCGACGACTTGTCCGGCGTATTCTGCAAGGTACTGGGTCATGGTACCGATGCCGGGGCCGATTTCCAAGACCATATCTTCTTTGGTAATGCCAGCGGCAGCGATGATTTTATCCAACACATGGGTATCGATCAGGAAATTCTGGCCGAATTTTTTTTGGAAGACAAAATTGTATTTTTTGATAATGTCAATGGTGTTTTGGGGGTTGCCTAATTTGGGTTCCATGATAAAGCCACCTGTCGGCAGTGCCGTCTTTCTATAAAAATGGATTACTCTTTACACTATCTCCATTATATTCGTTTGCCGGGGGTTTTTCAATGGCAGCGGGAGAACTTTTTGTCATAGGGGCGGAGGGTAGAAGCATAGAATGGTTACTAAAGGAGTGATGGCATGTCTAATTATCGCAGATTAATCTCATATATTTATGCGTACGAGGGAGGAACGAAAGGAAAAAATATCGGATTTGCCAAGATAGAGATACGGAACGGACAGTGCAGGATCCATGTGAATGTGAAACGGATCTTTTTGGGGAGCAGCGACATCGGTGTTTACCTGCTCTCCCCACAGAAGGAGATTTCCCTTGGGAGGATTTTTATCCGTAACGGGGCAGGGGAATTCCGCACCAATGTCAATGCCGGAGATGTGGAAAACAGCGGATATGGCATGGATCAATGCTATGGGCTTACCATCCATGAGACAGAGAGCACATGGCGCACCTATACCACGATTTGGGAAGATGCGGTGGCTCAGGCTGCAGAGGTGGAATTGGCAAATGTGACTGCGCAGGAAGCGAAGGGACAGCCAGAAGAACAGGAAAGATTTTCCGTGTCGGAAGAAATCCGGCAGGAACTGGAGAGAGAGGAAAAGGAGAAAGGGGAGGCACCCTGGAGAGAGGAGGGGATGCGGCAGCCAGGAGAGGAGAATCCCGCAGACGGTGTAGGGGCGGAAAGGGAAATGGCTCAGGAAGACAGAGGCAGCCAGCCGGGGAGGGAAGATCCTGAAAGGGGCAGAGAGGAACCAGGCCAGGAGAGAGAGGAGGGCGCAGGAAATTTGGTAAACGGGGAAATCCCGGCAGGTGAGGAAGAATCGGCCAGTGGGGAGAACCCGGTCAGTGGAGAGAATCCGGCCAGCGGGGCGGAAAATGCAGGCGGAGAAAATCCGGCCAGCGGGATGGAAAACGCAAGAGGAGAAAATGCGGCCAGCGGGACGGAAGGCACGGGTGGAGAGAATCCGGAAGAAAAAAACACATCCCCGACGGAAAAGGAGGATTCTTTTGAGGAGGGATGGAAACGGGGGACTGCCCCGGAACCTCTGTGGAGAGGGGGAACCCCGCCGGGGGAGGAGATGCCAAGGCCGGGGGAGGGCAGTGTGCAGGAAAAGGTCCTGAGGTTTGCCAGAGTGCTTTTGCAAGGGAAGGCGCCGGGAGAAGGAAATGATCCCGGACAGGAGGCAGTGGGGAAGCAACCGCCGGCAGCCCCGCCTATGCCATCCCCGGCAGCCCCGCCCATGTCTTCTCCGGCAGTTCCGCCTATGCCATCCCCGGCAGTCCCGCCCATGCCTTCTCCGCCTGCTCCGTCTACGCCGATGAAGAGAAGGGCGCCGTCCTCCCGCCCGGAGCCGGGAGATCCGGCACGCCTGGCAGAACTTGACCGCTTGGAGCAGGAGGAGATGAGCCGGGGAAGCATCTGGAAACAGCTTCAGCGCCGGTATGCGAAGGTACTGGCATTTGACTATGCTGACGGGTGTGAGATTTTATCGATTAAACCTCAGGACATTGGGATGCTGCCCAGGGAAAACTGGATTTATGGCAACAATAGTTTTTTGCTCCATGGGTATTATAATTACCGCCATTTAATCCTTGCCCGGCTGGAGAACCCGAAGGGGGAGCCGCGTTACCTCCTTGGGGTGCCGGGGCATTATTTCAGCAATGAGAAGAATCTGGCCTCTATGTTCGGCTTCCCCTACTTTGTCCTGGCGAAAAAACAGCCGGAGCAGGACGGGCGGTTTGGTTACTGGTATACAGATCTGAGGCTATAAGAAAGGAGGAGAAACCGTAAAAGATTGGTGGTTTTCAAGCCCTGGTTTTTCGGTTATACTGGTATAGGCAAGATCATCGTATGATTTGGAAACGGGAATAGCAGAAAACCGGGATGGGAGAAAACTTATGGCCAAAATGCCACCAGAGGAAAAGTATATGCGGGAAGCCATCCGGCAGGCAAAGAAGGCGTCTGCCCTGGGGGAGGTTCCGATTGGATGTGTAATTGAGTACCAGGGAAAGGTTATCGGGAGGGGCTATAACCGCCGGATGACAGACAAGACGGTACTGGCCCATGCGGAAATCATTGCCATCAAAAAAGCATGCCGGAGGATGGGAGACTGGCGCCTGGAGGGATGCACCATGTATGTGACCCTGGAGCCTTGTCCCATGTGTGCCGGGGCGATTGTCCAGGCCAGGATTCCGGCAGTGGTGATTGGCTGTATGAACGCCAAGGCCGGATGCGCAGGGTCAGTGCTGGATTTGATGCATGAGAAGGGGTTTAACCATCAGGTGGAAACCAGGACAGGGGTGCTTGAGGAGGAGTGTTCCCAGATGCTGTCCGGCTTTTTCAGGGAATTGCGTGCCCAAAAATCAAAAAAGAAACTGCAGGGTTCTACTGAAGAGCCAGATACAGGCGGTGCACCATCAGGGTAAGGGCAATGGTAAAGAAGATTTCCAGTGCGCTGCTGATGATCCCTGCAACAAAAAACAGGAATACCGAAAAGCACAGGATGCCGGCCAGGCCAAAAAGGTAGGGCCGGTATTTTTGGCGGTTATCCTGATACAGGATCCACAGAATCCTGCCCAGGGAGAGGATCAGGCACACAGCGGCGAGAAAGGCAAATACAATGTGAAGGCGGGATTTTAAGGGCAGTTTTTCCGGCAGGTAGGGGGTGGTGACAGCGCAGGCCAAAAGCACGAGGGCCAGGGGAGCCAGCCAGGTATAGCCGGGCATGGAGGGCATGCGGGTGATAATCAGGCGCAGGGAACCGAAGAAATAAATGCCTACAATCAGCCCCCATAATACAAATTCTTCCTGGCGGCCGATCCTGTTTCCGATTACGGAGAAATTTGTGGTAAGCAAATTGCTGCCCTGTACAAATAAAATGGTGTATATTGGTATTAAAATATAAGCAGTAAATCCTAAAAGCATGGGATCCTCCTGGTTTGAGAGCCGATTGATAATACAAAATGCCTGTTTTTGCCGTCAAAAATATCTGTATGGATGGGTTCTTTTCTATTATTATATAGGCTGACGGCGTTAGGAAGACAAATGAGGGGGATATTTTATTATGTCACAGAAAACGAAACGTATACTTATGGCATTTTTTGGAGTGATCTTTACTGGCTTTTGCGTGGGGACTTTTCAGAAGGCAAGCCTTGGCACGGATCCGTTTACCTGCTTTGTCACAGGGATTGCCAATATTTTTGGGTCAACCTACAGTACGTTTTATGTGATCGTCACAGGAGCACTCTTGTTAGGTGTGTTTTTGACAGAGAAGCATTACATCGGATTGGCCACAATAATTAACCTGCTTGGCACGGGGTTATCGGCGGATCTGATGAGAAATTTTTGGGATATGATGATCCCGGATCCAGGCATAGGGATACGGGCCATGCTGGTGGTACTGGGAGTTGCGGGGAGTTGCTTTTCGGCGTCCGTATATTTTACGGCGGATTTGGGGGTATCCGCTTACGATGCGGTTTCCCTGATTGCCGCCAACAAATATAAACTGATGGCATTCAGGGTCTGCCGGGTACTCAGCGACCTGGTCTGTGTGACGGTTGGGTTTGTCTTCCATGCCAATGTGGGGGTGGGGACTGTCATCACAGCCCTGTTTATGGGGCCGGTGATCCAGTGGTTCAATACCCATGTGTCAGAGCCTTTCTTATATGGAAGAGAGAAACCATGTACTTGACAAAACCAGGTTCCTGGGGTATACTTAACAAGCATTTCTGGTTGCGGCCCAAGGGAGGTTTACCCAGGAATGCAGCGCAGTAACAAGTCATAAAGCTTCCGTGCAGCCGGGGAGATAGCGGTGCCCTGTACCTGCAATCCGCTCCAGCAGGGGTGATATCCCGCCTCGGATGCTGGTTTTGCAGGGCTGCCCCTGGTAAGCAGCGTTGACGTTTGGGTCTTGCGCAACAGAGCCTCATGAACCGTGTCAGGGCAGGAATGCAGCAGCACTAAGTGGGATCCTCTGTGTGCCGCGAGGCAGCCTGGACCGAGCCGGCTGCCAGGGTAACGCCTGTGAGCCACATACAAAGCGGGATGCACGGATTTAATTTATAATTTATAATTTATAATTGAATAAAACAGACTCGAATATGGCGGGAACTGCTGTGGTTGGTTTACAAGCAGGTTTCGCCATATTTATGTACCAATATTAAGGCACAAATTTCCCTTGCCCGCATTTCCATGTTGTATTATAATATCAAGATAAGCGATTTGGAGAAAAATCGCCTGTCCTGAAAACCCCATATCAAATATAGAAAGGATGTGTACCCTATGCGAGTAGGAATGCTGACCAGCGGAGGTGATTGCCAGGCGCTGAATGCGACCATGCGTGGCGTGGCAAAATCACTGTATAAAATGTATGATGATGTAGAGATTGTCGGATTTGAAGACGGGTATAAAGGATTGATTTATGCTGATTACCACATGATGAAATCCTCTGACTTTTCAGGCATCCTGACGAAAGGGGGAACGATCCTGGGGACTTCCCGCCAACCGTTTAAGCAGATGCGGGTTCCGGATGAATTTGGCCTGGACAAGGTGGAGGCGATGAAGCATACCTATAAAAAACTCCGCCTGGAGTGCCTGGTGGTTTTAGGCGGCAACGGCAGCCAGAAGACGGCGAACCTCCTGCGGGAGGAGGGGCTGAATATCGTATCGCTGCCAAAGACCATTGACAATGACCTCTGGGGAACGGACATGACCTTTGGATTCCACAGCGCGGTGGAGATCGCAACGAATGCGATTGACTGTATCCATACCACGGCAGCCTCCCATGGCCGGGTTTTTATTGTGGAGGTGATGGGGCATAAGGTGGGATGGCTGACTCTTTATGCGGGGCTCGCCGGCGGGGCGGATATTATTTTGCTTCCGGAGATCCCCTATGATGTGGATGTGGTGGTGAATGCCATCAAAGAGCGCACCCGGCAGGGGAAAAGGTTCTCGATCCTGGCAGTGGCGGAGGGAGCCATTTCCAAGCAGGATGCGGCCCTGAGCAAGAAGGAGTTGAAAGAGAAGAAAAAGAATCAGATGGTATATCCCTCTGTGGCTTACGAGATTGGGGCTATGATTACGGAGCGAACCGGGCAGGAGGTGCGGGTTACTGTCCCGGGCCATACACAGCGGGGCGGGGAGCCATGCCCTTATGACCGGGTGCTGTCCACCCGTTTGGGGGCACAGGCGGCGAATCTGATCCGGGAACGGAAATATGGGTATATGGTAGCACTAAAGGGAGACGAGATTACGGCAGTGCCGCTCCAGGAGGTGGCAGGCAGGCTGAAGACAGTGGATCCGGAGTGCACTATTATTAAAGAAGCAAAGATGGTGGGCATCAGCTTTGGCGACCAGTAAAAGAGGAGGCGCCGGCAAGGGGGGCACATGTCATATACTGCTTTATACCGCAAATGGAGACCGGCCTCGTTCCGGGATGTGAAGGGCCAGGACCATATTGTGCAGACCTTGAAAAACCAAATATCGGCAGGCAGGATCGGCCATGCTTACCTGTTTTGCGGAACCAGAGGAACCGGGAAAACCAGTATTGCCAAGATTTTTGCCAGGGCGGTTAACTGTGAGAATCCTCAGGACGGAAGCCCGTGCAATGAATGCGGGATTTGCCGGGGGATTGCTTCTGGCAGTTCCATGAATGTGGTGGAGATCGATGCCGCTTCCAATAATGGCGTGGAGAATATCCGGGAGATCCGTGAACAGGTGCAGTATCCGCCAACAGAAGGAAAATACAGGGTGTATATTATTGATGAAGTGCATATGCTTTCCACAGGGGCATTCAATGCGCTGTTAAAGACCCTTGAGGAACCGCCTTCTTATGTGATTTTTATCTTGGCCACCACGGAGGTAAATAAGATTCCCATCACCGTGCTGTCAAGGTGCCAAAGGTATGATTTTAAGCGGATCGGCATTGAGACGGTAAGCAGCAGGCTCAAAGAACTTACCACGGCGGAAGGGATCCCGGCAGAGGACCGTGCCCTGGCCTATATTGCCAGGGCGGCGGATGGCTCTATGCGGGATGCGCTAAGCTTGCTGGATCAATGTGTGGCGTTCCATTACGGGTCTCTCCTTACTTATGACAATGTGCTGGAGGTGTTAGGGGCAGCAGATTCCACCGTATTCAGCGGGCTGTTGCGTGGGGTGGCTGCCGGACAGGCCAGGGAATGTATCAGGAAACTTGAGGAACTGGTGAACCAAGGCAGGGAATTAGGGCAGATGGTCACGGACTTTATCTGGTATCTGCGGAACCTTTTGCTTTTGAAGACGGCAGAGGATGCGGAAGATATGCTGGAGATATCAGAGGATAACCTTAAATTGCTCCGGGAAGAGACAGAACTGGTTGACGGGGATACATTGATGCGCTATATCCGGGTTCTTTCCGAATTGTCCGGCCAGCTGCGGTATGCCCCCCAGAAGAGGGTGCTGGTGGAGATGGCCCTGATCCGGCTGGCGAAGCCGCAGATGGAGCAGAATATGGATGCCGTTATTCAGCGGCTTGATGCCCTGGAAGAACGTTTGGAGGCAGGGGAGGGGGTTCTCTCTCCGGAACAGTGGAGCGGGTTAGCTGCCCGCCTGGGCAGTGTGCCCGGCAGCGCAGATGCCGGGAGGGATCCGCAGGGGGCATTGGCAGAACCGGGAGCAGGGGGGCCGCGGCAGGTAACGATCCCCAAAGCCCAGCTGGAGGATCTGGAACTGATCCGCCGGGACTGGGGGAGGATCGTGCGGGAACTGGGCGGGTCGATCCGCCCGTCATTCCGGGATACCGTGGTGGAACCAGGGGGCGAGGGCTGTCTGTGCATTGTGTTTTCCGGCGAAGACAGCTATGCAATTGGCAGCAGACCTACCGTGCTGGGGTCATTAGAGGATTATGTCCGGGAGCATTACGGAAAAGAGATTTATTTTAAGGTTCGCAGAAAGGAAGCCGGCGAATCAATGAACACCATATATGTCAGTGACGAGGAGTTAAAAAGCGCCATTCATATGGACATACAGGTGGATGACTGATTTGGCATTACCGTGACAATTGTCACGCATTACAATACAGGGAAATGAGGAGGACAGCATCATGGCAAAGCGTGGAGGGTTTCCGGGGGGGATGCCGGGCAATATGAGCAATCTGATGAAGCAGGCACAGAGGATGCAGAGGCAGATGGAGGAGGCCAGGCAGGAACTGGATGAAAAGCAATATACAGCTTCAGCAGGAGGCGGGGCAGTGTCTGTGGCCGTTTCCGGCAAAAAGGAAGTGGTTTCAGTGAAACTGTCAGAAGAAGTTGTGGATCCGGATGATATTGAGATGCTGCAGGATCTGATCGTGGCGGCGACCAATGAAGCGCTGCGGGCAGCAGAGGAGGATTCCGCTGCAGTTATGTCAAAGCTGAGCGGCGGCCTTGGCGGGATGGGCGGAGGTTTCCCGTTCTGAGATGGATTACTATAGCACACAGATCACAAAATTAATTGAAGAATTGTCAAAACTGCCAGGCGTAGGCAGCAAATCTGCGCAGCGTCTGGCATTCCATATTATAAATATGCCGCAGGAGCAGGTGGAGCATCTGGCTGGGGCGATTACCAGTGCAAAGGCTAATATCCGTTATTGCCGGGAATGCTTTACCATGACAGACCAGGAGGTATGCCCGATCTGCAGCAGTAGCAGACGGGATCATAAAACGATTATGGTTGTGGAAAATACCAGGGATCTGGCCGCTTATGAGAAGACTGGCAAATACGAAGGGGTTTACCATGTCCTGCATGGCGCCATATCCCCTATGCTGGGGATCGGCCCGGGGGATATCCGTCTGAAGGAACTGATGCAGAGGCTGCAGGGGGATGTGCAGGAAGTGATAATTGCAACGAACTCCAGCCTGGAAGGGGAGACCACTGCGATGTATATCAGCAAACTGGTGAAGCCTACGGGGATCCGGGTCAGCCGGATTGCCAGCGGGGTGCCGGTGGGGGGAGACCTGGAATATATAGATGAGGTAACTTTGTTGAGAGCGCTGGAAGGGCGTGTGGAATTGTAATACGGCAAAGTCCTAAAGGAGTGCGAAAGAATGGATAAATACGAATTTAACCTTAAGGTTGATCAGATCCGGAAAATGGTAAATAAGGACGATTATGTAACTGCCAAGAAGATTGCGGATACCATTGACTGGAACCGGGTTCCCAATGCAAACCTGCTTTCTATGGTTTCGCGGGTGTACGAGAAGAATGGGGAATACAGGAATGCAAAAGCAATTTTGCTGATGGCATTTGAACGTGCACCGATTGGAAAACGTCTCTTATATAAATTGACAGAACTGGCATTGAAGGAAAACAGCACGGATGAGGCGGAGGATTATTACCGGGAATTCTGCGATTTGGCAGGTGATGACCCGCGTCAGTATTTGCTGCGCTATATGATACTGAAACAGAGGAAAGCGCCAAAGGAGCAGATGATCCATGCGTTGGAAAGCTATACAACAGAAGAACTCGATGAAAAATGGCTTTATGAATTGGCGCTTTTGTACCATGAGAACGGTGATGCAGACCGCTGCGTCAATACATGTGACCGCCTGACGTTGATGTTTGGGCTGGGAAAATATGTGGATAAGGCCATTGAACTGAAACAAAAGCATACGGCTTTGAGCAAATATCAGATAGACCTGGTGGAAAACCGGGAAAAATACGAGGAAAAACTCCGGAAAATGGAACTTTCCTTCCAGGAGGAGGGGGAGGAGTACCTGGAGGAGCCAGAGGAGCCGGAAGAAGGAAGACAGGAACAAGAGGGGGAGGTTCCTCAGGTTTCCTATGAGGACCATGTGCTGGAGGCAGAACTGAAACAGGCAGAGGCTGAAAGGAATCTTGCACAGGAACTGTCCCATATAGAGCCGGGGGGATATGAGGAGGATGAGATGGGGAAGACCCGTGTGCTGGGGGATATCCGGCGTACCGGGGCCCAGATCCGCCAGTTGCATCCGGAGGCCGTGCCAGAGCCAGGGATATCTCCGGAAGATTTCCCCAAAGAAGCATATCCGGAAACAGCCGTGGAGGAAGAGATGCCTGCACCAGAACAGGCTCAGGTGATGAAACAACCAGACCCGGAACCGTCTTCGGATCCGGAACCGGATTCAAGAGCCAGGAGGAGGGCCATCCACCTGATGATTGAGGCCAGGACCCCGGAGCAGGGGATGGATATTGCCGTGGAAGCGCTGCGGCAGGTCCGGGAGTTTACCGGAATTAAAAATCCGGTAGCCAAGATTACGGGATCCCGCCTGAATAAGAGAGGGGTACTGGCAAGTGCAGAGAAGCTGGCAGGGAAGGATCTTATGGTTGAAGAAGCCGGGGACATGGATCCCGGGACAATAGGGGAACTGGAGCGTCTCATGAGCCGGGATAATACCGGAATGCGGGTGATTTTAATTGATAATCCCCAGCAGATCGGACGCCTGGAACAGGAGCATCCATCCATGGCAGAGTGGTTTGACTTTATCCGGCAGGAAGATGTGGTGGAGGTTCCGGTGGAAGCGCCGTATGAGGAGCCCGAAATGTATGGCGGATATGAGATGCAGGAGCAGGCTGCGGAACAACCGGAATATAACGGCTATGGAGAACCCGCTTACGGGGAGCCGGAAGAGGATATGGGGGAGGATTATTACGAGGAGGAACCAGAGGCCCAGGAGGAGTCGGAAATTGATGACCGTCCTGTCCGCAGGGTAGTCCCGGTGCGGGATTTGGCGATGCGTGTTCCGGATGGGCAGGATTCTTACCCGGAAGAGGAAGACAGTCCCGGGGAAGAGATGGATATTGATGCGTTTGCTCAATATGCATGCCAATATGCAACCGATATTGATTGCAGCATTACCGGAAAGAGTATGCTGGCGCTGTATGAGCGGATTGAGATCATGGAAGAGGACGGGCTGCGCCTCACAAAAGAAAATGCAGAGGCATTGATTGAAGAGGCAGCCGACAGGGCGGAAAAACCTTCCCTGGGAAAGGCTATCAAGGGGATATTTTCTTCAAAATATAATAAAGATGGGTTATTGATTTTGAGGGAAGAGCATTTTATCTGATCAGGGGCATAAAATTATTATGTTGGAGGAAGAAGGGACGCTTCTGGGCAGCCAGGAGCGTCTTGGCAATAGGAACAGCAATGGGCAGAGGTTAAGGGACAGATATGGAAATGATTATGGAACATTGGCTCTCGTTCGCCGCCGGGGCATTCTTGCTTGCTATGGTATTATATGGGCATTACCGCGGCCTTTTGAGGATGGCAGTCACGATGGCGGCACTGGTGTTCAGCATTTTGATTACACGGGGGGCAACGCCATATGTGGCAAATATGATAAAGGAAAATACCCAGATCCGCTGCCACATAGAACAGGCGTTGAGTGACCTGTCTGGTTTTACAGACGATTCCGGCAACCGCTTATTGCCGGCGCAAGAAAGAAATGCGATTGAGCAATTGAGACTGCCGAGACAGATGAAGGAAATTTTGCTGGAAAACAATAACAGCGAGATCTACAGCCTGCTGGGAGTTGATACTTTTTTTGAATATGTAGGGGGCTATTTGACAAGCATGGTTGTCAATATGGCCACGGCAGCGGTTCTGTTTGTCCTGATGAACCTGTTTTTGCGTTTTATGATCCGCTGGCTGAACTTGATTGCCCGTTTGCCTGTCTTGTCAGGGCTGAATCAGATCGCGGGGGCCCTGGCCGGGGCGGTTCAGGGTTTGCTGTGGCTATGGGGAGGATGTGTGCTGGTGGATATTTGTTCTCATGCAGAGTGGGCATCAGCGGTTTTGGGACAGATACAGAAAAGCAGTTGGCTGATGTTTCTTTACCAGAACAATCTGATAAACTGGATTTTCATGAATATTTTGCGGGTCTTTGTCTGAGAAGATGCCGGCAAGAATTGCAGGAATTGCCTAAGCTGTTTGTGCAATTCCTGTAATTTTAGCAAACCAAGAGGAACCCGGCATTTTCCGCCACCACTAAATATGGAAAAAACTGAGCAAAAATGCCATATTTAGTACATTGTTATTAGGCGAAAAAATTGTTTAAAAAAATCACACAAATCTCTTGACAAAAACAGGAGAGTCATGGTATATTAATCAACACCGCGGAGAAAGCGGTTCAAACTTAAAAGCGGAATGATGGTTCGTGGTATATATGCCATCATGAAACAAAAAAGTTGGAAAAAAGATGAAAAAAGTTGTTGACAAACTTCGCAGGATGTGGTAAGATGA
>CAJURT010000060.1 GCA_910588875.1 uncultured Lachnospiraceae bacterium
GAGATCAAGAATTCCTAAAATTTCTGAATTTTGCTAAAAACGAAACGAAAATTCACAAACTCGCTCCGCTCAGACAGTGTGAATTTTCGTTTCAACGCAAAACTCAGAAATTCAAGGACTTCTAAATCTCTGCAAAGTCAAAATCCGCAGACCCTTTCCGATGGCTGCTCTCCCCGTTTCCCTGGCTGTGTTTCGCGATCCCTTAACTTACTGACATTACCTGTGAACAGTAACTGCTGTAAAGGAATGAGAAAAAGCCGACAGTTTTGGATATTGCTGTCGGCTTGTTATCTATGGTATGATGGAAAAAGGCGAAAATATAGCAAAAAGGAGGGGATTGGCATGAGGTTTTTATTTGCTTCGGATTCGTTTAAGGGAACGATTACTTCGGAACAGAGCATCCGGCTGCTGACAGAGGCGGCCAATAAGGTTTTCCCGGGGTGTGAGACTGCGGGTGTGCCGGTAGCTGACGGCGGGGAAGGAACTGTGGAGGCGGTGGTGGAGGCCACCAAAGGAAGCTGGCGCAGGCTGATGGTCCATGGGCCGCTTATGGAGGATGTGGAAGGCTTTTACGGGGTGTTTCACGGAGATTCCGCAGTGATTGAGATGGCGGCGGCCTCGGGGCTTCCCATGGTGCCGACGGAAAAGAGGAACCCGCTGCACACCACCACCTATGGCACGGGGGAACTGATTCGGGACGCACTGGAACAGGGGCTTCGCAAGCTTTCCATTGCCATCGGGGGCAGTGCCACCAATGACGGCGGCATGGGGGCCATGCGCGCCCTGGGAATCCGTTTTCTGGATGCGGAGGGGGAGGAACTGATGGGGTTTGGCTCGGATCTGGCAAAGGTGGCGGATATTGATGTCAGCGGCCTGAATCCCGCAGTAAAGGAGGCACAGATTACGGTCATGTGTGATGTGACCAATCCTCTGACAGGGCCGGATGGGGCAACCTATACCTTTGGAAAGCAGAAGGGGGGCACGCCGGAGATCCTGGATGAACTGGAAGCGGGGATGAAGAATTATGCGGCTGTAATGCGGGACAGGCTGGGGATTGATGTGGAGCATCAACCGGGGGCCGGGGCAGCCGGAGGCCTGGGTGCGGCGCTGTGCGGATTTTTACATGCCACATTAAAATCCGGCATTGATACGGTGCTGGATTTGATCGGCTTTGACGGGCTTTTGGAGGGCACGGATTTGGTGGTTACCGGGGAGGGGCGCATCGACTGGCAGTCAGCCTTCGGAAAGGTGCCCAGCGGCATCGGCCAGCGCTGTAAGGCGAAGGGGATTCCGGCAGTGGCACTGGTGGGCGGCATGGGCCAGGAGGCGGAAAGGATTTTTGAGTTTGGCATTGAAAGCATTTTGCCCACCATTAACGGAGCCATGGACATCGAGGAGGCCTGCGACCGGGCGGAGGAATTGTATGCGGATGCGGCAGAGCGGATGTTCCGGATGATCCGGGTCGGCATGGAGATCAAAGACCGGGAGGCATCTTTGAGAGGATAAAGGGCGATGGAGATTTCAGGATTGTTGAATTTGCAGGGGGAAATGTTTCTTTTGCTGGTTGCCGGGGCGATGCTTAGAAAGAAGGGGATCCTGCCACCGGCGGCAAAGGATATCCTGACGGATTTAATTCTTTACCTTGTCCTTCCCTGCAACATTATCCATTCCTTTCGCATGGAACTTGACCTGGGAGTACTCAAAAGCGTGCTGGTTCTGATTGTGGTGGCAGTGATGATTCAGGTGCTGTGTATGGTTTTGAGCCGAATTCTCTATAACAGGGAGGAGACGGGGCGGAAAAAGGTTTTCCAGTATGCCACTCTGGTATCCAATGCAGGATTTATGGGGAATCCCATTGCAGAGGGGGTGTTCGGCGCCCAGGGGCTGATGTATGCGTCCATTTATCTGGTGCCTCAGCGCATCGTCATGTGGACGGCGGGGATTGCCTGCTTTACGGAGAGCGGCAGCCCGCGGGAGGTGATCAAAAAGGTGGCAACCCATCCCTGTATCGTGTCCGTGTATATCGGGCTGGCGCTGATGATCGGCCAGCTTCCGCTTCCGGAATTTCTGGGGATGACAATCAAGGCGGTGGGAGGGTGCACAACCGCCCTTTCCATGCTGCTGATCGGTACGATCTTTGCGGATTTGGATTTGAGCGGAATGGTCAGTATGCCGGTGCTGCGGTTTACTTTGGTGCGGCTGGTTGTGATCCCCGGCATCGCCTATCTGGGATGCCGCCTTTGCGGGGTGGACCGGCTGGTTACCGGAGTGTCGGTGCTTTTGGCCGGGATATCGGCGGGAAGCACCACGGCAATCCTGGCCAATAAGTATCAGGGGGATGTGGAGTTTGCCACCAAGTGCGTGGTCTTTTCCACGCTGATGACCCTGGTGACGGTGCCCTTGTGGTGCCTGGTGCAGTGAACCGGAGGGAATTGGTCCCCACCCCGGGCGAAGGGAAGCGAAAATCGAAAGGCACCGAGAGCCTTCCTTTAAGAAGCAGGTACAGGGGGCATGACATCATGGGGAGCTTTCGAGAACGCTCAAGAAAAGAAACGGAGGAGAATATGGAGTATAAACAATTTGGAAATCATTATGTGATGCGGGTGGATCCGGGGGAGGAGATCCTGGAAAAGATCGAAGAACTGTGCCGCAAAGAGGAGATTCGTCTGGGTTCTGCCGTGGGCCTGGGGGCATCCAACCGGGCGGTTGTGGGTCTTTTTGATACGGTCAATAAGGTCTATAAAAAGAAAGAACTGACCGGTCCCATGGAGATCACGTCCCTGGTGGGGAATATCTCCACCAAGGACGGGGAAACTTATCTTCATTTCCATGTGAACCTGTGTGATGAGGAGATGCGGATCTTTGGCGGCCATATGAATGCCTGTTATGTGTCGGCCACGGCGGAGATCACGGTGACGAAGCTGGAGGGAACCGTGGAACGGCGGATGGACGAGGAGATCGGACTGAACCTGTACCGGTTTTAAGGCGGATAAGGGTCAGCTTTCCAAAGCATATAAAGGCAGATCGATCAGTCCGTCACCTTTTTGGTAATCGGCCATAGAGGTCCGCAGGGACAGCTTCGGTTGGTATTTTTCTCTGTAGGTTTTCAGACTTTTGGCTTTCAGATTGACCTGGGCTTTTACTTCCAGCGGGATCACATTTTCTCCATTGTCAAGAAGAAAATCGATCTCACAGGAGCCGCGGTCATTGGTGTAATAGTAAATCGTTAAATCCGGCTGTGTAACGAGTTGCTGGAGGACATACTGTTCGGTTAATGCGCCCTTGAATTCGGTAAACAGATCCTTGCCGTCCAGCAAGGTCTGTTGCCGCAGGCCGGCCATACATCCTAACAGTCCCACATCCACAAGGAAAAGCTTGAATGCCTTCAGATCTTCATAGGCTTTTAGTGGAAGCCTGGGAGCAGTCACCCGGCTGACCTTGTGAATGAGCCCGCAGTCAGACAGCCAGAGGATAGCTGCTTCATAATCCTTGGCCCGGCTGCCTTCTCTGATCAGGCCATAGACAAACTTTTTGTTTTCTTTGGCCAGCTGGGAGGGAATGCTGTTCCAGACCATACGGATTCTGGGGACAATCTCATGAGGAGCATGCTTGGAAAAATCCTGCTCATAGGCATCAAGAATCTGGTGCTGCACATTACGGACTTCATGGAAATCCCTGTTTTCGGAAAAGTGAAAGACGGCTTCCGGCATTCCGCCTACAAAATAATAGAACTTCAGCATATCCATGTAGGTATTCTTAAAGGCTTTGATCATAGAGAAATCTTTGTTTTGAAGCAGTTCGGCATATGGTCCCTGTCCCAGAGCCATCAGAAATTCCTGATAGGAAAGAGGGTACAGCTTTAGAAAATCTGTTTTTCCTACCGGAAAAGAGGTGCCTTGGTGAAGCGCGATTCCAAGGAGAGAACCGGCACAGATGATATGGTATTGAGGTGCATCCTCGCAAAAATACTTCAGGCTGGAAAGGGCTCTTGGAACCTCCTGGACTTCATCGAAAATGATGAGGGTGTCCGAGGGAAGGATTTTTTTGCCGGAATACAGTTCCAGGCCAAGAATCAGGCGTTGTGGGTTTAAGTCAGAGGAAAAAAGTTCTGACATTCTGGAGTTGGAATCAAAATTAATGTAAATATAATCTTGATAGGCCTTCTGCCCGAACTCTTTCATCAGCCATGTCTTCCCTACCTGGCGGGCACCTTGGATGATCAGCGGTTTGCGGTATTTATCTTCCTTCCACTGATAAAGCTTTTGGATGGCATTTCGGTACATTCTATTTGCTCCTTTTTCTTCTATTATAGAACCAGGTTTCAAAAATTTCAAGGAAAATATGAAGAATATAACAAAAAAATCAACGAATAATAGATAACACATTCATTTTTTACAACGAAACAAGACGGTAATTTCAGAAAAGCAATTTTCAAATGCGCTCGAATGTTATTTCATTTAGCTATGAGAATATCTCCCCTCTTTTTCCACGGCGTACCTACGCTAAAAATCAACGAAATGACATTGATTACCCAGGCATTTCTTCCCCTTCCGCATTCCAGTAAGCAGATGCCAGTTCAATAAAGTACCGGGCGGCCTTGGGAAGATAGGTGCCTTTCCGGTAGGAGGCCACAATATCCCAGGTGGGATGGGAAGTGAGGGAAAAGCAGGCAAGGCTTTTGTCCGGCTTCTGAAGATAGTGGGCGGGAATCAGGCCGCAGCAGAGGCGGCCGCGGATCATAGTCAGGATGGTGGCATTGCTGGCAGTCTCAAAGAGCACATTGGGGGTAAATCCGGCCTGGGCAAACAGTTCATCCACCAGCTGGCGGATAGTGGATTCCCTGTACATAAGGACAAAGGGCTCGTATTGCAGCTGGCGGATATCCAGTTCCGGAAAAACCGGCTGCCGGGCGCCTTTTTTGCGTCTGGGGGTGGGGAAGCCTTCGCAGACCGGATGTCCCTTTGGGACGATAAGGAAGATTTCCTCTGTGGCCAGCAGCAGATATTCGTCGTCGGTGCGGTGTTCGTCGCAGAGGGTCTGAAAGCCCAGATCCAGTTCGCCCCGGGCAATGAGTGTCTGCTGTTTGCGGACACTCAGTTCGGAGGGCTCCACAATGATGTCGGGATATTTCTGGTGGAACCGGGGATATACGTAGGAGAACATGGTGGTGCCCCGGCCCGGGGTGAAGGCCAGGGAGAGGGTTCCTTTCTGTCTGGCAGCCAGATCGCCCAGACGTTTGTAGGTTTCCTGTTTGATTTGCAGCATTTTTCTGGCGTTTTCCAGGTAGATTTCCCCGGCCTGGGTGGGGCGCCAGTCGGTGCGGGAGCGGTGAAAAAGAGGAAGGCCCAGTTCCCGCTCTAAGCGCAGCAGCTGTTGGTTGAGGGCGGGCTGGGTCAGATGCAGCTTCTCGGCAGCCCGGGTAATGTTGTTTTCTTCCGCTATCTTCAAGAGATATTCGATTTGTCTGGTATCCATGGGAGTCCTCCTGTTCAGCCCGTGTATAAAAGTGAAAGGTTCCTGCCTGTCCTTGTTTATTGAGGGTATCATAATAAGATCGGAAACACAATATTTGTGCCAGGGAAAGTTCTCTAAAATATAGTTTGAGATATCTAATTTTTATCAATTTTACATTTCGGGAGGCAACAGGTAAAATATAGAAAAAGGAACAAATCAGGCAGGTCGGCCGGGCAGAGACTGAGGCAGAATGGGAGGGGCATTCCGGCAAATACCATGCCAGAGGAGGAGAAGGATGGCGAAACGGAGATATGTCAGGATCAAGGAACAGGACAATGTGGTAGTGGTCGTGCAGGATACGCCGAAGGGGACAGAGATCATGGAAGGGCTTGTGGCAAACCAGGACATCCCCCAGGCCCACAAGGTGGCTCTTGTGGATATTCCGGCGGGAGGGGAGATTATCCGCTACGGGGTGGTTTTAGGCTATGCGATTCATGCGATCAAAAAGGGAGACTGGATTAATGAGCATATGCTGGAACTGCCGGAGAGTCCGTCTGTGGAGGACATGGAATATGGCACGAACCTGGTGCCCTTTGAGGAATTGCCGCTGCCGACCCGCACTACCTGGATGGGGTACAAAAATGCAGAAGGTCCGGCAGGGACAAGGAATCTTCTGGGCATCGTGACCACGGTTCAGTGTGCGGCAGGGGTGCTGAAGGTGGCGGTGGAACGGATTAAAAAGGAACTGCTTCCCAGGTATCCCAATGTGGACGGGGTGGTGGCAGTGACCCATCCCTATGGCTGCGGGGTGGCCATCAATGCGCCCATGGCGTACATCCCTATCCGTGCCATCACCAATGTGATCCGCCATCCCAATTTTGGCGGGGAGATCATGGTGGTAGGGCTGGGCTGCGAGAAGCTGACCTATGACCGGGTGCTTCCGCCTGAGGATATCTGTCCGGAGAATGTGCTGACCTTGCAGGATTATGCAGGGCATGATGCCATGATGAACGCGATTATGGAGATGGCAGAGAAAAAGCTTCAGAGGCTGAATCAGAGAACCAGACAGGAACTTCCCTTAAGCGAACTGCTGGTGGGAATGCAGTGCGGCGGCAGCGATGCTTTTTCCGGCGTGTCGGCCAATCCCAGCGCAGGCTATGCGGCGGATATGCTGGTGCGGGGCGGCGGGACGGTGATGTTTTCGGAAGTGACAGAAGTCAGGGACGGGGTACATATGCTGGCTGCCAGATGCGCCGATGCCCACACCCGCGACCGTCTGGCGGAAGAGATGAAATGGTATGATGATTACCTGGCTCAGGGCGGGGTGGGGCGCGATGCCAATCCCACACCGGGCAATAAAAAGGGGGGCCTGGCCAATATCGTGGAAAAGGCCATGGGAAGTATTGCCAAGAGCGGCACCAGCCCGATTGTGGAGGTGCTTTCCCCGGCGGAAAAGCCAACAAAGCACGGCCTGATCTATGGGGCGACGCCGGCCAGCGATATTGTCTGCGGCCCCAGCCAGGTGGCCAGCGGCATTGGTTTGCAGGTGTTTATGACCGGGAGGGGGACACCTTACGGTCTGGACATCAGCCCGGTGATCAAGGTATGCAGCCGCAATGAGATGAAGGAACACTGGTTTGACCTGATCGATATCTCAGCCGGGGATGTGGCTACCGGGGAAAAGACGATTGCAGAGGTGGGGACGGAGATCTTTGAGTTCATCCTGGCGGTGGCCAGCGGCGAGGCAGAACCCTACAGTGATCAGCATGGGTTCCACAATGACATGTGTATCTTTAATCCTGCGCCGATCACCTGATGCGAAAAAACGATCACCTGATGCGAAAAAAGGGTTTCATCATTCGGAGTGGTCAAGGTCTGTGAGATGAACCCGGTTGGGATGGTCAAAGGGATTGTTGTTCCAGTGCTCTTTGACCATATTGATGAAAAGGCGGGCCGGTTTGCTTAAATAGGAATTGCGCTTGTAGCTGGCCGCCACATGCCAGCTTGGATGGTCAGGCATTTGGAAAAAGGCGATGTCGTTGGTCCGGCGCATGTAGTAGGAAGGCACCAGGCCGCAGCAAAGGTTGGTCTGCACCATGTAGATGATGGTGTTATTGTTGTGGGTCTCAAACAGAAGGTTGGGGGTGAATCCGGCCCGTTTGAAGATATCATTGGCCAGGGCGCGCATGGTGGAATCTTTTTCCAGAAGGACAAAGGGCTCATACCGCAGGTTGCGGATGTCCATGACAGCCAGCGCCTCTCCCGGCGGCGCGGCCTGGGCGCCTAAGGGGTGGCCGGAGGGGATGGCCAGGAGGATTTCTTCTTCTACCAGGATGAGGTATTCATCGTTGGTGTGGTCTTCCTGGCGCAGGGTCAGAAAGGCAATATCCAGGTGGTCGTCAGCGATCATTTTCTGGAGTTCCCGCACGCTTTTTTCTACCGGTTCCACAAAGATATCCGGGTATTTCTGGCGGAAGAGCGGGTAGATGGAGGTGAACATGTTGATTCCCCGGCCCGGGGTGAAGCCGATGGAGAGACGTCCCCGCCGGGTGGCGGCGATATCGCTGATCTGGTTGTAGGTGTCTTTTTTCAGGCGCAGAATCTCCCGGGCGTTGCGCAGGTAGACCTCACCGGCCTCCGTGGGACGCCAGTTGGTCCGGGAGCGATAAAACAGGGGGGTGCCCAGTTCTTTTTCCAGCTTTAAAAGCTGCTGGTTTAAGGCGGACTGGGTGAGGAAAAGCTTGTCCGCAGCCCGGGTAATGTTGTTTTCTTCGGCAATTTTCAGGATGTATTCGATCTGTTTTGTGTCCATGGGATCCTTTCTGGCGCTTACCGGGAGATTCCCGGCGGCTGGCCGATACGTACAGGGCAGGAAGCAGGCCGGGAGGGGAAGGCACAAGCGGGGGGTGACCGGGGGAAAAGTGCAGGGTTTATTATTAATAAAATTAAGAGAATATGAAAAACAAGTAATTTTACTTCTTGTAAGCGGTGGGATATAATTATGTCATAAGGAAGGGAAAAACCTGGAGTTCAGAGGGTTTTTGCCAAATCCGCCAGATAGGCCAGTTCCGGAAAGGGGTCAAAGCCCAGCATAGCTTCGGTGGGTGCCTGCCGGACAGATACGGGGCGGGCCAGGAAGCGGTTGCGGATAAAGATATCCATCTGGTTTGCCCGGACGCTGATTGCCACATAGCCAGGAGTGTATTCTGCCAGCTTCCTCAGTTCGCTGAGAAAACGGCCGGGCAGAGGGGCCGGGGTTTCTGAGGCCGGGTGATAGAGGACAAAGGACTTTGCCAGTTCCGGGTCCTGGAGTTTAGCGGGGAGGAGCAGGGATTCCCGGGAAAAGAATTCCATGCGGATGGGGGTGGGGACGGAGGCTTCATGAAGGAGGCAAAAATCCATGCCTGTATTTTTCGGAAGCCGGATATGTGTCCAGACGCCGGTATTGAAGTGGACGCGGTTTTTCCCCTTTTCCACCAGCCTGAAATCCTGGGCAAGGGTGGCATCACAGAGGGAGACGGAAAGTTCTCGCAGACGGCCGGATATCTCCCAGCGCAGAAGGGGGGTTCCGGATTCCTGCCGGAAGGGCATGAGGCGGGCGTTCTTTAAGAGTTCCGCCGTGATGTGGGAGGCATTTTTTTCGGAAACCGTGTCCGTGCCCAGCTTCGGACAGAGGGTATTTAGCAGGTTGGCCTGGGTGAAAGCATTGACATAGGCCTTTTGCTGAGGGCGAAGGAGGAAAAGGTGAAAGAGCAGGGCAAAGGCCAGGGCGGCCAGGGTGAGCAGACGGCTCTGAAATACAAGGACCAGGGCGCCGATGAGAAGCAGCAGGAGGAAGAACACCTGCATGCGGTAACGGCGGTACATCTTTTGAAGATCAGAAATGGAGTATTTCATAGGTTATCCTTTCTTGGCCGGACGCAAATCGGCGCGATATAATTTCTGCTAAAATTATACCATAAAAATCCATTTTTAGAAACAGGGCAAATGATTGAGGTAGTTATGCAGTACCAAATAAATTCAAAAAATTTTATGAGGGAGGTTTTTCACATGAGAAAAACAATCAAAAAAGTAATGGCAATGGCAACGGCAGCGACCATGCTTCTGTCTCTGGCAGGATGTGGGAACAATGCGAATTCCGCCAACTCCGGGGCAGCGGCGCCGGCGGCGGGAGGCGGGGAAAGCCAGGCATCGGCCGTTCCGGCAGGTGCCGGGGAGAGCAGCTTAAAGGGGCAGAATGTCCGGGTGGTCATCGGTTCCACCTCCACCTCCGGCGACTCCTACATGATCGCAGATCTGGTAACCCGTTATCTGAGCGCGGAGATGGGATTTAACGGCAAGGTTGACGCCATCGGCAATGCGGCGGCTCTGGACGAGATCAAGAACGGCAAGGGCGACGGCAAGCTGGTGATGATGTTCCATGACATGACCTTCCTAAGCCAGCTGTTTGGTTCCGTGGACGAGATGTATTCTCTGGAGAATATGACTGTGGGACCGCGTATCGGCCAGAACCCGGGGGCCTGCTTCGGTGCGGCGGCTGAGGATAATTTAGCCACCCTGGCAGATGTGACCAAGTATCTGGAAGAGCATCCGGGGGAGCCTTTGTCCTTTAACATTGAGTCCGGCGCCACTTCCCATCTGGCTTTTGTGGCTTATTACCTGTATGTGAAGGAGACGCTCGGGGATGATGCGGCAAGCGGAATCAAGGCGATTGTGGGGGGAACCACCGCAGAGAAGCTGCAGAGACTGTGGGACCGCAACGCGGATATCATCTACGGCGATACCTCTGCCTTTGAGCAGTACACCCAGGAGGGCGTGGAAGACCAGCTGAAGATGACCATGTTTGGTTCCTGCGGCGAGGTAAACGGGATTGAGATTGATTCCATGGCGGAGTCCGGCGTTACCTTTAACGGTGAGCCCTTTGATTTTGCGAAGGATTTCTGCATGTATTTCCCCCAGGATATGGACGCCAATGTGCTGGCCGAGTATGAGGCAGCCATGAAGAAGGTTACAGAGAATCCGGATTTCCAGGCAGATATGGCAAAGCTTTACTACAATGCCCTGTCAGCAGACGAGGTGGGCGTGGACGCCTCCAAGGAGTTCATCTACGACAAGCGTGAGATGTGTAAGGAACTGATCGAAAAGGCTCCGTCTCTGGACGAACTGGCCAACTGATGGGTTCGTAAACCGGTCCGGGAAGGCTTTGCCTCTGTGCAGGCTGACCGGCGGACTGGATTTGGGGAAACAGGGGATGTGGCGGAAGCGCCGCATGCAGAGAAACGGGTCTGCGAAGCAAGCCTGGCTTTTCGGACCCGAAACAGGAAGAAAGGGGAACGGATATGATTAAGGTAGTCTATTCTACTCAGCATTGGATAATGCCCCGCATTGTCATGGTGGTTCTGGCAGTTTTGCTGGTTGCCATCCTTGTGACTGAGGGAATGGCCCGTGTGAAGGCCGGCGGTTCGTTTATCGGAAAGCCGGGGAGATTCTTCCGGGAGGGCTGTGACCATGTGAAGCTTTGGGGGACGTTGGTATTGTTTGCCGGGTATCTGTGGTGCTTAAATGTGATTGGCTTTACCGTGACCAGCATAGTGTTTGTGTTTTTGTTTAATGTGCTTTATGCGGGTACGGAGAAAAAGTCTCTGATTCTCAGCATTGTGCTTTCGGTGGCCAGTGCGCTGATCATCAGTGTGCTGTTCGGCGTGGTGTTCAACATCACCCTGCCCAGCGGGATATGCACCCTGGCCTTCCCGCAGTTCGGCTTCACACTTTACTAAGAAAGGATGGTAAAACGGTATGGTAGCACATCTTTTAATTGCAGTTCTGGGAGTTGTGGCAGGTATCGTATTCGGCGCCATCCCTGGTATGACGGCGACCATGGCAGTGGCGGTATTCCTGCCAATGACCTATGCCTATGATATGGATACGGCGCTGTTCCTTTTGCTGGGCCTGTATGTGGGCGGTATTTCCGGCGGCCTGGTGCCTGCGATTCTTATCAATATTCCGGGAACCCCGTCTTCGATTACCACAACCTTTGACGGATATCCCATGTCCAAGAAGGGCGAGGGGGAGCGGGCCTTAAAGATTGGTATTCTGGCAAGCTTTCTGGGCGGCATGATTTCCCTGCTCTGCCTGTGGCTGTTCACCCCTCTTCTGAGTGCGGCAGCCCTGAAATTCAGCGCAGTGGAGAAGTTTCTGATCATTTTGTTTGCCCTGACAGTGATCGCGGCTTTGTCCAAGGGGCAGATGCTGCGGGGAATCTTCGCCGGTTTCGGGGGCGTGCTCATCAGCCTGTGCGGAATGTTCAGCGTGAACAATTCCTATCGTATGGTGCCGGCGTTTATGAAGGCAAAGATGCAGGACGGGTTCCAGCTGCTTCCGGTGCTGATCGGTCTGTTTGCCATTGCCCAGATCTTTGAGGAAGCGGAAGAAGGGATGCGGTTTAAGATTGAGAAGGTGGATACGGCTGAGGGAGGCGGTGTCACCAAATTTTCCTTAAAGGATTTTAAGGGGCAGGGCGTGAACGTGGTGCGTTCTTCCCTGATCGGTACCTTTATGGGCGTGCTTCCGGGCGTGGGCGGTTCGGCTGCCTCCATTCTGGCCTATGCCCAGGCCAAGAACTTTTCCAAGCATCCGGAACTTTTGGGCACGGGCTCTCCGGAAGGCCTGGTGGCATCCGAGTCCTCCAACAACGGCCTGACGGGCGGAGCGCTGATTCCGCTTCTGAGCCTTGGCATTCCGGGAGACTCCACAACGGCGGTTCTGATCTCAGCCTTTATGTTGCAGGGGATTCAGGTGGGCCCGCTGTTTATCACCCAGAATCCTCATACCTGGAATACGATCTTGATCGCGCTTCTGGCCTGTAACATCATTATGTTTATCGTGATGTTTTATCCGATCAAGTGGATCAGCAAGATCATCTATATTCCGCGTCAAAGGCTTTATCCCATCATTATCATGATCTGTGTGGTGGGGGCTTATGCCACCAAGAACGGGCGGATGTTTGATGCCTGGACTCTGCTGGCCTTTGGGGTGATCGGCTATATCTTCGGCAAGATCAAGATTCCGGCGTCCTGCTTCCTGATCGGGTTTATCCTGGGAAAGGATTTGGAGAACTACTTTATCCAGGCGATTTCCGCGGCCAGCGGAAGCCTTACGGTGTTCTTTACCAGGCCCATCGGTTTGTTTATCTGGGTATTGATTATTATTTCCGTGGCTTATGCGATCTGGGATGACAGGAAGAGCAAGAAGAAGGCGGCGTAGTTTATCTTACTGTAGTTAAGAACACGACTGTGTTAAGATAGGGGAACAAAAGAAACTGGAATGATTGAGTGAAGGAGGATGATTGTGATGGGAGTACCTGTGATTACGAAGATGGAAGTGTTTCCGGTAGCGGGAAAAGACTGTATGGAACTGAATTTAAGTGGGGCTCACTCTCCGTTTTTCACCAGGAATATTGTGATATTGCACGCGGATAACGGGGAGACAGGGGTCGGTGAAGTCCCTGGGGGAAAGAAGATCACGGCAGCGCTGGAGGAGTGTATCCCGATTGTGGAGGGGACGAGAATCTCTGAGTATAAGAGCACGCTTTTGAAGGTGAAGGCTCATCTGGACTCCAAGGGTGAGGAGGATGTGCGGGGCAATCAGACCTTTGATCTGCGTACCGGGGTGCATGTGGTCACAGCCATTGAGGCGCCCTGCCTGGACCTTCTGGGCAAGTATCTGGGAGTGCCGGTGTGCGAACTTTTGGGGGACGGACAGCAGAGGGACAAGGTGCGGATGCTGGGCTATCTGTTCTTTGTGGGAGATCCCAACCGCACGGATTTGCCCTATGACCATGAGCCGGATGCCGACTGTGAGTGGTATCGGATCCGCCATGAGGAGGCGCTGACCGCAGACAAGATTGTGGCCTTTGCCAAGGCGACTCATGAGAAATACGGGTTCCAGGACTTTAAGTTAAAGGGCGGCGTGCTGCGAGGCGACAAGGAGATGGAGGTTATCCGGGAACTGAAGAAGGCATTTCCGGAGGCAAGGATTGACTTAGACCCCAACGGCGGCTGGCTTTTGAAGGAAGCGGTTGAGTATGTGAAGGGAATGAAGGGAATTCTGACCTACTGTGAGGACCCCTGCGGCGCAGAGGGGGTTTACTCCGGGCGTGAGATCGTCAGTGAATTCCGCCGCCGCACCGGCTTCCCCACAGCCACCAACATGATTGCCACGGACTGGAGAGAGGTGGGACATTCCCTGGAGTCTCAGGCTGTGGATATCATTCTGGCAGACCCCCATTTCTGGACCATGGCCGGTTCCGTGCGGGTGGCTCAGATGTGCCATGATTTCGGCTATACCTGGGGCAGCCATTCCAACAATCATTTTGACATTTCCCTGGCCATGTTTACCCAGGTGGGGGCAGCGGTTCCGGGGGAGTACAATGCACTGGATACCCACTGGATTTGGCAGGAGGGCTTAGAGAGGCTGACCAAGGAGCCGCTCAAGATCGTGGACGGCTGTGTGGAGGTTCCGAAGAAGCCGGGACTTGGCGTCGAGGTGGATATGGAGCAGGTGAAGAAGGCGCATCAGCTGTATCTGGACAATTGCCTGGGCGGCCGGGATGATTCGGTGGGAATGCAGTATCTGATTCCGGGGTGGAAGTTCAACTCCAAGAAGCCGTGCCTGGTGCGTGAGGGCAGCGAGTGGAATAAGGACTGAGACGGGTCAGGCGGAAACTTGTCTGATGCGGCCGGCTGTTGACTGGATACGGGTGTGAGGGAAAAGGCAGGCCTTGAGAGGTCTGTCTTTTCCCTTATATAGAGCACAGAGAAACGGGAACTGAGGTGTTTTTTGGGACAGAAGATTCTGTGAGAAAATGAGAGGAGAAGATGATGAAAGTAGTAAATGGCGGTATGGTGTCAAAGCTTTTGAAGGATACTCCGATTCCGAGAATGTTTCATGCCAGGCAGACATTTCCGGCGGAGAGGATTGCGCCGGAGGATATCCCGGGAGTGGTGGCAAGGGAGATGGGGCAGGAGCAGTTTGCTTCCCTGATTCAGCCGGGGATGAGCATTGCGATTACGGCAGGCAGCCGGGGAATCCGCAACGTGGATATCATTACCAAAGCGATTGTGGATTTTGTCAGGTCCAGGGGGGCCCATCCTTTTATCGTCCCGGCCATGGGAAGCCACGGGGGAGCCACGGCCCAGGGACAGTTAGAGATCCTGGCAGGGTACCATATTACGCCGGAGAGTATGGGATGTCCCATCAAATCTTCCATGGAGGTGGTGGAACTGGGGTATTCCAAGAGGAACCGGCTGGTGGCCATTGACAAGAATGCCTATGAGGCGGACGGGATTATCGTTTCCTGCCGGTTAAAGCCTCACAACGCCTTCCGGGGCCCCTATGAGAGCGGTCCCTGCAAGATGATGACCGTGGGGCTGGGAAAACAGGTGGGCGCCTCTGTGGTCCATGGGGACGGGATGGATGTGATTGCGGAGAATATTCCCACCATGGCAGAGGTGGTACTGGAGAAGGCAAAGATTCTTATGGCCATTCCCTGCATGGAAAATGCCTATGACGAGACCTGGCGGATTGAGGCGATTCTGGCAAAGGATATTCTGAGACGGGAGCCGGAACTTCTGAAGCTGGCATTTTCCAATATGCCCCAGCTGATCGTGGGCGAAGGGGATGTGCTGGTGGTGGACGAGGTGGGAAAGAATTACAGCGGCACCGGGGTGGACCCCAATATCACGGGTACCTTTTCCACCCCCTATGCCACCGGGGGAATCAAGGTGCAGAGAACCTGCTTCTTAAATCTCAGCGAGGAATCTCACGGGAATGCCCTGGGGGTGGGTCTGGCCAGCGCCATTACCAGCAAGATTTTTGAGGATATGGATGTGGAGAAAATGTATCCCAACTGTATCACCAGCACGGTGCTGGCGTCGGCGCGGATTCCCTGTGTGGTGGCAAACGATAAGGAGGCCATGCAGATCTGCATCAAGACCTGCAACAAGATTGACCAGGAGAATGTCCGCGTGGTGCGGATTCCCAACAGTCTGCATATCGGGGAGATCATGCTGTCGGAGGCCTATTATGAGGATGTGAAGGCAGGAAAGTATCCGGGGGTGGAGGCGCTGGATTCGCCGGAGGAACTTTTGTTTGACGAGGAGGGGAATCTGGAGCGTGTCTGAAAATTTCTTTCCGTCAGATGTGCGTCACAATTTGTGGGAGATTTCGTCCGAATGAGGGAGGCGTAGTGGGCTACGTTGACTGAATGAGGGCGAAATCTCCTGCAAAGTGGGGCGTGCTTTGACGGAAGTGAATTTTCAGACACGCTCTGGTGACAAGGACATTGACTGGAAGATAAATGCTTCCGGTATTTGCCTGACAGGAATTTTGGGGCCGGGATAAGGGGTCGGGAGAGGGAGCCTGGCGGGGGGGATATCCGGGTCGGGAGAGGAAGCCTGGCGGGGGGAATATCCGGGTCGGGAGAGGAAGCATGACGGGCGGAATATCTGGGTCGGGAAAGTGAGTGACCGGGGAAGGGAGTATGGGAGAAATGCAGCACAAATCACTGCCGGAGAGGACGGCGGACGCCATATGCGATATGCTTTACCGGGAGAATTACCGGGTGGGGGCGAAGCTGCCGGGGGAGCAGAAGCTGGCGCAGATGATGGAGGTGAGCCGGAACACGGTGCGCCAGTCCATCCGTATTCTGGCAGAACGGGGGGTTCTGGAGGTGGAGCGGGGGGCGGGAACTTTTGTGTCTGCCAAGCTTGGCATGAGTGAGGATCCTCTGGGCCTGTCCATGATAACGGACAAGGAACGGCTGATTCAGGATCTTCTGGAGGTGAGGCTCTTGATTGAGCCCAGGATTGCGGCACTGGCGGCGGAGCGGCGGACAGCCGGGGAGTTGAGCCAGCTGAAGGATATCTGCGTCCGTCTGGAGCGGGCATATGGGCGGGGAGAGAATTATTATGAGTTGGATATGGAGTTTCATACCTTTCTGGCAGGCTGTAGCAAAAACCTGGTGGTGCACAGCCTGCTGCCGGCCATCTGCCAGACGATTATTCTCCAGGAAAGCGTGATAAGGGCGAGGATGGGCAGACAGACGATCCTTGCCCATCGCCGTATCTGTGAGGCTGTCGCGAAAGGGAGCGGAAGCGAAGCCCGTGACGCCATGATGGTTCATCTGGTGCAGAACCAGGAGAGAATGCTGCGGCAGGGGGAACATGGGAACCGTGAGTATTAATCCATGTTGAGAAAATCAGCCGGGGTCATAATCTTTGGATTCTTCAAACCTGATTCCAGGAAATCTTTGTCACCAGTGAGCAGGACATCTGCTTTTGCTTCAATCGCTGCTCTCAAAATGGGTCGGTCATCTGTATCTCTGACCTGTGATTCTGACCTGTTTTCGTCTGTTGGGATGGGTACTAATTCCAGTGTCAGTAAAGCTATTGACAGAAACTTATCCAATGCTGCCAGACGTTTGGAAAATTTTTTGTTGAATATCCGTTTCATTTCGTCCACATTTTGCTCACAGATCAATCCATGGTTAGGGTAAGAAGCGGCTTTTACATAAGCCTGATAGGGAACACCGTTCGCACTCAATGCTGCAGATATGAGGACATTCGTATCAATCAGAACCCTCATGTGTTTTCGTCCTCATTTCTCAATTCTTTTACAAGCGCCATGATATCATCGTCAGATGTAAGACCTGCCCGTTCCGCTTCGCCTGCCATTTCCCCTTGGAGCATCTGCATGGCATAGACAGCCGAATTGACGATACGTACGGTGCTGCCCTCCACAATAAAAGAAATACGGTCTCCACTTGCCACGCCAAGCACTTCACGGACATCTTTTGGGATTGTGACCTGCCCTTTG
>CAJURT010000061.1 GCA_910588875.1 uncultured Lachnospiraceae bacterium
GCAACACGGGTGAGATTTTAAAAACCTGGGATTATAAGAAGTTTTTGGATCCGGGATGCAGCAAGTCGGGAAGCTGGTCTGCCCATGACTGGTTCCACAACAATGCGGTATGGTACGACAAGAATACCAATTCGCTCACTTTCTCCGGGCGTCATATTGACTCTATGGTGAATATTGATTATGACAGCGGGGAACTGAACTGGATTATCGGGGATCCTACCGGATGGCCGGAGAAGTATCAGAAGTATTTCTTTACTCCTGTGGGGGATGGGGAGTTTGACTGGCAGTATGAGCAGCATGCAAACCTGATTACCCCGGACGGAGATGTGATGTGCTTTGACAATGGGCATTTCCGTTCCAAGATCCGGGAGCAGTACCGCCTGAACAAGGATAATTTCTCCCGGGGCGTCCGCTATAAGATCAATACGGATGATATGACCATCCGCCAGGTATGGCAGTATGGTAAGGAGCGGGGAGCAGAGTTCTTCTCTTCCTATATCTGTAATGTGGAATATTATAAGGAAGGCCACTATATGGTTCATTCCGGCGGTATTCAGTATTATAAGGGAGTGGCCTCTGAGCAGTTCGCTGCATTGATGCAGGATGATCCGGATGTGTCCACCAGGAGTATCACGGTGGAGGTGTTAGACGACCAGGTGATGATGGAACTGGAGGTGGAAGGGAACTTCTATCGGGCAGAGAAGCTGCATCTGTATCATGACCAGGATAATCTTACCATGGGCAAGGGGGTATTTTTGGGTTCCATGGGAGTGACGAAGGAATTTGATACGGATATCCCGCTGGAGACCTCTGGCGTCATGATTCCGGAGAAGTATGGTTCCGAACTGATTGAGGAGGATGACCGTTTCACCTACAAGGCAGTTTTTGAGAAGGGCCAGCTGGTAATGCTTATGCTGGAGCAGGGGGAGGAGAAGCACCGCTATTATATCTCCACAGCTGCCAACAAGTTTGAGGCTCTTTGCTGCGGCACCTTTATTAACAAGGACGGGCGGGCGATTATGCTGAGTGTCAATAAGGCAGGGCTTTCCGGTGACTATGATGTGCGGGTGATCGTGGATGACGAGAAGTTTGAGACCGGGGTTAAGATTCATTGTTGATCATCCCTGAATACATTTGCCGGATAAAGAAAAAGAAGGGATAAATAAAACAATATAAGAAGGAGGGCAGCTTGCCGGGAATCGCAGGTTGCCCTCCTCTTATGTGTTATGTCCCTGACAAAGCACAGGGGAAGGGCTGCGGCCCTTCCCCTGAATCCAGGAAAGATTCCTTTCTCTTATTCGCAGGTGATCTTCACACCGGTCTCATATTTCTTGTCGTCCACAATCACTCTCACATCATAGACACCCTTTAAGCCGGCCTTGTTGACGCTGGTTCTGGTGTTGCGCTCGTCGGAATCTAAGAAGGTTCCGCAGCACATAGCCAGGTAGGAAACAGCGGTGGTAGAGATGTAATATCTGTGAACCTCATCACCCTGCTCTAAGAGCATCATCACCATCTGGCCCTTCTCGAAGCGGGAGAAGAAGGTGAAGCGGTCGATCTCTTCCTCGATTCTGGCATTGCAGCTGTCGGGAAGCATCTCGCCGGAATTCTCCATGGGGATCTCGGTGTCGAATTCTTTGGTGTGGCCCATCTTACCTAAGATCTGTCCCTTGCCCAGTTCCAGGTTGATGCCGTCGCTGTACAGTTTCAGCTTCTCGGCACGGTAGTAGTTGCCGGGAACCTCCAGATCCAGCATTACCTTGCCGTCGCATACCTCAACCGTGATGCTGCGGCAGGTGCCGCCCACATCCTTAACAAATGCACCCAAAGCCTCAGAAGGAGCCCCGTCCTTGTCATAGGCAATACCGCCGGAGTGAACCATGTAGTGCCCCTCATTGTAGTACTCTACATTACAGATGTAGGGAGAGAAGAACTCGGCGCCCCGGTCTTTTCCGTACTCCCATACCTGCTCGATGGTCATATCCTCGGTGTTGATGCGGTAACGGACGCCTCTGGAGTAGTTGTCCCTGGCAGCCAGGTTCTTGGTATCCCGGTCTACCTGCTTGCAGCCATAGTGGTGGTTGTCAAAGCACATCACATCACCGTTGGGAGTGATCACATTGGCATGCTGCTCATACTGCCAGCCGAAGTTATTGCCAACAGGCTTGAAGAAGTATTTGTCCACCATATCCTGGGGCCAGCCGGCCGGATCCCCGATGATCCAGTTCAGTTCCCCGCTGTCAAAATCGATGTTCACCATGGAATCGATATGGCGGCCGGAGAAGGTCAGGGAATTGGTGTTCTTGTCATACCATACCGCGTTGTTGTGGAACCAGTCTTCCTCAGACCAGCTGCCGGAATGGCTCACGGTCTCAGGATTGAGGAATTTCTTGTAATCCCAGGTCTTTAAGATCTCGCCGGTGTTGCGGTCGATCAGGACACACATATCCTCCACGGTATCGCTCTCTAAGTCATCGGTCAGCACCAGCAGGTTTCCGTCTTCCATCTCAAACTCATCGTGGTGGTAGCCGCCGGGGAGCCGGAATTCTTTGTAGACCTTGCCGCAGGGGCTGATCTCATAAAGGCCGGACATATAGTAGGGCATCTTTAACAGACGATGGGTGCCCATGATCAGGTTGCCGTTTCTTAAGCGCTTGATATCAAATACACAGGCCACGTTCATGTGCCAGCGGGCGTCCCCTGCATAGTCAAAAGCAGAAGAAAGCTGCAGGCCGGCCGGAGATACCATGATCACATTGTCCTGGAGATATTCCGGAGTGGTGTGCATGTGGTAGATAGGATTCTCGCCGTCGTACACATCCGGCACATCGATGGTAATCACATGGGACTCGCCCCGGTAAGCGCGGATCTCTACCTGGTTGGCATAGTTGGAGTACAGCCCCACAACCGGCAGTACATGCTTCTTTGCCTTGGGGAAGGTGTGGCTGATGTTGGCTTCTTTGGTCTTGCCCAGCACGGTAATCGTCACAGGGGTTTCGTTCTTGGTCTCAAAGCAAACCACGGCGCTCAAGGGGCTGACCTCATAGAGGTTGTATTTTACCAGAGGATTCTGGATGGTAAAATTGCCGGCCTCAAATTCCTTTAACATGGCTTCCTCAGCTTCTGCCTGGCGGTCGATCAGATGTTTTTCTAAGATATATTTAACACTCATGGGTTGTTTTCCTCCATTATACATTATAATTGGCTGATTCAGATATTCTCCTTAACCAGTTTGACAATAACCGGTTTCTGCTGCAGGCCCTGCAGGCGCTTCACCTCAGCCCCGTCCTTCAGCAGAATCAGGGTGGGATAGCCGGCAACATTGTATTCGGCAGTCAGTTCCTTGTTCTGATCAAAATCCACCTTTAAGATGGTCAGGTCATCACCGAACTCCTTTTCCACATCCTTTAAGACGAAACTCAGCATCTTGCAGGGGCCGCAGGTGGTGGAGAAGAAGTCGGCAAGCACCAGTCCCTTGTCGACCAACTCCTTGAATTCTGTACTGTTTACTTCTTTTAACATGTTGTACCTCCTTATATATTGTGTACTCTCAAAACTCCCTCCCGCCCTTGCTTTGACGGAGCAAACCAGCGGGAGAAAACTCGGAAAGCCTACAGGTTCTTTACGTAATGGGATGCTTCCTGGGCAGCGATGGCACCGTCCGCACAGGCGGTGATCACCTGGCGCAGGTTCTTGGTGACACAGTCTCCGGCGCCGAAAATACCGGGAACCTTGGTTACCATCCGGTCATTGACCTCCACATATCCCATCTGGTTTAACACGCCCAATTCCTTGAAGCACTCGGTGGTGGGAGTCAGGCCGATGTACTCAAACACACCGTCGCAGCTTACGGTCTTTTCCTCGCCGGTCTTGGTGGAACGGAAGCGGACTCCCTCCAGGCGGGTATCGCCCACAAACTCAAGAATATCCTGGTAGGGATAAATGCTTACCTTGTCCATGGCCCGCAGCTTGTCACAGGCAATGGGGTCGGCAGTCAGGTCAAACATGGTGACAATGGTCAGAGATTTCACAATGCCTGCCAGGAAAATGGATTCCTCCACAGCAGAGTTGCCGCCTCCGATCACAACCACGTCCTTGTCCCGGTATTGGGCGCCGTCGCAGATTGCACACCAGCTGATGCCGTTGCCCCGGAACTTGTCTTCGCCGGTGACATGCAGGCATCTGGGACGGGTGCCGGTGGCAAGGATCACGGAACTGGCGGTAAATTCTTTGTCATCCTCCTCGCAGCGGACCAGTTTTTCCCCGCCCTTGTCCACAACCTCCTTGACGGTTGCATAGTCAAAGGTGATGGTGTCAAACTGCTGGGTATGTTCAAACATCTGATAGGCAAGTTCAGCACCGTTAACGGTACCCACACCGGTATAGTTCTGAATCTCATTTGTGTTGATGATCTGCCCGCCGGGCGCCAGCTTATCCAGCATCAGGACATTCATATCTGCCCGTGCACCGTAGATAGCGGCGGTCATGCCGGCAGGGCCGGCGCCGATGATGATCAGATCGTATTGTGCCATTGTAATCGACCTCCTCCATTTTGTCTTAATCCGTCCGCCTTCCCCTCCCAAAACGGGAGGAAAGTCCAAACTCCGTAATATGGCGTTTGGAAAACGGATAGTTTTGCACCTTGTGCCCAACTACCCTTTATTATAACGGTTTTTGGCAAAATATTCTATAAAAAATGTTAAGAAAATTTGAGTTTTGTGAAAACTTTATTTTCTATTTGCGGAAAGTGAAGAATAACCTTGTAAAATTGCTGTTATCCGGCAAAGTGCGGTGAAAATGCACCTTGCCGGATAACATTCAGAATCAGGCGCCACACAGCATGGTGGCCACCGGGATTCCGATGATTAACATCAGCACCAGTTCGATAAGGACCATGGGCAGAGTGTAGGAATATACATATTTGGTAGGAACCCATTCCTTATTGCTGTGCAAAAGCGCGGCAAAGGGAGAAGCAGCCGGAGTTACGCAGGCAGACAGCAGTACAAACTGGATCATCAGGGTCACAATCGGCCTGGGATCCGCACCGGCCTGGGTACAATAGGTGATGATGATAGGCTGCAAAAGCATACCGATCACCAGGCTGTTGCAAAGGTTTGTCAGAATACCGCCAAGACCCAGCAGCAGGATGATGAAGACGGTGGGGGACATGCCCTGGAAAATGGGGGTAAGCATTACCCGCAGGAATCCGGAAATACCGGTGGCCTGGTTGGTAAGCACACCGCCTAACAGGATGGCGGCAACAATGATAAAGTAAGCGCCCCAGCTGTTGGTCTCCAGAACCTTGGCGATATCGAGCACCGGCTCACCCTTGATGCGGATGGCAGCCAGGCAGGCAGCGATAAACATGGCCAGGCCGTAGACACAGCCCTTTAAGTATCCCATGAAGGGCAGGGCAGGAACCAAAGACGGGATCATCATACCAAGAATTACCAGGACAAAGCCCAGGATATACAGCTTCTGTCCCAGGGAAAGAGGCGGAAGCGGATTGCGGTTTAAGCTTTCCACATCGTAGTCCTTGAGCCGGGAAGCATCCGGACGCAGGACAAACTTGGCAAACAGGACAACGGCAACAATCAGAATCATGCCCAGGATAATGGCTGTCAGCAGATATCCGCCGCTGTTGACCACAACCGGGCCGCCAGGCATCTCGGCGCTGATCTTTTCGAAGTTGCTTAAGAGGGCCAGGCCGTTCTGTGCGAAGGGAGCCATCGGGAAACCGATCAGGGAGGCAATCACAACAAGGGTGATGGCAACTCTCGGGAACGGATCGCCTTTCTTGTAGCCAACTTCGTCAAATACTCCGTAAAGGACGGGCCACATGACGAAGATGGGAGTGAAGGCATTGACGAAACCAGCGATGAAATAGCATCCCATACAGATGACGCCCATCAGCAGCCAGGGCTTGCCGTTGGTGAATTTCCTGGTCAGGAAGAAACGTCCCATATAGCCGGTGATCTTGTAGTAGGCCAGACCGCCGGACATGATCTGCATGAACAATACCTGGCAGACCACCGGGGAGCCGAAGGCTTCACCGATTACTGCAGACATGTTGCTGTAGGAGGAAAAACCAACCATGGCGATGGACATGATGCTGCCCCAGATCGGGTCAACAAAGGTCCACAGGTACAGAGTCCCCAGGAATACACCCAGGATTTCCATACCGACCGGAGTGACCTCCGGGAGGCTGAGAGGCAGGAACCGGAAGAATAGCATGATACCTACACCGACAGCGGAGTGAATCAGAGTGGCTTGCTCTTTTTTGTTTGCTGTACTAGCCATTGCTAAAGTACCCCTTTCCCTTTAAGTTTGTTAAATTTGTAACTTATGGTGAAATTGTAGCATAAAGGAAGGAAAAGGGATATAACCTATGTTATGTTTGGCGTTATTTTTGTCGAAGAAATCGGATAAGAATTGTGGAAGGTTATAAATTATTGGTTTTTGTCCGGCCGAAATCCTACATAATTAATTATAGTAGGGCCGGATATGCATTTTTATACATTTATACTTGATAATTCGGAAAAAATATGTATAATGGATAAGGTCAACATCATTTGGCACAAATTATAATTATGCATGGTATGAACAGGATACCGGCACATGAGGAGGATTTTATGAAAAAGAAAATTTTAGCATTGGGAATTACAATGTGCATGGCAGCTTCCCTGGCGGCATGCGGCGGCTCATCTTCGGAGACGGCATCTGAGGCCGGCACTACAACGGCTGAGGCAAAGACCGAGGCGGCTTCCCAGAGTGAGGCAGAGGACAAAGGGGAGGAAGCATCTGCCCCGGAGGAGACGGCAGCAGCAGAATTGCAGACTGTGGCAGCCGGCAAGCTGACTGTGGCTACCAGCCCGGATTTTGCCCCTTATGAATTCTATGCCATCGGTGAGGACGGCACCCCGGCCCTGGCTGGCTTTGATATGGCCCTGGCCCAGTACATAGCAGATGACCTTGGCCTGGAACTGGAAGTGGTTACCGTGGATTTTGACGGTGTGCTGAGCGAACTCCAGACCAAGTCCGTGGATCTTGGCATGGCAGGCCTTTCCCCGGATCCCAAGCGGGAGGGCATCATGGATTTCTCTGACCTCTATTATATCGGGGGGCAGTCCCTGGTTACGGTAAAGGCAAATGCAGATACTTATAATTCCTTTGAGTCGATCAATAAGCCGGAGGTGTCCGTGGGCGCGCAGATCGGATCGATCCAGATGGATTTGGCGACGGCTAACAGCCCGGATGCGGATATTGTGGCGCTGCCGAAGGTGACGGATATCATTGCAGAGTTGCTGGCCGGGAAGATGGATGCTGCATATATTGAGACGGATGTGGCCAAGAGTTACCAGAAGAACTATCCGGAACTGGAGATTATCATGGAGGTCCCCTATGACCAGGAAGGTTCCGCCATTGGTGTCTGCAAAGGCAACGAAGGGCTTCTGGCTGCCGTGAATGCATCCATTGCGAAAGCTATCGAGGACGGATCCATGGAGAAGTTCATTGCAGAGGCGAATGAACTGGCATCTGGCGAGAAGTACGAGGGCCTGCTGGATGGGAACGGACAGGTACAGCAGTAAGTTCATCCATTGATATTGGGTTCCTCCCCGGCAGCCTGGGGAGGAACCTGTGTTTTTGGGAATTCAAATGATTATGGAGGGAGTGTTTTATGGATCAGTTTATTCAGCTGGATAATTTTTCCAAGATTGCGCCGTATGCCCAGCTGTTCCGGCAGGGGATGCTGGTGACGGTTCTGTTGTCTCTGTTCACGGTGGTGATCGGCTTCTGCATTGCCTTAGTCCTTGCGCTGATGAGGATGTCCAATATCCGCCCTTTCCGCAGCCTGGGGCTGGATAGCAACGGGCATTTGCGGGAGGGCGGTTTTTTGACTCTGGTCAGCCAGTTTAACCCGCTGAGTTTTATCGCTACCGCATATGTGGAAATCTTACGTTCCACACCAGTGCTTGTTCAGATATTTATCATCTATTATGGGGTGTTCAGCCTGATTAAGCTTCCCTCCTTCCAGATGTTTGGGTTTATCAAATTTGACCGGTTTTTCCCTGGCGTGGTGGCTCTGGGCATGAATTCCGGTGCGTATCTGTGTGAGATTATCCGTGCGGGGATCCAGTCGATTGACGGGGGGCAGACGGAAGCTGCCCGCTCCCTGGGGCTGTCCCAGGCGCAGAACCTGCGCTACATCATCCTGCCCCAGGCATTGAAAAATATCCTGCCTGCTATTGCCAACGAGTTTGTGGTTATCATCAAGGAATCAGCGATCACCTATACCATCGGCGTGCAGGATATCATGTCGGCAGTCAATGCGGTCAAAGGCGCTACCTTTGTGATCGTGGAGCCTCTTTTAGTGGCCACGGCAGTGTATTTTTGCCTGTGTTTCCCCACCTCCAAGATCATTGCCTATTTTGAAAGGAGAATGAGCCATGGCGACAAGAGATAGCCTGATCCAGGTGACGGATTTAAAAAAGCATTATCATATGGGCGCCATCAAGGCGCTGGACGGGGTGACGGTTGACATCAACCGGGGTGACGTGATGGTGGTGATCGGGCCCTCTGGTTCCGGGAAATCCACATTCCTCAGAAGCCTGAACCTGCTGGAGGAGCCCACGGGAGGGGCGATTGTATTTGACGGCGTGGACATAACCAGGAAAAAATATAAAAATGAATCCGGGAAGATGGTGAAGCTGGACATTGACGCGCTCCGCCAGAAGATGGGCATGGTATTCCAGCATTTTAACCTGTTTCCCCATAAAACGATTTTGGAAAATATGACCCTGGCGCCCATCAAGGTGAAAGGAATGGGGAGGGCGGAGGCAGAGGAGAAGGCTCTTTCGCTCCTTGACCGGGTCGGGCTGAGGGACCGTGCAGGGGCATACCCGATCCAGCTTTCCGGCGGGCAGAAGCAGAGGGTGGCGATTGTGCGTGCCCTGGCCATGGAACCGGAGGTGATGCTGTTTGACGAGCCCACTTCAGCGCTGGATCCGGAGATGGTGGGCGAGGTATTGGATGTCATGAAGGAACTGGCCAGGGAAGGGATGACCATGGTGGTGGTGACCCACGAGATGGGGTTTGCCAGGGAAGTAGGGAACCGGGTGCTGTTCATGGCGGACGGGATGCTTCTGGAGCAGGGATCGCCGGAGGAGATATTCGGGCATCCCAAGAGCCCGCGGCTGCAGGATTTCCTGGCAAAGGTGCTATAAAGACAATCCGGATGTGGAGGGCAGGACATGTTAAGCAAAAAGCAGGCAGCCATTGCTGCCATCGAAGAAAAGAGGGAACTGATTGCGGATACGGCAGACCGTATATGGGAGTTTGCAGAACTGTCCCTGATGGAGAAGAGGTCGGCACGGTTTTACTGTGAACTGCTGGAAAAGGAAGGATTCCTGGTGGAAAAGGGAATTTGCGGCATTGACACCGCTTTTTCGGCAAGTTTCGGAAGCGGCAGGCCGGTGATCGGCCTGCTGGCGGAGTATGATGCCCTGTCAGGGCTTTCCCAGAAGGCAGGAAGTCTGGTGCGGGAGGAACTCGTTGCCGGGGGGACCGGGCATGGCTGCGGGCATAACCTGCTGGGGGCAGGAGCATTGGCAGCGGCGCTTGGCGTGAAGGCGTATCTGGAAATAGCAGGCTGTGCGGGGACAGTGGTTCTGTATGGCTGCCCCGGCGAGGAGGGCGGGGCAGCGAAGGCGTTCATGGCCCGGGACGGGGTGTGGAAAGGGCTGGATGCAGCGCTGACCTGGCATCCGGAGGATGTGAACGAGGTGCGGACCGGCTCCTCCAATTCCTGCATCCAGGTACAGTATAAATTTACCGGGGTGGCTTCCCATGCGGCAGGGGCGCCGGAGCGAGGGCGCAGCGCCCTTGACGCGGTGGAACTGATGAACATCGGCGTGCAGTTTTTGAGGGAGCATATGGGCGATAAGGCGCGGATCCATTATGCGATCACAGATGCAGGGGGCTGCAGCCCCAATGTAGTGCAGCCCCGGGCATCCGTGCTCTATATGGTGCGTTCCAACCATGTGGCGGAGGCGGTGGAACTGCAGGGGCGGGTAGACCGGATTGCCCAGGGTGCGGCGCTGATGACGGATACCGCCTTTGAGCGCCG
This sequence comes from uncultured Lachnospiraceae bacterium, assembly GCA_910588875.1. GTDB lineage: Bacteria > Bacillota > Clostridia > Lachnospirales > Lachnospiraceae > Brotaphodocola. Next base: position 10,127 of record CAJURT010000061.1, read on the forward strand.
GTTTATCGACGGCCTGGCGGACACGGTAAGCAACCATGTGCTGGAGCAGGCGCTGTTTGATAATTATGAGGAACTGGGAGTGCCGGGATACACCAGGGAGGAACATGCTTTTGCGGATGGGCTGGCGGCGACCTATCCGGGGAGCGATATCATTCCGGGAATTGCGGCGCGCTATGAGGATGGAGCCAGAGAGCAGGTGGCAAGGATGCGGGCAGAGCACGGGCACGCCATGAATGATTTCCTCATACCTCTCTATAAAGGGGAGGCGTTCCATCCGGGATCCACGGACGTGGGTGATGTGAGCTGGCTGACCCCCACCGCCCAGATCCATGTGGCGGCCTGGCCGAACGGCTGCCCGGGACACAGCTGGCAGAATGTTTCCTGTGACCGCACGGAGATCGGGCATAAAGCGGCAGTCCATGCAGGCAAGGTGCTGGCAGCAACGGTGATTGACCTGTTCACTGACCCGGAACTTTTGAGGGCTGCCCGGGAGGAGTTTGAAAAACGCACTGCCAGGGGCTATGTCTGCCCGATTCCTGAGGATGCAGTGCCGGTGGTGCCGGATTGACGGCGTCAAAACTTTTAGAGATAATTTATAATCTTTTTAGACAGGCGAGGTTTCAAAAACCTCGCTTTTGTTGTATACTGATAGGCAACTGTCTGTGAGAAGGCATGTAATGAGTGGATTAAGGAGAGAATGGAATGGGAGTAAAGAACGAAGATCCGAAGAAGCCGTCAAGGAAGAGCTGGCTTTACTATTATTTTGTGGTTCTGGTGATTACCATGCTTTTGAATGCGCTGGTATTCCCGTCTTTTATGGCAAGGCAGGTCCATGAGGTTACCTATGACCAGTTTTTGGACATGATTGACCAGGGGCGGGTGGAAGAGGTGGCCATGCAGGACACACAGATCACCTTTCGGGGAAAGGATGAGAAGGGGGGGACAGGAATCTATAAGACCGGCCTGTGGCCGGATGAAGGATTGATGGAACGCCTGCACCAGGCAGGGGTGGCATTTGCCAAGGAGATCCCAACACAGGCATCGCCTCTGCTGACGATATTCATGAGTTGGATCATGCCGATCCTGATGTTTGTGGTGATCGGTCAGCTGCTGAGCAGGATGCTTATGAAGCGGATGGGCGGCATGGGCAATGCGATGACCTTTGGCAAATCCAATGCCAAGATCTATGCGGAGACCGAGACCGGCAAGACCTTCGCGGATGTGGCCGGCCAGGAGGAGGCAAAGGAGGCCCTCCGGGAGATTGTGGATTTCCTGCACAATCCCCAGAAGTATGCAGATATCGGGGCGATCCTGCCCAAAGGGGCGCTTCTGGTAGGGCCTCCCGGAACCGGCAAGACCTTGCTGGCCAAGGCGGTGGCAGGGGAAGCCCATGTGCCGTTTTTTTCCATCTCCGGTTCGGAGTTTGTGGAGATGTTTGTGGGAATGGGGGCCGCCAAGGTGCGGGATCTGTTTAAACAGGCCAACGAAAAGGCTCCCTGTATTGTTTTTATCGATGAGATTGACACGATTGGCAAGAAGCGTGACGGAGGGGGCTTAGGAGGCAATGATGAACGTGAACAGACGCTGAACCAGCTTCTGACAGAGATGGATGGCTTTGACGGAAAGAAGGGCGTGGTGATCCTGGCGGCCACCAACCGGCCGGAGTCGCTGGACAAGGCTTTGCTGCGCCCGGGGCGGTTTGACCGCCGGGTACCGGTGGAACTGCCTGATTTAAAGGGCCGGGTGGCGATCCTGAAAGTACACGGGAAGAATGTGAAGCTGGAGAGCAGCGTGGATTTTGAGGCTATCGGGCGGGCTGCCTCCGGGGCCAGCGGGGCGGAACTTGCCAATATTGTGAACGAAGCGGCGCTGCGGGCAGTGCGCCAGGGCCGCAGTGTGGTTACCCAGGCGGATCTGGAAGAGAGCGTGGAGGTGGTAATCGCCGGGTACCAGCGCAAGGATGCCGCAGTATCCGAGAAGGAGAAGAGGATAGTGGCCTACCATGAGGTGGGGCATGCATTGGTGGCGGCATGCCAGAGCAACAGCGCGCCTGTCCATAAGATCACCATCATTCCCCGTACCTCCGGCGCCTTGGGCTATACCATGCAGGTAGAGGAGGGGGAGCGTTTCCTCATGAGCAAGGAGGAGGCCCTGAATAAGATTGCCACCTTTACCGGAGGACGGGCGGCAGAGGAGTTTATGTTCGGGTCGATTACCACGGGGGCGGCCAATGATATAGAACAGGCCACGAAGCTGGCGAGGGCCATGGTGACCCGCTATGGGATGAGCGGGCAGTTTGGCATGGTTGCCCTGGAGACGGTGAACAACCAGTACCTGGGAGGCGACACCTCCATGGTCTGCTCCCCGGAGACGGCCAGGATGGTGGATGAAGAGGTGATCCGTATTGTGAAGGAACAGTACGGGAAGGCCATGGGGATCCTTAAGGACAATGCCGGGAAACTGAATGAGATATCCATGTATCTGCTGGAGAGGGAGACGATCAGCGGGGAGGAATTTATGGAAATCCTGGGCAGAAAGGGTTGACAAACAGGCAGGGCAGATATATAATTCGCTACGAAAGGGCAAGGGCGTCTTTGGGTCATGGACTCAGAGACGCTTCTTTTTGTTATTTTTGGAAAGGGGCTTTGTATGGCGAAGTATATATTTGTGACAGGCGGCGTGGTTTCGGGGCTGGGCAAGGGGATCACGGCTGCTTCCCTGGGCAGGCTTCTGAAGGCCAGGGGGCTGAAGGTGGCGGCACAGAAGCTGGATCCCTATATCAATGTGGATCCCGGGACGATGAGCCCGTACCAGCATGGTGAGGTATATGTGACGGAGGACGGCACAGAAACGGACCTGGATCTGGGCCATTATGAACGTTTTATCGATGAGGATCTGAACCGGTATTCAAATCTGACAACAGGGAAGGTATACTGGAATGTGCTGAATAAGGAACGGCGGGGGGAGTATCTGGGGTCTACCGTCCAGGTCATCCCCCATATCACCAATGAGATCAAGGAATTCGTGTACCATGTGGCCAGGCAAACCGATGCGGATGTGGTGATTACGGAGATCGGGGGCACAATCGGTGATATTGAGTCCCAGCCGTTTTTGGAGGCAGTGCGCCAGATTTCCCTGGAGGTGGGGCGGAGGAACAGCCTGTTCATCCATGTGACGCTGGTGCCGTTTTTGCGGGGGTCCGATGAGCACAAATCAAAGCCGACCCAGCATTCCGTGAAGGAACTCCAGGGGATGGGGATTAATCCGGATATTATTATATTGCGCAGTGACGAACCCCTGGAGGAAGAGATATTTAAAAAGATTTCTTTGTTTTGCAACGTGAAAAAGGACTGCGTTATCGAAAACATTACGCTTCCCAACCTTTATGAGGCGCCGTTGATGCTGGAAAAATCGGATTTTTCCTCCGTTGTCTGCCGGGAACTGGGGATTGATGCGCCAAAGCCTGACCTGGGGGAGTGGACACGGATGGTGGAGCGCAGCAAGGCCAGCTATGGGACAGTCCATATCGGCCTGGTGGGTAAATATGTGGGGCTCCATGATGCTTATCTTTCGGTGGCGGAGGCGCTGCGCCATGCCGGGATTTACCATCAGGTGAAGGTTGAGATCCACTGGATTGATGCAGAGGAGATCAATGGGCAAAACAAGGAGGAGAAGCTTTCCGGGCTTGACGGCATCCTGGTGCCGGGAGGGTTTGGGAGCCGTGGGATAGAGGGGATGGTCTGTGCGGTCCGCTATGCCAGGGAAAAGGGGCTGCCATTTCTGGGGATCTGCCTTGGCATGCAGGTGGCGGTCATGGAATACGCCAGGAATGTGGCCGGCATAGCAGAGGCAAATTCTGGGGAGTTTGATGAGCAATGCAGGGATAAGGTCATCGATTTTATGCCTGGCCAGAGTGATGAGATCGACAAAGGGGGGACGCTGCGGCTGGGAGCCTGCGCCTGTGTGATTAAGGCAGGCACTACCATGGAGCGGTGTTATGGGAAACGCTCCATCAGTGAACGGCACCGGCATCGTTATGAATTTAACAATAATTACCGGGGGATCCTGGAGGAGAAGGGACTGGTATTAAGCGGGATGTCGCCGGACGGAAGGCTGGTGGAAACCGTGGAACTGACAGAACGGCCATTTTATGTAGGCGTGCAGTACCATCCGGAATTCAAAAGCCGACCCAACCATCCCCATCCTCTTTTCCAGGGATTTGTGGGGGCGGCAAAGGAGCAGTCCAAGGAGGGGAACTATGAGTTTGCATGAGGAATGTGGTGTATTTGGCATTTTCAGCCCAAGGACCGGGGCAGTGGCAGATATGGCGTATTACGGACTGTATGCTTTGCAGCACCGGGGCCAGGAAAGCTGCGGGATTGTGGTCAATGATGACGGCGCATTTTCGTCCTACAAGGATCTGGGGCTGGTCAGCGAGGTGTTCTCCCGCGATGTGCTGTCACGGCTGCCAGAGGGAAACATGGCAGTTGGCCATGTACGCTACGGAACCACCGGCGGCAACAGCCGGAGAAACTGCCAGCCGATTGAGGTCAACCACCAGAAGGGAAAGCTGGCGCTGGCACACAATGGAAACCTTAGCAATGCGGTGGAACTGCGCAACAGGCTGGAACTGTCCGGCGCTATTTTCCACAGTACCAGCGACACGGAGATCATTGCATATATTGTTACCAGGGAACGGCTTAAGTCTGCCTCGATTGAGGACGCACTCAGCGCGGCGATGGGCTCCCTTGACGGAGCCTATTCCCTGGTGCTGATGTCCTCGCAGAAGATGCTCTGCGCCAGGGACCCCTACGGGTTCCGGCCTCTTTGCTATGGCCGGACTCAGGACGGCATGTATGTGGTTGCCTCAGAAAGCTGTGCCCTGACGGCGGTGGGCGCAGAATTTGAGCGGGATCTGGAGCCGGGAGAAATCCTTGTATTTAGCCCGGAGGGCATGGTTTCCCGCAGGGAGCACTGCAGGGAGCAGAGGAAGAGGCTTTGTGTGTTTGAATATATCTACTTTGCAAGGCCGGATTCCGTGATCGACGGGGTGTCGGTGCATGGAGCCAGAATCCGTGCGGGGGAAATCCTGGCGAAGGCGCATCCTGCAGAGGCAGACATTGTGATCGGGGTGCCGGATTCCGGGCTGGATGCTGCCCTGGGATTCAGCAGGGAATCCGGGATCCCCTATGGGATAGGGCTGATAAAGAACAAGTATATTGGCAGGACATTTATCTCTCCCGGGCAGGGGGCGCGGCTTGACCAGGTTAGGATCAAGCTGAGCGCAGTGGGGGAGAGCGTGCGGGGCAAGCGGGTTGTCCTGGTGGATGACTCGATTGTCCGGGGGACCACAAGCGGCCGTATCGTCAGGCTCCTGAGGGAGGCAGGCGCCAGGGAAATCCATATGAGGATCTCTTCGCCGCCTTTTTTGAATCCCTGCTATTACGGGACGGATGTGGATTCCCGGGAGAATCTGATTGCCTGCAGCCACAGTGTGGAGGAGATAGCAAAAGCCATCGGGGCGGATACCCTGGGCTATTTCCCGGTACAGCAGCTGGGGGAACTGGCGGGCAGCCGGGATTACTGCAGCGCCTGCTTTGACGGGAGGTATCCTACACCGGTGCCGGATGACATTAAGAAGGATCGGTTTGAGGGGAAGCTAAAAAGGTTTCATGGCTGAACCATTCGCTTTTCAGCTTACCTGCAGAGGGGTAAGCCGGAAAGTACCGTTTTTCCGGATACAGCACAGAAGGCCTTCAAAACCGCCGGATTTCTGTCTGGATGGAGCACTAGGCGTATACGGCAGACGATCAGCCACAGTGGTCACAAATCTGACCCCTCTGTGGCTGTTTTGCTCCCTGGGGCTGAAGGTTTGGCCCCTCTGTTTTGGAGAACCGACTTGTATGCGCTTGAAAAAATGGCTATTGCAATCCCACTGGCTTTAGGTTGGCTTTAGACAGTGGGTTAATGTAGTCAAAAGTAGTGGTTTATGTTATACTTGCGTTATGGGAACAGGGAAATCATTACGAGGTATCCTTTAGGAAAAAACAGACCTAAGTATTGATTACAGTATCACATAATTTTGTATGCAAATATAGAAAGAAATTGCTGGCATCAAAGCAGATATCAGATAACATAAAACAGTTTTCTTATGAGATATGTCAAAAGCATCCTGTAATTATCAAATATATGGAAACAGACAAAGGCCATATTCATTATAGGATAGAAACAGAGCCAACAATGTCAATTAGCAAAATCGTAAATCTAATGAAAAGTTATACTACATATCATATTTGAGAAAGATCCCCAGATTATCTTAGAAAACATTTTGGGAAGGAACATACTTCCTGGACGATAACCATTCCCATGACAAATATGAATCCCTCACCGGAGCCGGTAATTCAAGGAGGAGCAGCTATGGGTAATAAACTTTTTGCTGATTCTTTGTTTGTATCTTATATCAAAGGAATAGTTGTTTCTCTATGCTGGGCAGCAACAGCTGCTCTATTATTGACTGGCTGTAATCCAACAGCAGGCGCAACAGAATATGAGGTAATATATCCGTCCGGTTACAGCAGGGATTCCTATGTTTATGATGAAGAATCTCCCATTGAGGGAAGTTCTTGTTATCTTCAGTGGGAGGAAGCGGATGACTACAAGAAAACCTATAACTACGATCTACATATCCTGGATGAACATGATTCTGTATTATATGAATATCCCGATATGGGGAGCAAAGCCATGCGCGGGAGCGTGTGGGAAGAGAGAAAAACCTGGGTTTGTGCGGAGCATTGGACGGCTCCACACCACAATGGCTATGTGGAAGGCTGGCTGGAAGAAAGCGATCTGCTCCTGATTGATCTGAGTGGCGGCGAGATCTTGTTTCAGGACAAGGCAGGAGAAAATGAATTTTACATCACCTCAAATGGAACACGATGCTATTTCTATCTTCCCGGAAA
>CAJURT010000062.1 GCA_910588875.1 uncultured Lachnospiraceae bacterium
CGAAACGAAAATCCACAAACTCGCTCCGCTCAGACAGTGTGGATTTTCGTTTCAACGCAAAACTCAGAAATTTAAGGACTTCTAAATCTCTGCAAAGTCAAAATCTGCAGACCCTTTCCGATGGTGTCTCTCCCCGTTTCCCTGGCTGTGTTTCGCGATCCCTTAACTTACTGACATTGATTGTGAAGAATGGGAGGATTATTATGGAAAAGAACTTGCCTGCTTGCCCGGTAGAGACCACCCTGATGCTCATCAGCGACCGCTGGAAGGTTCTGATTATCCGTGATCTGTTAGGGGGCACGAAAAGGTTCGGACAGATAAAAAAGTCTGTGGGAAATATATCCCAGAAGGTTTTGACGGCAAATCTGCGTTCCATGGAAGAGAGCGGTTTGCTTATCCGAAAGGTGTATCCGGAAGTTCCGCCCCGGGTGGAATATACTTTGACAGAAACGGGATACAGCCTGAAACCAATTTTGGACGCCATGGTGGCATGGGGAACGGAATATCAGCAGAAGAGAAGGGAAACGGAAAAAAGCCCCGGGGAGTGACAGGCATTATCCTGCCACTGTCCGGGGCTTTCCTTCCATTTTTCCTGCTTTGGACCAGGGAATCTGCCTTTTCTTTGGGACTTTCTCAGCCATCGGTCTCTTTTCCCGTCAGCGTCCCTTTCTCATATTTCCTTCCAGACAATCCCGCATCCCTCCAGATACATGGGGAAAGATTTCCCCTCCCCGTCATAGACCAGGGTATGCTGAGCCTCCTGGGAATTGTTGACCAGCGCATATTTCCCGGTCACCGGGTAGGCATGGACCTCGCACAGGGGATTGTCAGCAAACCAGCGCTTCATTTCCCCTTCCTTTTTGGCACTGTAATAGAGGCAGCGCATCAAAAGCCGGGTGTTCTCGCAGCTGTAGGGCAGGCCGGCCAGATAGACACCCCGCCCCTTCCCGTAGGGATGGGCGCTGGCATGGACCTCCCCGTGAGAATACTCCACAATCTCCGTATCCTCCCACAGGGCATAGACATTTTTCATCCCTTCCCCAAAATCAAAAGCCCCTTCCCGGTCCTCCCTTAGAAAATGCTTCTCTTGTTCCTTTGTAAAATATTTATCCGTGGAAAGGCCAAAGCCCAGTTCCTCATCCACCCCCAGCACGTCCGCCAGCTGGAAAAACCGCCCTCCGAAGCAGGCAGCCGAGGGCTCACCGATTCCCACAAAACCTCCCCCTTCCCAGACAAACCGGCGAAGGGCAGTCACAATCCTCTCATCCAGCCATTCCTCCCCGCCGGAAAATGCGGTATTTGCCGCCCCCGCGTTGATGATTACATCCACATCCCCGGGAATCCCCCTTTCCCGGATATCGTCAAAACTCAGGAAGCATACCTCCACACTCATGCCGCTCAAAGCCTCCAGCACCCCGAAATAGGAATAAGTCTGCTTGTACCAGAGGGCGTGAGCCACCATAAATGCCTGCCAGGCCCGAAGCTGCCCCCAGCAGTTCAAGACAGCTACCTTCAGCCCGCAGTAGGGCCTGCTGCCGTGGATATTGTTAAGAATCTCCCGGAACTCGTCAGTCACCTGTTCAATATAATCCACAAACGCCGGGAACCGGTATGCCAGGCTTAGATACCCCCCGTAGCCAATCCGGTCAACCGGTTTGCGCATCAGCGCCCTTCGGGCGCCCAGCCAGTTTTCCCTGGCCTCCTTGCAAGGGTCATTGCCCTCATAAAAGGTGTCCGGGAAAAAATAGGGCAGGAACCGGCCCTCGGTGTACTTCACCCCGGGAATGTCCGAGATCAGGCGCAGGGTAGCCCCGCCGCCCACACTTCCCACCACCGCATCCAGGCCGATCTCCGGGAAATATTTCCCGTAAGGCTCCGTGCCAATCCAGTTATCCCCAAGGAACATCATGGCCTCCCGGCCGGCCTCATGAACCAGTTTCACCAGTTCTCCCGCCTTTTTCGCCACAAACCGCTGAATAAAATCCATGTAATCCCGGTACTGCCTGGTGGGCACCCGGAAGGTGGAATTGTAATAGCCGTTGTCCACAATGTCCTCCGGCCTCAGCCGGTAGCCATACTCCTCCTCAAATTCCTCCAGGGCCCTCACCGACACCGTGGCGCCATAGCCAAACCAGTCCACGAATTTTTCCCTGGCCTTGTCATTGAACACCAGGGTAAAATGATAGAAAAAGGTGGTGAACCGAACCACATCGGTCCGGGGATTGTCCCTCAGCCACTGGATAAGATACTCCCTGGCAAACTGCCCCGATGCAGGCTGGCGCACGTCAAAAGGAATCTCATGGGGCTTGTCCCCCCAGTCATTGGTAATATGGTTGTACATCTGAGTCGGATCCCAGATGGCAAAGACCAGGAAGGACACCGTATACTCATGGAAGGGCAGGGCATTTTTCACCACAACCACATGCTGTTTCTGATCTACCTCCCAGCCCTCCGGCGCCACCGCCTCCCCGGATGTCCGGTCCATCACCTCCCACCAGCGCTTCTGGTCATGGACATAATCCGGCACCACCTGCTGGTCAAAATACCCCTCCATAAAGGGAATCTCCACCCGTTCCCCCACAGCCGTCACCCGGCGGCTCATGAGATACAGCTGCTGGCACTCCTCCCAATGCTCCCGGGCAAATTCATTATGCCCCCTGGCAACAAAATAGGTGGTATAAATCTTAGCATCCAAAGCCTTGATTTCCTCCGGCAGCTTCGTCCCGTCACTGTCCCGCAGGGCATCCGCCCCCCAGCGCTCCATCATCTCCTTAGTCTCCTCCAGGAAATTCCCCTCGCTGGGAAGGGTGACCCTCCCCTTTGTTTTGCTCATTTTCTTATCCTCCTCAATCTGATTTTTCCCACCCTCATACACTGTGCCGAAAGGTACGCAGCCGTGCCAAAGCACATCCAAACATTTATTCCTGCCCATAACATCCGCCTAGCAGATAAAGACTGCTTTCAGTATTCTTGCTGATATTACGAATGACATTGCTCCAGACAATGCTACGGATAGAAGCCGAAATTTCAACAACGATGCGGTGGCAACGTTTAGAAATATAACAACGCAATGGCGTAAATCAGGCGGTTCAAAACTCCAATTTCTGTCCGGATGAAGTACTCTATTGAACCGGCCCAAATTAGTATAGAGTCCATGATGAACCCATGTTAAACCTATGTTAAACCCATCCCAACCCATCAAAAATTCGCATAAAATCCATCCATAATAAAAAAACAAAAAACAAGCGCCGTCACCGACAGAGAAAGAGCAGCCAAAAACAGGGGAGGGGTACGGATTGGGGGTGGGAGGGGCAGGCAGTGGGGACTTTTGACTTTTGCAGGGATTTAGAAGCACTTAAGTTTCCGGATTTTGCGTTGAAACGAAAATGCACTCTGTCTGAGCGAAGCGAGTTGGAGCGTGTTTGAAAATTCATTCCCGTCATCTGCACGCCCCACTTTGCGGTATATTTGGCCCTCATTCGGTCAACGTAGCCCACTACGCCTCCCTCATTCGGGACAAATCTCCCACAAACTGTGACGTACAGCTGACGGAAAGCAATTTTCAAACACACTCCGGAGCATTTTCGTTTCGCTATTAGCAAAATTCAGAAACTTTAGTGCTTCTTAATCCCGAAACGGGAAAAAGTCCCCACTGCCTGCCCCTCCCACCCCCAATCCGTACCCCTCCCCTGTTTTTTCAACCCCCCTGTTTTTCCCCCTCTTTTTCATTTTCAACAAATCCAAATGACAACCCCGCAAAAATCATATATAATAGATACAAAACCCCGCCACAGCCCCCTGTCATTTCCCGGGGCTTTGGCAGAAGGAAAGGAGCCGCCTTTATGACAAAGCAATGGCAGCGCCCCGGCAGGGATGTCCGAAGATACATCCTCCGCCAGGAGCGGGAGATTTTTGTCAGCCGTTTATGCGGTCTGTATGTATGTGCCCTGATTCTCCTTCTCCTGCTTATGGTCATACTTTACCAGATCTTTGAAGCCAGAAATCCCCTGGACTACGTGACAGTTCTGCTGCTGGGGCTGGGAATAACGCTCCCGTTTGCTCTTTCCCATTATAACCGCTACCGTCTTTTCCGGCGCCGCCCCATTGGCATTTGCTATGGCTCCTGTGTGGGCAAGGTCTATGTGTGTACCCGGTATGTGACGGAATTTACCCTTGACATCCTTTTGGAAAACGGAACTCTTTTGGAAAAGCTTCCTGTGTACAGCAAGATCTGCCAGGAGGTCCAGGTTGGCAGCCCGATGCTTGTGGCCCGGGTCAAGGGGCGGAGCATCCTTTCAAAAACCGTCTGTGAGATGCGGGGAGCCTATCTGGTACTATCCCCACCTGCCCGCTGAAACTTTCAGAACAAGGAGGAAGGAATTTTCCTATGGCATACAAAAATACCTGTCTGCGGACAACCCTGTCGGTAAGCAGCATTATTTCCATCCATTATTTTGACTATATGAGTGATTTTTCCTTTCCTGGAGAGAGCCACGACTTCTGGGAATTTTTGTGCGTGGACAAGGGGGAGATAGACGCAGTGGCAGGAGAGAAGCGCCACACCTTAAAGAGAGGCAGCATCATTTTCCACCAGCCCAATGAGTTCCACAATGTCATCACCAACGGGCGCAGCGCCCCCAGCCTGGTGGTTGTTGCCTTTGAGTGCCACTCTCCTTATATGGACGCCTTCCGGGAACAGATTCTGACTGTCCAGGAAACGGAGAGGGCCCTTCTGGCCCAGATCATCATCGAGGCCCGCCAGGCATTTGTGGGACGTCTGGACGATCCCTACCAGGAGGAACTGATCCGCAATACAGACGCTCCCGGCTTTGGGGCGGAGCAGCTGATCCGCAATTATCTGGAGGAACTGCTGATCCACCTCTACCGCCGGTACTTCGCCAATCCCCTGCCGGTGCCTGCCCAGAACCACAAGTATCCCCGCCTGGAACGCCCCAATGAGACCTACAACCGGATTATCCGTTACATGGAGGAACACATCAATGAGCAGCTGACCATTGAAAATATTTGCAAAAATACCCTGATCAGCCGCTCCCGCCTGCAAAAGCTGTTCCAGGAACTCCACGGCTGCGGGGTGATGGAATTCTTCACCCTGATGAAAATTGACACGGCCAAGGAACTGATTCGCAGCAACCAGCTGAATTTCACTCAGATCTCAGACCGTCTGGGATATACCTCCATCCACTATTTTTCCCGGCAGTTTAAGAAGATCACCCACATGAACCCCTCGGAGTACGCTTCCTCCATCCGCCTTCTGTCAGAAAAGCATCCGATGCAGAAGGAAGATTAGGGGCAGCAGGAGCAGCAGACCCTTTTCGCCTGCTTTTTTCCCCGTTTCCCTGGCGTACCTTTCAGAAACGCTTAACTTACTGACATTGAGGATGAATCGCAGCATATTTTTTCACAATCTGCCCCATTTCCTCCCATTTCCTTTCCATGTCGGCAACCAGGGCCAGCTGGGTGCGGCAGCGGTCCAGGTTGTGCCCATCCCGGCTTACATGGAAATACACATCCCCTGCCAGGTAATCGGCCAAAAACCGCATCCCACATTCCAGTGTCATCATCTTAGCTCCGTAGGGAAGCATTTCCATCTCCGTCTCGGTCAGGCGCCCCTCACAGCCCTCCAAAAATCCCTTGGTGTAGATCTCAAAAAGAGGCAGGGACAGGGATACTTTGGACAGATCCTGCTCATCCTCCTCTGCGGTGTTGGCGCCGAAGCGGATGGAATCCCCGTAGTCAAAGATGGAAAATCCCGGCATGATGGTGTCCAGGTCAATGATGCACAGGGCCTGCCCGGTGGCATCATCGATCATAATGTTGTTGAGCTTGGTGTCATTGTGGCTTACCCGAAGGGGAAGCTTTCCCTGGCTTTGAAGGCTGAGTGCCAGGCCCATCTCCTTTTCCCGCTCCCGGATAAAGCGGATTTCCTCCTGCACCTGGCTGGCACGGCCCATCACGTCCGCCTCCACAGCCCGTTCAAAGTCCCGGAACCGGGAGGGGGTGTTGTGGAAGTTGGGAATGGTTTCCGTCAGTTCATCGGCGGGAAAGTCGGCCAAAAGGCACTGGAACCGGCCGAAGGCCTTCCCGCTCTGATAAAAGTCCTCCGGCTTTTCCACCAGGTTGTAGCAGGTGGCCTGGGAGATGAAGAGATAGGCCCGCCAGAAATACCCCTGGCTGTCCTGATAATAGTCTTTCCCCGACTTTGTGGGAACCAGGTTTAAGGTTTCCCGATCCGGATCCCCCTGGTTTTCGAGGATCTGGCGGCGCAGGAAAGAGGTTACGCCCTTTACGTTTTTCATCAGGCCTTCAATATCCTTAAAGACCTCCTGGTTCATCTGCTGCAGGATATAGGCGTATTCCTGCCCGTCCTCCTCACAGAGCAGGCGGAAGGTGTGGTTGATGTGGCCGCTTCCGTAGGGCTCGCAGCTTTTCACCTGCCCTTTTACGGCAAAGGCATTGGCTGCTTCCATTTTTCGTTCAACACTGTTATTCATGGCAATCCTCCCACAATTTTTCCGGATAAAGCCCCTGATCCTTTAGCTGGCGGATAGCCTGCACCACGGTCTCCTTATCCTCCTTATAGGTTACCCCGTACCACCGGTCTTTGCTCTTAAGGACTGTCACCTCAGCCTTTCCCTCCTTTAAAATCTCATCCACCACAAAGGGCAGGAAGTACTCGCATTTTAAAGGATTGCCGGGAAGGGAAGCTTCCAGAAACGCGGCAAAGCGCCGGTCTAACTCTCCCAGGATGCTGGGGGTAAAGCCCCACAGATTCATGGATACTATGGTCTCCCCCGGGAGGGTGACCCAGGTCTTGCCTTCATCCTCGGTGTAGGCCCCCTGTTCTCCCCGCTTTTCGATGTGGGTCCGTTCCTGGATATCGGTAAGCTTCCCCTGCTCATCGGTGGTACACACGCCTCTGGCCACATAGCCGTGGTCCGTCATGGTATTGTTTAAATGGTAGCCTACCATGGCATACTGGTATTTCTCCTGATCTTCGTGGGTGGTCAGCTGGCGGTACATCTCCTGAAAGGCCTGCTTCCCGTAATAGTCATCTGCATTGATGACGGCAAAGGGCTCTTCGATCACATTTTTGCAGCACAAAATGGCGTGGCCGGTGCCCCAGGGCTTCACCCGCCCTTCCGGCACGGCAAAGCCGGGGGGAAGCTTGTCCAGTTCCTGGTATACATATTCCACTGCCATGTTCTGTTCCATACGCTGTCCGATATTCTCTTTAAATTCCTTCTCAATGGCCTTTTTGATAATGAAGATGACCTTTTCAAATCCGGCTTCCCTGGCATCGAAAATGGAAAAGTCCATGATAATGTTCCCCTGTTCGTCCACGGGGTCAATCTGCTTTAACCCCCCATAACGGCTCCCCATTCCGGCCGCCATGACCACCAGCGCCGGTTTCCTCCCAATTCCCATAAGAATGCCTCCTTTTTGGATGTTTTGTATGGTTTGATTCGATTTCTGCAGGGCGGCTTTTGTAGAAAGTGCGGTAAATACGGTTCCTTCTGCAGCTTATTATAAGTATAACTGACTAAGGGAGGGGAATGCAAGAGGCGAGGGAGGTTTTTGTTTGGACGATTGGGTATTTTATTTGTACTATTGGGTCTGAGGGAAGGGAGAGGACGGCGGTTAGCCATTGTCTTCTGCCCGATCAGAAGCTTGAAATCCTATATTTCTTCAGAATTCTTCATAAACCTCTCTACAAATTCCCTCACCTGTTTTTTCTCAAAAGCCTGGCTGGTATAGATCAGCCAGGTATTTCTCGTCAGCGGCGTCCCGTCCCGGTGGTACAGCAGACAGCGGTACTTAGGATGGTCTGCCATATAATCCGGAACAAAGAAAATACTGTAGCCAAGGCCTTTTAACACCATTTCCCGGCAGATATCTCCGTGCTGCACCTTAAGACCGGTGGGAAAGGGAGATGAGTGGTATTCCTTCCACCATTGTTCCAGAATGGACTGGGTACAGGGATCCTTGTAATAGGTCAGATAAGGGTGCTGGTTTAAATCCTCGGGCCGCAGAGGGGAGATGCTTGCAAGGTAAGCGTGCTCTCTGCGGAAGAGAAGTTTTTCCCCTGAAAAGGGGATTTCCCCATTGACAAAGGCCAGGTCCAGCTTGCCCTGTTCCACCAGACGGGTGAGCTGGCTGCTGAGCTCCGTGGTGATCTCAAACTGGATGTGGGGATGGCTGAGCCGGTGGGCCTGGATAATCTCAGGCAGGGAGGAACGGGTCATGGAGTTGGAGGCGCCAATGAACAGGGTGGCAGGGGTTTCCTGGCTGGATAAGGCCAGATGGTCGTGAATCTCCCGCAAAATGGCCGTGATCTGGGACGCCTTTACTGCCAGATATTCTCCCTCGGGAGTAAACTGGATCCCGCGTTTGCTGCGGAGGGCAATGGTAACGCCGAATTCTTCCTCGATCAGCTTTAACCGCTTGGTGACCGTAGGCTGGGAGAGATAGAGATGATCGGCAGCATGGGTGACATTTCTGTATTCGTATAGTGTCTGTAAAAGAGCCCAGTCGGACATTTTCATAAAGAATACCTGCTTTCTGCGGCATGGCTTAAAGTGTTATCATTCAAATTTAGAATGATTATATATAATATAATACCATTTTACAATGATGTCAACAAAGGCTATGATAATTATAGTAACAACACGAAAAACAGTGCGTAATCGTTCAGATATTCTTTGAATGGCTGCATGTTGGTTACTTTATCTTGAAAATTCTGGAAGAGAGGAATTGTGTATGGGAATTACGGTTGGAGTGGTGAGAGGAAACGGAATCGGGCCGGAGATTACGGAGGCAACCCTGCATGTACTGGAGGCTACAGGACTTTCCTTTGACTGGGTTTTTGTGGCGATTGGGGATGAGGGGGTTGAGAAGTACGGCCATCCTTTGCCTCAGGAGTCGGTTAAGCTGTTAAAGCAGGTGAAACGGGCCATCAAGGCGCCTCTTTTAGTGGATAAGTTTAAGGGGCGGCTGTACTGTGAGCATGAGGATGGAAGTGTGGGAATTTATCCGTCTTTAAACAATGCCATCCGCAGAGAGTTAGGCCTCTATGTTTGCCCGCGGCCCATCCGGGGAATTCCGGGGATTTCAGGCAATTATGAGAAGCTGGATGTACATATTATGCGCGAGATCACGGAGGATGTGTACAGCGGCATTGAGCATATGATCGGGGATTACGCGGCGGAATGCATTAAGCTGACCACCCGTCCGGCGGCTACCCGGGTGGCGGAATATGCGTTCCAATACGCCCGCAAAAACGGGAGAAAACGGGTGACCTGTGTTCATAAGGCCAATGCGGTGAGTATGGCGGACGGGTTGTTTTTGTCCTGTTTTCGGGAGGTGGCGGCAAGGAATCCGGATATCCCATCAGATGATTTTATGGTGGATGCGTCCGCGTACTTTATGGCCAAGTGTCCGGAAAAGTTTGACGTGATTGTGGCGGCCAACCAGTACGGGGATATTTTGTCGGATCTGGCGGCCGGGCTTGTGGGAAGCCTGGGGCTGGCGCCGGGGGCAAATGTGGGGCCGGAGGGATTGATTGTGGCGGAGGCGTCTCACGGGGCGGCGCCGGATATTGCAGGAAAGGGGATTGCCAATCCAATCGCGCTGATTCTCTCCGGGGCATTGCTTTTGCGGGAGATGGGATATGAGAAGGAGGCCGGGCAGGTGGAGGCGGCTACCAGGCGGGTATTGTCCCAAAAGATGGCTATGACACCGGATCTGGGCGGAAAGGCAACCACCATGGAGGTGGCAAGGGCCATTGGCCGTGAGATGGAGCGGACAGAGGGCTGAAAGGAAATAAGACGGCAGATTCAGGATAAAGGGCTGAGAGATAAAATAGACAGATAAGATAGACAAATAAGATAGACAGATAAGAAGGCTAATGTCTGTGAAATCAGAAAAGGCAGACAAAGCCAGGGGATAGCAGAGAAAAACAACTCGGGAGTGTAAAGGGCAATATGACGGGATAAGACCGGGGGAGAAAGCGGACCGGGCGGGAAAAGGAGAAAATCATGAGCGGAAAGAATTACGATGGAAAAGATTGGGGTGAGAAAAGCTACAAAAAGGAACAGCTGGAATTGCTGGCGTACCGGCTTATGAAAACCGGCGGGCTGAGGGATGAGGATGCCCGGACAGTGGCGCAGGATCTGGTGAAGGCGGATATGAGGGGACTGTACAGCCATGGCATTTCCCGGATTCCCATGTATTTAAAGCGCATTGAGGCGGGGTGTGTAAAGGCCAGGCCGGAGATCCAGGTGGAGCAGGCCGGAGCGGCGGTGCTGAAGGTGGACGGGGATGACGGTATGGGATTTTTGGTGGCGCACCGGGCAATGGAGGAGGGAATCCGGCTGTGTGAGAAAACAGGGATTGCCATGGTGGGATGTACCCGCAGCACTCATTTTGGTATGTCGGCCCTTTATATCAAGCAGGCGGTGGAACAGGGATATGTGTGTATGGTGTATACCAATTCCAGCCCGGCCCTGCCGGTGTTCGGGGGCAAGACCACATTTCTGGGGGCAGCGCCCTTTGCGGCGGGGATGCCGGGGGGATATGAGAGCCCTGCCTTTGTGATGGACATGGCCATGACGAAGATTGCCAGGGGAAAGATTCGTGTGGCTATGATCAACGGGGAGCCGATTGCCGAGGGGCTGGCTCTGGACAAGGAGGGAAGACCCACCACGGATGCAAAGGAAGCTTTCGAGGGGGTATGCCTTCCCTTTGGCGAGGCCAAGGGAGCGGCTCTGGCCATGCTGATGGATATGATGGCCGGTATGTATACAGGAAGCAATTATGCCGGGGAGGTAAGCAGCCTGTATTACCGGTTTGACGAGCCTCAGAATCTGGGACATATGATGTTTGTCATGAAGCCGGATTTGTTTATGACAGAGGATGAATATAAAAAGCGGATGGATGAGTACTACAGACGGCTGAAAAAGCTTCCCCGGGCAGAGGGCTTTGACGAGATTCTGATGCCGGGGGAGCCGGAGGAGAGAAAGACAAGAAATGCTTTGACAAACGTGATTGTTATGACCCGGCAGATCATGGACAGTCTCTATCTGGAAGCCCAAAAGAGAGGAGTGTCCTGTCCGGAGGTATTTGGGGAAAAAGCGTGGGAGCATGTGGAAGACAGCGGGGCGGTTGTGTTTCAGAAGTGAGAAAATGCCGCTGGAAAGGAAACAAAAGCAGCCTGTTGGAGTGATAGAAGGGAGGGTAAGATGAAGCTGGCATACCCGGTGACATCACCGGAAGGGCGGGGAAAGGTGAAGGCCTTTACGAAGGATTATGAGCGTGTATTTCCTCTTTTACAGGAGTGGGGATATCAGGGAGTGGAGTTGCTGGTGAGAGACCCTGACCAGGTAGACCGGCAATATTTGGGCCGATGCCTGAGACAATGGAATCTGAAGCTGGCGGCAGTGGGCACAAGTCCCATGCAGATTATGGACAAACTGTTTTTGGTGCACCCGGAGGAATCGGTCCGCCGGGAAGCCAGGCGGCGGTGCAGCGGTCTTTTGAGGCTTTGCCGTGATTTCGGGGCTCCGGCGCTGATGGGAAAATACCGGGGGCAGATAAGCGGGGAGCCTGGCTGCGGCCGGGAGGATTTGGCGGAGTGTATGGAGGGGATTTGCCGTGAGGCAAAGGATCTGGGCGTGCAGGTGCTTCTGGAGCCGCAAAACGCCTCTAACATCAACAATCTGAATACCATAGACGAGACCCTTTCCTGGATTGAGGAGAGGGAGAGGGCCGGGTGTGGGAACCTGGGGATTCTGGCAGATATTTATCATATGGGAATCACGGAAAAATCCATTCCGGAGAGTATCCGCCGGGCCGGGGGGAGAATTGGCTTTATTCACATGGCAGACAGTGACCGGAAAATTCCGGGGGAGGGACGGCTGCCGGTGGGAGAGGTGATGAAAACGCTGCAGAGGGAGCAGTATGAGGGATACGTTTCCCTGGAGATTGACCAGACGCCCTCCAGCGAGGCGGCGGCGGAGCGCTCGGCACGGGCGCTGCTGGCTTATGTGGTTGGCGGCGAGAACGTGGATGGCAATGGATTATGAAGGTATTATGCTGCTGCCCTATGTGGCCGGCGGCGTGGGCGGGGAATCAACGGATGTGTAGCATTTATGCAGCCGGATGGGTTATCGGAAATCTGGCCTCGTAACCGATAGCTTTTGACCGGTTGCGAAAAATACGATACCTGACGAAAACAGAAAGAGGAGGAAACCATGGCAAGGATTGCATTGGTAAGCGTGACCTTAAACGCGGTAAACCCGATGACAAGGTATTTTCAGGAGAAGAAGCCGGAGTGGCAGATTCGCAATTATCTGGACAGCTACCTGCTGGACAAGGTAAAGGAGGAGGGAGGAATCAACGATTCTTCCATGAAGCGGATGTTTGACATGCTGGCCACGGCCTGTGAGGACGGGGCGGACGGGGTGCTTTTGACCTGCACCATATTTTCTCCCTATGCCCGGCTGTTTTCCCGCCTGCTCTCAAAGCCGGTGATCTGTCCGGACCAGGCCATGCTTAAGCAGGTGGCGGCAAAGGAGGGGAAAACCGCTATTTTGTGTACCTTTACGGGAACCGTGGAGACGACCAGGAATCTGTATTATTCCTGCTGCCGGGAGTTGGGGCGGGAGGAAACGGTGGATATGGTGGTGCTTCCGGAGGCCTATGAGGCCATTAACAGAGGGGATGGGGAGACCTTTGACCGGATTATCCGGGAGAAGATAGCAGAACTGGACGGATCGTATGACCAGCTTGTCCTGGCGCAGATCTCCATGGCCCGGGCGGCGGCAGGAATCAAAACCTCCCATGCCACAATATATACCAGCCCGGACAGCGCCTGCGAGGCGCTGAAGGAGGCCATAGAGGACAATCGGTAAACCTGGAACGGTTATGATCGGTTTCATCATTTAAGGAGAATCATAGGAAATTTTGTATGGTTCGTATATGAATCTATATATTTTACTTGGGGAAATGCAGCAATTAAAATAAAAGGAAAGAGTGCTGTCCGGGTAATGTCTGGAATTGTGTCGAAAAAACTTCCAATCATTTCTGCCATGGGGTAACGGTTCAGATAATCCTTGAACGGTTATGCCATCGGCACAAATCAGAGATGCTGCCAGGAGAGTTTCTGAAATTTTTAAAGGGGAAGGGGGATGGAGTTTCGGTTACCGGTTGCAGGGAAAGGATGGCCGTTTCATGGTTATCTGCCTGTTATCAAGAGGCAGCAGCTGTCTGGAGGCGCCAAACGGCTGTTAAAATGGATATTAGGAGGGTATGGATATGGAAACAAATGAAGTTGCAAAAAAGGAACTGAAGCTTGGCGGGCTTAAAGTATTTCGGTCTGATTCCGGAGGAGGCGATCACCAACATCAACAGCTTTGTGTCAGAGGATGCCAATTTCCTGGAGTTTTTTATCGTGATTCTGATTGTGGGCTCAGTGCTGGCTCTGGACCGTGACATTCTGCTGCGTTCCTTTGGCGGATATATTCCGGCGATTTTGGGCGGTTTGGTGGCGGCCAGCGTTCTGGGCGTGGTTACGGGGCTCATCTTTGGGGTATCCCCGGCAGATTCTATTATCAAGTATGTGCTTCCCATTATGGGCGGCGGAAACGGTGCGGGGGCGGTTCCCTTAAGCAATATTTATGAGACGGTGACCGGAGATGCGGCGGCCAACTATTATGGCTTTGCTATTATTATTCTGACCATTGCCAATATTTTCTCCATCATTGGTTCGGCGCTTTTAAATACCATTGGTCAGAAGTACCCGGCTCTGACGGGAGACAAGAAAACCCTTCTGCGAGGGGGCGGAAGCATTACCCGGGATGACGCAAAGATCAAGACCACCACAGAGGATATGATGGGCGCCCTTCTTCTGGCGTTTGCCTGCTTCGCGGTGGGGCGGATCATGAACAAGAAGCTTTTGCCCACTATCGCGGGGGCGGCGATTCATCAGTATGCGTATCTGATTATTTTTGTGGTGATTCTGGCAGCTACCGGTGTGATTCCGGCCAATGTGCGGGCAGGGGCCAAGCGGCTCCAGAGTTTTATGTCAGGGTGCATGGGCATTATCATCATGGTTGGTATGGGCGCTGATTTTGATATTGCGGAGTTGTTTTCAGCCATGACGCCGGGAAATGTGCTTATGGCTCTGATGATTGTAATCGGCGCCATCATCGGTGCCGGCGGAATCTCAACGATTTATCCGACCGGACGAAAGCTGCCAGTGCAAGAATGAAGGACATCTCCGAACTGCAAAAGCACATCGGCGCTTACGGAAAAACACGAGAGATTTACGCACAGTACCGGAAATTGGCGGGCAGGAAACGGGAGAAATTTTATGAACAGCATAGCGGTGAAATCACGGCCTGTCAAGCGGCGAAGTGGTACTTTGATTCCCTCGGTTTGAAGAAGCTACCGTTCATGCAATCGCTGAAACAGGAGTACGCCATGTTGAAGGCTGAGAACAGAAAGCGGTATCCAGAATACAAGCAGGCCAAGGCAAAAATGATAGAACTGCTCACTGCCAAAAACAACATGGAGAGGATTTTGGGCGTGACCGAAAAAGAGAAAAATCGCAACCGCCAGCAGGAGGCACGATAATGATTTTTCTCTCCCTGCGAGTAACAGCAGCCGCCGAAGGCGGCTTAAAAGGACCGGCGCGACCGCGCCGGTCCTTACGGGGGCTTGGGGGCGTCAGCCACCAACAAGCGAGCGCCGGTATATACCGGCGCATTGCTTGCCAAGTTTATACCGAATTCGGTATAATTTTCGTTATACCGAAACTTCTATTATACCGAGGCTTACGGAGCAGCCACTGTAT
>CAJURT010000063.1 GCA_910588875.1 uncultured Lachnospiraceae bacterium
GGGGTAAACTCCACTCCCCATTGAAGAAGTAGAATTTAAAATTTCATTTTACGAATGAGTAAAAAACAAGATTTTGTATTGACAAATAGTGGGTTATAGAGTAAGATGTGGAAGGTAGAAGAAATGCCTTGGTAGCTCAGTTGGTAGAGCAGAGGACTGAAAATCCTCGTGTCACTGGTTCGATTCCGGTCCAAGGCATTTATTTTTGTGTGATGATTTCTTAATTGAAATATAGCCTGTTGTATGATATAGTACAGACAAACGCAAAAACAACATCTTTTATAGAAGAAACAGACGAAAACAGGGAGAGAACAAATGAAGGGAATTATTCTTGCCGGAGGTTCCGGCACGCGCCTTTATCCATTGACGAAGGTTACATCCAAGCAACTGTTGCCGATTTATGACAAACCGATGATATATTATCCGCTGTCTGTGCTGATGAATGCCGGTATCCGGGATATCCTGATTATATCGACACCGGAGGATACTCCCCGGTTTGAGGCATTGCTGAGTGACGGGAGCCAGTTTGGGGTAGAATTGCATTATGCGGTACAGCCCAGCCCGGATGGGCTGGCACAGGCCTTTATCATTGGCGCGGATTTTATCGGCGATGATTCGGTAGCAATGGTTTTGGGAGATAATATTTTCCATGGGCAGGGCCTGAAGAAACGCTTGCGGGCGGCGGCCGGCAAAGAGAAGGGGGCCACAGTGTTCGGCTATTATGTGGACGATCCGGAACGGTTTGGGATAGTGGAATTCGATGGGCATGGAAAGGCAATTTCCATTGAAGAAAAGCCGGCGAAGCCGAAGTCAAACTATTGTGTGACAGGTCTGTATTTTTATGACAACCGGGTGGTGGAATACGCGAGAAATTTAAAGCCATCGGCGCGTGGGGAACTGGAGATTACGGATTTAAACCGGATTTATCTGGAAAACGGGGAACTGGACGTGACACTGCTGGGGCAGGGATTTACCTGGCTGGATACGGGAACCCATGAATCCCTGGTGGAGGCGACCAATTTTGTCAAGACCATTGAAACACACCAGCACCGCAAGATTGCCTGCCTGGAGGAGATTGCCTGGCTGAATGGCTGGATCAGCCGGGAACAGGTGCTGGAGACTTATGAGGTGCTGAAGAAGAACCAGTATGGCCAGTACTTAAAGGATGTGCTGGATGGTAAATATATTGATAAGCTTCACAATCTGTAGAGAAAGGACAAAGAAACCATGAAAATTATCGTAACTGGCGGAGCCGGGTTCATCGGCGGGAATTTTGTGCATTATATGGTGGAAAAATATCCGGAGGATATCGTGGTCAACCTGGATGCCCTTACCTATGCGGGCAACCTGGAAACCTTAAAGCCGGTGGAGGACAAGCCGAACTACCGTTTTGTTAAGGGGGATATTGCGGACAGGGAATTTATCTTTGAACTGTTTGAGAAGGAGAAGCCGGATGTGGTGGTGAATTTTGCTGCCGAAAGCCATGTGGACCGCTCGATTACGGATCCGGGGATCTTTGTCCGGACAAATGTGATGGGAACCACGACGCTGCTGGATGCCTGTAAGGAATTTGGGATTAAGCGCTTCCACCAGGTATCTACAGATGAGGTGTATGGTGACCTGCCCCTGGACCGCCCGGATCTGTTCTTTACAGAGGAGACCCCGCTGCATACTTCCAGCCCCTATTCTTCGTCAAAGGCAAGTGCAGATCTGTTTGTAATGGCATATCACCGCACCTTTGGCATCCCGGTCTCCATTTCCCGGTGTTCCAACAATTATGGCCCTTATCAGTTCCCGGAAAAACTGATTCCGCTGATGATCAGCCGGGCCCTTGCCGATGGTGAACTGCCGGTGTATGGCAATGGTGCAAATGTCCGTGACTGGCTCCATGTATATGACCACTGCCAGGCGATTGACTTAATCATCCGGAAGGGCGCTGACGGGTGCGTCTATAATATCGGAGGGCATAACGAGCGGACGAACCTGGAGGTAGTGAAGACGATTTTGCGGACGCTGGACAAGCCGGAGAGTCTGATTAAATACGTGACAGACCGTCCGGGCCATGATATGCGCTATGCGATTGACCCGGCGAAGCTGGAAAAGGAACTTGGCTGGGAGCCGGTGTACAATTTTGATACAGGGATTGAGCAGACAATCCGCTGGTACCTGGATAACCGGGAATGGTGGGAACATATCATCAGCGGTGAATACAGCAATTATTTTCAGAAAATGTATGGACAGCGGCTATGAGGATGCAATAACCGGGGATAATGGGCTGCAGCCGCTAAGATGTTGTGTAAGGGCAGAGACAGGAGTAGTGTAATATGGGCATGAAAGTTTTAGTGACCGGGGCCAGGGGGCAGCTTGGCACGGATTTGATGAATGAATTAAAGCGCCAGGGTCTAGAAGGCATTGGTGTGGATGTGGAGGAGATGGATGTTACGGATGCTGAGGCCTGCCAACGTGTGATTTCCCAGTCAGGGGCTGGTGCAGTCATCCACTGTGCCGCATATACTGCAGTAGACGCGGCGGAAGACCAGGAAGAACTTTGCCGGAAGATCAACGGGGAAGGAACCCGTAATGTGGCAAAGGCCTGCCAGGAGGCGGGGGTTAAGCTGATGTATATCAGCACGGACTACGTTTTTGACGGCGGGGGGACACGTCCGTGGGAGCCGGAGGACAGCCGGGCGCCGCTGAATGTATATGGGCAGACAAAATATGAAGGGGAACTTGCCATTGAGGAACTGCTGGAGGAATATTTTATTGTGCGTATTGCCTGGGTGTTCGGTGTGGCAGGAAAGAACTTCATCAAGACGATGCTGCGCCTGGGAAGGGAGAAGGGGGCGGTAAGTGTGGTGGATGACCAGGTAGGATCTCCCACCTATACCTATGACCTTGCCCGGTTGCTGACGGATATGGTCCAGACAGAGCATTATGGCCATTATCACGCAACGAATGAAGGGGAATGCAGCTGGTATGAGTTTGCCTGTGAGATTTTCCGTCAGGCTGGCATGCCGGAGGTAAAGGTGACGCCGGTTACCAGCGAGATGTTTGCTGCCAAGGCAAAGCGCCCGGCCAACAGCCGTATGAGCAAGGCGAAACTGGTGGAGAAAGGGTTTGAACCTTTGCCCACCTGGCAGGATGCCCTGGGGCGTTTCCTGCAGGTGATAGGGAATCAATAGAAGAGATCGTGAGGGAGAGAACAATTATGGGAAAATATTTTGGAACAGACGGCTTCCGAGGGGAAGCTAATGTGAATTTGACGGTGGAACATGCCTATCAGGTTGGGCGGTTCCTGGGTTGGTACTATGGACAGAAAAGCCGGGTGACCCCACAGAACCCAGAGGGCAGATGTCGGGTGGCGATTGGCAAGGACACCAGAAGAAGCAGCTACATGTTTGAGTATTCCCTGGTGGCAGGTCTCACCGCTTCCGGTGCGGATGCGTTTTTGCTCCATGTGACGACCACCCCCAGCGTATCTTATGTGGTGAGGACAGAGGAGTTTGACTGCGGCATTATGATTTCAGCCAGCCATAACCCTTTTTATGATAATGGGATCAAGGTTATCAATGGAAAGGGGGAGAAGCTGGAGGAAGAGGTGATCCAGGAGATAGAACGTTATCTGGATGGGGAGATGGGAGAGATCCCCTTTGCCCTGCGGGATAAAGTCGGGTGCACGGTGGATTATGCGGCAGGGAGGAACCGCTATATCGGCTATTTGATTTCGATTGCCACCCGTTCTTTTAAGAATCGTAAAGTGGCTCTGGACTGTGCAAATGGCAGCGCATCCTCGATTGCAAAGAACGTATTTGATGCCCTAGGGGCTGAGACCTATGTGATCAACAACAATCCCAACGGGCTGAATATCAATACGGACTGTGGTTCCACCCATATTGGAGTGCTGCAGCAGTATGTGAAGGATAATGGCTGTGATGTAGGGTTTGCCTATGACGGGGATGCAGACCGCTGCCTTGCTGTGGATGAAAACGGTGAGGTGGTGGACGGCGATAAGATCATGTATATCTGCGGGAAATACATGAAGGAGAATGGAGTCCTGGTAAATAACACCGTGGTAACCACGATTATGTCAAACTTTGGCCTTTATAAGGCATTTGACCGCGAAGGGATTTCCTATGAAAAAACTGCGGTTGGCGATAAATATGTGTATGAGAATATGGCAAAATATGGGAACTGCCTGGGCGGCGAACAGTCGGGGCATATCATTTTCAGCAAGCATGCCACCACAGGGGATGGGATCCTGACCTCCCTTAAGGTGATGGAGGTTATGCTGGAGAAGAAAGAATCCCTGGGTAAGCTGGCATCGGAAGTGGAGATATTCCCTCAGGTGTTAAAAAATGTCCGGGTCCATGACAAACAGCTGGCACAGGATGATGCCAGGGTACAGGAGGAAGTGGCGAAGGTAACAGAAGCATTAGGGGATAATGGACGGATCTTGCTGCGGCAGTCCGGCACGGAGCCGGTGGTGCGGGTGATGGTGGAAGCAGCCAGTGAGGGGCAGTGCGAAGAGTATGTGAACCAGGTGATTGCAGTGATGAAGTCACAGGGGCATGTATTGTAAGCGGGGATATTGGAAGGAATGAGGGATTGCAAAAGCTTGCGTTTACCGCGACCGGCAAGTTATTACAAATTGACATATGGAAGGACATGTGGTAAGATTTAGGGTAATGCAGAGGCCTTTTTAGCCATCAGCAGGAAAATATATCAGTAAAGGAATGATGACCGATGGGGTTAGGCCTAAGAGTGTGACAATTTTTATTATTGAAAATTACGGCGTGGTTTACCGACTGCGAAGCTGTAGATGAGATTATGGGGAAACGGGCATAAGTAGTGGAAGGGTTGTGGCTTTGGCGGCAGGGAAAGCATATGGCTGTCAGGCAGCTTTAGGAAATCATTTATGTTACAAATCCATTTTACAGATTCCAGGAGGATAAGTCTATGTTGAATTTTAAGAGATATCAGAGAGTGCCAGTGGTGGATTACCCCCAGAGGGAGTGGCCCAATAAGCAGATTAGGAAAGCGCCTATGTGGTGCAGCGTTGACTTGAGGGATGGGAACCAGGCGCTTATCGAGCCGATGG
Source organism: uncultured Lachnospiraceae bacterium (assembly GCA_910588875.1). Classification (GTDB taxonomy): domain Bacteria; phylum Bacillota; class Clostridia; order Lachnospirales; family Lachnospiraceae; genus Brotaphodocola. Next base: position 5,099 of record CAJURT010000063.1, read on the forward strand.
TAGTGGAAGAGAAGGTTGAGTTTTTTAACATGCTGGTGAGGCTGGGCTTTAAGGAAATAGAGATTGGTTTTCCGGCGGCTTCCCAGATTGAGTTTGACTTTCTTCGCCAGTTGGTGGAACGGAACCTGATCCCGGATGATGTGCGCGTACAGGTGCTCGTCCAGTGCCGGGAACATTTGATTAAGAGGACATTTGAGGCAATCCGGGGCATTAAGAAGGTTATAGTGCACATCTATAACTCCACCTCTATTTTGCAGAGGGATGTGGTGTTCCATAAGAGCAAAGATGAAATCAAGCAGATTGCGATTGATGGCACGGAACTGGTGAAACAGTATGCCGCAGGATATGACGGGGATCTGTTATTGGAATATTCACCGGAAAGTTTTACCGGGACGGAGTTGGATTACGCACTGGAGATCTGTACGGCAGTGCAGGATACATGGGGGCAGGCAACACCAGAACGGCCCATTATTTTCAATCTTCCCTCCACGGTGGAGATGACAACCCCCAATGTATATGCAGACCAGATTGAGTGGATGAATAAGCACTTTAAGAACAGGGACAGCATTATTTTGAGCGTGCATCCCCATAATGACCGGGGGACAGGTGTTGCGGCCACAGAACTGGCGCTTTTGGCCGGGGCGGACCGCGTGGAAGGGACCTTGTTTGGCAATGGCGAACGCACAGGAAATGTGGATGTCCTGACTCTTGCCTATAATATGTTTTCCCAGGGGATTGACCCGGAGTTGGAGATCGGGAATGTGCGGGCGATTGCCGAGGTGTATGAGCGGTGTACGAAGATGCAGATCGATGAGCGCCATCCCTATGCGGGAAAACTGGTCTTTACGGCATTTTCCGGATCCCACCAGGATGCGATCAATAAGGGGATGCAGGCCCTTAAGGAAAGAGGAGGAGAGCACTGGGAGGTTCCCTATCTGCCGATTGACCCTTCCGATATAGGGCGGGTGTATGAGCCAATTGTCCGCATCAACAGCCAGTCTGGCAAGGGTGGCGTTGCCTTTGTCATGGATACTTTCTATGGCTTTAAGCTGCCGAAGGGGATGCATAAGGAGTTTGCAGATGTGATCCAGAAGATCTCCGAGAAGCAGGGTGAAGTGGCGCCGGAACAGATCATGGATGAGTTCCGTATCTGTTACCTTGACAAGAAGGAGCCGCTGCATTTCAGGAAATGCCAGATTACGGACACAGAAGTGGAGAAGGATGTATATGCAACTCTTGCGAGAGTGACTTACACCGACCACGGGATCGAGAAGGTCTTTGAGGGTGTGGGGAATGGGCCCATCGATGCGGTGCAGCGAGGCCTTGAGGAAGAGCTGGGAATCCAGATTAAGGTTTTGGATTACAGCGAACATGCCTTACAGACAGGATCCAACGCCCAGGCGGCTTCCTATATTCATCTGATGGATCAGGTGAGTGGGAAGGTGACATATGGTGTGGGAGTCAGTTCGAATATCACCAGAGCCTCTGTGCGGGGGATATTCAGTGCAGTGAACCGGCTGTTTTATTCATAAGGAATAGAGGGAGTCTGCCGCTCCGGCTAAAGCTTAGCCGGGTGGCAGGCTCTTTTTCAGGGGGCTTGCCACGGACATTCCTATGCTTAGCAGCAGCCACATGACCGGGGTGGCAATTGGCAGGTCGATATTGACCAGGGACTGGAAGACATAGCAAAGCACGGCAAAAGCAATACCAGGGATACAGGGGGATTGGGTTCGGTTTTTAAACAGGCAGATGACTGCCGAGGACAAAAATACCAGATAGCTGACGGTCCCCATAAGGCCGACTGTCAGCAGGTATTGTAAAACAGAGTTGTGGGCGCTATCATAAAGCTGGTGGGTGACCGCAGCCATTTCCCGGCCAATCTGTGCTTTGGTCAGAAGGCCGAAGGTATCAGGGCCATACCCGAATAATTTTTGGGAAAGGGGGAAGGCATTGTACAGCTGGATGGATTTCTTCCAGATATAGCCGCGGAAGGTTCCCCAGCTGTCACTAAAGGCAAGGTACGTCCCCAAGGTACCATAACGGTCGGCATGGTTTAAAAAATTGGCATCAAAAACCACAAACATAAGCAGCAGTGCAATGACGGCAACCAGGATGCCCCAAATGCGGATATAGCAGTGCTTTCGGGCAGACTTCCGGCTGAATATATGGTACAGGCCGCAGATGGCCCATAAAAGCATTACAACGCAGGGCAAGCCGCGGAATCGGACGATGATAGAAAAAAGGCTGTCCAGCCCAGGCACAATATCCGAGAAACTGTGATTGAGGATATCAATGGCCCAGATGGAGGAAAAGAAGGTTGCCAGGATAACCAGGTAACGTTCAATGCCCTTGGGGTTCTGGAATAGCAGGAAAGGAAGCCCGACAAAGATAGTGGCTATGCTCAGATAGGCATTGTCACTGCAGCCCATAATAATTGCCATGAAGGAGATTACCAGGCAGCAATAATACCATATCATCCTTTGGGGGCGGTTTTCTAAGGCAAATAATGTGGCAGAAAGCCCCAGAAGCATAGCAACATAAGCGGTATAAGTATTGATATTCCCTAAAGTGGATATATAAATCCGGATCTGGGAAGTGTGGATTGCCTTGTGGAGGCTGAGGATATCCAGTTGGAAATAATCTGTAATGCCCAGGACACAAAGAACCATCCCGCTTCCCAGGAATATGTCAAGATACCTCCGTACAGGCCTTCCAAAGTGGCTGATCAGGAGATAGGAGGCTCCATACAGGGTGAGGAGGAATAAGCCGGAATAACGCCCTTTATTGCCCCAGAACGCCTCCTTGGGATAGGGGGAAAGCAGGGTGGAAACAACAGCAGATATCCAGAATGCAAACAGAGCAATGCGGGCGGCATCAAATTGCCGGAAAGGATTGGCAGAGGTTAGCTTTTTTATCAGATGCCGGATATGTGTTCCCTTGAATTCTTTGAAATCAATCCCCATCATTGCCAGTCCCAGCAACAGGGCAATTCCCAGCATCCCAAGTGTACAGATCCGATAACATTGATATTTGGTTTCCAGAATATTAAGATAGGAATTGTCATAAATCAACGGAAAAACGGTTATTAGCAGGATAACAGCAATATGGATCACTCCATTTATGATGCCGGAACAGGTTTCGGCAAAGGCATCAGACAAATGGGGTGTGGTTTTTTTGTTCATAATCAAGTACCTCAGGACGCAATGGGAAATGTGGTTACATGCTCCAGTATAGCATTAATCCAAGGAGCATGCAAGTGCCGCTAAATAGCATTCGGATGCAATGTCTTGTCACCAGTCGACAATTTGGTTGATGATATTCTGCTGTTCTGTGCTGGTTTTTCTGAGATAAATACGGGTGGTTTCAATGCTTTCATGTCCCATCAAATCAGCCAGCATGGAGATATCATTATACCGGTCCAGAAAGCTTTTGGCAAAACGGTGGCGGAAGGAGTGGGGGTATATCACAGAAGGATCAAGATCATACTTTAAGGCCAGCTTTTTCAGTTGTCCGGCAAGCCCGCGGGATGAGATGCGTTCCCCAAAGCGATTGGTAAAAATAAATCCGCTTTGGCGGTTATTTTCCGAAAGCCATACAAGCGCTTCTTTCTTTAAGGCAGCAGGAATATAGATCCTCCGCAGTTTTCCGCCTTTGGAGTAAAGATCAAGATAACCTATTTTTACATGCTCTGATTTGATTTGTACCAGTTCACTGACACGTGCGCCGGTAGCTGCGAGAAAACGTACCACAAAATACCAATAGATTTCCCCATCTTGTTTTAGCCGGTTTTTGAAATAAAGGTAGTCGGCCTCGCTGATGACATTTTCCAGAAAAGGCTTCTGCTGTACCTTGACTGTGGTCAGCTTCCAGGAGGTCTTCTGGATGCTTTCCAGGTAACAGTTCAAAGCCCGGATCCGCAGATTGACAGTCTGTGGTTTGTAGTTTTCGATGAGATGCACTTTGTAGTCACGGAGATTCTTTTTTGTGACTTTGTCGTAGCGTTTTTCATACTGGCTGACTGCGCACATGTAGGATAAAATTGTGTTGGCCGACAGGTTCTGTTCTCTCAGGTACTCTTCGAATGTTTTGTTCATAGCTTTTCTCCTTTTCGTATTGATGATTGAAAATTTACTCGTTACCTGCTTATTATACAACTATTATAAGTATTGGGGCGAGAGATCGTCTTGAAGTCGGAAGAAATTTGAAACTTTAGGTATAGGAGAGAGGGGAGAAAAGCCAGGGGAAGTGGGAGGAGAAGAACCGAACTATAGACGATTGAAAAACCCCGGGGCATTTGCCTCGGGGTTTTTCTGAAGTTGGGGATTTGGAGTTAGCCAGATCCCCTTTTTAGGATTACTGGGTATTATTATTTGCCGTTTGTGGTTGTATGGGCATCTACAACATAATCTTCCCACTTGGAACCAGTTGTAATAGAGGTGCCATCTGCCTTGGTTGCAGAAGTGCCGCTCTTCAGTTTCAGGTTCTTGTTGTTTGTATACAACTTAAGTGCAGATTTGTATACATAGAAATACCAGTCATCACCATCTTTGGCTGCACTCTTTGTTTTCTGGATATTACCGCTGCTATTTACTAAGTAATACTTATACGGGGCATCATCATTCGTCTGCAATTTGGAGATATCCGTAAAGCTGACAGTCTCATCATCTGTGTTCTTGAAGGTCAGCAGAGTTCCCACTGAACCTGTCTTGAGATCCTGAGAAGATACCTTTTCTACCTTCACACCGCCGACATTGATGTCAATGGAACTTCCATTTGGACGAACCTTAACAACCTGATATTTATCATCTTTGCCAGCTTCAATCCGGCAGCCATATTTATAGATGTATTTGTTGTCATCAACACCTGTCAGACCCCGGCCTTTGCCTTCAGCGCCGCCAGTCTTGCTGAACATGAAGTGGAAGGTTTCCCCATCCAAAGTTACGGTGGTTGCACCAGTCTTCATTGCCCCGTCGCTGTCTTCGTCGTTACCAAAATAATACAGGGTGGAATTTGAAGTCAAAGCATAACTGCTCTTGCCATCCAGCAGGTCATTCAATTCATCGGCATCAACATCGTCATCCAGCACGTTCAGAATAACGCCATCTGCCGGGTTCACATCCATCAATACCAGGCCGGACAGCATAGCACCACCCTTTTCATCGCCAGCGGTAGCGGTGCCCTCAGGACGGAAGCCATAGTATTTGCCTTTGATCTTCTTGATCTGTCCGGAAACGACCTGGCCATTCCCATCTGCATAATACCATCTCTCGGTTTCATCGTCTGCGTCATTGTTAGCGAAAGTACCATTATTTCCAAACTGGGAATAATTGCTCAGGAATACATTGTCATTGTCCTCGTGGGGGGCAACTACCTTGAACCAGCCCTTGGTCACACGTGCGCCGTCATCTGCATTGTTGAAGTATCTCCAGCTTGAGGTTGATGCTACACTGGCAGGAGTTCTCAGACTGTCTCCAGAAGTAGCAAGGGTCCATTCATAAGCCATGACACCGCGGTCATCGAAACCATATCTGCGGCCGTTGATCTTGGACTCAGATATCTCATTATCACTGGTATTGCGCCTCTTTTGGCCATTTGACTTGAAATTGAACCAATGCTCCATGTCATCATCTTCGATATTGTCATGGACATAGATTTTCTGCCATCCGGTCTTCATGGCGCCGTCATCCCAGGAACCCAGGTAATAAGTTGCCGTGATCCAGCCATCCTCATCTGTTTCACGCTCGCCAACCGTATTTACCCAGCCATACAGCATTTTACCTTCATCATCAAAGGCATATCTTTTGCCGTCGATGGTTTTGAAACGGGTATTGCCAGTATCCGGGCCTTTGTATGCTTTACCGTTGGACTGCATATAGTAGTAGTTGTACTCAGCCGGATCATCGTCATCATCCTGCTCTTCATTGACAACCTTAACCCAGGTATTCCGAACCATAACACCGTTGGAATCCACATAATAGGTGTCGTTGTCGTCTTCGATCAGCTTATCGATTGCCATGGCGCCGCCTTCTTCGGCATCCAGCCAGTACCAGTTATCGCCGGATTTCTTCCAGGCATCCTCCACTCTGTTGCCATCCTTGTCATAGAAATACCAGGTTCCATCCTCTTCCACCCAGCCGGTAGCTGCGAAGGAAGTCATGGAAGCGCCGATGGCAAGCAGGGCTGCTGCAGATGCGACTGCAACTACTTTTGTCTGCTTTCTCATAATGAATGCACTCTCCTTTTCCTTTTTGAAATTCCTAAAATTGCCTTTTGGGATGCCTGTTTGGCATCCAGATGGTATTATACTTCGTATAATGGCAATTATTGGAATGGGGAAATTGCGGTATTACCTGAAACTTATTCCCTTAATTTGGTTGAGGATCTTTAAAATCATGTTATACTATTAATGGGCATTGTTCTGTGGAGACAAGGATAATTATAAGAAAGGATCTCTATATGAAAAACTTCTCGATTACCCGGAACTACATAGAATGCTCCATGCAATTTTGTTCAATGGCCGTGAATTTTCTTATAATCCGGATAACAAAGTAATTGATATCGGGGTGATGTTTGGGTTCTTAAAAGAAAGGAACGGATAAGTGCATATTGCAAATCGGGTCTTTGAGACCCGTATGTATAATTATTTCATGCCAGAGGAACTGATCCAGCAAGTAGCCTCAGTTCCTCCAGTTTATAGCCCAAACCAGTTTGTAAAAACAATGTTTTAGATATGGATTTAGTTATGCGGAAATTTCTTGAATATTTTACAGATATTTACCGTAATAATGGCGACAAATTTATCGAAGAGAACGGACGCCGACTCTTTCTGTTATTTTTAAAACCTATCATTAATGGAGGAGGGAATTATTATGTTGAGGCAAGAACACATGACATGATCCGGACAGATATTGTAATTCGATTGTATTGCATTACCTCTTTGTGGATAAAAGTATTAGCACTTTGCATGAACCTTAAGACGTATTTTAATACTCTCTCCGCATATTGTAGATCAGCTATTATAGAATTTGTAAAAGGATTTGGGCCGGGGTAAGTATGGGAATGCCAAATTCTTCAAAATCCCTTTTATTTCGTGTAACAATGCAGTCACAATGTATAGATTTGGCACAAGTAGCAACAAGGCAATCCTCGAAATCCTTTGCCCTTTTCTGAAATGCGGTAAGAATGTCATCGTTTGTAACACTGCACACCTTGACAATTTCCAAAAGCTTTCCTACTGCTTTATATGCAAGGTCAGTGCTATGGGTGTATTTTCTTACAAGGTAGTAGATGTCGGTGACCGAAGATGCAGATACAAATCCTTCTATTTTATGCTTTTCACAAAGCCCCAGAACTTTGTATGAGTCTTCCACAAAAGGCTCTCTTTCCAGCAAAACATCAATGATTATATTTGTATCACACATTATTTTCATACTTTAACAGCCGCTCCTCTCGTAAAGATTGGTTATCAATGTCAGAAGGGGCATTTCTTAACATTCCACGCAGGGAATCTATAGCAGAAATTTGGGGATTTACAACTTTAGCAACTGTTTTTCCATTACGAGTGATGAAGATATCTTCTGTAGCAATCAATTCAAGATATTTTCCAAAATTGGTTTTGAATTCTGTTGCTGTAACAACCATAATAAAATCCTCCTTTTATATGATTTACTCTTATTATATGCGATTTTAGCCATATAATCAATAAAATCATGCGAAATATAAAAGAAAAAGGCTTGAATATGTTCGATATAAGAGCATTTTATATAAGAATAGGGGTTCTTATAATTTTTGTAAAAGCATAGATGATACGCATATTTTGACCATCACTTCTATTATTTCTTCCCTATAACATAAATACAAATAGGAATATAGTAAAAAAGGAGGTTGCCGCACTGAATAGACGGCAACCCCATCTCTAATATATTCTGATAAAACAGAAGTGAATTATGGTTATCTTCAAAGTGTTTTTTGTCCCTTAACAGTATGAAAAGAGATACTTCTTGTTCGAGTGAAATATCACTTGCCATTTCTGCAGTGGAACTTCTAACCTTACTTACATCTTTTGCATCGCAATTTAAAACAATCATAAGATCTATGTCCGATTCTTCTGTATTGTCCCCATATGTATAAAAGCCATAAAGGATTATATTGTCCAGCATATCCATAGAACACTTTTATTCATATTATATCACCTTGCTCATCGCATTCTATTTGAAAGATTATATCTTTTGTATATATAATTTTATCAGATACAGCATTAATCTTTTTTCTTTCTTCTATCCAACGATCATTTAGTTTTAAAATAAGTGTATCAATTACTCCTTCTGAAATTGAAGCCCGGCAAAAACAGTATGAACATTATCGGGATAAAAACTGTCATTCAAGATTGCGAAGATATAACAAAAGGCGGCAAATATATACTCAATACGCTTCTTGTAATCTTCGGAATAGTTCATTTTTTCATCCCTTCTTCCCGGTAGGGGCTATTACAACAAATGCCCGGACAGAATACTTTGCTGTGTGAAACAGTTTTTTAATAACCGTCTGTTAACCGATAGAAACATGGCAATACCTCCTTGATGCCACCATAAGCATTTTATTAACATAATGAAATAAGCGGCTCTGAATTTTATAACTGTCCATAAAATATTATCACGCATGAGTAATGATTGCTGTACGACGGCTTTTTTCTTTTTCCGTCATACGGCAATTTAACGCAAATATTCGATATCTCCTGACTGTATCTCGGTTATATGTTGTCGGATATGTTCTTCAGACCAATTCCACCATTTTATTTTAAGCAGAAAATCAA
>CAJURT010000064.1 GCA_910588875.1 uncultured Lachnospiraceae bacterium
TAACATGAGATGGAATTTAATTCTGCACTGGAATTTAAAATTTCAAGTCAGCTTTTTTACTCATTTTCACCGTATCATCAAAAATTCTGTCATATTTCAGAAATTTCTACGTTATATATAAAATATAGTCAAATCACAAAATTTTTGGAGGTACCCATGCGAGAACTTTCTGTCTATTATTGTCCAGTTTGTGGCAGATATAGCTACAACCAACCTGCAGACATCCCGGCCTGCCCTCTATGTGAAGTTTCAATGCTTCTGCTCATGCCTTATTCTGACTTCCGTCACCTGGACCAGGAAGAGCGGGACATGCAGTTGCTTCAAAAAATGATTGCCGGGGATACCTCCCTGCCCAGCCATCTTTTAGCCTTTCTGCGTTCCCGCTCCTCAAAAGAAGCCGCTACCTTGGTGGATTCCCAGCTGCACCAGCTGGAATCAGAAAACAAGAAGCTGAATGACACAATCCAATGGATGCATCAAACCATTTGGGAATTGCTCTGCCAAAACCGCAATCTGGAACATCAGCTGGAAAAGCAACCGGAAAATCACCAAACCGGACAAGACCCCAAAAACATGCCGTCTGCGTAATGGCTAATGCCCGCTTTTCTCCATCACATAATGTTCCAGCAGCCGGTTTAAGGCCACATTCATCCGAATCACTGTATTCAATAGCATTTCATTGTCCTTTTGCAGTTTCATGTTATCTTCTTCTAACCGCCGAAGCCTGCCCTGTTTATCCTCCACCCCCAAGTCATTATTTTTCCCTGCCACTACACTCATCATTCCCATCTCCTTTCCATAAATGCTATGTTCCTATACCCAATATAAAGCCTTTTCGGCCTTTTGAAAAGCAAAACAAATCGCGCAATCCGACAATATTTCCCATTTTTCCCAAATGATATATCGACCTACAATATCTGTCAATTTTCTCTTCCGGGCCTCACTACTACTTGTAATCTGCCCTGACAAGGCTCCCTGGCAGCCCAGATAATTTTTTCCCGGTTTTTACCAAAGGACATTCTGGGATATTAACGTTTTTCTTACAATTCCTGTAAAATCCTTACAATCCGACAAAACCTATTGCTATCTATTTTTACCCTTGCTATAATGAAATCAACATAGAAAGCAGAGGTGAATTGTGATGAAACACAAGACAGGCCTGGCCTTACTTTTGACGATCTCCTGCCTTCTTCTCAGTGCATTCCCAGCCTTTGCCGGCGAATGGCAGCAGACCGAAGAAGATCAGTGGCAATACATCCAGGATGATGGGACTCTTGCAACCGGCTGGCTGGAATTGGACGGCAAGCGCTATTATCTGGATGACAATGGCAACCGTAAGTCCGAATATTGGCAGAAGGACAGCGGCGGCTGGTACTACCTGGATGAAGACGGAGTGCTGGTTACCAACAGCTGGGTTGACAATTACTACGTGGGCGATGACGGGCGCCTTGAAAAAAAGCGTTAATTAAAAACAGAGGTTGCTCCCTTGCGGGGAGTTAGCCTCTGTTTTTTTATATAAGACTGTCACATGTTTTCCTCTTTTGCGTTTTATTAGGTAGGTTTTATAACATTTTCTATTTCCGTATTTTGCAGTAATGAGGTTCTGTCGATTTCTCTGCCTCATATGTTCTTATGTTTCGCATGTTTCAAACCGCATTCCCAACGTTTTAAGAAAAATGGTTCAGGAAGGATCTAACATTAATGAAAACAGAAAAAAGCATGAAATTTACCGGCCTCAATGACCATCATTACCATCTTTACCCCCATGATATCTTTTATGTGGAGGCTGACAACATCTGTTCCTGGATCATATGTGAAGGCCAGGCAATCCATGTCTCCCATCCCATTCTTTTCATGGAAAAACTGCTGCCCGATTATTTTCTCAGAATCCACCGCAGTTTTTTAGTAAACCAGTATTCCATCACCGCCTTATATCCCCATACTGTCATGATGAGCAATGGTTTCCGCCTGCCCGTCCCTAAGAGCAAGTATCAATGGCTGAAATCTTATCTGGAAGATACAGGATTCTCCACCGGATATCCTCAATCAGGCAAATAAGAGTCTCCAGCTTTTCTTCTGCCCTCGTGTCTCCCTCCTTTTCCTGGCTCTGTTCCTGGTAATACGCCAGCTTCTCATCCAAAAGCTGCATCACCCGGGAATATTCCTCCCTCCCGCTGGCAGCGATGGCGCTCATTGCTGCCACCAATGCCACCTGCAGGCCATTGCAAGCCCTGTCCCGGAAGTTCTCCCTCATCAGCAAATCCAGAAGTTTTCCCAGTTCATCTAACAGCCCAATCTCCCGGATCCCACTGAAAGCCAGAACCGGATCCGGATTCTCCATCCTCCCCGGCACATGTTTCGTCCTTTCCAAATACCGCCGGATCCTTCCGGTTCCGCCTCTGTCCTGCATCTTTACCAGGCTGATATCTTTCAGCATCTCCTGCCCCGTGTAATATTCGGCATGTTCACGCAAACGCTCTTTCAGCCTTTCATCCCTGGTGTCAGCAAATTGGGCGATTGTCCAGTACAGCAGCTTTCCTGACAATCCCGGAAGAAGCCGTTCACACGCTTCCCCCACCTCCATGAACCGGCAGCAATATTCTGCCGCTGCCTGGCGTACCCAGGCCTTCCAGCACCCATGCTTTGCCACCCTGGACATTAAATCTGTATACCCCTGGATCCCATGGTCAATACAATAGCGGATATGCCACCACATTTCATCGTTTTCCAGCTTTTCATATTCCAGGTTATGGAGTACCTGGGCACGTATTTCCTCCGGCATGCCCTGCAGATTCACCCTGCGCGGTTTTGCCTTTGGTGTAATCTCTGTAATTGTCAGCCGTATTACTTTGATGAGCATATGGTAGAATTCCCTTATGGCTTGATCCTCTTCCGCCCCAGGGGCTTTGCCCCCGCAATCTGTTGCATATCTTTTCGCCCGCTCCGCCAATTCATCTGAAAACCCTTCATCCCCGGCTTCTGAATCGTTGTTTTCCAACACATAATAATAGGCATCTGGCACAGAAGCCTGATTCCGCAAATAACGGTGAAACCATGGCGCTTCCGTAAACGCCCTGTTCTCCGGCTGGAGTTCTCCCGTCAATCCTTCCCAGGCACTTGCTATATTCCTGTTTAAAGTTTTGCAAAACTTATCAAACATCCTGCTGTCATCGGGGATAAAAATCCGGCAGACCTTATCCCTCCCCGTATCCTGATAAGCTGAGTAAATACCAAAAAACAAAATATCAGTTACCAATTGTCCCATAATCTCTCTTCCCCCTTGAACATTGTTACTTTTATCAACATCAGTATACTAAAAACTACATTCTGATTCAATAATTTTCTAGTTCAATTGCAAAATTGCTAAAGTTTATACAACATATGATGTATACAACACAAAGCAAAAAGGAGCAATAAAGGCTATGAAGTCTGTTTTTATTGAAAATCCGCACCAAGTAGTAATGAAGGATATTCCCCGTCCGGTGCGCAAACTAGGGGAGGCTTTGCTGAAGCTGCTTTATGGCGGTATCTGTGGAAGTGATCTGGGATCTTACCGGGGCACATTTGCCTACTTTTCCTATCCCAGGACCCCGGGACATGAGTTTTCAGCGGAGATTGTGGAGGTTAATGACAATGATTATGGACTGAAGCCAGGGATGGTGGTTACCTGTAATCCTTATTTCAATTGCGGGGAATGCTATTCCTGCAGACGCGGACTGGTCAATGCCTGTATGGATAACCAGACGATGGGGGTTCAGAGAGAGGGAGCCTTTTCTGAATACATCACCATGCCCCTGGAAAGAATCTATGACGGAAAGGGATTGGATCCCAGAGTACTTGCAGTGATTGAGCCTCTTTGCATCAGCTATCACGGGGTGAAGCAGGCGGAAGTGCAAAAGAATGATAAGGTTTTGATTGTGGGAGCCGGCACCATCGGCATCCTGGCGGCTATTGCAGCCAAGCAGAAGGGGGCAAGATGGTTCTGATCGGTGTGGGAAAGCAGAACCTGGATTTTAATTTTACCCTCCCCTCCTAATCGAAAACCACAATACCCTCCACCGCCCAATGATAATTTTCCAGTGCCTGAAAAAGCGCCAGGTCTGCCGAATCAAAGGCCATCTTTTTCTGCATGTACGGAAGCTGTTTTTCCAGATACTCCGCATCACTTAACATGCCCATACGATACTGGTTCTGTATGTTGCTCCACAGGATCTCCGCCCCGTCAAGGCCCGTTTTGGCTGCGTCATATGCCTACTTTTTCTGGTTCACTTCCTCATACAGCTGTTCCATCTTTATTCTGACCTTTTCCTCCAGTTCATCCAGCGTCCGCAGTTTTTTGTTTACAGAGGAAGTGCCTGCGGATTTTGCGGCCCGTTCCGCGATCAAATCTCCATTGTTGCCGATGGCTTTCTGTATATCTGCTTCCAGGTTCATCTCTGACAGCCGGTTGGTATCTGTCGGCGGTATGTCCGCCAAACTCTCGGTATCGTCCGCGCCCAGCAGCAGGTCCAGGCTCTGGGCTGCGCTGGTCAGCTGCTTTTCCATAGACAGCCGGTTTTTGTTGGCCGCATAACGATCCAGCTTTTTGATTCTTTCATTATAGCTTTTAGCCGCGGATGAATACACTGCCTCCAAAGAGGCATATTCCCTATAGCTTTCCCCATCATTATCTTCTTTTGCTCTCCTTTTTTCCGCACTGGCGCTGGCCCGTTCCGCCCGAAGATAATCCCGGATCTCCTGATACTCCTGTCTGGTGCGCTCCGTACTGTCGGTCATCTCCTGAATGCTTAAGTTTCCATAGTGAATCAGGCTTCCCAGTTCCTCATATTCCACAATCCCATCTTCCAGCCGTTCCTTGGAAATCCTGTTGCCATCCACTGCTGTATATGTGGATTCATCCGTACTTTCCGTTTCCGCTTCACCGGACATACCCGGGGAAGCCCCAAAAGCAGGAAGAGACATCACAAGTAAAACAGCCAGACCTGACCACAGAACCCCCATGGCTTTCCATCCGTTCTTTTTATTTTTTCCCATCGCCTTCCTCCGTCTTATAACCATTCAGATACCCCTTAAACAGTTACTCTGTCTTATTCATCTGTCACTCCGCACTTGCCAGCCCATTGACATTCCACCGGTAGGTTTCCAGGGCTTCTTGCAATTCCAGCAGTGCCGTCCGAACAGCAATTTCTTTGGTTTCTGCGGCAATCTGCGCTGATTCATATTCATACTGGGTGATCATACCGGCATTCCATTTTTGTTCTGACAGGCTTAAATTCTGCTCCTCCAGGTTCTTTTGGGAAACTGCCTGCTCATAGCTGCGTTTGGCTGTCTGCAGGCTTTGCCATGCATTGCTCACCGACAGCTGAATCTGACGCTCATTGCTGGCAATGGTCTTTTTTATCTTTGCCTGATTGTCTGCATCTTTTGCATTTTCCAGCTTCCTTTTATTTACCTGAAGCGTATAATTGTTTTCCAGTGCCAGCTGTTGATCTCCTTCCAGGTCAATAGCCTCGATTACTGACAGATCAATTTCAGGGACATCCCCGATCTGCGGGTGGCCGCTTCCCTTCCAGCCACACATGACGATCAGGGATTGTCTGGTATTCTCGATCTGCTGTTCCAGCTCTGCTATGGATTTCTCCTGCTCCAGAAGCGCTTCCTGCGCATTCAGCACCTCTGTCTGCGTAACCGTGCCTGCCTGTAACTGTGTTTGTACAAGGACATAGCTGTTTTCCAACACCTTCTTTTGCTGGCTGACTCAAGCTCCAGCTGACTCTTATAATAGGACAAAAACTTTAACTGGGCCGACAGAACCAGGCTAGCCTCCGCCTGGGAATAATTCAGATAATAGATCCCGCTGTCCTCCAGGTTATCATCGGCCTGTTCTCTCAGCTGCTTTGCCTGCAATTCCAGCTGAAAGTCACTGACCATACCCATTCCATCCTCCCCGGACATACCTGATTCCAGTTCATCCGCCAACTTTCGATAAGCATCCGACACATCCTCCTTGGTTCTTCCGTAATCCTTAATAAACTCATTATATTCATACTGATTATTCTGTACGGTCACATTATACTCATGGATCAGATCCGCGATCTCCTCATATTCCAGCACATCGTCTCTTAAACGCTCCCACTCCTGGGCACTTCTGGCAAACTCCGGGCTGGACGCCAGCAAAGTCATGGGCGCTGACGCTGCCAGAAAGGCGGCGGCTCCGGCTATGACCATTGGTTTTACCCCTTTTCTCATTCCTTATCTTCCCCTTTCCTTATGGGCTCCTTTTTCGGGGTTCTGCTGATGATACAGTAAAACACCGGAAGCAGTAAAAGACTCAATATGGTAGAGGCAGTCAGTCCTCCGATATTTACCAAGGCCAGCCCCTTGGTCATCTCGCCGGAGCTTCCCCAGCCAAATGCCATGGGGATCATGGCGATGATGGTGGTTAAGGTGGTCATCAGAATCGGCCGCATCCTGGTTGCCCCGGCTTCGATCAATGCCGTATCCCGGTCCATGGTGTTGCGGTACTGGTTCACCGTATCCACATACAGAATACCCGCATTGACCACCGTTCCCACTAGCATCAGAAATCCTACCAAAGAGATCATGCTGATAGCCGAATCTGCCAGCCACAGCATTCCAAAAGAACCGATCAGGCTGAATGGAATGGTCACCATAACCATCAGGGAGAATTTCAGTGATTCAAACTGCATGGCCATCACCACGAAAATAAGGAAAATGGCGGTGGCGATTGCCTTGAAAATGGCAGAAAATTCCTCATTCATGGACTGATCCATAGAATTCATCCCTGTTGTGACCGTATCCGTCAGATTTGGTTCTATGACTTCCTGATTCAAAGTCCTCTGGCTCGTCGCCGTAGCATGTTCCGTATATTCTGCCGAAATCGTCACTTTATATTGTTTTTCCTCCCGCCGGATACTTGCCGGGCTGTCATGGAATCCCACCTGGGCCACATCCGTCAAAAGAACGGAACTCCCTCTTCCTGTAGCCAGGACAATCCCCTTGATCTGATCCAGAGTTTCATAGGTGCCTTCCGGGTATTCCACCTTAACCGTCACACTTTCTCCGTCAATATCCAGATCCGCAGCCTCCACTCCACTGACCATCTGGCTCAAGGTACTCCCAATGGAAGAAGCGGAAAGTCCTGCGGCCTTCGCCTTTGCCCCATCTATGGTAACCTCTACAACCGGCGATGAATTTTCCGCATCCGAATGTACCTTTGTCACCTCCGGCCGTTCCATCAGTTCGGAAACAATCTGATCAGATACTTCTTTTACCTCATCATAGTCTGCTCCCTGGATGATGGTTTCAAAACTGTTTCCAAAAGAGGTCATCATGCTCATGGAACCGCTGATATCCACGGTAATATTGCAGTTGGCGATATCCTGCAGTTCCCGTTTCCACTGAGCCGCCACTTCTGTAGTGTCCATCTTCCGGTCCTCTTTTAAATAGGCCGTGATCGAAACGCTCCCGCTGCTCATCATACCGCTCCCGCCGCTGGTGGTCATATAAGCCTCCAGATCCTCATGCTGCACAAGGATTTCCTCCACCTGCTGTGCGATCTCATCAATCTTTGCCGTCACCAGACCCGGCCTGGTTTCAATACTGACGGATATCTGCCCATTATCGTCCGAAGCCATCAATTCCATTTTCAGCTGACCCGCCAGTTTAAACGCTGCCACCAACATCAATACGGACAGGAAAACTACGGTTTTCTTTTTGGGGAGGATCACCACCATTGCCCTTCTGTACCAGTCCTGGAGATGACGGATGGGGGCAGACAGCGGCGCATGGTCTTTTTCCTTGGGACGGTACAGCATATAGCACAGAGGAACCACGGAAACCGCAGACAGGAGAGAGGCCGCCATGCTGAATACAATGGTATATCCCAAAGGTCCCAGCATCTGCCCCGTCATGCCTTTCAGCATTGCCAGGGGAAGGAATACCACACAGGTTGTTACCGTGGAAGCCACCACGGAAGAAACCACCACCTGGGTTCCCTCCAGCGCGTCCCTCATATACTCAAAAAATCCGGACGGCCTGGAATCCGTTACACGAAAACAGCTCTCCATCACTACGATAGAGTTATCTACCATCATGCCCACCCCCAGCGTCAGAGCGCACAAGGTAATAATGTTCAAGGTCAGACCTATCCGGGCCATACCGATCAGACAGACCAGGATGGATACCGGTATGGAACTGCCCACGATCAGAGAGGCTTTTAAATCTCCTAAAAACAGCCATATAACCACCATGGATATGAGAATCGCCAAAACCAGGGTTTCCACGACAGACATCAGGGAACTCTTGATGGACTCCGCGCTGTCATTTACCACCGTAATCTGTAAATCTTCATCCTGTCTTGTCAGAGAACGGATCACATCCTGCACGGCAGAGGATAATGCCATTGCCGTGGAACTCTGCTGTTTCGTAATCTGGAGAGATACCGTATCTTCCCCGTTATATCTGGCTATACTGTCCCCGGCATTGGAGGTCTTATAAATATTCGCCACATCTGCCAGATAGACCACATGGCTGCTGCCGGTGGTCAGGGGAATATCCTTCAATGCTTCCATGGTATCATAATCCATCTTGGTAGACAGTGACAATTCCTGGCTCCCTACCTTTGTACTGCCTGCGGGGTAAGAAAGATTGGCAGACCCAATGTCGCTGGCAATAGAAGCCATGGATACGCCATACTGTTTCACCTTCTCCTCCACCAGTTCAATGCGGATATATTCTTCTGCCCCTCCGCTGACTGCTACCTCTGCCACATCCGAAAGTTTTTCAAACTCCGGCACAATTTCATTGTTTACATAATTGTACAGGTTTTGTTTTGCGGCATTATCAATGACCAGGGAAATGTCAGCGCCGGAATTGGAATTCATCTCCATGATGGTTGGTGTCCCGGCATCATCGGGCAGTTCTGTATTGGACACCAGATCTACCTGCTTTTTTAAGTCATCGTATGCCTCGTTCATATCCGTACCGTATTCATACTCAAGCATGATCATGGAGGAACCCTCGCTTGAAGTGGAGGATATGGAGTCCAGCCCTGATAAAGTGCTGACCGCATCTTCTAAAGGCTTTGTGATCAGTTCATTTACATCATCCGGACTGGCTCCGGAATAGCTTGTAAACAGAATCATCATGGACATATCCATGTCCGGCGTCAACTCCATGGACATTCCTGTCAGGGACTGATAGCCGAATACAATCAGGCAGACAATACTCAATATGGCGGTAACAGGCCGTTTGAGGACAAATCTTGTAATTCCCATAATTACTGCCCTCCTTTAATCCTTACTGTCGTACCCTCATACAGTTCAGAACCCCAGGTGGTCAGAACGTAGTCATCCACGGTAAGTCCCGACTTGATCTCAATCCAGTCCGAATCATACAGTCCCACCTCTACCTGCACTTTATGTAAGGACAATTCTTCCATATTGCAGGTGTATACATAAGCCAGGCCGCCGTCATAATATACGGAATCCACCGGAACCGTCAGAACCTGATCGGCATGCTCCGAAATCACATAAAGCTTTACCATGGAACCGGTTGACAGCCTGGTTTCATCCACAGCGTCATCTAACCGTGCCTTTACCTTAAACAGCCCTGTGCCGGAATCGGCCATAAAACTCACCTCCGTAATCTGTCCCTCATAAGGCTCACCGTCCTTTTCCACTACAATACTGTCGCCTTCCTTCAGATAATTCCGAATCCGTTCCGTGACAGAAAAAGAAACCACCTTGGCCCCCTGTCCCGCGATGACACACAGCAGATCATTCTGAGAAACCTGGTCATATACCTGAATATTGCACAATTCCACCATACCGGAGATCGGCGCTTTCATCTGGCTGTAGGATACCTGATTGTCATAGTTTGTCCTGGCACTGTCATAGGCGATCTGGGCGGCCTTCACACTGTCCTGATACTGCTGGTACGCCTGCTGAGATATTCCGCCGCCGGAATACAGAACCGATTGCCTGGAGAGTTCCTCCTGCGCCTGCTTTAAGGACAATTGCGCCGAATCCAGAGAGCTTTTCGCGCTCTCGATCTGTTTCGTATCCACCACGCAGAGCAACTGCCCCGCTTCCACGATCTCTCCAGCCTTTACCTTAACCTCTGTTACTTCTCCGGCGGCTTTCGGATATACATACACCACATCCTCCGGCTCCACCTCGCCCACCAGCCCGGTGGCAAGGCTGATGTCCCGAATCCCCGGCTGTGTAATCTCCACAACCGGATCTGCCACAGGTTCCGCAAATGGCTTTTTATTTCCCAGTTTTGGTATGATCAGCACTCCTAAAACCGCAAGCACCACTGCCCCAATGATGATCTTCTTAATCACGATTTCCTCCATTCTGCGCATGTTTCCCAGCACATCGTACTCTGTGAGTATTACATGCCCCGTTTTACCGGGTACAAACAGGTATGGGTGAACTGTTTTTCTTTCA
Source organism: uncultured Lachnospiraceae bacterium (assembly GCA_910588875.1). Taxonomy (GTDB): domain Bacteria; phylum Bacillota; class Clostridia; order Lachnospirales; family Lachnospiraceae; genus Brotaphodocola. The sequence continues at coordinate 10,476 of CAJURT010000064.1, forward strand.
TCCTTTCTCCTTCCCGGATTCACTCGCTCAAAGTCCCGGTTCAAGACAACTCATCCATAGCGGTCACACAAATTCGTATGGGGAAATCCCTCGAAATCCACCTTTCGTTCACGATCATAAGGGATTCCAGCCTGCCGTTCTATGGCAGCCAGCAGTTCATAAACTCTGACATTCATCATTCTCTCCGCTACTTCTTTCGATTGCTGAAGAGTTCTCAGTTCCTGTTCCAGGTCATGAAACAGGATTTTTAGGTATTCTTTCTGAACGGGTTCCACTTTTTCTAAAATCTGTACAAATGTCAGGGACTCCCATCCCAAAGACTTTGCCAGACGAACCCGGTGCTGATCCAGCCCCCGGAGTGTCAAAATATAAGCCTGCTCTTTTTTCATAAAACCATCCAGAAGATCATGGCGCTTTAAAGATAATGCCACAGCTTTTTCCTCCTCTGCCCTGGCAATGCTGTGAGCAGTTTCTGTCAACTCCCTGAGGATCGTCAAAAATCTTTCGTATAAAACCAATTGATTCTTATCCATAAAAAACCTCCCGTTTTCCACTTCTTTTCTTATTTGCTGTTCCTTGATTCTGACTGCTGAACGGCAAACCGGAAAATATCTTCTTTCCCCTGAAAATAGGTATAAACACTTGCTCTGGATATACATGCATTCCGGGCTATATTGGATATGTGCAGTTCTCCATAGGAAGTTCTCTGAAATTCCCGGATAACCGCCTCGGTGATCATTTCCTTTTTATCCCTTCTTAATTTTACAAACCGTTCCGTCGGCATGCTCTTCCTCCTCTCTGTTCTGTGACACTCTATCACGCTTTGATGAATTCAATCTAAAATGAAAATGAACGCAAAATGAAATCACAAATTCTTCACAAAAATTCACCTTAAGTTCATGAAAGCCCTGTATAATCAACAATCAAACCAATGATTTACATTAAGTTCTGTCTTTTGGAGGATAAGATCATGCTGATGTTAAAAATTTTAGTTGTGGAAGACGATGATTCCCTGCTGAACCTGTACCGGATTGTCCTGGAAAAACAAGGTTATAAAACGCTCCTTGCCCATCACGGCGAGGAGGCATGGGATATTATGGAAAAAGAACATGTAGATCTGATCATCACGGATATTCTGATGCCCGTTATGGACGGTTATCAGTTTCTTCGCAGTGTGCGGGACATCTATCCTGAAATGCCGGTTCTGATGATCACCGCAAAAGATGACCTTGCTTCCAAGAGCATGGGCTTTACCCTTGGAACCGATGATTATATGACAAAACCGGTAAATACGGAGGAGATGATACTTCGTGTCCGGGCGCTGCTGCGCCGGGCCAATATCATTTCCACGAAAAAGCTGACCATCCGTGATACTCTGCTGGACTATGATGCCATGACCGTGAATCGGGAAGGAGAAATGGTTACACTTACGCCAAAAGAATTTCAGCTTCTGTACAAGTTTCTGTCCTACCCCAATAAAATTTTCACCAGAAAACAGCTTATGGATGAAATCTGGGGCCTGGAGAGCCAGTCGCATATCCAGACCATTGACGTACATATCAACCGGCTGCGGCGGCATTTTAAACATAATCCTGATTTTGAAATTGTCACCATCCGCGGATTAGGCTACAAGGCGGTGATATCGGCATGAGAAAATTCCGTCTATGGCTCACATTTTGTTTTATGATCGCGGTAACTTTTGTCCTTGGGTTTCTGTTAACCGGCCTTTTCATATTTTTAGGAATCCGATTTCATCTTCTGTCCTCTGTCGCTCCTATCCCATGGATTCCGCTCCTTGGCCTTATGGGGTCGGCCGCCATTTTTTCTTTTTTCCTCGCCCTCCTTGTATCTCACTGCTTTTTTGCGCCTGTCCATCAGCTGATCCTGGCCTTAAAGGAAGTCGCGGAAGGCAATTTTCATGTGTCTCTGCCAGAAAAAAATCAGTTGGAGGACATTGGAAAGATGAACCAAAACTTTAATCGAATGGTGCAGGAATTAAACTCCACAGAACTTTTGCAGTCTGATTTTATTCAGAATGTTTCCCATGAATTTAAAACTCCCCTGGCTGCCATAGAAGGCTACGCCTCTCTGCTTTCTTCCTCTCCTCTGGCTGATGACCAGCAAGAATACGCTTGCCGGATCCTGGACAGCTGCCGGCAGCTTACCTCCCTGACCGGAAATATTCTGCTGCTGTCTAAACTAGATAATCAGAAAATCGTTCCGGAAAAGCAGCGGTTTTCTTTAGACGAACAGCTACGGCAGTGCATCCTGTCGATGGAACCTCTCTGGACCCGGAAAAATCTGCTTCTGGATATTGAATTGCAGGAAATCCAATATGAGGGAAATGAAAGCCTGCTGGCACAGGTGTGGACAAATCTTTTGTCCAACGCGGTCAAGTTCACCCCGGATTCCGGCTCCATACACATCCGGCTCTGTGCTTCCATGGACAATGTCCTTGTTTCTTTTGCGGATTCCGGGATTGGCATGACACAGGATGAGCAACGTCGCATTTTTGATAAATTTTATCAGGCAGACCACAGTCGCAGCGTCCAGGGCAATGGCCTGGGCCTGGCGTTAGTCCGGCGGATCCTCTGTCTGTGCGGCGGAAAAATCCAGGTTTCCAGCCAGCCGGAAAAGGGAACCACCTTTACCGTATATCTTCCGCCAGCATCGAGCAATCCTTAACAGCGTACCGGACAGCCTTATTATGGGGAACTTATTTGATCACTGTTCTGCCTTTTTGATCTCTCTTTTCGGAATTGTGTATCTATTGAGAAAAAAGTTGGCGAAAAGGCAGTTCTTTCTTGTGACAAAAAACGCAAATAAATCTTAAACATTTGCTAATTTCTTCCATATGATTTCATTCCCGCTTCCAAAACAGATTCCGCAGTTTACATCAGACTTCCAAACTTCCCGGTCTCCTCCGGATTCTTCTCATCTGTCACATATGTATAAATATCGGTCGTTGTTGAACAGATTGCATGTCTCATCCGTGTTTACACTGTTTGGGGCTGCATTCCGGCCGCATAACATAAACCGGCAAAGGTATGCCTTAACGTATAATAAGGGCAAATCGGAAAATATCATTTTCCGGTGGCTCTCAGGCGGGAAACCGGCGGCCCTCAAGAGGGATAATATTCCGTTATAGATAGCAAGAACCATACTCATCATGGGACATAGAATATAGTAAACCAAGCATTTGAGAAGAATTTATGACGGCTGTCTTTAGGGGAGTATTCTTAGCGAACTTTTTTAGATTTAAAAGACTGGCAGTGCGAAATAAAGAAATATGTCACGCTGCCGG
>CAJURT010000065.1 GCA_910588875.1 uncultured Lachnospiraceae bacterium
AAAAGGAATCCCAAAAGCCGCATAAAATAAGGCTTAGAGATTCCGAGAGTCTATAACAAAAGAAAGGAGGAATTTCCCATGCCGTTTAGTGAGGTATGCATTTATCAGGTCAAACCCCAGAAGGCAGAGGAGTTTGAGGCTCTGATGCTGGAAGCGAAGGGCTTTTTGGAAAGGCAGGAGGGCTTGCTTTTGCTCCGGTTTATGAAGAGGGGGTATCATGTGGATATGGAGCAGATTCGGGAAGGGCTTCCCCCCCTTAAGCTGACCCGGGTGGTCAAAAGCGTGAAGTATGTGCTCTACTGGGAATTTGATACAAAGGAGAGTTATGGGACAGCGCAAAAGAACCTTTACGGCAGCTACTGGAAGGCCATGGAAAAGTGTCTGATTGTTCCCCATGACAAATATTTAGGGGAGGAACTGTTTTGATGGAGATTGCCTGTTGCGGACTGGATTGCCGGGAATGTGCCGTTTATCTCGCCTCTGTAAACGGGGATACAAAAAGGCAGGAGGAACTGGCAAAGGAGTATTCCACAGAATCCCACAGATTTTCTAAAGAGGATATGTTTTGTCAGGGGTGCCATTCGGATACTGTTTCAGAAAAAATGTGCGGGGATTGTGAAATAAGAAAATGCAGCAGGGAGAAATCCTGGAGAAACTGCGGTGAGTGCGACAGCTTTCCCTGCTCTGTGCTGGTACAATATTCCGGCGATGATTCGGATAACCTAAAAAACTTAAGGCGGATTGCCGCTGGACACAGGAAAGAAGAGTGAACCTATGCAGATCGACCGGTTGATTCAAATCATTTTTCTTCTGCTGAGCCACGAGAACAGGACGGCAAAGCAGCTGGCAGAGGAACTGGGGGTTTCTGCCCGTACCATTTACAGGGATATCAATATCCTTTCTGTTGCCGGCATTCCCATTACCTCTCAGAAGGGATACGGGGGCGGTTTGTCCTTATTGGAGGGATTTTCCCTGGACAAGTCTTATTTTACAAAGGAGGAGCAGAGCAATATAGTACAGGCCCTGCAAATCTTAAAGTCCTCCCATTATCCTGAGGCGGATAAGACCCTCCATAAGGTGGCAGGCCTGTTCAGCCACAAGCTGCAATCGGAATGGCTGGAGATTGACCTTTCTTACTGGGGCAGCCCGGAGAAGGAGAAAAATCATATTACGGCTTTGGAACGTGCAATCATCAATAAATATGTGATTACATTTACCTACCTTAATTCGGAACTGGAGGTGACAGATCAGACGGCGGAGCCCCTGAAACTGGTTTTCAAATCCCATGCCTGGTATCTTGTGGCCTACTCTCAGCGTAAGGGAGAGATCCGCACCTACAGGTTGTCCCGCATGAGAAAGCTTCAGATAACAGAGGAACTGTTTGACCGGGAACTGCCGGGGGATTTCTCCCTCACCCCTGCCTATAAGGAGGAGTATCAGATTCCTCTGTTTGTCCTGCATTTTTCAGAGAAGATCGGGTATAAGGTGTATGATGAATTCCCGGAAAAGGACATTAAGAGGCTGGAGGACGGCACCCTGGAGGTAAGGTTCCGGTACCAGCTAAGTGAATGGACCTTCCTCTATCTGCTGTCTTTTGGGGAACATTTGGAGATCAGGGAACCTGTGGAGGCAAGGAATCTGTTAAAGGAAAAGGCGCAGAGGATCCTTGCTTTGTATGGATAATCTTTTTCCCCTTATTTACCAGATAGCTTCGACAGCATTTTCTCATGCATGGCAACCATAAGCCCCAGGATTGCCAGCAAATAAACCGGGAACAGGGAAACACTGATATGGTTTGCAAGAAATCCGAAGATCGGCGGCATGACACAAGTTCCCACATAGGCAGATGCCATTTGTACGCCGATCATAGCCTGGGACTTGTCTGGTCCAAAATGTTCCGGCGTGGAATGGATGATGGAGGGGTAAACCGGGGCGCAGCCCAACCCCACAAAGATCAAACCAGGCAATGCGGTTATGCTGCCAGAAGGCAAAAGCAAAAGTACAATGCCGAATAACAGAAACCCCTGCCCAAGCCGTATCATCTGCGTATCATTCAGCTTCATGGTCAAAAATCCGCTAAGGACCCTTCCGACCGTAATCCCGATAAAAAACAGGCTTGCAAATCCGGCAGCGGTTTCTGCCGGCAATCCACGGCGCAGCACCAGATAACTGCTTGCCCATAAGCCGGCGGTCTGCTCAAGGGCGCAATAGCAGAAAAAGGTAATCATAACCTCTTTCGCCCCCGGGATGTTCAGAATCTGGCGCAAAGAAAGGGGCGTGATGTTCCCCGATTCCTCCGTCTGCCCCGTATCACCTCCGTCCTGTTTTTTCCATAATGGCAGGCTGAAGATCAGGACAGCGGTCAGGACAATCTGAAGAATGGCAATATAGCGATACCCCCTGTTCCAGCCCAGGCCGGCAGAGAGGGCATACCCCATGAGATAGGGGCCGAGGGAAGCGCCGACGCCCCACATACAGTGCAGCCAACTCATATGTCTGCTGGCATAGTGGAGGGCGACATAATTGTTCAGGGAAGCGTCCACGCTTCCTGCGCCAAGCCCGTAAGGGACGGCCCACAAGCACAGGGAAGCATAGGAATGGCTGACGGAAAATCCAAACAGCGCCGTCGCAGTCATGAACACACTGGCAGCCGTAACCTTCCCGGTTCCGAAGCTTTTTGTCAGTCTGTCGCTTTGCAGGCTGGAAACAATGGTTCCCACAGCGATAATCATGGAAATCCCTCCCGCATAGGAAACAGGGACGGAAAATTCCTGATACATGGCAGGCCACGCGGAACCCAATAAAGAATCCGGAAGTCCCAGACTGATAAACGCAAGATAGATCATAACCAATAATAACTGAAACATCTTATTCTCCCCTCTTTTTCCAAGACGTGCTTTTCGGTGAAACTAGTGCCCTGTAAAGTCTAAAACTGTACCAAAATAATCTTTGGAATACTTAATTCTCATAAATGTAGACAAGAATAGACCTTTTTATATATGAAAAACAATATGTTAAACCACTATTTTGGTACACTTATATAAATCAAATATAGAGGCTAAACAGAATACACTATATATAGTATCAAAGAGAAATACTATGCTATATATTGATTTTAACTTAGTTTTGGTACAGTTTTAGACTTTACAAGGCACCAGAAGTTTTCGTTACTGTTCACTTCCAATGTCAGTAAGTTAAGGGTTCGCGAAACACAGCCAGGGAAACGGGGAGAGCAGCCATCGGAAAGGGTCTGCGGATTTTGACTTTGCAGAGATTTAGAAGTCCTTGAATTTCTGAGTTTTGCGTTGAAACGAAAATTCACACTGTCTGAGCGGAGCGAGTTTGTGAATTTTCGTTTCGTTCTTAGCAAAAATCGGAAATTTTAGGAATTCTTGATCTCGAAACCGGAAAAAGCAGCAGACCCTTTCCGATGGCTGCTCTCCCCGTTTTCTTGGCGTACCTTTTGGAACGGCTTAGCTGACTGACGTTGCCTGTGAACGTAACAAGTTTTCCTTTCTCAAAAGAATACCGTCAAATGGCTCTTGATACAATACATTTTCCGACGTATAATAGAAAAAAACCGCCAAACAGACGGAAAGGAAAAACTATGGCATTACAAAAATGCGGATTGAACCTAAACCGGGAATTCAAAGAACTTAAGCCCCATGGGAGCCCCCGGTTTCCCTGTGCCGGGTATTCCTCCTGCTACCGGGAGAGGCAGGAAGATATGATTCCGTGGCATTGGCATGAGGAAATGGAAATGGTGTACCTGGAGAAGGGGCAGATGGAGATAAAAATACCGTCAGAATCCTTTCTCCTGCAAAAAGGGGACTGTGTAATGATCAACTCCAATGTGCTTCATTACGGTGCCGCCGTCGGGTAATGTGAACTGCATTCCCTGGTTTTCAGCCCGGCGCTTATTACAGGAAATGAGGATTTTGTATTTGCCCAAAAATATATGCGGCCGCTGCTGGCCTGCCATAGCTTTTGCGGATATTGGATTAAGGCGGGGAACCATGAGGATGTGGCTCGCTGGTTTTGCTGTGCCTTTGAAGCCCTGGAAAAGGAGTGCTTCGGGTACGAATTTATTGTGCGGGAAAAGCTGTCGCTTATCTGTCTTTTTCTATATGGAGAGTTGAAACTCCAGGAAGATGCGGGGGATGGGCCCCTGAACCAGGACAATCTCCGTATCCGGAAAATGCTCGCATGGATTCACAAAAATTTTGCGGATGATCTGACGGTGTCGGAGATTGCCGGCGCGGCGGATATCAGCGAAAGGGAATGCCTTCGCTGCTTTCAGAAAACCATCCAGCTTTCCCCTATCCAATATTTGTTGAAATACAGGGTCATGCAGGGGGCGGAGATGCTGTCAGGGAATCCGGCGGGAAGCATTTCTGAGATAGCAACCTTATGCGGTTTTGACAGCCCAAGCAACTTTTCTAAAATTTTCAAGCGTTTTTATAAGTGTACGCCCCGGGAATACAGAAATCGGAATATAAATGGTAAGGGATGAGCGGGCGGAAGCAATGGCTGTAAACAATTCGTAAGAAATATTTTCCATAAATTCCATTCCGCCATCCGTATGGTAGGTATCATGAAGAAACAAGACAAGACACTGGTGTACTGACCAGCACACCGGAAGCCAGGCCCCGGTAAACAAAGGGGGGGATTTCAGCTTGCAGAAAAAAGATGGCGAGGGAGGAGAAAACCATGAGGAATCACAGAAAACAGCGGATAGCCTGCCTGATGGCAGCGGCAATGGCAGTATCGGCAGTAACCGGATGCCAGAAGACGGGGGCATCCCCGGGGCAGAGCCAGGTGGCCGGGGAAAGTTCCGGACCAGAGGCCGATATGACGGGAAAGGAAGAAAAGAAAGTTATGGAGAAGCAGAAGTACAGCAAGGGGGAAACCTGTAAAGCCCGGGAGCCGGAGAAGGCAGAACTCTCCCCGGAGGATTATGAGGGCTGGAATCAGCTTCTGGCTGAGAATCAGATTTCGGAGGCCTTTGCCAGGGGGCTGGATGCTTTTGCCTATGAGAGCGGGAGCGCGGTCCTGAAAGGTACCGAAGGGAACGGGAATTACAGTCCTTTAAGCCTCTACTATACCCTGGCGCTGGCAGGCTGCGGCGCCGAGGGGGAGACGGAGGAACAGATTTTGGAAAAGCTGGGGGTAACCGACCAAAAGGAACTGGCGGACCAGTGCCGCAGGCTTTATCAGTCCTATGCCTACCACAGTCAGAGGGAACAGGAAAGGATGGAGTATTACGGCATGGAGGATTACCGGAGTGCCATCCAGTTGGGCAATTCCCTGTGGATCTCTGATCAGCTGAATATTTTTCAGGAATACCAGAAGCTGGCGGGGGAGAATTTTTTTGCCTCCTCCTATGGGGTGGATTTCGGGAGCCCGGATACCGGCAAGAAGATGGGAGAGTGGATTTCCCAAAAGACCAGAGGGGTGCTTGCCCCCCGGCTTGAGCCAGATCCGGCAACCCTTCTGGCGATTCTCAATACCCTGTATTTTTACGGAGGATGGGCAGAGCCGTTTTCCGGGGAAATGACACAGGAAGATGTGTTTTACTTAGAGGGGGGAGGCCAGGCTGTGGTTCCTTATCTGAACCGGACGCAGATGGAGGGAGCCTTTCAAAGGGGAGAGGGATATACCTTGTCTTATCTGGGAACCAACAATAACTGCCGGATGATGTTTCTTTTGCCGGATGAGGACAGAACCGTGGGGGAATTTCTGGAAAGCCAGGAGAGGCTGAGGGAGGCCTTGGAGGTGAAGGAGGAGGACTGGGTCAGCGGAAAGGTGGTCTGGAAAGTGCCGAAGTTCGACTTTGGCAGCAGCTACCAGCTTAAGGATACCTTAAAGGCCATGGGAATGGAGAGGATGTTCGGGGAACAGGCAGAGTTCGGAGGCATTTCCCCGGATCCGCTGATGGTGTCGGATGTGATTCAGGAGACCCACATCGGTGTGGATGAGAATGGAGTGGAGGGGGCTGCCTACACCATGATGACCCTGGCCAGGGGAGCCATGATTCAGAATGAGGAGATGGCGGAGATGATTCTTGACCGACCCTTTTTGTTCGGGATCCGGGATGATACCCACGGTACCTGGCTGTTTCTGGGAGTGTGCAGGAATCCCGAGGGGGAAGCCGAAAAGGCGGAGAATGACCTGCTTCTGACCTCGGCCCCGGAAATCGGGCTGGTGGATGTATTGTCCGGCAACTGGCAGCCGTTTACGGTGCAGCCGGGCAATTGTTCCTGGAATTGGAGGGAGAACGGGGAGATGGTGGGCCAGGTGGCCTGCGGGAGCCATCCCCTGGATGTGGATCCGGAAAAAACAAAAAGGTTGAAGATTCCGCACTATAAGGGACAGGAAGAGGTGAATTATAGGTTAAGCTGCGCAAGGATGCCGGGGAGGGTGACTCTCCATGAGTGGGACATCTCCCAGTTGGGGAAGGCAGAGACAGCAGAGCCTGCGGTGAAGGTGTATACAGGACAAGTGATGCTGCCTCTTAAGCCGGACAAGGTCTACGAACTGGTGGCAGAGTGGCCAGAGGAAGATCTGGAGGAACAGGGATTCTTCGGGGAGGCCAGGTATGTGGTGGTGACGGACTGAGCGGATTGGTTATCCGTACGTCGAGGGATTCAAATGGATCGTGATATGCTTAATCTCTGAAAAATGTGTTTCCACGCTGTCGTGAATACGCTCCGCAATCGCGTGGGCTTCCCGGAGGGACAAATTGCCGTCAACCTGGAGTTCCAACTCAATATACGTCTTATTTCCGAACATCCTGGAATGGAGCATATCCACCTGCACCACATCTTCCTGTGCGGCGATATAAGCGGTCAAAGCCTTTTCATAGTCCTCACCGCAGGATGTGTCCAGCATTTTTGCAATGGCATCTTTCAAAATGTCATAGGAAACCTTTAAGATAAACAGGCAAATCACCACGCTGGCGATGCTGTCCATAACAGGGAAGCCCATCATGGCACCCGCGATGCCGATCAGCGAGCCGACAGAGGACAAGGCGTCCGACCGGTGATGCCAGGCATCGGCCATAAAGGCCGGGGAGTTCACGATTTTGGCGTAATGCCGGGTGTACCAGTACATGATCTCCTTGGAAACGATAGAAATGAGGGCGGCAGCCAGGGCGAGGACGCTGGGAACGGCCAGAGTTTCATAGTGGCCGGCAAAAATCTTTTCCAGCCCGATCTTACCGATTCCGAAACCGGTGACCAGCAGAATCGCGCCCAGCAGCAGGGAAGCGACGCACTCAAAACGCTCATGCCCGTAAGGATGCTCTTTGTCGGCCACTTTTTTAGACAAGCGGACTCCGAGGAAGGCAATGACGGTGGTGAGAACATCGGAAAGGGAGTGAATCGCATCGGATACCATGGCTCCGGAACTGCCTGCTACCCCGGCAAACAGCTTGACAGCGGACAAAACCACATTTCCCGCAATCGTTACCAGCGAGACCTGCCGCAGGATGGCGTTCTCCCTGATTTCTTCTTGGGATGGGACATTTCCTGTCAGATTTTCTTTGTTGGTTGTCATAAAATAATCCTCCTGTTCTGCCGCAACGGCGGTAGTGATGATTACTCTTATGGGCACCAGCCTGAGATAAAACATTCCAAAAAAGTGTAAAAAAACACACCCATGGAACATACAACTGTCCCACAGATGCATTGTGTGCCATCTGCTGCCGCCTTTTGGCGGCCCGGCCCCATGACCGAAAGTCATCGCCTGCTCAGTTTGTACTGTTGATCTCGCATTCCATACAGAATGTAATGCAGTGCAAAAAGTTATTTGATTATAACGTAGCTTATGCCGTTTGTCAATATGATGTGACGGAAAAGAAACAAAAACGAAAATCCGTTTATGACATGGTTTTGCCAGTTCATGACATAGGGGGAATGTTTCCCCGATTTTTGCCGATAGATAACGTTTATGATGCTGCACTTTGAAGAAGGGAGAAGAAAAGTACATGCTATCCATTGCAGTTTGTGACGATGAACTTCTGGAATGTTTGCGGATATCGGCAAAGATTCAAAGCCTTATGGAGGAGATGAAGATACCCTGCTGTGTTGAGCAGTTTTACAGCGGAAGGGAACTTTTGGATTCCCTGGAACGGTTTGACCTTATTTTTCTGGATATTCTCATGAAGGGAATGGACGGCATGGAGACAGCCAGACGATGCCGGGAACTGGACTTTCATAAGCCCCTGATTTTTCTGTCCTCAAGCCGGAGTTATGTCTTTGATGCTTACGATGTGGAGGCGTTTCATTACCTGGTAAAACCGGTGGAGGAGGAGAAGCTTAGGGCTGTGTTAAGGCGGGTGGCGGACAGGGAGCGGCAGGCCTGCCAGGACTATATTGTGGTGAGCCGGGAACGGCAGAGGCGGAAGTTCTTTTTGGATTCTGTCTGGTATTTTGAGATCAGAGGAAGGCAGATTGATGTTCATCAGGAGAAGGAAAGCTATACCTATTATGAGCAGATCGGGGTTTTGGAAAACCAGCTTAAGGGGCGGGGATTTTTCCGGTGCCACAAAAGCTATCTGATCAATTTAAGGCATGTGGAGGGGTACAACCGGCAGGAGGCAATTCTTGACAACGGAGAGAGGATTATCATTGCCAGGCGCAGGTATGAGGCATTCTGCCAGGCAGTTCTTGCGTATATGAGGGAAAACGGAGGGATCGTATGAGGCAGGGAATCGAGGCATGGGATATTTCTTTGTCACTGGCTTGTTACTTTTTCTATGCCTGGGGCGGTTCCTGTTTTTTAAAAAGGCATTTACAGGGCACGGTGCCAGAGGCCAGAGTCTTTGCCGGGCTTCTTTTTGTCTGTTACGGGGCCCTGGCATGGGGCCTGGAGGGAGGGGCGGTTCCTTATATCCTCTATATTTTGGCCAGACAAGGGGCGCTGGTGGGGCTGGCTCTGACGGTGTTCCGGGGAGAGAAGGAGAAAACATTTCTGGCGGCGATTCTTTTGGTGGCCATGACCGGCCTGGTATGGAATTTTGCCGAGTCCTTCCTGGCCTGCCTGGGCTTGTTTCTGCTTCCCCGTGCCTTCGGCCATGGGCAGGCGGCAGCCATGGAGGTGTGGGCAGGCAGGGGGGTGACACTGATGACCTGGGCCACAGGACTGGGGATGATCTGCCTGCTGTCAAAGCCTCTGGAGCCGGTATTTACAGGCAAGAGGAAAAGCGGTTATCTCGGTCTGGCAATCCCCCTTTTCTGCATTGTCCTGGTGACGGATTTGGCCAACTGGGCGGCCAGCAATGGCATTGTGGTTCATGACTGGGGGAAGTACGGGGTGTATGCCAACCAGCTTTTCAGCCACATTGCCATGTGTCTGTTCACCGGGCTGGCCATGGGAGCGTCAGGAGCGCTGGTGTTTGGCATGGAGCGGATGTACCGGGAGGAGCGGGCAGGGGAGGAATATGGTTCCCAGGTCAGGTATTATCAGATGATGGAGGAGCAGTATGGCCAGATGGAGCGTCTGAGGCATGACATGAAAAACCATGTGATTGCCCTGGAAAGCCTGGTGGAGAACCGCCAGTGGGAGAAGGCGAAGGATTATCTGAGGGAGATGGCAGAGGCAGGGGGCGTGGAGGCAGGGGATGAGGTCACGGGAAGCCTGGTGATGGATGCCCTTTTTTATCAGAAAAGAAGGCAGGCTTTGCAAAACGGAATCCGCTGGCAGTGTGATGCGAGAATGCCAATGGATTGTCCGGTGAAAGATATGGATCTTTGCATCATCATGGGAAATATTTTAGATAATGCCCTGGAGGCCTGTGGCCGGCTGCCCAAGGGAGAAGCGCCGTTTATCCGGGTCTGTGTGGGGACCATTAAGAAATGCCTGTTTTTGGAGGTGCAAAACAGTACCGATTTGAAGGAAGGCTGGAAGCCTTCGGGGGAAAGGAGGGGGAGTCCGGGGGAGCACGGGCTGGGGCTGGGAAATATCCAAAAAGCCGCAGCCCGCTATAACGGGGCCGTGCATATGGAGGTGGAAAAGGGGATTTTCACCATATCCGTCCTGCTGCCGCTGGTTCCGGCCCTGGTTCCGGAGAGGTTTTCCGTCTGAGGCGTTCTGCGGGCGGCCGTATGTATCATCAGGGAATCCTTATGTGCCAGGATTCTAAGTTTTCTTTTGGTATTTGACGAAAAAAGAGGTGAAGCAGAGAAAATGCCGCCGAACGAAGGTGAGGGGGCAGTACATGATGATACCAGGAGGTTGTCCTATGAATGTAAAAACAATGGAAGGCCTGGCAGGAGCCAGCGCCAGTATCCGCATGATCTCCACCCCGATGAGCGTGGCGGATGAGGCTGAGCGGAAGGGAGATACGGATAAAATGCAGCGGGCCCTGGGCTATGCGGCCGGGCTCAGGGAGCAGGCGGAGGAATATGGCGAAAAGGCCAGCCAGGGAATGGAGATTGAGGCAAAAGAAGCAAAGGAAAAGGAGAAGAAGCTGCAGGAGGAACTGAAAGAGGCGAGAATTGCAGAGAGGAAGGAGCAGGAAGAACGGCTCCAGGCGGCAAAACAGGACAATTCTCCCCAGGATACGGTCGAGATCAGCGAGGCAGGGAAAAATCAGGCGGCGGCTCAGGCCGGGACGTCAGGGCCGGATTGCTCCGATTCCGGGGCCAGTGTGCCGGATGTGGCCTACGCTCCCTCCGGGGAGGTTGTGGAGGCAGTCCAGGAGACGGGAACCAATGTGGATGTAAGTGTGTAAAAGGGAGGCAGGTCAATCCTGCCTTTCTTCTTTTCCCCCAAACCGTTTGCTTTCTGAGAGAAAGAGCCCCGCCAGGGTGAGAAGGGTTCCCCCGGCCGCCAGGGGGGTGATTCTCTCCCCGAGGATTGCCACAGAGGTGATCACCGTAATCACGGGAACCATGTAGATGTAGATGCTGGTCTTGACTGCTCCCAATACCTTTACCCCGAAATTCCAGGTGACAAAGCACAGGGCAGAGGCCCCCAGCCCTAAAAAGAGAATATTGAACAGGGAAATGGGGTTTGCAAACCGTGAAAGCTCCGGCTTAAAATCAAACAGGAACAGGGCCGGGAGCATAAACAGGATGCCATAGCAGAAGATCCGCCGGGTAGTGAGCAGGGTGCTGTAGCCGTAGCCGCTGATTTTCCTGGTGAGAATCGAGTAACAGGCCCAGACCAGGGCAGCCAGCAGGGCCAGCAAGTCCCCCATGGGGTTTAACTCCAGCCGGGAGCCATTGAAGCTGATGAGGGCAATCCCGGCTATGGCCACGCCAAAGCCGAGGAAAAAGCTGGCCTTTGGCCTTTCTTCCTTCAGAAACAGGTGGGAAAGGATTGCCGTAAAAAAGGGGGCTACGGAAATAATCACCCCTACGTTTGAGGCCATGGTGTAAGTGAGGGCAATATTTTCCAGCAGGTAGTACAGGCATATCCCGCACAGGCCGGCAGCGGCAAAGGTCAGTTCCTGTGCCTGGGTTGTTCCTTTCAGGCGGCGGGGGGAGACCGCCGCCAGGGCCAGAAGGCCCATGACAAACCGGAAAAAGAGGATCTCCACCGGCTGAAAATCTGTGAGCAGGATTTTGGTGGAGATAAAGGTGGTTCCCCAGATCATGACGGTGAGCAGGGCAGAGAGATGCCCGGCGATGCGATGGTTTTTCATAATAGTTTTCCTCCCTGGCCGGAAGCTTTCCCGGTAAAGACCGGGCATCAGGCCAATACGTTCCCCGCTTAAGGGAACCTGTCCGTACACGGACTGCCCTCCATTATATCAGACAGAAGTCAGGTTGTCTTGTAAAATATCGCGGAAACCGATATTTCTTCTCTTGACAGGTGCGGGCCTCTTTGATATACTTAGTTTACTAAATAATTGGAGGGACATATGGAAACCAGCAATCATGCGGCCCGTTATATCAACAATCTGTCAAATAAGCTGCGCAGGAAGATTGATGCTTTCCCCAGCAGAGCCGTGTTCAGCGGCTCCCAGGGCAGGGTGCTGCATTTTGTCCTGGCACAGAGCCGTGATGTTTTCCAGAAGGATATTGAGGAAGAGTTCAGCCTGCGCCCCCCCACAGCCACCCAGCTTCTCAAAAAGATGGAGAAGGGCGGGCTCATACGCCGGGAGGTTGCGGCGGAGGACGGGCGGATGAAGCGGATTCTGGTCAGCGAGAAAGCCCGGCAGTATCAGGATGTCGTGATTGCGGATATAACCAGTCTGGAGAAGGAACTGACCAGGGGCATTGCGGAGGAGGAGATGGATGTCTTTTTTAAGGTCATCAGGAAAATGATGGAGAATGTTTCCTGAAAAAGCTTCTTAAACGGCTGGGGCGGATGCACCTCATGCCGGAAAAGCAGGCTGTCTGAAAGGGCAGCTGTGTTTTTACAGAAATACTTAGTAAACTAATTATTGGAGGAGCGGTTATGAATACAAAGAAGGTTGACTATGTAAACGGGAAGCTGTTTCCCATGATTCTGAAGTTTTCCGTCCCGGCGGCGATTTCTCTTCTGATCACCGCAATTTACAACATTGTGGACAGGATGTTTGTGGGGAATTTTAACGGCACATCGGCTTTGGCCGGGCTGTCGGTGTGTTTTCCCTTGTCTTTTATGATGATGGCGTTTGCCCTGACCTGCAGTGCAGGGGGTTCCACCTTTTTCAGCCTGTTCTCCGGTCAGAAGGAACCGGAGAAGGGGAACCGGTCTTTTGGGAATGCCATGGTGATGGTCTGCGGGTCAGAGATTGCCCTGAGTGTTTTGCTGCTGCTTTTTCCGGATTTCTTTCTGCGGATTTTCGGGGTTACCCGGACCGCCTATCCCTATGCCATGGCCTATTACCGGATTGTGGCTCTCGGGTGCCTGTTTCAGGGGCTGTCCCAGCTGTTCTGCGACTTTGTCCGGGTTTCCGGCAAGCCGGTGCTGGGCATGTGTGTCACCGGGCTGGGGGCCGTGACCAATATCGGGCTGGACGCCTTGTTTATTATTGTGTTTGACTGGGGCGTGGTGGGGGCGGCGGCCGCCACGGTGGCAGGCCAGGCGGCTTCCGCCCTTTTCGGGGCTTACTTAGTGTTTGGGAACCATACCCAGGTGCGCGTTTCCAGGGGGATATTCCGGTTGGAAAGGGGCTTTTGTTTTTCGATTATTTCCTGCGGTTTTGCCTTTTGGGTGGCGCAGATGGCGATGGGATTTATCAGCCTGGTGTATAACAGCCAGCTGGGGAAATACGGAGGGGATATTGCCATCAGCATCTATGCGGTGGTGTCCAGCATTATGACCTTTGTGATTATGCCTGCCAGCGGCATCAGCCAGGGGATTCAGCCCATTCTGGGAAATAATTATGGCTCGGGCAATTACAAAAGGGTGATGTCCACCATGTTTTTGGCCACGGCATTTTCCGTTGGCATTACCTGCGTGATCTGGCTGGCTGTGCTGGTATTTCCCAGGCAGATTCTGGCGGCCTTTGGCGGGACGGAGGAAATGTTTCTGATCGGAATCCCTGGCCTGCGGATTAATTTCTGCATTACTCCGGCTTTAGGATTTGTGATGCTGGCTACCACCTTTTTCCAGTCCATTAACCGCCCGGGGCCTTCCATTGTGATTACTTTACTCAGGCAGGTGGTTTTTCTGGTGCCTTTTATCTATGTGCTGCCGGTATTTCTGGAGATCAACGGGATTTTCTTTGCCCAGCCCATCAGTGATCTTTTGGCAACCGGGCTGTCGCTGTGGCTTGTGGTGAGGGAGGGGAGGAGGATG
>CAJURT010000066.1 GCA_910588875.1 uncultured Lachnospiraceae bacterium
AATTAAGCTGCGTATGCTAAATTATCTTCAGCGTTTAATTTTAATTTTGCCGTTTAACGCACCGCATGCGGATAGCTTCACCAGCTGCATGGCCCCCGTCGAAACCAGTACAACCCCTTACTGGATTACCACAGTTACCCTGGTGCATTCATTTTATCACCCCTTTTTGGGATTGTCAACTGGCAAAAATTTGTGTTTACCGCGTGTATTTTAATGTAAGGGGAAATTCTTTTTCCAAACCTGCATCCCCAAGGGTAAAGCTGATCTCGCCGGATTTTATATCGCGCTGCATCTTTTCCGTGTTTTCGCCATCGGAGTTCATAAAATCGATATACACATCGAGATCCCAGCCCGGGGCTGTCATGTCCGGATAGGTCTGTCTCCTCTCTTGAAGCAAAACCCCATTGACCGTCACATTTTCATAATAGAAAAACATGGTGTCATCCGTATTGTTTTCGATGTGGACAGAGAATCCGTCTTTGTCGCTTACAGTCTGTGCCGGAACAGTGACAACGATGCCGTTTTCATTGTAAATCATCTGTTCTTCGATCAAAATTACGGAGGTGTCCACAGCAGAAGCGGCGGCGCTTTCATCTATCGCTTTTGCAAGTTCTTTATCGCCTTTCACATAGAAAGTGACATGAACATTTTCCTCCCCGTAAAGCCCCGGAGCGGCAGCGCTGAACTTAATGTAGGCGCACTCAGAAAGGGTTTTCCCGTCGTCTCCGAAGTTCGGCCTGCTGAAATGGACGACAGTATCTTTCGACTCCCCGCCGGCCAGGGTAACTTCATCAGACTGCCACTCGCCATCCATGCTGTCTATTCTTACTTTATCCACTGTGACGGAGATCGTCCTGTCCTTCGTCCTGTTTAGCAGCCGGAGATACGCTGTGCCTTCCTCATCATCCAGTTCCAGATTTGTAAGATAAATATACATATCTTTATTGCTGGATACTCTTTTGCCTTCTGCTTTTTCCGCTCTGTCAGCTTTTTCGTCTTTTGTGCCGGAATCTGTTTCCAAAGCATCCGGTTCCGGATTTTCATCCGCCTTGGCACCGATGGTCTCTGCTGCCGTATTCGCTGCTGCTTCCTGTTTCCCGCCGTTTCCGCAGCCGGCTGTTGCGAGCATCGGCAGCAGCAGTGCCAGCCCAAGAAATTTCTTTGATCTTTTCATATTTTTCTCCTTTTTTTATTTCTGAGGACAATGAGCCGGGCAGCCGTCAGATCTGCCCTTGTAAATTATCCCCCCGGTACAGGTGTATTATAAAATACATATTGGAATCCGTATGGAGGCTAAATATCCCTAAGAGAGTATTCCATATCACGGTCTCCTTCCCTGTTGATTTCTACAGTATAAGTGATTTGTGGGGAAATTGCAATATTTTACATGTTTTTACGGCAAGCTTTACGGCAAGCGCAGCAGCTCCTCTCCGGCGGTGGTTCTCCCCGTTTCCCTGGCATGCTTTTCAGAAACTCTTAACCAACCAGCCTTTTTTGATTGTATTAGAAAAAATACTCTTTAAAAAAGATTGACAATTTAACACTTTACCACTATAATACATACAAACAATTGTGGATATTACAATTAATAGCTTGTAAGAGCCGGTTGTTGGAATGAGGAGAGAAATTAAGAGGAAAAGAGGGAAAATCTATGAGGATGAGACGATTGATGGCATTGGCGCTGGCAGGGTGTGTTACCGTATCGGTGACGGCCTGCGGCGGTTCCGGGGATACGGCCACGACAGCCCCGGGCACGGCAGCGGCAGATACAGTGGCAGCGGCAGATACGGAGGCAGCCACAGACCAGGCGGCAGGAGATTCCGCAGCAGAAGGTTCTTCAAAGGGGCTGACCCCGGAGGAGAGGGCGAAGGAATTTATCACAGTGGGGACCGGCCCTACCTCGGGAATTTATTTTCCCATCGGAGGCGCCTTTGCGACGGCTCTTAGCGATTACGGGTATCAGACTTCGGCGGAGGCCACCAATGCTACGGGACAGAATATCCAGAACATCTTAAACGGGGATGCGGAGATTGCCATTGCCATGCAGGACGCAGTGATGCAGGCCTATACGGCTACGGGAGCCTATGAGGGGAAGGAACCGGCCAGCGGCCTGAAGGCATTGATGCGGCTGTGGCCCAATTATGTACAGCTGGTTACCACTGCTGACACAGGCATCACCTCGGTTGCAGACTTAAAGGGGAAGAGGGTCGGCGTAGGAGCGGCCAATTCCGGTGTGGAGATCAATGCCCGGATGATCCTGGATGCTTACGGGATTACCTATGATGACATCACTCCCGATTATCTGGCTTATGGCGAGGCCATTGACAATATGAAGAACGGCCAGTGTGATGCGGTATTTGTAACCTCCGGCCTGCCCAATGCAACGGTTATGGATCTGGGCGTATCCTATGATATGGTAGTGATTCCGATTGACGGCGAGGGCCGTGAGAAGCTGGTCAATGATTATCCCTATTATGCGGAGTCCGTGATTCCGGCGAATACTTACAACAATACCGAGGATGTGGAGGGGGTATTCGTTTACAATATCATGCTGGTCCGGGAGGATCTGAGCGATGATATGGTATACGACATCCTGAACGGAGTGTTTGAGAATATCAGCACGATCAAGGCATCCCACAATGCGGCTGACAAGAATATTGACATTACTTTTGGGGTGGACGATATCCAGCTGCCGCTTCATCCGGGTGCAGAGGCATTCTGGAAGGATAAGGGATATTTGGATTAAGGAAGGACAGACGGTTCTGGGCAGCAGGGACGGTTACAGAAGGCATGGCGTAACGGATCCGGAAGCGGCCGGAACGGTTGAAAACAGCACAAAAAGGTGCGGCGTGAACGCAGGGAAGACTGCAGCCGCACTCTTTTGCATGTAAAACGGATGTAACAGATTTGTGTGTTTGGAAGGCTTCCGGAATCCTGGGAGGGGCTTTAGATGAAAGGGAGAAATTATATATTGCCAGGGGCAGTCCTTCTTCTGCTTGCCGCCGGATTTTTCTGGTGGGCATTCCTGGCACCGGCCGGAACCGTGTTCCAGCTGGTAGACCGGGACCGGGATCAGGTGGTGCTTTCGGTGCCGGTTAAGGCCGGGGATAAGCTGAGTCTGGAGATAGAGCATTCCTTTGAGCACATTCCCTGGTATGAGTATTACACGGTGACAGAGGATTTTCAGTTTAACCTGGATGCCATTGCGGTGGCCGGTTACGGCGCCGGGATTCCGGCGGAGATGGATGTGCCCACGCGGATTGAGGACGGACTGGTCTGGATGGAAGAGATCAACAGCGTATTTCCCCGGTTCAGCTGGATCACATCTGACAAATATATGAAAAGCTTTACATTGAATGAACAGGAGATTTTTGATTTTCGTTCCCTGCCGGATGCAAGCCGGATCCGGGGAGAGATTATAAAAAGAAGGGGGTATTTATCCGATGTCTGATTTAAAGCAAGCCAATGGCGAAGAGATTATGGAGAAATACGAAAAAGAATCCCGGACACGGAAGTTTGGGAACGTGCATCTGAACCGGCTGATCTACGTATTATGCCTGGCGTTTACGGTTTATCACCTGGCTTATGCCTCGGGAATCCGGCTGTTGCAGATGGTGAATATCAAGCATCATGCCATTCATGTGGGGCTGGTGCTGGTATTGGGTTTTGCCCTTTATCCGGCTTTTTCCGGGAGCAGCCGCAAAAAGATCAGCTGGTATGACTGGATTTTCGTTGCTCTGTGCGCCGTGATGCCGGTCTATGTGTTTGTCCGTTATCCGGTCTTTATCTCTACCGGATTCTCCGGGGAGACGACAGATATTGTCATGGGGACATTGCTGATTCTGCTGGTGATGGAGTGCTCCCGCCGGATATCCGGCCCGGCGCTTTCGATTCTTTCGGCAGTTTTTCTGGTGTATGCCTTGTTTGGGCGTTCTTTTCCGGGGATTTTCCGTCACCGCGGATATAACTGGCATCGGGTGGTGACCTATCTGACTACAGATATTTACGGGATCTATGGTTCTTCGGTAAAGGTATCGGCAACCTATATCGTACTTTTCATTATCTTTGGCGACGTGATGAACAAATGCGGGATGGGGCAGTTCTTTAATGATATTGCCAATGCATTGGCCGGCCACACCAAGGGAGGCCCGGCGAAGGTGGCGGTTCTGGCTTCCGGCTTTTTGGGCTCCATCAATGGTTCGGCGGTGGCTAATGTTGTGACTACGGGCACATTTACGATTCCGCTGATGAAGAAGACCGGGTATTCCAAGGAATTTGCCGGAGCCGTGGAGGCCACAGCCTCTGTGGGCGGCCAGCTTCTGCCGCCGATTATGGGAGCGGCGGCCTTTGTCATGGCAGAGACGCTGGGAGTCAAATACGGCGCCATTATCCGTGCCGCTGTGCTGCCGGCCCTAATCTATTACCTGGGAATCATTCTTCAGGTGCAGATGCGGGCGGAGAAGGATGGCTTAAGCGGTCTGCCAAAGGATCAGATGCCTAAGGTTTTGAATGTGATGAAGGAGCGGGGACATCTGCTGATTCCCATCGTATTTTTGCTTTACATGTTGATTTTCAGCGGGAAGACGGTTCTGTTCAGCGCCTTCTGGACAATTGTGGTGACGATCCTGGTGGCGGAACTGCGTCCCATCAGCCGGATGAGTATCAAGGATATCGGGGATGCTTTTGTGTCCGGGGCGAAGTCAACGGTGTCAGTGGCCATTGCCTGTGCCTGTGTGGGAATCATTGTGGGTATCTGCGGCCTGACCGGCTTTGCGCTGAATGTGGCGCACGCGATTATTAACATCGGGCAGTATGCGGTTCCGGGAAGCGCCGCGGCCAGTCTGTTTTTGACACTTTTGTTTACCATGGTGACCTGCATGATCCTTGGCATGGGTCTGCCGTCTATCCCGTCGTACCTGATTACGGCGACGATTGCGGCTCCGGCTCTGGTGGAACTGGGGCAGGCGGAGATCGCGGCTCACATGTTCTGCTTCTATTTTGCCATGTTTGCCAACCTGACGCCGCCGGTGGCTCTTGCTGCCTTTGCGGCCGCCGGACTTTCCGGAGGAAGCCCGATGAAGACGGGCTGGCAGTCGGTGAAGCTGGCTTTGGCGGGCTTTATCGTACCGTTTATGTTTGTGTATAATCCGCAGCTTTTGCTGGAAAAGGTCACATTGCTCAGCGGAATCCAGGTGGTGGTTACCTCCTGCGTCGGGGTGCTGCTGATCGCAGCAGCCGTGGAAGGGTATCTGAGAGGCAGGATGAATGTGGCGCTGCGCGTTGTGGCGGCTGCCGGTGCATTGCTTTTGATTGACGGGGGCGGTAAGACGGATCTGCTGGGGCTTTTCTGTCTGGCAGTGGTGTTGGGAGTGCAGTTGATGAAGGTGCGGGCAGTTGCAGCGAAGGTGGACAGTGCGCCTATCTGAAAGGAAGGATGTAAAAGCCGAAAATGATAAAAAAACGAAGCCATAAAAAAAGGGTGTGCCTGTTAATGGCCATAGGCATGCTGGCGGCACAGGTATTCCCCGTTTGGGGCGCAGTGCCGGAGGCGGCGCCAAAACAGCTGAAATCCGTGACCTATGTATCGGATGCCTGGGTGATCAATTTCTGGAATACGGAAAGCGACCATATGGAAGAGGAACTGGCACAGATAGCCTCAGATGGCTTCAACAGTATTATTTTGGCCATTCCATGGCGGGAGTTTCAGCCGGAGGCCAGCCCGGCCCGCTATAACAGCTACGCTTTTGACAAGCTGGACCGTATTATGCAGGCGGCGCAGGAGCAGGGTTTGTGGGTGGTTCTCAGGGTCAGCTATACTTGGGATTATTGTGGGGACGATCAGCCAACCCTCCGGTTCCGCCAGTTCTTAGGGGATGAGGACCTGCGTTCTGCATGGCTGGATTATGTGGAGGCTGTGTACCAGGCCGTGTCAGCCTATGATAACTTTTACGGCGGTTTTATTACCTGGGAGGATTTTTGGAATTATATGGAGGATGCACCAGGGATATTTTTAACGAGAAAGGAAGGGATCGCCGAGGCCAAGCGGATCGGATTCCAGGATTATCTGGAGGAACGTTACACCCTGGAAGAACTGAGGCGGTATTTTGAGCCTCAGGCCAAACTCGCCGGCTACGGATCCGTGGGGATCCCTCAGAGAAGCAGCCCGGCATATCAGCTTTTCTTTGAATTTTATGACCATTTCCTGATGGAACTTCTGGCAGAGGCGCAACAGGTTTTTCCGGATCTCTCCATGGAGGTCCGCCTGGATGTGGATCCGGTAAGAGGCCTGGACGGGAATCGGGAAGGGGCAAACCACTTCAGCACATTTCCCTGCCAGGATGCCCCTTACACGGCCCTGATGTACAGTGTGTCCATGGGGCAGGAACATAACCGCCTGCTCACGGCGCCGGAAGCGATTTCCACCATGGAGGAACAGCTGAACCTGGTTAAAGCATTTAACGGCGGGAAGCCGGTGTTTATCGACCAGCTTCTCTACATGGATATCACGCCGGGGTTTGAAAAAAATGCCCGCCTTATGGAGGAGGAGCGAAATGCATATTTAACAGGTCTGCCGGAACTTTTGCGCAGGGATACCAATGGCTACGCGGTTTGGAGTTATCGTAATTATGCCAATAATTTTGTCTACAACGGGCAGTTCGCGCTGGGGGATAAAGGCTGGGAGGTCAGCCGGGGCAAGGTGAGGGACCGGGACGGCAGCAGCCGGATGAGATTGGAAAACGGCGGAAGCATCTCTCAGAAGATTGGACACCGGGTTTCGCGCAATAGTATAGAGGATAACCATGTGCGCTTTACGGCGGACAGTGACAGCCCGGTCCGCCTCTTTGTGACGTTAGGCTCCCGGACGGAAACCGTTACCGTGGATGGGGAGTGGGGATTTGACCTGAATTTCGGAAAATGCGAATATGATGAGATCAGGTTCCGTGCCGCCGGGGAGGTTTGGCTGGACAATATCTGTGTTTACAATTTTGTCCAGGACGGGCAGCTTTACGATATGGATGGAAATGAACTGGCCTGCCTGGACGGGATCCGGGAATTGAACCGGATGCTGGGGCAGTAAGGCAGGCCTGTCGGTGATGGCGCGGCATAGGACAAGTCTCAGGGAAAGGGAAATAATCCCTTGACAAATCCCTCCTCCGTGCTATAATCAGTTCAGATATTGAGGAAAACTGAACAGGTGAACGTGTGGATGAGACCAGTACCTGATGGATGACGCCCAGAGAGAGATGCATAAGGTGGAAGCATTTTGCGGAGGAGATCAGGGAAGACCAACTCGGAGCGGTCCTTAATCGGATCCGGTGACCCCGTTATCGTCAAAATGAAGTGGCTGCCGGGATGCCGCCGTCAGGAGGTAGAAGACGGAGGCATAGGATTATGCAGGCAGCAACCGGGGTGGAACCGCGATCATAAAACGAGATCGTCCCCTGTCAGGAGCAGAACGCTCCGGACAGGGGACGTTTTTGTTTATGGGAAAAGGGATCCTACGGAGGAAAGAACTTCCTGGGAACCACACAATTTGCGCTGGAAAGAGAAGGAAAGGAAGATAGGCATGAAGATTACATTAAAAGATGGAAGCGTGAAAGAGTATGCACAGCCAATGTCTGTTTTGGATGTGGCAAAGGATTTAAGCGAGGGCCTGGGAAGGATGGCCTGTGTTGGTGAAGTGGATGGGGACGCCGTGGACTTAAGGACTGTCCTGGATAGGGATTGTACTCTTAATATCCTGACGGCGAAGGAGGAAAAAGGGCTGGCGGCGCTGCGCCATTCGGCCAGCCATGTGATGGCACAGGCAGTGAAACGCCTGTATCCGGGGGCAAAGCTGGCGATTGGCCCTTCCATTGCAGATGGTTTTTATTATGATATTGATTTTGAAGAGCCGATTGTGGCGGAGGACATGGCAAAGATCGAGGCAGAGATGAAGAAGATCGTGAAAGAAGCCCTGCCGATTGAACGGTTTACGCTTCCCCGTGAAGAGGCCATTGCCTTTATGAAGGAAAAAGAGGAGCCATATAAGGTGGAACTGATAGAAGATCTGCCGGAGGGTGAGGAGATCAGCTTCTATAAGCAGGGGGAATTCACGGATCTGTGTGCCGGCCCCCATCTGATGAACACAAAGGATGTGGGGAAAGCCTATAAGCTGACCAGCATTGCCGGTGCTTATTGGAGAGGGGACGAGCACAACAAGATGCTGACCCGTCTCTATGCCACGGCATTTTCCAAAAAGGAGGAGTTGGAAGCTTATATCACGATGATGGAGGAAGCCAAAAAACGTGACCACCGGAAGCTGGGCCGGGAACTTGGCCTCTTTATGATGCATGAGGCCGGGCCGGGATTTCCCTTCTTCCTGCCTAAGGGCATGGTACTCAAGAATACGCTGCTGGAATATTGGCGGGAGATCCACAAGAAGGCAGGGTATGTGGAGATTTCGACGCCGATTATCTTAAACCGTGCATTGTGGGAAAACTCCGGCCACTGGGATCATTATAAAAATAATATGTATACTACGGTGATCGATGAGCAGGATTATGCGGTTAAGCC
Organism: uncultured Lachnospiraceae bacterium; assembly: GCA_910588875.1. Classification (GTDB taxonomy): domain Bacteria; phylum Bacillota; class Clostridia; order Lachnospirales; family Lachnospiraceae; genus Brotaphodocola. The sequence goes on from CAJURT010000066.1 coordinate 8,557, forward strand.
TATGAACTGCCCTGGCGGGATGCTGGTTTATGCCTCGGAGCCCCGTTCCTACCGTGACCTGCCGCTGCGGGTGGGTGAACTGGGGCTGGTGCACCGCCATGAGAAATCAGGGCAGCTGCATGGCCTGATGCGGGTGCGCTGTTTTACCCAGGACGATGCCCATATCTTTATGATGCCGGAGCAGATCAAGGAAGAGATCATGGGGGTTGCCAGACTGATTGATTCGGTTTATAAACTGTTTGGCTTCCAGTACCATGTGGAGTTGTCAACCCGCCCGGAGGACAGCATGGGCAGTGACGAGGACTGGGAGATGGCGACAGAAGGGCTGCGGGCGGCACTGGGTGAACTGGGGCTGGATTATGTGATCAATGAGGGAGACGGCGCATTTTATGGCCCGAAGATTGATTTCCATCTGGTGGATGCGATTGGAAGAACCTGGCAGTGCGGCACGATCCAGCTGGATTTCCAGATGCCGCAACGGTTTGAACTGGAGTATATCGGAGCGGACGGGGAGAAGCACCGCCCGATCATGATCCATCGGGTGGCTTTCGGTTCTATCGAACGTTTTATTGGTATCCTGATTGAGCATTTTGCAGGGGCTTTCCCAACCTGGCTGGCGCCGGTACAGGTAAAGGTCCTGCCGATTTCCGACAAGTTTATGGATTATGCCCGGGAAGTGACGGAAAAACTGGATAAAGCCGGAATTCGGGTAGAACTGGATGTGCGCTCGGAAAAAATCGGATATAAGATCCGTGAGGCACAGATGCAGAAGGTTCCCTATATGCTGGTAGTTGGCCAGAAGGAGGCGGAGGAAGGAGTGGTGGCAGTCCGCAGCCGTTTCCTGGGGGATGAAGGGCAGAAACCCCTGGAAGATTTTATATCGGCCATAAAAAAGGAAATTGCTGAAAAAGAGATCCGCCCGGTAGAAGCCAAAAAAGAAAAATAAAAATCAGGCGGACAAGTCATAAATTTTCATGATAAGTGCATACTAACCTTGATATTTGACCATATCGGCAGTTCTGGCACAGGATGCCAAAACTTCAGTCTATCAAGGAGGTATGCATTTATTATGACAAAATTGGATTGTTCAGTTACCAACTGTCTGCACAATGCGGACAACTGCTGCTGCAAGCAGGCGATTATTGTGGACGGCCATGGGGCGAAGGAGCGCTGCGAGACCTGCTGCGGAAGCTTTGACGAGAATAAGGAAGGCGCATTTAAGAATGTGTTCAAGACTCCGGAAAGCCGCCTGGAGGTTGACTGCGAGGCGGTAAACTGCATTTACAACGAAGGGCGCCACTGCCAGGCAGAGCATATCAATGTATGTGGGGACGGAGCCAGCAAGGCGGAGCATACCCAGTGTGCCACCTTTACCGAACGCTGAGGCGTCACCGGAAGCATGCCGCTTCCGGTACATAGCCTGTGCCCGCTTCTTTCCAAGCCGTATCTTGGGCTACGGGATTACGGTCTGGTAAATACTGAAAAACCCTGTGAGGGATACAATAATGACCATGACCGGGGTCACAAAACGGATCAGGAAGAGCCAGGGCTTGGCAAAGGGGAATGGTATGCCGTTTAGGCAGATCTCATCGATCAGCAGGGCAGGCTGCCATTTCCAGCCAATGTAGTAACACATGAAGATGCCGCCAAAGGGCAGGAAGATATTGTCGGTCAGCATACACACAAAATCAAAGATGTTGTAATTGAAGATCGATACCCCAGCCAAAGGCCCAAAGGAGAGGGAACTGGGAATGCCAAGGAGGAAAATGGAAAAGGACAGCAAAAAGACTGCCTTCCGGCGGCTCCAGTGCCAGTTGCCCATCACGAAGGAGACCGAGACCTCCAGGAGGGCCACCGCGCTGGTCACTGCTGCGAAGAAGACCAGCAGGAAGAACAGGGCGGCAAAAAATGCCCCGCCGGCCATGGCGCCAAACACCTCGGGCAGGGTGACAAAGATCAGCCCGGGGCCGGAGGCCGGTTCTAAGCCGCAGGCGAACACGGCAGGAAAGATAGCGATTCCGGCCAGGAGGGCCATGCAGGTGTCCAGGACAGCCACCTGGATACAGCCTTTGGGAATGCTCACATCCTTGTGCAGGTAGCTGCCGTAGGTGATGGTGATCCCCATGCAGAGGCTTAAGGAATAGAAAACCTGCCCTAAGGCAGCACTGACGGAATTCAGGCTGAAATCGTTAAGCTTCGGGGTGAAGATAAAGGACAGCCCGGCAGCGGCACCCGGCAGGGTAAGCCCACGCACAATGATAATGATCAAAATAACAAAAAGGGCAGGCATCATGAATTTGCTTGCTTTTTCAATGCCGCTGACACCAAAATAGCAGATCAGTGAGGTGCCCAGCATAAAAAGGAAAAACCAGATGAGCGGTTCGGTTGGGTGCCCGATAAAGGCGGAAAAATCCTCCGGCGCCTGGCCGGTAACCGTGTAACTCACAAAATATTTGATGATCCAGCCGCCGATCACTGCATAATAGGACAAAATGAAAAAGGCGGCTAATACGCCGAGATACCCCACAATCCGCGCATGCGGGTGTACGGTGCCATAGGCCAGAACCGGGTTGTGGCCCGTCTTGCGCCCCAGCGCCATCTCCGTGATCATGACCGGGACCCCAAGAAGGCAGATAAAGATCAGGTAAGCCGCTAAGAACGGGAATCCGCCGTTGCGCCCCATCAGGTATGGGAATTTCCATAGGTTGCCCAGGCCGATGGCAGCTCCGGCGGTAGCTAGGATGAAGCCCATTTTACTGGCCCATTTGTTCGTTGTTTTCATACGTTTCCCCCTTTGTATTGTTTTGTAATATAGAATTTTTTGCTGGCAGCCGAAAAGAACTGGGCGGCTGCGTCAGGTGATGCCCAGAAGTTCCCTTATAACCTCCCCGGCAATCAGCAGGCCTGCGGCCGGAGGCACAAAGGAGATGCTGCCCGGCACCTGGCGGCGTCCGGTTTCTTCCTCGGAGGGGAGAACCGGGGTGAGGGGCATTTCCCTTGAATACAGGACCTTCAGCCGGCTGATGCCCATTTTCTTTAGTTCCCGCCGCATGACGCGGCATAAGGGGCAGACGGAGGTCCGGGAAATGTCTGTGATTTCAAAAAGTTCTCCGTGGAGTTTATTGCCAGTGCCCATGGAGGAGATCATGGGGATCTTCCGGTCGTGGGCATAGCGTGCAATCGCCAGCTTGGCAGCTACCGTGTCAACGGCATCGATGATATAGTCAGTAGGGCCGGCTGACTCCATCAGGGAATCTAAGTTGTCTGGCAGGACGAAGGCTTCACAGGTGTCAACGCAGGCGCCGGGGTTGATATCCAGAATCCTCTCCTTCATGGCTCTGGTCTTGAAAAGCCCGATAGTGCTGTGGGTGGCGATGCTCTGGCGGTTGATGTTTGTCAGGGATACCCTGTCATTGTCAATCAGCACCAAGTGGCCGACTCCACACCGTGCCAATGCTTCTACACAATGGGAGCCGACACCGCCCACACCGAAGACGGTGATGGTGGTGCCGGCCAGTTGCTGTTGCTTGCTGGTTCCGATTAACCGTTCTGTTCTGGAAAATTCATTCATGAATATTCTCTGCTCCTTGGGTCATTTTGTCGGTTATGTTCACATCAGGTTGTCATGGGGCCGTTTCTTCTGCTCTTCGATCAGATCTGCCAGGGTTACGTTGTCCACCACCTGGTCGATGGCATCCTTTAGCTGCTTCCAGACGGTCAGAGCCGCACAGTAGGAAGCACGCTCACATGAATTGGCGTCATCATCCAGGCAGGCGACCGGAGAGAGGCTGCCTTCGGTCTGGCGGAGAATCATGCCTACCGTGTATTCCTCCGGCTTCAGGGTCAGCATATAGCCGCCCTGGGCGCCTCGGCTGCTGCGGACGTATCCGGCACG
>CAJURT010000067.1 GCA_910588875.1 uncultured Lachnospiraceae bacterium
ACGCAAAACTCAGAAATTTAAGGACTTCTAAATCTCTGCAAAGTCAAAATCTGCATACCCTTTCCGATGGCTGCTCTCCCCGTTTCCCTGGCTGTGTTTCGCGATTTCTTAACTTACTGACATTGCCCGTGAACTGTAACGACAAGTCCGGGGACGAGAGGCTACTGTTCACAGGCAATATCATTTCGTTTAGCCGCTCCAAAAAGTACGCCAGGGAAAAGAGGAGACTCCCCGATTTACTGAATGTAAAACGGATACTACAAAAAAGTACAGTACTTGTAAAAATAATAGGCATAGCTATAATGATAGCAAATGTGATAAAACAAAAAAGGAGGATAACCATGCACTACACAGGAACCATTTGGAGACCACCCTATGAGGCCTCATCCCTTTTGCTGGAGGTAACAGCAGGCTGCACCCATCATCAATGCAAATTCTGTACCTTGTACGAGGATTTGCCTTTTCGTTTCCGTATGACTCCGATGGAGGTTATTGAGGAGGATTTGCAGGAGGCGGAAAGAACCCTCAGGCTTTGGAACAGAGGGAATATCCGCCGGGTATTTCTCACAGGGGCGAATCCTTTTGTCTTGTCCTATGACAAACTGGCGGCTATCGGGGAGTTAATCCGCAAATATCTCCCTTCTGTACAGTCGGTGGGCTCCTTTGCCAGAATTACGGATATTACGCCAAAGTCCGATGAAGAACTGGCAGCGCTGCATGCTCTGGGGTATGACGGCCTGACGATAGGAATCGAAACCGGTGACGATGAGGCACTTCGGTTTATGAATAAGGGTTACACTTCTCTGGATATTTTGCGGCAATGCAGGAGATTAGACCAGGCAAAAATCCGCTATCATTTCTTTTACCTGGTAAGCATTTCCGGGGCAGGGCGGGGAGAGGTTGGGGCGAAGGAGACGGCCAGGCTGTGTAATCAGCTGCATCCTGGCCGGATTGGGGCAAACATGTTGACGATTTATCCGGACTCAGAACTTTACGGGGAAATACAGAAGGGCAACTGGCAGGAGGAGGGAGAACGGGAAAAATACAGAGAACTGCGGACATTGGTTGAAAGTTTAGAGATACCCACAATATTTGCAGCCATGGGGGCTTCCAATGCCTATCAATTTCAGGGACGGCTGCCGGAGGATAAGGGGAGGCTGCTGGCATTTCTGGACAATATCATAGAAAATGTCGGGGAAGAGGATTTGCAGAGATACAGGAAAAGCGTTCGTCATTTGTGAGAGGAGGGACAGCCATGCATTTTACAGGAAGGACCTGGCGGCCTCCCTATGAAGCCCATTCGGTTATCCTACAGGCCACTTCCGGCTGCACCTACCGGCGGTGCAGGTTTTGCAGTCTGTATAAAAATGAGCCGTTTCGTCTGTCACCGATGGAGGAGTTTGAGGAGGATTTGGCAGAGATCAAAGAATATCAGCCCTATGCCAGAAGGATATTCTGGACAGGGGCAAATCCCTTTGCCATGAGTTATGAGAATCTGAAGCTGCGGGCATTGACGGTGCGGGACTATCTGATTAAGTGTCAGACCATGGCCATGTTTGCCAGCATCCGTGACATTAAGAATAAAGAAGTATGGCAGCTAAAAAAGCTGAGGGCAATGGGAATTAACGGCCTGAGCATCGGGGTGGAAAGCGGTGACGATGAGACTCTTTCACTGGCGGGAAAGGGATACACGGCAGGGGATATTTTTCAGCAATGCAGGAAATTAGATGAGGCGGGGATGGAATATTATTTTGTCTATATGACCGGGCTTGCAGGAAAAGGAGGGGGATACCGAAACGCAGTAAACAGCGCCCGGCTTTTCAGCCAGCTGAATCCCTATTTTATTTCTGTGGATTCCCTGACTCTTTTCCCGGACACGGAGTTATATCAGATGGCACAGCAGGGCTTGTTTGTGCCCGCAGGGGAAAAGGAGAGGATCCGGGAATTGCAGCTGTTTATCCGTAATCTGCATATCCGCACCCATCTCCTTGCCAATACGGTTTCAAATTTTGCACCGGTAACCGGGTATCTGCCCTATGACCGGGAAAAGGTTGTGAATGAATTGCAGTTTGTTATGAATCATACGAAGGAGGAGCAGATGCAGGAGTACAGGAAAGGCCTGAGGTCACTGGAGCGGGGATGAAAATTACTTTGTGTCAGCGGACTTTTATTATCCCGTATGCAGAACCGATATTTTCGCCATGAAGCAGCAGATTTCTGGCCTTTTTCTGAAGGCTGGTTTTTACCGGCAAATCCTTGTATCTGGTATCCGACGGAACCTGAAACAGCCATTCGATATATTCTCTGTCCTCTTTGTCTTCCTGCACAAGATCAAAACGTTTCTGGAAGGACAGGATGTTGGAATTTTCCGGCAGCAGTTTTTTTAACATCGGTGAGAGGAGCCAGGAATTGCAGGTGTATTTTTTGTCTGTCCAGCTTATGTCATATGCCTGAAAAAACCTTTCTGCCTGCCTTAAGGAAGCATCCACCGCCTCTTTGGATAAGTTCGCATCGGATGGGATGTGAATCCCGATAACACATTCCCCTTCCCTTTGCTTCCTCTCATATTCCAATTCTCCAATACGGAAGATGCTCATGCTGATCTGCCGGTAAGTCCACCATCCCCGGTCAAAAAACATCCGGCCGTTTTTCTTTCTGCATTCCTCGATAAATCTGGGGAAGCATTTCATGGTATCGGTATAGATTGCTTCTGAAATGTGTTTTTCCTGATAGCGATCAAAGATTCTTCGGGCACATTCCAGTTGGCAATACAGCATTTTGCTATGATCGGGATCTTCCTCCAATAGGGCCTGTAAGGCCTCATAGGCTTGTTTCGCTGTGGCCGCGTTCATTAATTTTTCCAGATACGGCTCTAGGAGATGGAGCCGGATTTGTTTGCCAACATCATTCAGCTTTTTCACCATCTCGGCCTGGAGACCAATGCAGTCGTATAATTCTATTAATTCCATATTTCTTTCCTTTACAAAATGAATGGCTTTGCCGGAGCGGATTATTGCTTTTCACCGACTGATTGAGAAGATTCAATTGTTCCTGGGCTTCATTTATCGGGAAATGAATTTCCCTGTTGACTTCACCCTGACAAAATGCTATGATGAACTTGTAATAGAAAAGGGCGGCGATAAAGCTGCCGCCCGCGCTTAATTAACGATTACTTGTGCAATCGTCTTTGGGCCCATCAGACGCCGCCAAGCAAGCTGATGGGTCTTTTTCTGTCTCTGCCTTCTGCCGATCTATGTAAGATTTACACTTCTGGACTAATGCGATCAACCCGTTAAGGCCACCCACAATGCCCGCAAAGATACTCACAACACGGTTCAGGATTTCTAAGAAGAACATAGACCACATCCTCCTTTCTCTGGTGTTTACACACCTGCGGCACTGGTCTAAATTGAATGAAACCAGTCCCGGAGGTGCGTATCCTCCAAATAGGGAGTGCTGCCCGCTTTCTCTGATGTAAGGCTATTATAAGGGATTTTGTGAGAGAAGGGAATACCCTGGAAGAAATTTGTCGAAAAACAAAAAACCACCAGGATTTCTCCCTGTTTCCCTGGCGTACTTTTTGGAACAACTTAACTTACTGACATTGAGAATGAACAGTAATCTTTATTTAACATAAGTTAACATTCCTGGGCTTTGTTATTGACATATGTCCAAAACTAGCTTATAATAAATGCCAGTCCCATTCATCCCCACTTACGGGGATGTGGTTTCACAAACCCAGGCAGGACAGCGGCCGTGTCAAAATTTGAGAAATCAATTATTTTTATCCCAGGGGAAAGGAGCCTTTATGCCAAGACCTACAAAATGCAGAAAAGTATGTCATTTCCCTCAAGTCCTGGAATTTCTTCCTTCCCAGGCCGGAGAGCAGAAAGCCCCGGTCATTCTGACCGTGGACGAATATGAGGCTATCCGGCTGATCGACAAGGAGGGGCTGTCTCAGGAACAGTGCTGTGAGTTTATGCAGATTGCCCGGACTACGGTGCAGAGAATCTATGAAAGCGCCAGAAAAAAGCTGGCAACTGTGCTGGTTGACGGGCTTGCGCTGCGTATTGAGGGAGGGGACTTCTGGCTGTGTGACGGCCGGGCCACCCATTGCGGACAAGACGGATGTTTTAAGCACCAATACCATCAAAAATACAAAAAATCAAAAGGAGAGTTTGCTATGAGAGTTGCAGTAACTTACGAAAACGGCCAGATTTTCCAGCATTTCGGCCACACAGAACAGTTTAAGGTTTACGATATTACGGATGGGGTGATTACCTCCTCTGAGGTGGTGGACACCAATGGCAGCGGCCACGGGGCATTGGCCGGTGTTCTCAGTGCCCTGCAGGTGGATGCCCTGATCTGCGGCGGCATCGGAGGCGGAGCCCAGGCGGCCCTGGCAGCAGCCGGAATCAAGCTGTACGGCGGCGTATCCGGGGAGGCTGACAAGGCAGCAGAGGCCCTGGCCGCCGGCAGCCTGGAATTCAACCCTGACATCCAGTGCAGTCATCACGACCATCACCACGGCCAGGAGCACACCTGCGCGGAGCACGGCTGCGGAGACCATAATCATTGCCACGATCATCACTGATGTACTAGCGTGTCTTGACCGCCGGAAGCAGCCATAAAAGGGGGCAGACAGCAGCATTTGCAAAACAGAAAATAAAGGAGACGGGAAATGATGAATTGTGAGCAGGTAAGGGAACTTCTGGGGAAAAAGGAGAGAGCCGACTTAGGGTTTTATCCCACCCCGTTTTATAAGCTGGAGCGCCTTTCCCGGCATTTGGGGGTAAATCTTTTTATCAAGCGGGAGGATTTTTCCGGGAAAAGCTTATTTGGGGGAAACAAGATAAGGAAGCTGGAGTATCTTCTGGGGGATGCGAAGAGGCAGGGGGCAGAGTATATTTTCACCTACGGCGCCACCCAGTCCAACCATGCCATGCAGACCGTGGAGGCTTGCAGGCGGGAGGGGTTAAAGCCGGTTCTCTACCTTCTGGCCATTGTGGAGCCGGACGAGGAGGATTTGAAGGGCAATCTTTTGCTGGACAAGATCATGGGGGCAGAGGTCCATATCATAAAAATGAACCCGGGAGAGAGCGAGGCAGAGGCAGACGAGAGAATGTACCGCCTGGGAAAGGAGCATATTGCCAGACTGGAGGCAGAAGGGCACAAATGCTACGACATCCCCATAGGCGGGGCAAGCATTGTGGGGACAGCAGGCTTTATCGGAGGCTTTGTCGAACTGAAGGAGCAGCTGGATGAGATGGGGCTGCACGTGGATTACCTCTTTCACGCCAACGGTACAGGCAGCACCATGGCAGGGCTGGTTGCGGGAAAAAGGCTGCTGGGGTCGGATATCCGGATTGTGTCTGTGGATGTGTCCTGCCATGGCGGGGATTATAAAAGGAGCCGGGTTCAGTTGGGAAATGATACCCTGCGGTGGCTGGGGGCTGAGCCGGTATTGAGGGAGGAGGATTTTGACATTGACGCTTCCTACTATCTGCCAGGGTATGAGATTCCCAGCGAAGGAGGCACGGAGGCGATCAAAATGATGGCGGAGAAGGAGGGGCTTTTGTTAGATCCGGTTTACAGCGGGAAAGGCTTTGCCGGGCTGATCGACTATGTCCGCTCCGGGAAAGTGGCGCCGGGGAGTAATGTGGTGTTTCTGCACACAGGGGGAGCCACGGCCTTGTTTGCGGAAAAGGAGATTTTGGGAAAGCTTTGGTGACCGGATGAGAGGAGCCAGGAGTCTTGAAAACAGATTCCTGGCTCTGTTTTTTGCCTTGCACACTCGAAAAAACATTCTGCCTGACTGGTCCGGTTATTTGCGGAACGATGCAACAGCGTTCCGGTTCTGCCCTTTTCCGAACAAGTTTCGTATAAATCAACAAATTAGCGATTTTAGCCGATTATGGAAAAAAACGGTGAAATTGCGGCATAAAAGTCGGAGAATGTCTATTCCCAAGAAAATATTACATAAAAATTTTACTGACAAGAAAAACTGTCTGGTTTGATTTCCCTAAATTAAGTGGTTACAATAAAAATATCTGATGCAGGCTGCACAAAAAACAGTAAAAAACAGGGAAGGAGAAGGGCAGAAATGAAAGAGACAAGAAGCAAAAAGGATTATGGGGGGAAGGCGTTAATCCCAATATTTGTTTTTCTGGGATTATATCTGGGCTGCGGAACCTATTTCTCCATAAAAGGAGTGGAGTCCCCGTTTTGGCTGATGCCCCGCTATGTAGCGCTGATGATTGGGATTTTAGTTGCTTTGATCTGCTTTGACAGGAAGGAAAAATTTTCGGATAAGGTGGACATCTATTGTAAGGGAGCCGGTGCGTCCGGAGTGATGCTGATGGGAATTATCGTGCTTCTGGCCGGCGGCTTTGCCAGCGCCACGGCTGCCATAGGGGGAAAGGATTCTATTGTGAATATTGGAATCCACCTGATACCCACCCAGTTTTTAATACCTGGCATTTTTTTGATCTGCTGCATTATTTCCACATGTATCGGAACTTCTATGGGAACTCAGGTTACCATGATTCCGGTGGCGATTGCCCTGGCGCAGGGTGCGGGGCTGAACGTGGGCATGGCCGGTGCGGCAGCGATTGCGGGAGCCTATTTTGGGGATAATCTTTCCATGATTTCCGATACCACAATCATTGCGACGAAGGGGGTGGGAGCGGAGATGAAGGATAAATTTATTATGAATTTTAAGTCGGATTTTTTGAGTGGGCGCAGGCAGTGGGCTCGGGGATGGAGGATATGTTCTGGCTTGCTGTTTTTGCCATGATGGTTTCCGGAATGATGGAGTTGGTCCGCCACTATGGGGGCATTCAGTGGCTGGTGGACACTGCCATGAAATTCATAAGGAGCAGAAAAAGCTGTCAGTATGTGATCGGTCTGCTCTCAATGGCGATATCCGGAACCACACTGAACAATCCGGTGGCCTGTCTGATCAGCGCTCCGATAGCAAAGGAGTTGGGGAATGAGTACAAGATTGCTCCAAAACGCATGGCGTCTCTGCTGGATATTTTTTCCTGTGCCATATTGATGGTAGTTCCCCATGACAGCGGATGCCTGCTGGTTCAGCAATATGGCGGCTGTTCTTATTTGGATATTATCCGATATGCGTTTTATCCCGTGCTTCTGCTTCTGTTTACCTGTGTCACCATCCAGTGCGGACTTTTGATGACAAAGGAAGAAAAGGCGGCCGTGGCTGCTGAGAAGGCAAAAGGGTAAATTCAATTCCACACGATGATCAATCATGTCGATCAGAAGCCTGTCAGACGCCGCATAGTCCTTCTGCGGTTGGACCGCCATTATAATTTTGACAATCCCTTAAGTATTGCAGCGGCCCAGGCAGCTTACGAGAAGGGGGAGACCTGGCTGGAGGAACTGCGAATCTATCTGGATGAGAATTTCCGGTTTGTGGGGGAATACCTGGCAGAGCATCTTCCCAGGGCGAAGTACCAGATATCGGAGGCAACCTACCTGGCCTGGGTGGATTTGAATGAGTATTTTGAGCCGGATGAGAAGCTGCCGCTGTTCTTTGCCTACAAGGCAGGGGTTCTCCTGGAAGGGGGAAACATGTTTGTGCAGAATTCCGATGGCTTTATCCGCCTGAATCTGGCGTGCCCGAAGGCTACGGTGGAGGAAGGGCTTAAGAGGATTTGCGAGGCGGTGAATACGAAGCATACGGGGAAGTATCTGGGGGAGGAGTAAATTGGCTGGCTTTTAAGGGCGTGTGAGGGTACGCCTTGGAGGAAGGAGGGGGACCGCATACAGCCAGTCGGGATTTTTTCCCGTTTCGGGATTAAGAATCCCTGCAAAAGTCAAAAATCCTGACTGGCTGTACGTGGTCCCCCTCCTTCCTCCAAGGCTGAATATACCAAAGAGATAAAGGGTGCATAGACAAGGGGATGTAAAAAAATTTAAATAAAAGCAAACGAAAGGAGAGAGTATGAAACTTTCAGAGATCAGGCAATTGGCCGTAGGGTGTCAGGACTATATGGTGGAGATGCGCAGGGAGTTTCACCGGCATCCGGAACTTTCCGGGGAGGAATTTAAGACCCGGGAGGTTTTGGTGAGGGAGATCGAGGGCATGGGGGTTCCTTATAAGCTGCTGCCGGGTACAGGGATTATCGCCATCATTCAGGGTGGGAAGCCGGGGAAGCACCGGGTTATCCGGGCGGACATTGACGGGCTTCCGGTGATGGAGGAGGCCTGCAATCTGAAGCAGCCCAAGGCTTGCGTGTCTGAGGTTGAGGGGAAATGCCATGCCTGCGGACATGATGCCCATATGGCGGTGCTTTTGGGGACTATGAAGGTGCTGCTGGAGATGAAGGAGGAGATTGAGGGTACGGTCTATTGCTGCTTTGAGGAGGGGGAGGAGACCAACTGTGGGATTAAGACCATGCTGGAAATGCTGGAGGAGTATCCCATTGACGAGTGTTTTGCCCTCCATGTGTACAGCGGGCTGGATGCGGGGAAGGTGAATATTGTCCCTGGTCCCCGGATGGCGGGTACCGTGGGAATCGGTTTCCATGTAAAGGGGAAGGCGGGGCATGGTTCCCGGCCGGACCAGGCGGCCAATCCTATCGTGCCGGCGGCTCACATTGTTACCCAGATTGATTCGGCATTTTTAAATCAGATCGATGCGGAGGAGACGGTTACGCTGGGGCTTTGCGTGTTCCAGGCCGGGGAGACCACCAATGTGATTCCGGAGGATGCCTATATCGGAGGTACGGCCCGGTACTTCAACAAGGGAGAGGGAGAAAAGGCCTTAAGAATTATTAACATGGTAGCGGAGAATACGGCGGTGTGCCACAAGTGCAGCATTGAATTTGCAGAGAGGAATAAGATCAGCCTTCTGCCGGTGGTGAATGATGCGGGGGTTGCCCTGAGAACTCAGGAAATGACCGGGGAAATCTGCGGCGCGGATGTGCTTTCTGACTGTGACCGCTGGTATGCTTCCGAGTGCTACAGCATGTATCTGGAAAAGTATCCGGGGGCTCTGGGATTTCTGGGAATCCGCAATGAGGAGTATGGCAGCGGCGCAGCCCATCATAACGGGAAGTTTGATATCGATGAGTCGGCCCTGTCGCTGGGCGTCTGTGCAGAGGTCGGGTTTGTACTGAGTAAGTAATAATTCCTGCGTGCTTTCGGGGGAGCAGGAAAACGCGGATTGGGGCGTTTCCTGCGCCGGAGGCTCTTGGAACCGGAGGATGAAAAAACTTTCAAGATAAGTGAGGAAAAGCAATGGAGAAGAAAAAGGCGTTTAAGATGCCGCATTTACTGTGGATTATGTTTGGGATTATCCTGGTGTCCTGCCTGGCCACCTATCTGATTCCTGCCGGACAGTTCGCCACCAATGAGGCGGGGGAGATCATGGGGACGGAATTTGAGTTCCTGGGCCATCAGACGCCGGTGAATCCCTGGGATGCCCTGATGCTGATGAAGTCGGGCATGGTGGGGGCTGCCACCATTATGTTTGTGGTTATGGTGTCGGGTGCCAACATCAATGTGGTGCTGGAGACCGGTGTGATGGATGATCTGATGAACTGGGGCGTTTATAAGCTGAAGGACAAGGGAGCCGGGATCCTGATTGCCATGATGATGATTCTGATGGCCTATCTGGGCGGCTTCGGAGGAACGGATGCATTGATTGCTGTGGTTCCCATCGGTGTTCTGTTTGCCAAGAAGCTGAAGCTGGATCCCATCTGTGCCCTGGGAGTGACTACCTTTGCCTCCCTGATCGGCTTTGGCACAGGCCCGGCCCAGCAGGCCACCACCCAGATGCTCATGGGGGTGATTCCCTACTCGGCCTTTTTCACCAGGCTGGTGATCATGAACTTTTTCCTGGCAGTGGCTATCTTTATGGTTTTGCGTTATGTAAAGAAGATTCAGAAAAATCCCTAGGCCTCTCTGATGTATGCGGACGGGTGGAGACCGGATGGGGCCGGTGTGGACGCAAAGGATGCCCAGGTGCTGAAAAAGGTGGAGATGAACTGGAGAAAGATTGCGGTTATCGTGATTTTTGTCCTCCAGTATGTGGTGATTGCCATGTATCCTCTCCTGGGCGGCGACAGCAATCTGACCTTTGACTTTATGATTGCCATTATGCTGTGCACCATGATGATCGTGGGATTTATCGGCGGCATGAGCCCCGAGAAGCTGGGGCAGACCTTTGCCAAGGGGCTTGGCTCCATGGCGTTTGTAGCCTTTGTCATCGGTCTGGCCAAGGTGATCTCCCTGGTGCTGGGAAATGGAAACGTGATTCACACCATTGTGTATGTGCTGACCAAGCCATTGCTCACCCTTCCCCGGTCAGTTTCCAGCATTGGCCTGACCTTGATTGTGTCGATTATTAATCCGCTGATTCCCTCAGCCACCTCCAAGGCCGCGATTCTGGTGCCGATCATGAAGCCGGTGGCAGAGGCTCTGGGAATGCAGCTGAACCTGGCAGTGGTTGCCTACCAGATGGGCGACAGCTTTACCAACCTGCTTTCCCCGCTGTTGGGATGGATGATCGGTTCTTGTGCCATGGCGGATGTTCCCTTTGCCAAATGGTTCCGGTGGGTACTGCCCAAGGTGCTGATCTTGATTGCCCTGGCCTGCGTGATCGTATTTTTGCTGACCGTGACCGGCTGGTCGGGAGTGATTTGAGGTTCCGTCTGAAGAAGTTGAGAATGAGGAAAAGAAAATGAAGATTACGATGATTGGCAGCCATTTGTGCCAGGATACGCTGTATGCGATGATGAAGCTGAAGGACCAGGGAGTGGAGATTGAATTTCACAATATTTCGGCCAGCTTTCCCTGTCTGAAAGAGTTTTTGAAGCTGCGGGAAAATGACCCGATGTTTGAGCCGGTTAAGGCGGCGGACGGGATTGGGATGCCGGTGTTTATCTTCGAGGACGGAACGAGGACGCTGGATTTGGCGGAGGTTCTGGCGATGCATCCGGACAATCTTAACGGCCGTTAAGATATGAGGGCGGAAAGGAAGCTTGGGTAAGGAACGCTTCTAAAAGAAAACGGAAGCGGAAACAAAAATTTCTTAAAGGAACATAGAACAACAAAAAAGGAGGATTTCAAAATGAAGGTTATCAACACAACAAAGGCACCAGGAGCAATCGGCCCCTACTCTCAGGGCTTTGAGGTTAACGGGATTGTCTACACATCCGGCCAGATTCCGGTGAATCCGGAGAATGGTGAGGTCCCGGAGGGAATTGCGGCTCAGGCGGAGCAAAGCTGTAAAAATGTGGGAGCGATTCTAAAGGAGGCCGGGAGCGGCTTTGAGAAGGTCTTTAAGACCACCTGTTTCCTGGCGGATATGGGAGATTTTGCGGCTTTCAATGAGGTGTATGCCAAGTATTTTGTTTCCAAGCCGGCCAGAAGCTGTGTAGCGGTGAAGACCCTGCCCAAGGGTGTGCTGTGCGAGATTGAGGCGACAGCAGAAAAGTAATCGATTTAAAAGGAATTCAGAAAGGGGCCAGGTTTGCTGTACATGAGGGCGGGCCTGGCCTTGCTGGAGGAAAGCTTATGAAGCTTATAGTAATCGGAAGCCATCTTTGCCAGCATACATGTCTAAAGGGACAAACTTTGATACAAAATAAGCCTTCCATTCCGGAGGGCTATTTTTCTGAAAGTCTTGAAAAAGCCTGATTCTGCGGGTTTTCTTGGATTTCATTTTTTTCTATGTTTTTCGCTGACTTCTCAAATTTCCATGGAATCATGAAGTTCTAAATCATAGGAATTGTATTGTACTGGAAGATGCACACCCCTCGGAGAGTAGCGGGGACAAAAATCAATAACCGCTAAAAAGTATAATTCTGGCATTAAGCCGTGAGGACATTTTAGCGGATATTTTTATATACGGAATTGCCTTGGAAAATTGTATGCACCAAAAACCCCGCCGGAGCGGGGCTGGTATTCTTTTTTTATGCGGCGGTAAAACCCTGCGCTGCAAGTGCCTCTGTCAATTCTTTATTCTTCTCACCACTGAGTGTGCCGTTCCGGTCAATGATGTAGCTGCCGATGGCGAAAGCGTATGTGGGAGCTTTCTGGTATACCGGAGCCGCTCCGATGAAGTCGCCTACTGCAGTTGCCAGCTCTTTCCGGCGGGGGCCGGTTACATTGTAGCTGATTTCCATGGTGCTGGCTTCCTTATTGGCTTCGGCTTCCTCTGCCGGTTCAGGGCTTTCGGTTGCCTGCTCTGGGGTATCCTCTGCAGTTTCCGGTTCAGCTGTGGCTTCCTCCGGCTCTGCCGTTTTCATTATATGCGGTTCTTCTGGAATGATGGCCAGTGCCGTTTCCTCCGGTGCCGGGGTTTCGGCGGCTTCTTCCTGCAGGGCTTTCTTCTGCGCTTTGGCGGCTGCCTTTTCTGCGCGGGTTACTTTCGCCCTCGGCTCCGGGAATGTCTCCGGAAGTA
>CAJURT010000068.1 GCA_910588875.1 uncultured Lachnospiraceae bacterium
AAGGACTTCTATATCTCTGCAAAGTCAAAATCCGCAGACCCTTTCCGATGGCTTCTCTCCCCGTTTCCCTGGCTGTGTTTCGCGATCCCTTAACTTACTGACATTGATTCAGCCTTCCCTCCCAATCTGAAATGTCACAGTTTCCATAGGAAAGCTTCTCCAGGGCTTCCTGCATCCTCTCCTGCCCGATTTCATCAATGATCTTTCGGAAATACCACACACAAGAATAGGAAAACGCCTGCTCAAAGTCCATATCCTGATTCCAGTTTTCATTCCAGAAGATTTCTCCGCTCCATGGATAGGTAGAATCCTCTGGCTGGAGAATTCCGTTTTCCAGGGCAATCATGGAGGAAATAATCTTGAATGTGGAGCAGGGTGAACTTTGTGTCAATGCCAGTTCTTTTTGATAAAACATAAAATGATTGTTTGAGGCATCATACAGGACAGCCGTACCATTCAGACCGTCAAAATATTCTGACCAGTCGGATTCTGTTATTGTCGGAGTTGGTGGCTGTGAATTCTCCGGCTCTGATTTTGGCGGCATTGGTTTTGTTGTCTCAAGCTTTCTTGCGCCTGGATTTTGGCCTGAAATTTCTGCGCCCGGTTCTGCTGTGCCTGGATTTATGCCCGGATTTTCTGCGCCCGATTCTGTTGTACCTTCCTTTTCGTTACCGGGTTTTGCTATGCCTGTTCCTGCTTTTTCCGGCCCTGGACTTCTCTCGCTGGCACAGCCAACCAAAAGGCTGCCGATCAAAAGAAGGCTGCCAAGCATAAACATACCTGCTTTTTTCGATATAAAAGTCCATTCTTTCATATGATTATATGCCAAACTCCCTTTTATGCTATCTGTCCCTAATACCTGCTTTTGTTTCGGATGCTCCCTTTCAGTTTAAAATATAAGGGCACCAAAACAGCATTTATGATTAGTGCATAAAATATCGAGATGAGGGCCACTGACAAGTCTGCACCGATATAAGAGGATGGCTCGATATTTAGGCCACGTAAGGCATTGATCAGGCTTATAGCAACCCCAAGCCCTCCAAATATGAGACTGGATATACATGCTAATTTAACTGCCCTGGCGCTTTCATTCACATCCCTTTTCTCATGTGTTTTCTGATCAAAAATATACATAAACGCCCTTATAAATTCTTTCCAACAGCCCATGCATATCAGTACCAAAATACAGGGAATCACCACAAATCCAAAGCTGATTGCGTCTATAAAATTGCATATCCTATCCAGGCGGATGCCGTAACTCAGGCAAATGATAAGGCCTGCCAAATAAATCAAATATCCCATTCTATTTCCTCCCTATTGGTTTTCTTCAGCCCTTTGTTTCTTGTACTTCTTTTCTCCTCAAAGGACAATCGCCAATACCTGACATTTCTTCTATTTCAGCATCTTCTCAATCACACAGGTATGCTCCTTTGTCTTTTTGTCATAACTGATACCTGCCAGAAGAATATTTCCCTGATAATCCTTCAGCGCCTCCACATACTGCCGGTCCTTGATCTGCTCTATCGCCCCGTATACGTCCTTGTCCCATTTCAGTTCAATCACCACCGCCGACTTCTCTGCATACAATTTCCGGGGAAGAAAACAGATATCGGCAAATCCCTTCCCGCTGGGAATCTCCCGGATAATGGTGTAATACTCCCTGGCAAAGTAAAAGGCCAGGTGAATCGTACAGCTTAGGGCATTTTCATCATTATATTGAAGAATGGAAATCTCCCGGTGAGCCCGGTCTATCCCTTCTGCCACCGTCTTCCCGTCCATGGCCCACAATGCTTCCAGAAGCTTTCTGGATGCCTCAACCGAAGCTATCACCTCATGCCAGTCCATTGTGCGGATTGCATTTACGTACTCCTGAGATACCTCCTTATTGGGGATTCTGACGGTCTCATCTATGCTGTCATAAGTCAGATACCCCAGATGCACCAGAAGCGTCAGAACGTCATCCCTTATGGCAAATGTTGTCATGTCATTGCTGAAGGTTCCGGTATTCACCGGTATCCCTTCCCCTGCCAGCATCCGGACAACGGCATCCTTCAGACCGTCCATGTCCATCTGTATATAGATTTTCAGCGCCTCGTAGGTCTCTGTCTGGTTCCAATAGGTTCCGAATCTGTGGCGCAGCATGGACTCTACCACAGACTTGGGACTATACATGGAATGGCAGAGATTCCCTTTCTCTGTGTGGCTGACCAGCTGATATCCGTCATACCAGGCCTTCGCCTCCTCAAAACTCATATGATATTTGGTACACAGGGCTTTTACTTCCCTTTCCGTAAAGCCGAAATATTCCGCCAGATTGCCGGGATCTGTCATGGAATACTCGGTGAACATATTCAACGCCGAATGTGAGCCATACTTCTTAATCGGCAATATCCCCGTCATATATGCCAATGCCACATACTCCTTATCCTTCAGCCAGGCACGGAGAAAATCCAGATATTGCTTCTGTGCCTCCATATCCTGACGGTATTCCCGGAAAAGGCAATCCCACTCATCTATCAGAATAACAAAAGGATGCTTTGTATATGCAAATATATCCTGCATTACAAACATCAAATGATTGCTATCTGCATAGTCCGGATATTTCCGTTTTAAATCCAGGGTGATTCTTGATTGCAGCATCGACAGCATTTCCCCCACACTGCCTGCCGCACTCAAAAATTCCTGCATATTGATCTTAATCACATCATACTGATTCAAGTGCTTTTTGCAGGATTCCTCCCCGCTGATTGCCAGCTTATCGAACAATTCCAAGGAATCCACATCCCGGTCATAATAGGCTGCCAGCATATCCGCTGCCATGGATTTCCCAAAACGCCGGGGACGGCTGACACACATGAACTTCTGGCGGGTATTCAGGACCTGGTTTGTCCTTTCAATCAGCATTGATTTATCCACATATATGGCGGAATTCAGGCTTTCGCAAAAGCCCTTATTTCCCGGATTCAAATAACTTCCCATGTTCCTGCTCCTCTGTTTTCTGCAAGGTCTGCAATAGTTCCATGGCCTTTCGGCACTCCTCCCTGCTTCTTCCCAAAACATTTACCGACAAAAGTTCTCCCCTGGCAAAATACCCGGCATAGATATGGTGCACAGGCCGCCCTCCCTCTGTCTCGCTGTTTTCAAAAAACCGCAGACGGAAGCCTGTAAGTCCACAGTTCTCCGGCTTCATCCCCACAGCCTGAGGGGGGATCGTTTGCAGAAACGCCTGCTCCATAACCTTTGCCGGGGCAGGCTTGCCGGATTTCTCTGCATAGAAAGGAGTTATCCGCACCGTAAGTTCCCCCTCCGGAGGATAAAACACTGCCTCCCCGCCTTCTCCCTCCTCCTGCCTCCAATCCCTTGGAACTGATAATTTCCACCCAAGAGAAAGGTCATGCTCTGTCCACAGATTTTCCGGCTGCCAGCATGCCTCATTGCTTCCGGTCTCATAATCCGGGCTGGCCATATGAGGATAGTCTGAGAGATCTTTGTGGTGCTTTCTGGCCCATGCCTTCCTGGGAGCATACAAAATTGCCTCAAATTCCTTATCCCCGTCCAGCTTCTTTCTCCCATCCAGAATCTTTTGATAATAAGCCCGCCCATTTACCAGTGCCACGCACCGGGCATAGAGGAAGCCGTCTCCGGAAAAATATTTATCCGACCGATAGGTACGCCGGGCAATCTCTGGTCTGTCCAGTCCATGCAAAAGTTCTGCCATCTTGTCCTCAAATACAAAAATCACTTCATCCGGCCACTGGGACAAATATTGAATCAACGGCTCCAAAACCAGGTCGTCATTCCCCTTCTGTGACCAGTCAAGAGCATTGGTCATGGCAAAAAAATCCAACTCATGAAGGCTTTTTTCCTTATACATTTTCTCTATCACCGGCGGCAGATATTTCATATACTTTCCCCTTCCCTGTCCGTAATATTTTTACTCCACTTTTGGAAAAATGTTCCTGCTCCTATGCCTTTTTCAGCTTAATAGAAATCCCCACAAAACAAGTATATGGCTTGATAATCCCTTCAAAGTATTTCTTGTCGCCCAAGGCATATGGATTATCTGTTGCCAGCCAATCCTCCCATGCTTTGTAAAAACAATCCATTTCCCAGGTTTCCACCCTCTCGATTCTGTCGCTGCCGCCGATGAGTTCTTTCCAATGCTTCGGGCTCTTAAACATATCGCTGTCCTCTAAAAGCCAGTCGAAAAGAAGTTCCCTGGCACGGCCTGCATATTCCTCCTTCAGGCCAGGGATTCCAATCAAAACCACCCCGTCATCTTCCATAAACGGCAAAATCTTTTCCTGAAAAAATCCCTTGCTTCCCCCAAAATAATGGTAGGAATCGATACTAATCAGAGCACGAAATTGCCTTTCTTCAAAACGGAGATTGTTCGCATCTTCACAGACAGGTGTTATCTGCCCTCCGACCCCCCATTCGGCAAACCGTTTCCCATTCTCTTCTGTACTGATCCACAAATCATTGGCAAAAACTCTTGCTCCGGTCTCTCTCGCAATGATCAGGCTCGTCAGCCCTGTCCCGCATCCCAAGTCGAGAATCCTGTCATCCGAAGCAAACGGTAAAGGATATTGAGCCAATAACTCTGCCAATATCCTTGCGCTGTTTGGCCCCATCATAGTTTCCGCTGAAATATAGGCCTGATAGTCACCAATCTCCATATGTCCTGCCTCCTTCAATTCCCGGTTATCTCGGGAAATTATAATTCCAAATCCACCGAATAATTCCCATCAATCCATACCGGATCCACCTTATGTCTGCGGCACTGCTCCAGCATCCGGCCGTTTTCCTCAAGCACTGCTTCCAGGGTAAGCCATTCATCATCCACGCGTGCTTCTATCACATTGGCAAAGCTTTTGATATCAGAAAAATGGCTTTTGATATATGGTTCACTCATCACCAGACAGTAATATCGGATTTCTCTCAAATATTCTTCTCCAAAATCCTTTTCCCAGTCAAAGGGAATATAACAGCCCTCCACAATCAGATTCTGCCGGTTTTCAATCACTGTCTTTATGATCTCCGCCACCACCGGCCACAAATAATCCGTCAGTTTCTGTTCATCACTCATTGGTGTAAGCGTGGTATTTTTGCTGCGAATCAGACCCATTTTCAAATGGTCTATGGATAGGTAGGGCATCTGATATTTTTCCAGCAACCTTTGTGCCAGCGCGGTCTTGCCCGTGTGGGAGGCACCTGTGATCAAAACAACCATGGCTTAAACCTCGTCAAAACACTAGTGTCTTGTCCCGTTGATAATTAGGCAAACTCACTTGTCTATTTGCCCATCGGACTGCGTTGGCTTCACTCAACGATGCCACCGCATCGCCTCGTTCAGCCGTCTTGCCGATGAACAAATATCCTGCGTGATTTTACCAGATATCAACGGGACAAAACACTAGTTTTTGTATAAAGTATAATAGTCGGAATCCAGATTCTCCATCATCTGGCCAAACCATTTCTTTGTATCGTCAAGAGCCCTGTTATAGATAATCGGCGCCATTTTCTCCTCGAATAATTCCAGCAATTGAAGCTGCTCGATCATCCCGATTTCTTCTCCCCGCACGTCCAGATAAAAGGCTTTGATTTCATCCTTCAGCTTGTCCTTCTGGGTATCAGACAGCTTGATCTGGGGTAGATTTCTTCCTCTTTTCATCGTGGTTTTTCCTCTTTCTTCTGCGTGATTCTGTTACATTTTCCCAACTCACTGTTTCCTTTTAAATAGCTTCATCTTTTCGCAAGCAACGCCCTCAAATTCATCCTTTCCGGCACGCGTACTTCCGGGATTTTCTTCTACAAATCCAGCCTCATATAGACCGAAGTCTCCACCGGACTGTTATTATAGCTTTCTGTTTTATAAAATCCGTATGTCTCATATAAGTGGATGGCTTCTTTCAGAAATGGCAGTGTATCCAACAATATATGGGAATACCCGATTTCCCTGGCATCCTTTATTATCCTTTCTACCAATTCTTTTCCAATATGTTTCCCCCGAAAATTCGGCCTCACATATAGCCGCTTCATCTCACAATTTGGGCCGTCCAGTTTCCTAAGCCCAACACAACCGGCCAGCTTTCCGTCCCAGTATGCCAGGTACAACCGGCCCCAGGGAGCGCCGTATTTGCTTTCTAAATGTGCCAATTCCTCCTCATAATTCTGTATATCCAGATATTTTTTAAAGGAAGGTTCCCCTGCGATCAGCAAACTTGTATACTCCGAAAACAGTTCACCTACTTCCTTTACATGGTCATATGCTTCCATTAATTCCAATGGCATGCTGTCCCCTCCTTCCACAGAGCCGGGAAATCTTTCATCTGTTTTCATCTCTTTTTCATTTTGCCAATCATCCTTTTAAAAAATCGCTGAATTCCTTTTTTCTATTCTCCGAAAGAGCGTTAAATTCCACGTTTTCAATGGCTCCTTCCAAAGCATACAGATGCACCAGGCACACCTGGGGATAGGCATTCTTTAGCTTCAGAAAGGCCTGCTTTGCCCCTGTCTGAATCAGCTTTTCCGCCGAATCGATTCCCACGCTTGTCAGCTTTTTTTCCATTTCCCTGCCGATATTTGCCATAGAACTCAGTTCTGCCATGATCTCCTCCTGAACTTACCGGTCCCTTCTCCTTTACTGGCTTTACTTTTTTCCATCAGAATTTCTCACCCAATCCTGTTGAAAAGAACCGTCTGCTTCTTCATGGATATTTTCCCCACCTCATATCCATATTCTGTAAGTTCTTTTTTGTATTTTAAAAATGAATGGTCGATGGGCAGCCCTGCTATATTCTGAATCTTCTCAAAGGTAAGCTGGAAGGATTGCTGGCCGTTTTTCTGTATATACTCCCATAAAGCATTATATTTACTCATGATTTTTCTCCTGTTTCACTCTGATATACAAACCTGTATTTTCCTTTTCCCTTTCCTTTCACTTCTGCTACAATCCCCATATCTTTCAGCTTTTTCACCATATCCTTCGAGACAGTAACTGTACAACCAAGGATTTCCCTTACTTCTGGCGCACCAAATACCTGGTTGGTCTCAATGGAATCATATATTTTTAACAGATTGCTTTTGGTATGGGTAAAATATTTTTGGGCGGCAATCATTGCCTTAAATGTTCCAATCTCCAGCTTTTTTACAGATAAATCATTCTCCAAAATCTCATTTCTGATCTGAATAGCCGGATTTTCGCTCTGAATAGCCGGGCTTTTGCTCTGAATAGCCGGATTTTTGCTCTGAATAGCCGGATTTCCTTTATTATAAACAATGGTCTTTAACATAAATGCGTTCGTATAATACAGCGGAAGTTTCTGTCCAACAGCCTCTAACTCCCTGCACATACGATCTACTCCCTCACCATATTCCTTAACAAAATCATATGCCCTCAAAAACTCAGCAATCTTTGGATTCCTGGAAAAGTGTGTAAACCTGATGTTCTCTGCTCTGACCATTCCCGGTAATTTGCCCGGGCTTTCTACAACAATACGATTATCAAACATCTTAATCTGAATGTCCGTCCCTGTAATGCTATATGCCCGGTGTGTTACTGCATTTACAATAATTTCCTGACGAACAAACTTCGGATATTCTTCTTCTGTAATAAATATGCCTTCTGGCCCAAGATAGGTCTTCTCCTTTATTTGCGTATCCAGATAAGCAATGGAATCCTTTATTATCTTTAAAATGGTACCTTTAAAAATCACATCTTTAATCACATTCATTTCTGTGCCTGACTTTTCTTCTGTCCCATCATATCTTATAAAACGCACTCTGGCACAGGGAAAAAACTTCTGAGGTTCTTTTCCAAATAATAAAATGGCAGAAGTGCTTACATGTAGTTTTCCATCTTTCTCAATCACAAAACCATTATTCTACTTCAGAAATTCAATCGGCGCTTTGGTATATCCGATTTTCTTAACATACTCACTTACCTGTTCCATATCTAAATCATCAATCACAGCATCCACAACTATTTTATCCTCAAAATAACGTTCTCCCTTATCATATGTCAACTGCAATCGATCTTCAAATTTCAAGAGTTTGGATTTATCACCTACTCGAAAATATACCTCATCTGCCTGATTGGCATGAACCTGTGGACTTGGCTCGATATCCATTACAAGCACATGATTCTCCCTGCCTTTATCATCCATACAAGGAATTCTTTCTATATTCACTTTTACGGTAGGTTCACAAAAATCAAAAGGAACTCTTAAAAGTTCGTTCAACCTGCCAATTTCATAATCAACGCCTTCAATTCTTTTTGTTTTATCTGAAAT
This sequence comes from uncultured Lachnospiraceae bacterium, assembly GCA_910588875.1. GTDB lineage: Bacteria > Bacillota > Clostridia > Lachnospirales > Lachnospiraceae > Brotaphodocola. Next base: position 8,295 of record CAJURT010000068.1, read on the forward strand.
CCCTATAACAATCCTGCCGCCATCTGCGTTAGCAAAAGCTACTACTGTTATCGCCAATGCCTTGGGATCTACCATCACACTTTTACGGTCAAATATTTGCCGTTCTTCATTTTCTAATATTTCATGTATTGTCATGAGATTCACCTCTTTATATTATACCAAATCTCTTTCCACAAAAGAAATGATCAGATACATTCCTGTCAATTCTAAGAATTTCCAGCATATCTACCCGCTCTGAAGCCCCTCCCTACTCCAGGCTCCCAAAAAAGTTCTCATAAAGAGCAATATCATACTCCCTTCCGTCCTCCGCGTCCCCAAAATACTCCCCTTTCACAACAGCAATCGTGAAAGCATCCGCGTATCCGTTTTCATCCATCATGGTGACATTTACAACGCCGTTCAGGGTATGGCCGGTATAAGAAATCAGTTCCTCTGTCATCTGCCGGACCTTTCTTTCCGTTTCCCGGCGCTGCTTCTCTCTTTCCGGTTCCTTGTCGCTTTCATAGTCCACATAGAGAACCATGTGCAGAATATAGGGGAATTTTTCAAAAACTTCCTGATATTGCAGCCGGGTAAAATCGATACTTTCTGCCAGGGAATACTGCATCATCTGGTCAAACATCGCCCGGGATTCTGGCATATCCTGGAAAACATAGGAGGGGTATTCCTGAAAATAAAGGGTACTGTCATTTTCCCGGATCCCCGGTATCCCGGCAACTCCTTTATCCCAGAAATTCTTTCTGTAAAATTCCTCTGTGAGATCAGAAAAATATCGTTCCATGTCACTTTCTATACTTCCCTCACTAAACTCCCATCTCCGGTTATCAAACACAAATGTGCAGTCCCCGCCCTCCGCATTTTTATACGAAAGCGTCCATTCCCTGTAATGCACTGTGACATCAACCTGGTCACATTCATCAAAATACTGCAATTCCTTTTTGACACCTTCCGAGAGCACAGAGTCCTCCCCAAAGCAGTCCCTTAGCATCTCTTTCCCTGCTTCCGGCATATCCTCCTCGTAGCGGATCGTCTCACTTCCCCGCGGCAATGCCAGAAGCAATGCCCCTGGGAACCAGGAAAAGGGGAAGAAAGGCCCGGAATTTGACAGCAAATAGGCAACAAGAAAAATCCCGGCAATCAGTAGAATCCCTTTATTTTCCACCTTTTTTAAAAACAGGAACCAAAGAGCGCAGAAAATTAAAACCAAGATCGATACAAAGTAAAACATGAATCATCCCTTCTCCTCAAAGCAATCCCAGTATCCCAAACAATATCCCAGGATAATTCCATTTTACAGGAAACCTGCCATAAAGAAAAGTCTTTTTTCTTAAAACAGGATTTAAAAAAGGCTGTCCCAAATCTGCACATCCCCTCTGTAAGGCGCCCATATCCTTCCGATATCAGCCTTAATCTATGGAAATGCCGTATTTGCGACAGCCCTATAACTCATCCGCCAACTACAACCTTGCCGAAATTCCCTCTTACCCCGGCCACATATTCGTCTCGATAAATTTCTTCAGCCTTATCCCTTCCTCCTGTTCCTTTTCGCCTTCCACCAGAATCTCCAGGGTTTCGCCTGCCTTGGCGGAAAGGGAGAGCACGTGGAAAATCAACTTGGCGTCACCGCTTTTTTCTCCCTTCCTGATCTGCACCCTGCTGGTACACTGAATCGCTTCTTTTACCAGCCTTCCGGCGGCCTCCGGCAAAAGGCCGGCAGGATCCTTTATCTGAAATTCCCATTTGACCATAGATTTTCTCCCCTTTTACACGGACAGATAGCGGTTCAGCCCCAAAGCGATTCCTCCCTCATTGTTGCTCCCTGTGACGAAATCCGCCATATTCTTTACTTCCTCAATGGCATTTCCCATGGCAATGGCTGTACCAGCCTTTAAAAGCATGGGAATGTCCAGTTCCTGATCGCCAAAGGCAATGGTCTCCTCAGGGCTGACAGCCAGCCTCTCACAGATCGCCTCCAGCGCCTCCCCTTTGTTGGCTCCCTCAGGAAATATTTCAAGATAAATCTCTGAGGAACGTGCCATATCCACTCCGGAAGGCCCGTGGGCCTTCATTTTGGCCTGGACCTGGCAAACCGTCTCCGGATCTGCGCCGATCAGAAGCTTGTTGGGGCCGCATCCCTCCCTTTTCCACTCCTGTTCCAACGTCTTTAAATCCCTGACTTCGGGCTGATAATGAATAATCCGGCTCTCCCGCTCCACATAGGCATCCTTTCCGGTCACATACCATCTTCTCCCCTGAAAAATCCACAAAGGAATATGCCAGTCTGTCAAAAAGCCTTCCTCAATCTTCCGGGCTGCCTCATAGGTCAGGCATCTGCTGTGGATGCATTCCTCTCCCATAAGAATATACGTCCCTGCATTGCAGGCCTTGATACAGGGAATAGAAAGCTCCTTCTCCACCAGTTCGGCTGCCGCCGGCATCCTTCCTGTAATCAGTGCAATCCGGATCCCCATATCGTGTGCCTTTTTCAGGCTTTCCTTTACCGGATCCGGAACCCTTTTTTCATCATTCAAAAGGGTTCCGTCCACGTCCAAACAAATCAGCTTATACGACATGCTTCACCTGCCTCCAACCGATTTAATATCTTTTCCACATTGCGCTTTCCGTTCCGAATCCCCAGATTCAATACTGCCGCGCTCCCCACGCCGGCAAGAATCAGAAGAATGCCCGAAATGCCGAAGAAAAGATTTTCCCCCTGTCCCCCAAAACCTGCATAGAGAAATGCCACACCAATGGCAGACAGGGCAAGTGCTGTTTTTTTCCATCCCTCAATCTGTCCCAGAGCCTTTATCTGAAGCGCCGCCTCCCGGGATAACCGGTTCTTCTCCGCAATATTCATAACATTTCCTCCGCCATACACCGTCAGGTTTCCTCTTTTAGTACACAAGCCCCGGATTGAAGAATCCCAGCAGCACGCCCACAAAGGCAACCACCACCAAGAGCAGCATCACTTTAATGGGCGACATCCGTTTTTTTGCCATCAAAAACCAGCAGGCAATCACGAAAACGGCTGTCAAAAGGCCAGGAAACACCTCGTTCAACTTATCCTGCAGCACCAGATAGGGTTCTCCGGCTTCATTGAGAAGCTGCAGGGATGTGGTGACGCTGACCCAGGTTGCGGATACGGCTCCGATCACCATTCCGCCCAGGATGGAAACCGACTCCCGGATGGCATCTCCCTGTGCCCCGATCAGGAACTCCACCGCTTTGGTGCCCAGGCTGTAGCCTTTAAAATACAGAAACCGCATTCCCAAATAGGCGAATAAGTTCCAGACAACAATGTAGAAAATCGCTCCCAGGGGAGAACCTCCGGTGGACATTCCCATGGCAATACCCAGGAGAATGGGAATCACAGTTCCTACCACCAGGGAATCCCCGATTCCCGCAATGGGCCCCATCAGGCCGGCGCGGAGGCCATTGATGGTCTCGTCATCCACATCCTCGGTTCCGCTTGCCCTTGCCTCCTCCAGGCCCGCGGTAATGCCTACAATCAGGGTCCCCAGCTGAGGCTCTGTGTTGAAAAATGCAGTGTAGGTATTCATAGCCTTTGCTTTGTCGTCCTCATTGTCATATAAGTCCTCCACCAGAGGAAGCATGGAACACAGATATCCGAAGGTCTGCATGTGTTCCTGGGAAAAACAGGTCAAATGTCCATAGAACCAATTATGAAAGGACTTTGTAAGAGCCTTTTTTGACAGCTTCTTCTCCATATCAGATATCCTCCTCGTCATCATCATA
>CAJURT010000069.1 GCA_910588875.1 uncultured Lachnospiraceae bacterium
CCAAAATGAACTGACAATTATTGGGGAAAAGAATGGGAAAACAGCATAGAAGGTTTCCTATCAAATTTCAGCTTTAAGTTTTGTATAAATAGGTGGAGCCACGGGAGCAGTAGGTCCGACGGGCCCCCAGGGTCCTGTGGGGGCTACGGGAGCGGCAGGCCCGGCAGGGGCCGCCGGGGCAACCGGAGCCACCGGCCCGACAGGAGCGGCAGGAGCAACCGGGGCCACAGGCCCGGCAGGAGCCGCCGGGGCGACAGGAGCCACCGGCCCGGCAGGGGCGGCAGGCCCGACAGGAGCGACCGGGGCCACCGGCCCGACAGGAGCGACCGGGGCCACCGGCCCGACAGGAGCGGCAGGTCCGTCAGGAGCAACCGGGGCCACAGGTCCGGCGGGAGCCGCCGGGGCGACAGGAGCCACCGGCCCGACAGGAGCGGCAGGCCCGTCAGGAGCAACCGGGGCCACAGGTCCGGCAGGAGCCGCCGGGGTGACCGGGGCCACAGGCCCGGCAGGAGCCGCCGGGGCGACAGGAGCGACCGGTCCGACCGGGGCCACAGGCCCGGCAGGAGCGACCGGCCCGACAGGAGCGGCAGGCCCGGCGGGAGCGGCAGGCCCGTCAGGAGCAACCGGGGCCACAGGTCCGGCAGGAGCCGCCGGGGTGACCGGGGCCACAGGCCCGGCAGGAGCCGCCGGGGCGACAGGAGCGACCGGTCCGACCGGGGCCACAGGCCCGGCAGGAGCGACCGGCCCGACAGGAGCGGCAGGCCCGGCGGGAGCCACTGGTGCAGCAGGCCCAACCGGTGCGGCGGGCCTGACGGGAGCCACCGGAGCCACGGGCCCGGCCAATGGGCTGAATGCCTATGGAGGGCTATATAGCACAGTACCCCAGACCCTGAACCTGACCGTAGGCGGAACCACCCAGATTCCTCTTGCCACTGCGGGGCCTGTAAAGAATGCAACTTATGTACCGGCAAACAGCATTGTAGTGGCAAATCCAGGCACTTATGAGATCAATTACTCCACCACGTTGACGGCGGCTGTGGCAACGACGCTTACCCTTGCGGTGAGAGTCAACGGCGTTAATGTTCCCAGTGCAACCATTTCAAGAGTTCTGGCAGTAGGAACCAGTTCTCTGTTCAATGGAAGCACAATCATAACGTTAACGGCAGGAAGCGCTGTAGATCTGGCGCTTTCCGCACTTCTGGCAGTAGGAATAACCCTGGGCAGCGGGGTCAATGCCACACTGACCGTGAAACAGCTGGATTAGATTTTTATCAGATCCCAGACAAATGAATGAGGGCCGTCCGGAAATCCTGTACCATAGGATTCCCGGACGGCTTTTTTGTATCATAGGGTGCGCCCAGCTAAGGGTGCGATGCTTAATGGGTGGAAATCCCATCTGCGAAGGTGCCAGCCACACCAGCAGTAGCGAGTCTTGGGTGCTTCTTAGCGATAGGGAGTGCTAAGCGTAGACAGCAAGGCAGTAGGGCGGGATCGCATATAGCCCCGTTATTAAAATGAAAAAGGGAAGGCTGACATGCTCCTATACATGGAAAGCAACACAGACGGAAACCGGAATGGCGAGGGCCCGTCTGCTTCCCCGGGGTTTTGAGGTTAGTCATGCTGTACAATGGCACCGCGTCAACTGGGGAGAACTGATATCTTCCGTATACGGTGTGGGTATGCGGTATGCCAAACAACGGAAAAGGGAGAATGGCAAAAGAGATACCAGTAGTCGGATGGCCGGATAGTACGCAAAGAAAAGCGGAAGCCGAGAGAGGTCTGTCCTCACAGACCTGCCATGCAAAGTCATATCAAAGAGGAAACATAGTCTATACACAGAGGTAGAAACACTATGGAAACGAAACTGGCGAGAATATCACAGTTAGCAACCGAAAATCCGGAAATGGTATTTACATCAGTAGGACACCTTATCAACAAAGACTTACTGAGGAAATGCCATGAATCCATGGATGGGGACAAGGCAGTAGGAACCGATGGGGTAACCAAAGAAGAATACGGCGGGAAACTGGAAGAAAACCTGGAAGCACTGGTAAACAGACTGAAACAGAAATCGTACAGACCACAGCCGGCCAGAAGAACAGAAATACCCAAAGAAAAGGGGAAAACAAGGCCCCTGAGTATTTACTGTTACGAGGACAAGCTGGTACAGGAAGCACTGCGGCGGATACTGGAAGCGGTATATGAACCCGGATTCTATAACGAGATGATGGGATTCCGTCCGGGGAAAAGCTGCCATGATGCCATCCGGCTGCTGAACGGGATGCTGGAAAAGGAAAAGACAAACTGGGTACTGGATGCCGACATAAAAGGATTTTTCGACCATATGGACCAGGAATGGATTGTGAAGTTTGTAGAATCAAGAATCAAAGACCCGAACATAACAAGGCTGGTAAGAAGGATGCTGAAAGGGGGAATCATAAAAGACTACCAGTATGAAGAGACACCGGAGGGATCCGGCCAGGGGTCAGTGTGTTCGCCAGTAATAGCAAACCTATACATGCACTATGTACTGGTCTGGTGGTTTAAAGAAGTGGTACAGCCCCGGATGAAAGGGTACAGCGGGCTGGTGGTGTACGCGGACGATTTTGTAGTATGCTTCCAGTATAAAAGAGAAGCAGAAGAATTCTACGAACGGCTGAAAAGGAGAATGAAGCACTTTGGACTGGAACTGGAGGAAACAAAAAAGCCGTCTGGTCGAATTCGGGAGATTCGCGGAAGAAAACCGAAACGAACGTGGAGAAGGCAGGCCGGAGACCTTTACATTCCTTGGGTTCACACACTACTGTTCCCATGGCAGGAACGGGAAGTTCAGGGTGAAGAGGAAAACCAGCAGGAAGAAGTTTGCGAAGAAATGCAAAGAAGCGGGACAGAAGATCAAAGAAATGAGAAACTGCAGCGTGGAAAGCATCGTAAGGAAGCTGAACCAGATGCTTGTTGGTTACTATCATTACTACGGGATCACTGATAATTCGGAAAGTCTGGAGAAATTCAGACACCAGGTGGGGCGGAGGCTGTATTACTGGCTCAACAGAAGGAGCCAGAGGAGAAGCTACACGCTGGAAGGCTTCCGGGAACTTATGAAACAGTACCCCCTGGCCAGGCCGAAGATATACGTCAGTGTATACGGAAAATAACTGGGATGTATTAGCTTTGCAAAGAGCCGGATGCGGGAAACTGCACGTCCGTGCTCTGTGAGGGATATGCCCCGTAAGGGGCATATCTACTCGACAAAGTGCGTCCTATGATACAAAAACGCTCCGCGAGGATCGCAACACGGTGTGGGCTTGTTCACTAAGCTCATTGCATTCGCTAAGTGAGCCAATGCCTGCGGCGGAAAGGAATCATGTCGCTGAAGCGACCCGCCGCAGGCGGAGAATCCTGCGGAGCAGGATTCTTTTTTAAGGGAAAAAGGGAAATCCGGAATGATGGTATAGATAAGGGGCAGCAGATGGCATATAATGATGGGGAGAAGAAAAAATAACGGAGTCGGGATGCTGTCGGTAGGAGAATTGTTGTTGTTAAATCAATTGCTGTATTGTCCGGGGGAGGAAGGGGAAAAAGGAGTGATGGGAACCTGTAAGGGGAAAAGTGCAGGGGATTTGCTTGGGCAATGGCTGCGGGATCCCTTTCCTGATGGGGCAGAATTGGGGATTTGTATGAAAGGGAGGGAGTGGAACCACATTATCCGGTTGACGGCAGAAAATCCTGTGCTGAGCCGCATAGAAATCCGGGATGTCCATTGGGACAGGGCGGATGGGGGAGGAGGCGGGATGAGTGCAGTGTTTACGGACAGAAGGTCAGGGGAGGCAGTGGTGGTGTTCCGGGGGACGGCGGCAGGCGAGTGGCGGGATGATTTCCTGGGAGGGGCAGCTACCGGGGAAAGTGACGGGGTGTCTACCACACAACAGGGCAATGCCCTGGAATGGTACCGGTCCCTGGAACTGCCGGGCCATTTCTCACAGATTACGGTTACAGGGCATTCGAAGGGGGGAAATAAGGCAAAGTATATTGCACTGCTGGAGGATTCCGTGAGCCGGTGTGTGTCCTTTGACGGACAGGGCTTTTCCGACGAATTTGTGGAAAAATACCAGGACAGGATCCGCAGAAGGCAGCAGGTGATTGAGAACCACAATATGGAGTATGATTATGTGAATATTTTGCTGAATGATGTGGGGAAAAGGATATATTACCGGAGGATTCCCGATGGGCAGGGAGGTTTTTGGGAAAGCCACTGTGTGAATGCGTTTTTCTGGTTCGGAGAGGGGGATGCCTGTTTTTTGGTCCGTTCCGGGAAAGGGGAGGCAAAGGAGATGCAGGAACTGAACCGGTTTCTGAACAGCTGCCTGCGTTCGCTTCCAGAGGAAAAGAAGATTGCTGCAATGGAACTTTTCGGGGCAATGGCAGAGGCGGGGCTGGGAGATGGAAAAAAGGGGGAGGACTATATGCTCAGCCTGCTGCTCCACGGGGAGAATCCGGATGTTATGGCCTATCTTATGGCCTATCTGCTGAAATACCAGCAGGTGGAGCCGGGACTGGCGGATTCTATCCAGGGGATTGGGGAAAGGTTCGGGATTCTGCCTATGCAAAAAATTGCAAAAATAATAGAGGGGATCTGTGGCTGGAAGTACTCGGGCATTCTGATGCAGGGCGCCGGGATTCTCGCGGGGGCGGTGCCGGAGGTGTTCTGGGACGGGCTGCAGGTTTTCCTGGAAGAAGGTTATGGGATAAGGATTTCCGGCCGGGATTTGCAGAAGATGGCAGAAAGGGTTTTACAGGTGATGAAGCTTCAGGGGCAAATCCGGATTCTGCCGGGCGGGGGAGAGGACTGGAAGCTGCCGGCCGGCCAGGGAGAAGAGACCCGGCAGGAAGGTGAAGGATTGAATGCATAAATTATCAAGAAAATGTAAAAAAACAATGATTTTTTGGAAAATATGTGGTAAAATTTTAGAAAAACGTGGGAGTTACCGCGAACGGAGGAGGGATTCATTGTTGTACTTGATTCAGAACGCGCATATCTATGCCCCGGAGGATTTAGGGATCCAGGATGTGCTGGTTGGGGGCGGGGAGATTCTTAAGATAGGAAAGCAGCTTCCGCCGGAGCCGGCATATGGGATGACAATATTGGATGGCAGCGGCAAGGTGCTTATGCCGGGGCTGATCGATGCCCATGTGCATATTTTAGGGGGCGGCGGCGAAGGGGGAGCCAGAAGCCGGACACCGGAGATCATGCTGACAGACATTACCCTGGGGGGCGTTACCACAGTGGTGGGCTGTCTGGGGACAGACGGATGTACCCGTACCATGGCTAATCTGCTGGCTAAGGCCAAGGGGCTGGATGAGGAAGGGATCACCACCTACGTGTATACCGGCTCCTACCAGGTGCCGGTGCGGACGTTGACGGGCAGCGTGATGGACGATGCCATTTTGCTGGAGAAGGTGGTGGGAACCGGGGAGATCGCCATTTCTGACCACCGGTCTTCCCAACCCACGAAGGAGGAGTTTGCCCGCATTGTGGCGGATACCCGGGTGGGAGGAATCCTTTCCGGCAAGGCGGGGCTTGTGAATATCCATATGGGGGACGGGGAGGAAAAGCTGGCTTTTCTGCGGTATGTCCTGGAGAATACCCAGATTCCGCCGACGAATATGCTGCCTACCCATATCAACCGCAGCTGCAGCCTGATGGAGGATGGGATTGATTACGCCCTTAGCTTAGGCGGCTATATTGACCTGACCACCAGTTCAGACCCGGATTTTCTGGAGCCGGATGAGGTGAAGGCCAGCACAGGGCTGAGGATGGCTCTGGAGGCCGGGGTTTCGGCAGGCCATGTGACTTTTTCTTCGGACGGGCAGGGAAGCCTGCCGGTCTTTTACCCGGACGGCACCCTTAAGGGGCTGGGAGTGGGAAAGGTAACATCCCTGTACCGGGAAATGAGGGATGCGGTGCTGACAGACGGAGTGGAACTTTCTCAGGCCCTTCAGGCCGTGACGTCTAACCCGGCGGCTCTTTTGAAGCTTTCCCGCAAAGGAAGGGTTGGGGAGGCGGCAGATGCTGACCTGGTGCTGGCGGATGAGAAAAGCCTGGAGATCGACGTGGTGATGGCCAGGGGAAGGATCCTGGTCCAGGGGGGACAGGCTGTGGTGAAGGGAACCTTTGAAGAGTAAAGGAAGCAGGAAACAAGGCACGGGCAAAAGAAGCAGCAAAAGCAGAGACGGGCGGAAGCAGAGAAGAACAAAAGCAGAAAAACAAAGAAACAAAAACAAGGAGACGGAAGGTACCATGGAAAAGAAAAAGCAGATTCAGATGCCGCATACCTATATTATCATTTTTGGAGTGATATTGCTGGCGGCGCTTTTGACGGTGTTTGTGCCCCTGGGGAAATATGAGACCCGGGAGATCACCTATATGATGAACGGGGAGGAGAAGACCCGGACGGTTTTGGATCCGGAGAGTTTTGAATATGTGCTGGATGAAAGCGGCAACCGGGTCACAAAGATTGCGCCGCTGTTCGGAACAGAGGATTTCGGCGGGCAGGGAATTCTGAATTATGTGTTTGAGGGGCTGACTACCGGAGATAAAAACGGCACGGCAGTGGGGATTATCGCTTTCATTCTGGTGGTGGGCGGCGCTTTTGGGGTGGTGCTGCGCACAGGTGCCGTGGAGAGCGGCATCATGCGTGTCATTGACATGACCAACGGCAAGGAGATTCTGCTGATCCCCGTTCTGATTGCCCTGTTTTCCCTGGGCGGGGCAGTGTTCGGCATGGGGGAGGAGGCGATTCCCTTTGTGATGATTCTGGTGCCCATGTTTATTGCCATGGGATATGATGCCGTGGTAGGCATTATGTGCTCCTATGTGGCTACGCAGATCGGTTTCGGCTCCTCCTGGCAGAATCCTTTCGGCCTGGCAGTGGCACAGGGGGTGGCCGGGGTGCCTGTGATGTCAGGCGCCTGGTTCAGGATTCCCATGTGGATTTTCTTTACTGCCCTGGCGGCGGTATTTACCATGCGCTATGCCATGAAGATCAAGAAAAACCCTCAGCTTTCCGTGGCCTATGAGTCGGATGAGGCGTACCGTGCGGAATTTGCGAGAAACGGCAGGGAACTGCCTCCTTTTACCCTGGGGCATAAACTGGTGCTTTTGACGATTGCCGCATGTATGGTGTGGACAATCTGGGGAGTTGTGGCAGAAGGGTACTATATTCCGGAGATTGCCTCCCAGTTCTTTGTGATGGGACTGGTGGCAGGGATAATCGGTGTGGCGTTCCATTTAAATGATATGAAGCTGAATGACATCCCAAAGGCATTTGACCGGGGAGCGGCTGACCTGCTGGGGGCTGCCATGTGTGTGGGTATGGCCCAGGGCATTATCATTATCCTGGGAGGCACCAGCGCCACGGACGGCACGGTATTGAATACCATCCTTCACGGAATCAGTGAGGGGATGAAGAATTTCCCGCCGGTGATCTCTGCATGGCTGATGTACATTTTCCAGTCCGTATTCAATTTCTTTGTGGTATCCGGCTCCGGGCAGGCAGCCCTGACCATGCCGGTGATGGCGCCTTTGGCCGACCTGGTAGGGGTGGAACGGCAGGTGGCAGTGGTTGCTTACCAGCTGGGGGATGCTTTTACCAACTTTATCGTGCCTACCTCCGGCTGTCTTTTGGGCGCCCTGGCTGCTGCCAGGCTGGACTGGGGAAAATGGGCGAAATTCCAGGTTAAGTTCCAGGCAGTGCTGTTTGTGTGCGCATCCCTGGTGGTGGTGCTGGCGGTTATGGTGGGACTTTCCTAAGGAGTTGGTTTGAAAGATTTATCTTGAATTTTACCGGCAATTCCACTATAATAGGTACAGGATTTGTCAGAACTGTGACAACATAAAAAGAGGTATGCTGGCAGACTGAAAAGGTGTCGGCATACCTTTTTCTGTTGATTCCCCACGGATAAAAACGGCACATGAAAAGGGAAGTGAGGTTTATAGAAATGAAAAAAGAGGCAGGGAAAGAGAATCAAACGGAGGGAAGGAAGGAAGTGGTGAATGAGTTGACCCTTCCCCGGGCGATCCATCTGGTCCCGATGGACAGGATTGCGGGATTTGATGTGCGCCCGGGCTTTTATGAGACAAACGGGGCGACAGCTATTCCCGGCGGAGTGAATTTTACAGTCTATTCGCATGGGGCTACATCCATTGAGTTGCTTCTGTTCCACCGGACAGAGGAGGAACCTTTTGCCGTGCTGCCGTTCCCGCAGCATTACCGGATCGGCAATGTGTATTCCATGATTGTGTTTAAGCTGAATATTGAGGAATTTGAATATGCCTACCGGGTAGACGGTCCGTATGACCCGAAAAAGGGGCTTATTTTTGATAAGTCGAAATATCTTTTGGATCCCTATGCCAAAGCAGTGACAGGGCAGAGCCAGTGGGGGGATTCCTCACCGGGAGAGCAGCATTACAAGGCAAGGGTGGTAAAGGATGACTTTGACTGGGAGGATATGCAGCCTCCCTTGCTGCCGATGGAGGATCTGGTGATCTATGAGTTGCATGTGCGGGGATTTACCATGGATAAGTCCTCCGGCGTTTTCCATCCCGGTACTTTTGCGGGGCTTTTGGAGAAGCTGCCCTATTTGAAGGAACTGGGGGTCAATGTGGTGGAACTGATGCCCATCTTTGAGTTTGATGAGATGCAGGATTACCGTGAGGTAGAGGGAGAGAAGCTTTACAATTACTGGGGATACAATACCGTCAGCTTTTTTGCGCCCAACACCAGCTACACCGCCAGCCGGGAATATAACCGGGAGGGGAACGAACTGAAGAACCTGATCCGGGAGTTTAACCAGAACGGGATCGAGGTTTATCTGGATGTGGTTTTCAACCACACGGCAGAAGGCAATGAGCAGGGGCCGTTCTTTTCCTTTAAGGGCTTTGACAACAATATATATTATCTGCTGACCCCGGAGGGCTATTATTATAATTTCAGCGGCTGCGGCAATACCTTAAACTGCAACCATCCCATCGTCCACCAGATGATTTTGAACTGTCTCCGGTACTGGGTCAGCACTTACCGGATCAACGGATTCCGCTTTGATTTGGCATCCATCCTGGGGCGCAATGAGGACGGGACACCCATGGATAAGCCTCCCCTTTTGCAGTCACTGGCTTTTGACCCGATCCTGGGGGACGTGAAGCTGATTGCTGAGGCCTGGGATGCGGTGGGGCTTTATCAGGTGGGCTCCTTCCCCTCCTGGAACCGCTGGGCGGAGTGGAACGGCAGGTACCGGGATGATATGCGCCGCTATTTAAAGGGGGATGAGGGATTTGCCCAGGCGGCAGCCCTGCGGATCGTGGGTTCCCGGGATATCTATGAGGTGAGTACCCGGAAAAATGCCTCCGTGAATTTTATTACCTGCCATGACGGGTTTACCATGTATGATATTTTTTCCTATAATCAGAAACATAATGAGAAAAACGGATGGAATAACACGGACGGGGCAAACGATAACAACAGCTGGAACTGTGGGGCAGAGGGAGAGACGAAGAATCCCGGGATCCTTAGTTTGAGGAGGAGGATGATCCGCAATGCTTTTGGGCTTTTAATGTGCAGCAGGGGGATTCCTATGTTCCTGGCGGGGGATGAGTTCTGCAATACGCAGTTTGGCAACAACAATGCTTATTGCCAGGATAATATTACCTCCTGGCTGGACTGGAACCGGCTGGAGGAAAACCGAGGCATCTTTGAGTTTTTTAAATTTATGATCGCCTTCCGTAAAAAGCATAAAGTGCTGAGAACCAATGTCAGCGATGGCGCCTGCGGGTTCCCGGATGTCAGTTTCCATGGGGAGAAGCCATGGAGGGGGCAGTTTGCGGGGCATGAGCGGTATGTGGGCGTACTGTTTGCGGGGCAGGAGGAAAATGCTCCGGCTGATGTGGTATATGTGGCTTCCAACGCTTACTGGGAGAGTCTGGAGGTGCTGCTGCCCGAACTGCCGGAGGGGATGCACTGGGAATTGGCAGTGGATACCTGGGAGGATGGCCCGGCTGGTAAGCAGGCAGTGGGCAGGAAGTTCCGGATTGGGCCGAGAAGCGTGAAGGTGCTGACAGCGGTTGGCAAAGAAAGATAACGAAACGGAGAGACAGAGGCATGAGGACAAGGGCAGGACGGGGATTGACGGCAGCAGTGCTGGGGGCGGTGTTTTCGGTGATGCCGGTGCTGGGGATGGCCGCCATGGCAGAGGCAGCGCCGGTTATTATGATTGGAGAAGCGGCAGAAGGAGGGAACGGCATGCAGGACGGCAGGGCTTCCAATAGCCTGGGAATTGATGTGAAAAGGCTTCCTATTCCTGCGGAAACCAGGCAGCTTGTGGCGGTAGTCGGTACCGGGATGGACAGTTCCCTGGTGAATGTGGCTTACTTAAAAACCGCGGAGGACGGTACCTGGGTGGAGCAGTTTTGCGTACAAGGATTTTGCGGTTATAACGGGATGGCAGAAGACAAGCGCGAAGGAGACCGCAGGACGCCGACAGGGAGTTATGGGTTTGCCTGTGCCTTTGGCATTTTGCCGGATCCGGGCAGCATCCTTCCTTACAAGCATTTGGATTCCGGTGATTTCTGGGTGGATGACAGCAACAGCCGTTATTATAACCAGATGGTAAACACCAGCCAGGTGGTTCCGGACTGGAATTCCGCAGAGGAACTGGCACGGATCGCACCGGCCTACCATTATGTGCTTGCCCTGGATTATAATATGGCGGAAAGGGTTCCCGGCAAAGGGTCAGCCATTTTCCTCCACGGGATGGATACCAGGAAAACCTGGACGGAGGGCTGTATTGCGATTCCTGAGGAACAGGTGAAACAATTGGTGCAGGAACTGGAGCCTGCGGCACAGATTGTGATCCTGCCGGCTCCCCAGGGAGCAGATGCCGGCAGAGAAGGGGCAGAGTAAAAGAGAGGCTGGCTGTCAGGAAGACCTGGCAGCCAGTTTTTTTGCAATAAAGCGGAGGGTTTCCAGCTTTTTTTTCTCAGCCGGCGACATGCCGGAGGTGAGGACAGAGGCTAAAAGTTCTGTCTCCGGGTCAGAAAAGCGGATTCCCTTCTGGGCGGCATCCACCTGCATGGACATAAAGGCAGGCAGGATCTGTTCCTTTGGCAGCTTGGAGATCTGGTCTGCAAAGGAAGTCAGGTAATCCAATTTCTCCGGAGCCATTTGCTTTAAGCGGGGATCCTGTTTCCAGTTATCAGAGGGCATACGGCAACTCCTTTCCATGTTGTGTGCAATTCAGACAAAACGCTGTACTTAGGTAGTCTGCATGGTCTGCATCATGATCTGAAGGTTTTCGATGGTTTCAATCAGTTCCCGTTCCCTGGGGTTAGCATAAGGCTTCATGGCCTGGAGCATTTCGACCGGGGATGTTTTGCGTTCCCCGGCAGAGCCAATCCCCATGGCAGATACCTCTCCGCCGGAAAAAAGGCTCATGGTACGGTTTAACTCCTGCATTTTGATTACCATGGACAGAAACCGTTGCATAGGCTGCTGCATATAAGGAATGGCCGCTTTTATCATCTGCAGGTGAGGATCTGCCAGCAGGTAGTCAAAATCGGTGAGACGGACATCCGTTCCCGCGTCATTGTTCATGAACGGCTCCTTTGCTTTTTTGAAACAATATATGCGCCATTCAAGGAAAACATACCAGCTGCATATATTAGTTTTATCAGGAGGTTGATAGATTATGGCGACAAGGTTAATTATAGATGGCAATGCCGTATACGAGATTGATGAGGACTGTAAGGAGTACCAACAGAGAAGAAATGGAGGCGGGAACCGGTGCGGGCGCCCCAGGTGCAGTGAAACCGGGGAGGAGCAAGGGCAGGCACACATAAAGGGAAACACAAAATAGAAAAAGAATGCCCCCTCAGATGAGGGGGCGTGGATGTGGAGTATCAGCAGAAGAAGCCGCCGCCACCGCAGCAGCAGAGAAGAAGGATGATCCAGATCCAGT
>CAJURT010000070.1 GCA_910588875.1 uncultured Lachnospiraceae bacterium
AATGCATAAACTCGCTGCGCTCAGACAGTATGCATTTTCGTTTTAACGCAAAATCTGCCGGCCTAAGAACTCCTAAAATCCCTGCAAATGCCCGCCCCCATACCTCATGCCCCTCCCCCTCTTTGCAAGGCTACTGTACTGGCGCCGATTTACGGAATATACTGCTGCATTTATATTCTTTTGCGGCACTCGCTTAGGTTCTTTTCCCGTTATATTGGAGCAAAAATAGTTCTAAGGGAATTCAGGGCTCTCAGGGCGGACCGCAGGGTAAACACAGCCTTTTCACTATCAGCCATCGATAGTGTTTAGCCTTGGAGGAAGGGCGGGAGCCGGGGAAGGCAGGGGGTGCCGGGCGGGGGCAGTAGGGTTTGCCTGCATTTGCAGGGATTTTAGAATTTCTTAATACTTTCTATTTTGCGTTGAAAAGAAAATGCATACTGTCTGAGCGCAGCGAGTTTATGCATTTTCTTTTCGCTATTAGCAAAACAGAAAGCATTTAGAAATTCTTACAATCCCGAAACGCAGGCAAACCCTATTGCCCCCGCCCGGCACCCCCTGCCTTCCCCGGCTCCCGCCCTTCCTCCAAGGCGGACCTCCCTCTTGCATCCTCCCCCAATATCCGTTATAATCGCAATGGCCCCTCCCTCTGCATCATGCAGGGCCGGCGGGGCTGACCTACTATCATTTTACAAGGAGGTTCCCTGTTTTATGCTCCCTGACTTTCATATCCACACATCATTTTCCCAAGACTCCTCCACCCCTGCACGCATGCAGATTGAACGCTGTCTGGCTCTCGGTATGGAGGAGATCTGCATTACCGACCACCATGACTATGACGCTGGCCTGGTGGAGCCTTTCCTGTTGGACTTTCCTGTCTACTTATCCGAGTTGTCTCTCCTCCGTGAGGAATATTCCGGACGGATACGGGTCAATATCGGGGTTGAATTGGGTCTGCAGATCCGTATCCGGGAATACTTAAACCGGCTGGTCGACTCCCTGGATGTGGATTATATCATCGGCTCCAGCCATTCAATTGACCAGATGGATCCCTTTTATCCCAGCTTCTTTGAGGGAAGATCCGAACGTGAGGCCTATGAGCGGTATTTTGAATCCTCCCTGGAGCGCGTCCGGACCCTGGACTGCTTTGACTCTTTCGGACATCTGGATTACATTGTCCGCTACGGCCCTGACACGAACCGGAATTATTCTTATGCCGCTTACCGGGACTACATCGATCCCATCCTCAGGGCGCTAATCGAAAAGGGAAAGGCGTTGGAATGCAATACTGCGGGTTTTAAATATGGCTTAGGCCACCCCAACCCCACGGAGGACGTCCTCCGGCGCTACCGCCAACTGGGGGGAGAACAGGTGATCCTGGGCTCCGATGCCCATGTACCGGAACATATTGGCCATTCTTTTGACAAAGCACGGGCAATCCTTTTAAGCTGTGGCTTCCGCTACCTTACGGTTTACCATAAGAGGAATCCCCGATACCTTCCCCTGTAAACCTGCCTTTATGGAGGCCAGGAGAACAGAAGGGATGTTTTCGCCAATGCGGTTTGCGGGCACAGGAAAGCCGCCGGTATCCTGCTTTTTAACAAGATACCGGCGGCTTATCTGAACGTGTCTGCTAATGTTCCATTGCATACCGGGCAACCACTGCCCAGACCATCTTATTGCGGTTCCAGATATCCCCATATTCCGACAGGGGCAATGGGCACGCCACACTCCCGGTCTCAATCGTCACACCTGGGATCGGATCCTCCTTAATCTGGGTCCAGTCTTTAAATCCGCCGTGGCCGCTGCTTCCTGCAGCCCGGTACCCGGTGGATCCTTCCAACAGCGCGGTCATCTCCCCGGATGCCTGCTGTACCCGGTTCCCCTGGTAATCCCAATAAATGACATTGCCCATACTGTGGTAGCTGACCGTCGCCGCCCACTTCCGGGAATTGGCCAGATTGGCCAGCGCCTGGCTCTCCGGCTCAGATAAGGGTTCCGGCCCCCGGTAACCTGCATAGGAAGGAGCCATATCGGCGGACAGCATATCCCAGTCCGCCGGGAAATTCTGGTTTAAATCCACCCCTCTCCCATTGGCCTTCCAATAACTCAGGTAGCGGTCCATCGGCGCTGCTGTCCGCCCCAGGGACACATCCCATGCATAGCACTGCTGAATTTCCTGCCGCAGCTGTTCTGAACGGATGGCATCCAGGCCAAACTGACTCAGCGCAATCCCATCTGGATTTACCATCGGCACAAAATGTACAGCCACCTGCCCAAGGAGAGCCGACAAGGATTGGCCTCCAAAGCTTCCCCTGTCATAGAACTCCAGCCCGTATTCCAGCTGTTTCATCACCAATAGAGGCGTCATATATTCCCTTGCATGGATGCCTGCATGGATCAAAACATGTTTCCCTGCATCCGGATTGCCCAGGACAGCCTCATAAATATTCCTGCCGTCCCAGGAGGTTCCGATTACATTGACCTGCAGTTTGCCCCCATACCGTGATTTGAGTTTTTCCAAATCAGATACCATGCTTTCATAGGAATACTTCTCCGCCACGGCCACTGTAGGATTCTTTACTGGCTCTGCAAAATAGTCAATCCTGCCTGGCACCACATTCGTGGGATCGGAAAGCCCCTGCCCGGCCGCCATCCCGGGGCCGCCGGATGAACTGTTGGCGGCAGCGCCAACTCCTATCACCGGTGAACCGCCTCCGACCACCGGTGAACCGCCTTCCGATAGACCGCCGCCAGCCGCCTCTGCTGCCGGGGCATTGGCACCGGCTTCCACTACCGGCACGCTTTCTGCCATGCCGCCCCCGGCTTCCACCACCGATGCGGCGCTTTCCTCATTATTCCCTGCATTTCCCTCCGTTGAGGCGCCCAAAACCGGCGCCTCTGCCATTGCGGCAGAGGTATCTGCCGCCGTCAATGCCGCTGCCAGCATCCCAGCCAGCAGATATCTGCGATTTTTTTTCATGTCTGTTTCCTGCCTGATGCCCCGCTGCCCGGGGCCGGGTATACTTATACTATTTCAAGTCTCCTGGCTTCATGCTAAGGCTGATCTTGCCCATCTTATCCACATCCAATACCTTTACGGTCACGGTATCACCGATGTTTACCACATCCTCCACCTTCTCCACACGCTTGTCAGACAGCCGGGAGATATGCACCATGCCGTCCTTCTTCGGCTTCAGTTCCACAAAGGCGCCGAATGGCATGATCCGCACCACCTTGCCGGTCAGGACCTGCCCCGGCTCGATGTCTGTCACAATGCTGATAATGATCTCCTTTGCCCTCTCAATCATATCCTTGTCCGTACCGCAGATATCCACGCGGCCGTCCTCGGAAATATCGATCTTTACTCCTGTCTCCTCGATAATCTTGTTGATCGTGCTGCCCTGCTTGCCGACCACATCGCCGATCTTCTGGGGATCAATGGTAACCTGGTCAATCTTCGGCGCATATTTGCCCACTTCCTTCCTGGGCTCGGCAATCACCGGCTTCATCACCTCATCCAAGATATAGAGCCTTGCCTCACGGGTCCTGGCAATCGCCTCCTCGATGATCGGGCGGGTCAGGCCATGGATCTTAATATCCATCTGGATCGCCGTGATTCCTTTGTGGGTGCCCCCCACCTTAAAGTCCATATCGCCGAAAAAGTCCTCCAGCCCCTGGATATCTGTCAGCACAATATAGTCATCGTCGCTCTCCCCGGTCACCAGACCGCAGGAGATACCGGCCACCATCGCTTTGATCGGCACCCCGGCTGCCATCAAAGACAGCGTGGAGGCACAGATGCTTGCCTGGGAAGTGGAGCCGTTGGATTCCATCGTCTCCGACACGGTGCGGATGGCATAAGGGAACTCCGCCTCGTCCGGCAGCACCGGAACCAGCGCCCGCTCCGCAAGGGCGCCATGCCCGATCTCACGGCGTCCCGGCCCTCTTGAGGGCTTCGTCTCCCCCACCGAATAGGAGGGGAAATTATAATGGTGCATATAACGCTTTGAAGTCTCATTCTCATCCAGCCCGTCCAGCCTCTGTGCCTCTGACATCGGAGCCAGGGTACAGACATTCAGGATCTGGGTCTGCCCACGGGTAAACATGCCGGAACCATGTACCCTGGGAAGCAAATCAATCTCTGCCGCCAGCGGGCGGATCTCGGTGATCGCACGGCCATCCGGGCGTTTGTGGTCTTTTAAGATCATCTTGCGGACAGTCTTCTTCTGGTACTGGTAAACTGCCTCCCCCAGCACGGAGAGCCACTCCTCCTTCTCTGCGAATGCCTCCTCCAGCTTTTCGGTGATCCGGCGGATATTCTCCTCCCGGGTCTGCTTGTCATCGGTAAATACCGCTTCCTCCATCTCTGCCGGGGACACGATCCCGCGGATTGCTTCAAACAGTTCCTCCGGAACCGCACAACTCTCATAAGAGTGCTTCGGTTTACCGCATTCTGCCACAATGGTATCGATAAATTTAATAATCTCCTGGTTGACCTCATGCGCCTTAAAAATAGCCTCGATCATCACCTGCTCCGGCACTTCCTTTGCGCCGGCCTCAATCATGATGACCTTCTCCCTGGTGGAAGCCACGGTAAGGGCCATATCCGACACGGCCTTCTGCTCATTCGTGGGGTTCACAATAAACTCCCCGCCGATCATGCCAATCTGGGTTGTCGCACAGGGGCCATCAAAGGGAATGTCGGAAATGCAGGTCGCAATCGCCGAGCCCAGCATCGCCGTATATTCCGGGCTGCAGTCCGGATCCACAGACATCACCAGGTTATTCAAGGTCACGTCATTACGGTAATCCTTGGGGAACAGAGGACGCATCGGGCGGTCAATCACCCGGGCAGTCAGCACCGCGTTCTCAGAAGCCTTCCCCTCCCTGCGGTTGAAGCCTCCCGGTATCTTCCCCACCGAATACAGCTTCTCCTCAAACTCCACGCTCAGGGGGAAGAAATCAATCCCCTCCCGGGGCTTATCCGACGCAGTAGCCGTGGACAGTACCACTGTATCCCCATAATGCATAAACGCAGCGCCATTGGCCTGCTTTGCCACCCTCCCCACATCTACGGTCAGGGTTCTCCCTGCCAGTTCCATGCTAAAACTTTTGTACATGACATCGTCTCCTTTTCTTTTTCTTTTATATTTATTCAGAAGACTCCGAAACTACTGCTCTGCGCAAAAAGCACCCCTTTTACGTACAGCAGTCGTCTCGGGTATTTCTTCTGAAAAATACCTCATTCTGCATAAGTGCTGAAACAACGACAGGGTGGAGAAAACTCTCCACCCCGAACCTGTCTTACTTTCTGATCCCCAGCTTCTCAATCAAGGCACGGTAGCCTTCCAGGTCGGTTTTCTTCAGGTAATCCAGCAGTCCGCGTCTCCGTCCTACCATCTTCAGAAGCCCACGTCTGGAGTGGTGATCTTTCTTATTCGCCTGCAGATGCTCTGTCAGTTCGGCAATCCTTGCCGTCAGGATCGCAATCTGCACCTCCGGTGAACCGGTATCCCCTGCTTTTCTCCCGTACTGTTCGATAATCGCTGCTTTCTTTTCCTTTGAAATCATAAGATTTCCTCCTTCATTTTGTTCTTACCGAAAGCCAAGCCCCTGGTTGGAGCATCCAAAGAACCGCGCCCCGGCGTCTGTCCATACTGACCTATCTTACCACAACCTGCCCGGACTGTCAATCTGGAAAAAAGCTTATATGGATCAGAAATGCGATCAGAATCCCCAGCACAGCACCTGCCAGCACCTGCAGCGGCGTATGCCCCACCAACTCCTTCAGCCGTTTCTGGAACTGCTCATTATCCAAGTGGAAAAAATCCTGCTCCATAATCAGGTTCAGAAGCTTTGCCTGTTTCCCGGTCTCCTGACGCACCCCAATAGCATCATACATCACCACCGATGCCAGGATAAAACAAATCGCGAACTCAAATGATTCCACCCCAAAACGGATCCCGGCGCCGGTGGTGAGCGCACAGACCGTGGCAGAATGGGAACTGGGCATGCCGCCGGATCCCACCAGCCGTTCCGCGGAAAAATTCTTATTCAGGGTAAATTCAATGATTGTTTTCAGGATCTGGGCCACCGTCCAGCCTGCCACTGCACAGATCAGCACCTCATTGGTTAAAATTCTCTCCCAAAATGACATATGCCATCTTTCCTTGTCCTTTAATAGCCAATCAGCCAGTCATACAATTCCTGGTACTTCATGGCAGAGGTATGCCAGGAGAAATCCTGCGCCATGGCACGGTCAATGATCTTATTCCATTCCCGTTTCTTTTCATAGTACACATACTTGGCATACCGGACAGAGTCCAGCATCTCATGGGCATTGTAGTTAGCGAAAGAAAATCCGGTACCGGTATTCTCATACTCGTTATAGGGCTGTACCGTATCCTTAAGCCCGCCGGTCTCCCTTACAATCGGCACTGTGCCGTAACGAA
This sequence comes from uncultured Lachnospiraceae bacterium, assembly GCA_910588875.1. Classification (GTDB taxonomy): domain Bacteria; phylum Bacillota; class Clostridia; order Lachnospirales; family Lachnospiraceae; genus Brotaphodocola. The sequence goes on from CAJURT010000070.1 coordinate 6,453, forward strand.
GCGCCATCAGCTGGCTCAATCCGCAAGGTTCAAACAGGGACGGCATCAAAAACGCATCACAGCCGGCATAAATCTTGTGGGATAACTCCTCCGAATAATAAATCTGTGCTGACACCCGGTCATGGTATTTCCAGTCGTAATGGCGGAACATGTTCTCATACCGCTCATCTCCGGTCCCTAACACAATCAGCTGCATATCCTCCGAGCAAAGTTCGTCCATCACCCCCTGGATCAGGTCCAGCCCCTTCTGGTCCGTTAAGCGGGATACAATGCCTACCAGGAATTTTTTATCATCCACCGGCAGCCCCACCTGCTCCTGGAGGGCACATTTGTTTTTCGCCTTCTCCTTGCGGAAATTCTTAGCGTTATAAGGCTTGACGATATATTTGTCCGTCTCCGGGTTAAAGTCATCATAATCAATCCCGTTTACTATGCCGCGCAGGCTGTTGGAACGCGCCCGCATCAGCCCGTCCAGGCCCTCGCCGTAAAACGGCATCTTGATCTCCTCCGCATACGTCTGGCTTACCGTGGTAATCGCATCCGCAAACACAATGCCGCCTTTTAACATATTGCCGTCCTTATAGGCTTCCAGCTTATCCGGCGCAAAATAGTAATCCGGGAGCCCGGAAAACCTCTGGATTGTTTTCACATCCCACACACCCTGGAACTTTAAGTTGTGGATTGTCATTACGGACTTCATGTTCCGGAAAAACTCCCCGCCGCGGAACCGGTCTTTTAAATAAACCGGGATCAATCCGGTCTGCCAGTCATGGCAATGTACCACATCCGGCTGGAATCCGATCACCGGAAGGGAAGACAATGCAGCCTGGCAGAAGAAGGAAAACTTCTCCAAATCATAGAACCAGTCACCGTAGGGCTTGTCTCCGCCGAAATAAGACTCATTATCAATAAAATAGAAAGTAATCCCATCCAGCACATACTGCATAATGCCGACATAGCGGCTCTGCCCCAGGTAATCCATGTAGAAATGGTCAATATAGGTCATCTCATTGCGCCACTTCTCTTTTATGCACAGATATTTGGGAACCATCACCCGCACATCAAAATACTCCTTATCAAAGCACTTCGGCAAGGATCCCGCCACATCCGCCAAGCCTCCGGTCTTAATAAACGGCACTGCTTCTGATGCAACAAATAAAATTTTCTTCATCGAAATAACCTCCTGATTTCTCGTCCGCCCCCTAAGCAGATCTTACTTACTTATCAGTATACAATATTTAGGCGGATTTAGGAAGTGGAATTTACATTCTTTTGTAATCCAGCCTTATTTTATCCGAAATCAATGCAATAAATTCCGAATTCGTCGGCTTCCCTTTGCCGTTGCTGATGGTATAGCCGAACAAATCGTGGATCGTATCCAGGCGCCCCCGTGTCCACGCCACTTCAATGGCATGGCGGATTGCCCGTTCCACACGGCTGGAAGTGGTATTGTGGCGTTTCGCTATGCTGGGATACAAAACCTTGGTCACACTGACCAGGATCTCCTCCTCCTCCACGGAAATGGCAATGGCATCCCTCAAATATTGGTACCCCTTGATGTGGGCGGGAATCCCGATCTCATGGAGCAGGCGGGTCACGTCATTTTCCAGGTTCTGGCGGATGTACTCTTCACGGTTCATATAAGGGTTCACTTTGCTGCTTTCCAAATGCGGCACATTCTTCTCCTTGCCTGCACAGACCCGCCGTATTTTCTCCATAAGCAGATCCTTCTCAAAAGGCTTCATGATAAAATAGCTGGCGCCCAGGCGGAAGGCGTCCCGTGTCACCTGCTCACTGCCCGCCGCGCTCACCATGATGAAGGACGGAATCTTTCTGCCGGTCCGTTCCTTGCGGATTTTTTCCATTACTGCGATTCCATCCATCTTTGGCATAATCACATCCATCAATACCAGATCCGGCTCCTCCTTCACTATCATTTCATAGGCATCCTGTCCGTTATCTGCTTTTCCTACAACACGGAAGCCATTCTCCTCTTCCAGCATATTGTTTAACAGATTCAGCATTTGTGGGTTATCCTCCGCGATTGCTACATGAAACTCCGACATTCTTCATTCCCTCCTATTTCTCATGTTGTAAAATGTATTATAGACGCAACCTTTGTCTGTTTGCAATCAGATTCCGTCGCCAAGTTTTGACATCCTACTACAACGGGAATTCAAAAAGCCTGTGACATCCCTTTCCCTATTACCCGGAAGATCTGTAAATAATGCCGGTACTCACCTTGTGTGTACCGGCATCTGGCTGATTCAGTCTTCTTTTTTCTCTTCTTCAATCGGCGAAATCACGGAAAACATATCCTTCATGGAATCCTTATAAAAGCAATACTGCCCCCGCCCGGCGTTCTTGGCAAAATACAGCGCCCTGTCCGCACAATATAACAACGCATCGTAGCTGCTCGCCAATGGGCCGCTTTTGGCTATCCCCATGCTTACAGAAATCGTAAATCCGTTATATTCTCCCAGCAGGGAATGGAAAATCCTGTCAACCACCTGCTCCAGCCCGCCTCTGTATTCCAGGAAAACCATAAACTCGTCTCCGCCTACCCGGGCAGCAAGGTCCCCTTCACGGACACACTGCCGGAGTTTACCTGACATAAACTTCAGCAGCTGATCGCCAAACACATGCCCGTGCTGGTCATTCGCACTCTTAAAATGATCCAAATCCAGGATAATAAGGGCATACCGCTTTCCGGGCCTGACTGTCAACCTCTCCTGAATGGTTTTCCGCGCACTGGCATGGTTTAAAAGCCCTGTAAGGCTGTCATGGCTGGCCATATGTTCCAGATTGATCATCTGCATGTGTTCCTCATGGATGTCAACCACCTTGCCGATAGCCCCCAAGAAACATGGCGTCTCGTCTGCTGACCATGTGGCGCGGCTGATCACCCTGTGCCACCGTTTTTCCCTGCCGATCTGAAGCATACACTGGTATTGGATCACAGGCTCCTCTGGCGTCGTCTCCTTCAGGATCCTGGCCAAAGCCTCCATCTGTCCGCTGCCAGCCACTGCCAGAAGCTGTTTGTCTTCCAGGGGATCCATGATCATCTCCTTCACCCCAAGCTGGGCAGCCCCCCACTCCGAAAAAGTTATCATCGAAGGATCACTCGTATATTCAAACTGGATTTCCTTGGACATGGAAGCAAAGAAACGGTATTTCTCCCGCTCATGCTCCAGAAGGCGGAGTGTCCGCTCCGATGCCGACAATTCCTCGTGGCGCATCATCTCCTCGGCCACATTCCTCATCTCCTTGCGGCTGCTCCGGCCGTAAGAATTAACCTCCAGTTCCCTCTGGATCGTATCTGACGTCTCCAGCAGGCATTCCAGTACCAGGGGATTAAACACCCCGCACTCCCCGTTAAGGATCATCTCCACGGCCACCTCGTGGGAAAATGCGCGTTTATAAACCCGCTCGCTTGTCAATGCATCGTACACGTCTGCCAGCGCCACAATCTGGGCTGAGATCGGTATTTCCTCCCCTACCAGCCCGTCCGGATACCCTTTGCCGTCATAGCGTTCATGGTGCCAGCGGCAGATCTCATATGCCGTCTTCACCAATGGCTCATCCTGCCGGAAAGGCAGTTCTTTCAGCATGGAAGCCCCAACCTCAGAATGTCTCTTGATTACCTCAAATTCTTCTTTCGTCAGCCGCCCCGGCTTATTCAGGATTTCCTCAGGAATCGCTATCTTACCAATGTCATGGAGAGCGGATGCAGTGCTGATCATGGAAATATCCGCATGGCTTAAAGGGTATTTCTTCGTCTTCTGTACCAGATGCTGCAGCAATACTTCCGTAATCGTATGGATATGAAGCACATGCAGGCCGCTTTCCCCGTTCCGGAATTCCACAATATGGCTTAATATATCTATCATCAAGCTGCTTCGTTTTTCTTTTTCATATATTTGGTCCGATACCATGCCCACTAATTTTTTCTGCTTCGCATACAGAAGAATTGTGTTCACCACCCTTCTGTGAACCACAATTGCATCAAAAGGACGGCTGATATAGTCCGTAACCCCTAACTCATAGGCACGTTCCACATGGGAAGCGCTGTTTTCGGCAGAGATCATAATAACCGGGATATTCTCAATCCAGTGGTACTTGTTCATCATAGCCAAGACTTCAAAGCCATCCATCTCCGGCATCACGATATCAAGCAAAAGCAATGATATCTCTGTCTCCCTGCTTTTCAAGATCGTAACCGCTTCCAGCCCATTCTCTGCTTCCAGGATCTCATACTCTTCCTCCAGCATATCTGCCAAAATAGAGCGGTTCATCTCCGAGTCATCGGCAATCAGAATTTTGTATTTCTTTTCATTCTTTGTTTCCATAACTTCCTCTTCCTTTTTATTTCCCAATCTTTCTAATTCTAACTTTTGTCGATGTGGACATTCATTCCTGTTTACTTTTGATTTTAATAATCATAACACTTTTCCTTTGGAAACTCAACCTCAAAACCATTAGAACACATGTAAGCAACAAAAAAACAACGGAAACCTTACTTTACTAAGATTTCCGTTCACAACCTAAAAAAGCGACAGACGGGACTCGAACCCGCGACCCCGACCTTGGCAAGGTCGTACTCCACCAACTGAGCCACTGTCGCATATACTGGGTACATATACCCTCAAAACCACATATTGAAACCATCCGAACCTTCCGCAGCCTTCCCGCTGCTCCCTCCGACCTTCCTGGTTAAGCCCTCGGCCTATTAGTATCAGTCAGCTTCATGCATTGCTGCACTTCCACCTCTGCCCTATCTACCTCGTTCTCTTCAAGGGGCCTTACTCTTGCGATGGGATATCTCATCTTGAGGGGGGCTTCACGCTTAGATGCCTTCAGCGTTTATCCCGTCCCGGCTTGGCTACCCTGCCATGGCTTTGATAACCAACAGGTACACCAGCGGCCGGTCCATCCCGGTCCTCTCGTACTAAGGACAGCTCCTCTCAAATATCCTCCGCCCG
>CAJURT010000071.1 GCA_910588875.1 uncultured Lachnospiraceae bacterium
ACCATGATCAGTTTCACATCCTCCGGGCTTGACTTAAACAAAATACTCATAATCAGAGTATTGATGCAGACCGATTTCCCCGAGCCTGTGGCGCCTGCAATCAGAAGATGGGGCATCTTGGCAATGTCCGTAACCACCACCTGCCCGCCGATGTCCTTGCCTACCGCAAAGGCCATGGGGGAGGGATGGCTTTGGAAGGCTTCGGATTCCAGGAGTTCCCGCAGGTATACGGTTGTATTTTCCTTGTTCGGAACCTCAATTCCCACGGCGGATTTGCCAGGGATCGGCGCCTCAATCCGGATATCGGCGGCAGCCAAACTCAGCTTGATATCGTCTGCCAGGCCTACGATCTTGCTGACCTTGACTCCCTGCTCCGGATGCAGTTCATACCGGGTCACAGACGGCCCGCAGCTGATGTTGGTGACTGTCACGCCCACCCCGAAATCCCGAAGGGTCTGCTGTAACTTAACCGCCGTATCCTTATATTCCTGGCGGGAGTTGGCGGCTGACAAAAGATTCCCTCTTTTCAGCAGGGTAACCGAAGGGAACACATACTCCCTCTTTGGCTCCTCCTGCTTCTCCCTGATCTGCTGCTGTAGGCTTACCTCCCCGGCTTCCCTTGCCTCCTGTGCTTCCCGGCGTTTTGCTTCCAGCTTTTTGCGGAGGGCCTCCGTATCGCTCTCGATCACCTTGCCGGATGCTGTTATCACCCGCTTTTCCCCCTGGGGAACCACAAAATCCGTAAATCCGGTTTTCTCCCCCTCATCAGGCTCTTCCTCTTCCCAGGTATCCTCCGGCAGGCCTTCTTCCCATTCCTCTTCCTCCAAAAGCCCCCACTCCTCTGAATCCGAATATTCCCGCGGGTCTGCCTGATAGCGGGCCACCGGAACATTTTCCGGAGACCGGGCGGTTTCCCTATGTAAATCTTCCTCCCCTTCCTCCGGCATCACCGGCATCTCCATAAAAATATCATCCGCTTCCTCCTCATAGCAAGAGGAAGCCGGCGCCAGGCGGAGAGGCTTAAGTCCATAGGAGGAATCCTCCTGCTGCCCTCCTTCCTCCTCTTCCGGCAGATCCGCCCTTTTCTCCTTTTGCTCCCCTGCAGGCTCTGTGAAAGCCTCTGAAATCCCATGGAACGAAGGCTCAGATGCCGGCCCGTGAAATGACGGCGGTTCAGCGGGACGGCCAAAGCTGCCCTCATAGTCGCTGAGTCGGGAAATGCCTTCTGCCACCAAACGCTGGGCCGATTCTGCCGTCGAAAGCACCTTATCCGCCTCAAAGGGAACCATATCCTCATCCACAGGGGAATCCGGCATGGTGATTTTCCCCGTAAACACATCTGCCGGATCCGTGACAGGTTCCAAGGCAGGAATGCTCTCCCTTTTATCCTCCGGCAACATGCCGGCCCTGTCCCCGCCAGCCTCCGCAGGCGCTTCATACATTCCCTCCCCGCCAGCGGCTTCCTGCGCCAAAAAATCGGTGGCCGTCAGATCCACTCCCCGGATCCGCTGTTCCTTCTGTTGACGCTGCTGCTCCCTGCGCTCGGCATGGAGTTCCTTCCTCCGCCCCATATCTTCCCTGGCATAACGGTATGCCGCATCCCCCTGTTTCTTCACCGCATTCACCAGTGAACGTTCCGTAATACAGACCACACTGATGGCCAGGCAGACAATCAGAACCAGGAATGCACCGATATTGCCTATCACCGCTGCCAGCCCTGCACAGATCAGGCCGCCGGCCAGGCCGCCCCCGGCACCATTCACCGAGGACATCTGGTAATACCCCATAATCCCCGCCCCATCCTCCGGCTTTTTCCCAAAAAGAAGCTGCACCAGCCCACACAATGCCAGCACCAGCGCCACCGATGCCAGCAGTTTCCGCATCGCTGCCAGGTTCCCCCGGTTTGAAAAATAAAAACATGTCCCCACAAACAAAAGCAGTGGGGCTATAAATCCCACCATCCCAAAAATACCCAGCTGAAAGCTGCGCAGGTACCTGCCTGCCGCCCCACACAAATGGAAATTACTTAAAAACAGCAGCACTGCAACGGCAAAGGAAAGGATAATCAGCACCTCTGCACCGATAAAATCCTCCTGCTCCGGCGCCTGGGCTGCCATCGTCTTTTTCCCGCCTCTTGAGGCTGCTGCTTTCCCGGAGCCCTTCGCCCTGCTGCCGGCACTCCCCCGGCTCTTCCCATTCCCTTCCCTGCCGCCTCTGCCGGATGCTGCTTTTTTGTTCGTTGTCGCTGCCACTAATCCATGCCTCCTATCCTTCAAAGGAACGCCCCCAAAACCGCTTTGTTCCCAAATCCATAAGATTTTGAAATCGCCCCCAGGATAGTATACAAAAAAAAAGCGGGAATTGCAACCACCTTGGAAGAAGGTGAAGGAAAAAGGGTAAACACAAGTTTTGCAATCCGGTGCATCTGCGCAGCATTGCCCTTCAGGCCCCGGCCTGATGCCTGGTATCAATCAGGTTATAAAGTTTCTGCAGTGCCTCCCGGATTCCTCCGACCTCATCAATCAGTCCTTCTTTCACGGCCTGTGCTCCCACCAGCACGGTTCCCAGGTCGCGGGTAAGCATCTTTGTATTGTGCATCAGGGCTTTTACCTGGCCGTATTCCATCTGCGAATGTTCGCTGATAAAGCTTAGGATCCTGTCCTGGATCATATTAAAATATTCATAGGTCTGGGAGGCTCCGATGACCATTCCCGTCATGCGGACAGGGTGGATCATCATCGTCCCCGTGGGCACGATAAAGGAATAGTCTGTGGATACTGCCAGGGGCACCCCGATGGAATGGCTGCCCCCCAGCACCAGGGACACCGTCGGCATGCTCAGCGAGGCGATCATCTCCGCAATCGCCAGTCCCGCATCCACATCCCCGCCGGAAGTATTTAACAGAACCAAGAGCCCGTCCATGCTGTCGTCATCCTCCAGGGCGGCAAGCTTGGGAAGCACATGGTCATACTTGGTAGTCTTGGCATTCCCGGAAAGGTTTTCATGCCCTTCCACTTCACCGATAACGGAAAGCAGCTGGATTTTCCTCCTGCCCTGGTTATTCTCCAGAGTCAGCTGCCCGTATTCCTCCAGTTTCTCATTTTCCTTCTGCTCCAGTTCCTTCTCCTGCTTTTTCCTGTCATTGTTATCTGCCTCTTTCGCCCGCTTGTCTCCCATAAATTCCATCCTTTCCCTGGCCCTGGACGGCTTCGCCCAAACCAGCTTTTCCCCTATTATTCACCCCCGGCTCTTCTTTTATGCAATGATTATATGCTGTTCCATGCGGTTAGCGTTGCATTTCCATTCCTGATCTGCTACAATAAAGCCAGGATGGTTTTTAGGGGTATCCCCTGAAAGCATATCCGTTTTTCAGGCAAGGAGGCGATCATGATGGATATTTCTTCCCTGTCCGTATCTCTGTCCACAGCGAATCTGTACAGTGATATGGGGGTTGCCATTATGTCCAAGGTTCTGGATACCGCAGAGGAAACCGGCGATGCCATTGCCCAGATGATGGAAGCAGCATTGAGCGGCATGGGGCAGAACATCGATATCAGGGCCTGACAAGGGTATCCTTCACGGGAAACGGGCTGTTGCTTAATAGCAACAGCCCGTTTCTCCCTGTCCCGATTCTTTTTTCCCTACATCAAGGGCGCAAACAGGCGCAGCCCTGCGCCTGCCAGCCGTTTCATGGGCGGATACCTCCTGCAGTCTTCTTCCCTAATCTCCCCGCACTCCAAAAGGGTTTTCTGGAAATCCTTTTCCACCGCCTCCACCGCCTGGTTCCGGTACAGATAAACTGCGCATTCAAAATGCAGGTACAGGCTCCGGTAATCCAGGTTCACTGACCCCACCACTGCTTTCTCGCCGTCGCTGCTGAATACCTTTGCATGCACAAAGCCCGGGGTATACTCAAAAATCCGTACTCCTGCCGCCAGCAACTCCCCGTAATACGACCTGGCCAGCAGATAGGCATACATCTTGTCCGGCACATGGGGCATGATAATGACCACCTCCACCCCACGCTTGGCGGCAAAGGACAAAGACGTGATCATATCACTGTCCAGTATCAGGTATGGCGTCATAATGTGCACATAGTCCCTGGCCTCATTCAGGATATCCAGATACACACATTCCCCCACCGCTTCTCCGTCCAGGGGGCTATCCCCATAGGGCATCACATACCCCTCCCTATTAAGGCCCGGAGGAAAACTGTAGTTCGGATCCCGCAGGTATCTTTTGTAATCCTCCTCCTTCCGCCCTGATACATTCCACATCTGCAGAAACATCATCAAAAAGCTGGTGACCGCCTCCCCTTTCAGCATCACAGCCGTATCCTTCCAATGGCCGAACCGTACCGTCTCATTGATATATTCATCTGCCAGGTTGATCCCACCGGTAAATGCCGTGTGCCCGTCAATCACCGTGATTTTCCTGTGGTCCCGGTTGTTCTGGTAGCTTGTCAGGGCCGGCTTCACCGGGAAAAACACCTTGCAATGGATCCCCATGCGCTCCAGCTGCTGGGGATAGCGGTGGGGCAGCAAGGTGAGACAGCCCATGCCGTCATACATAAACCTTACCTCCACGCCTTCCCCTGCCTTTTTCGCCAGGATTTCCAGTATCTTATCCCAGAACTTTCCGTCCTCCACAATAAAATACTCCATAAAGATATAGCGTTCTGCCTTCTCCAGTTCTTCCAAGAGCCGCGGGAACAATTCATCCCCCAGAGGGAAATATTCCACGTAGGTGTTGCTGTAAACCGGGTAGCCCCCATAGCGCCCCATATAGCCTGCCAGATGGGCTTCCCTCTTACTTTCCTGCGAAAGCCGTGCCATCACCGCCTCGTCCTGCTTTAAATACGGCGCCGTCTGTGCGAGGATCTCCCGCAGCCGCCTGGCTATCCTGCGGGTTCCCACCTGCAGTTCAATAAAAATATAGAACATGGCGCCAAAAACCGGAAATACCAGGACCGGGATCACCCAGGCCAGCTGGTAGACCGGGTTCTGGCGCTTATTGATAATGTAGACCACCACAGCCGCACTGAGCATGGTAAAACCGCCATACACGAAAAATATATGGTCGCCCAGCCATTTGAAGGCGCCGAACAATACGGCAATCTGAATCAGCAGGAACAAGGTTACGAAGGCTGTCCTGCCGAAAATCACCCGCAAGAATTTTTTCCATTTTTTCCGGTTCATTTTGGAAACCTCCTTTGGGCTGTGCCGGCTCACTGTTTTGCCAACGCCTGCTCCAAATCCTTTATGATATCCTCCGCATCCTCAATACCCACACTGAAACGGATCATCGACGGATCCACCCCTGCCTCAATCAGCTGCTCATCATTCAGCTGCCTGTGGGTATGGCTGGCCGGATGCAGCACAGAGGTCCTGGCATCCGCCACATGGGTCACAATCGCCGCCAGCTTCAGCCTGTCCATAAATTCCGCAGCCGCCGCCCTTCCCCCTTTTAGCCCAAAGGAAATCACCCCGCAGGTGCCGTCCGGCATATATTTTTGTGCCAGGCCATAATACTTGTCGCCTTCCAGCCCCGGATAGCACACCCAGGCCACGTCCTCCCTGGCCTTTAAGTACTCTGCCACCCGCAGGGCATTCCCACAGTGCCGCGGCATGCGCAGGTGCAGGGTCTCCAGGCCGATATTCAGCAGAAATGCATTCTGGGGCGACTGGATTGAGCCCATATCCCGCATCAGCTGCGCTGTGGCTTTGGTAATATAAGCGCCCTTCCCGAATTTCTTCGTGTAAACCACCCCGTGGTAGGAGTCATCCGGGGTGGTCAGCCCCGGGAATTTGTCTGCGTGGGCCTCCCAGTCAAAATTGCCGCTGTCCACGATACAGCCCCCCACGCACATGGCATGGCCGTCCATATATTTGGTGGTGGAATGGGTCACAATGTCCGCCCCCCACTCAAAGGGCCTGCAGTTGATCGGGGTGGCAAAGGTATTGTCCACGATCAGGGGCACCCCGTGGCGGTGGGCCAGACGGGCAAACTTCTCAATATCCAGCACCACTAACGCCGGGTTAGCAATCGTCTCGCCAAACACAGCCCTGGTGTTAGGGCCAAACGCCTTTTCCAGTTCTTCCTCCGGGGCATCCGGATCCACCAGGGTACACTCAATGCCAAAGCGTTTTAATGTTACCGTAAACAGGTTGGAAGTCCCCCCGTATATCGTGGCGGCACTGACCACATGGTCACCTGCCGAGCAAATATTCAGAACCGCATACATGTTTGCCGCCTGGCCGGAGGAAGTCAGCATCGCCGCCACGCCGCCCTCTAAGGCACAGATCTTTGCCGCTACCGCGTCATTGGTGGGATTGGCCAGGCGCGTATAGAAATATCCGTTTTCCTCCAGGTCAAAGAGGCGCCCCATCTGTTCGCTGGTTTCATATTTGAATGTAGTGCTCTGGTAAATGGGAAGCACCCTTGCCTCCCCATTTTTCGGCTGCCATCCTCCCTGGACGCAGACGGTTTCCCGTGACAAATTCTGGCTCATAGTATCCATCCTCCTTATTAAACACAGTCTACCACAAATAAATTTTTTTCTCAAGGCTCAAACATCTGCCGCGCAGTGCCTAAGGGCACCTTATCCCGCCCGATCTGCTGCACCGTGATCTTCTTCCCTTCCTCCCACCCATCCCCGTCCCCTGTCAGGCAGTCCTGCCCGACAAACACGGTATCCACAGGCTTGCCGTCCAGGCAGATAACCGAATATTCGTTAAAATTCTCACCGTAAACAAGGATCCGGCCCTCCTGGCAGGAGGACTCTTTCTGGATAATCGGCACGGTACCCATCTCCATCTTCGTGGCCGTGAAGGGGGATTCGCCCCCATATACCTCCTGGCCCCCATAGAGGATATCATATTCCAGCAGTTCCATGGCTTCCAGGTAGTCCTCCTGCTCCATAACGCTCTTCTTCATATAATGCTGGTGAAAACGCGGCATGGTGCCCTCATGGATATTCAAAAGGTTCAGCAGATGGGCGGTCAGCTGGTAGGCTTCCAAATCAAGCTTCACATCCGGCAGCCCCATATTGTTCCAGACCACATACTGGGTCTGGTAAAGGGAACGGTTCTTCATCTCCTCCTGGCTCCACTCAAAACTCGGCAGATGGTCCCCGTAAAGCACCAGCACAGTCGGTTCCCGCCGGTGCGCCAGCCGGTATACCAGCTTTTTCACAAACCGGTCCATATCATGGATCTGTTCACAATAATACTCAAAAGAAGGATATTTCCCATGCCCCTGCACGGAAATGGTATAGATGAAATCCTGGCCAACCGTAGAATCCAGAGCCTTTAAAACCTCATCCACCAGCATCTCATCCCTGCACCAGCCGGTAGGGTTTCTCTCGATCCGGTACATGTATTCAATGGGGGTAAAGGTTTCAAAGCCCAGCTGGGCAAACACCTTATGCCGGTCATAAAAGGTTGCCTCATTATTGTGGATTGCATGGGCGCGGTAGCCCAGGCCTCGCATGGTAAAAGCCATGCTCTCACAGGAGGTCTTCTGCAGCACCGTCTTATAGGGATACTCTCCAGGCCCAAAAAAATCCAGGTTCATGCCAGTAATACACTCAAATTCCGTGTTTGCCGTCCCCGCCCCCACCGAGGGCACGCTTAAGTAGCCTGAAGGGAAATCCCGTACCAGGTAACGGAAAAAGGGGATGGGATCCTTATCCACCGGATTCTTCTGCCAGAGCGTGGGGTCAAAAAAGGACTCCAGCTGCACCATAATCACATTGGGCGTCTTATTGTTCTCCAGGGAATACAGCTTTTCCGGCTTCAGCGCCTCCGCCTCCACCTCTGCCACCACCTCCCGGCCGTATTCATCCGGCCTGTCTATCCCTGTGTTAAACAGGGAGTTCGCAAAACAGTAGGGAAACCCATATGCCTCATAGGCCTGCCCGATATTGCCAAAATGGACTGCCACCAGGCCGCTCATCATGGCCAGGTTTAATGAGCCCCAGATCACTGCCAGCGCCACCGCCGCCACACAGGCCGACTGGGTCAGGTTGACCGGCTGTAAGTCTGCCGGAGCCCTCTTCCACACCAAAACACAAACCGCCAGGGCCGCCACAAGGACCGCCGCCCCCATGAGGATTTGCGGCCAGGTCAGGTAAGCCGTCAAAAGCGCTGCCGCATATTTGACCAGTTTTAAATCCGTGGCCGTAAAGGGGGTGGTCCGAAACATCAGCAGCACTCCGTTGGCTCCCCCTGCCCCAATCCATAAAAATGCAGCCACTGCCGCCGCAAAAAATTTGCGGCGCACAAAAAATACCGGCAAAAAAGGAGCCAGCACCAGCAGGGTATTCACCAAAAACACCAGCGGGTTCCCAAACAGATACCCTGCCAGGGCTGGCAGGGATTTACGGCTGGCAAATTCTATTATCACATTAACCGCCAGGGCTGCCAATACCAGGCAGCCCAGCAGCTTCCACAGGCGCTTCATATTATCTGCAAACTCCTTTGTCTCTTAAATTACCGTTCAGCCATTGAATTTTTCTCTGATATCGCATATAATGGTAAAGATTTACCCCGGCAGCCTGCCGGGTACCCTATAAAATAAGAATCGAGGACCCACTATGACAGATTCCCTGGTACAATGGCTCGCCAATGCCCTGGGCGGAAAGGTTTCCGGAGAAGCCATTATTTTCATCATTTCCATGATCCCCATCCTGGAACTGAGAGGAGGCCTCCTGGCCGCCTCCCCTGCCTTACTGGATGTGCCGATCTTAAAAGCCATCCCTCTATGTATTACCGGCAACCTGCTCCCGATCCCCTTTATCCTTCTGCTGATTGAAAAGGTCCTTAACATCATGGAGCAGATCCCTGTCTTAGACCGCATCGCCCTCTGGGTAAGGGAAAAGGCAGACAAACATAAGGGCCAGGTAGAAGCCTACGGCTTCTGGGGGCTGGTTCTTTTTGTGGGCATCCCGCTCCCCGGCACCGGTGCATGGACCGGCTCCCTGGTAGCTTCCCTGCTGCACATGAAGATCCGCAAATCCTTCCCCGCCATCCTGCTGGGGATCGTTATCGCCACTGTGATCATGTCCCTCTTATCCTATGGCCTGCTGGGGGTTATATTCGGCTAATGCCGTTCCCCCTACATCTGCCCCAGCAGGTAATTAATAAACTGCTGGGCCGTCCTCCCGGAGATCCCACCATGGCTCAGTTCCCACTTGTTTGCCTCCGCACACAGTTCCTTCTCTTCCATCCCAATCCCTGCCTTCCTGGCCAATTCCGTCACGATATGGAAATATTCCTTCGGCGAAGGCTTGGAATAGCAGATCGTCACCCCAAACCGGTTCACCAGGGACAGCTTTTCTTCCATCGTATCTGAGCGGTGCATCCCATTGCCGTGTTCCATATCGTCCCGGTCACTCCAGTTTTCTTTGATGAGATGGCGCCGGTTCGACGTCGCATAGATCAGGATATTATCCGGCCTGGTCTCCACGCCCCCTTCGATCACTGCCTTCAAAAATTTATACTCCACCTCAAATTCCTCAAAAGAAAGGTCATCCATATAAATGATGAACTTGTAGTTGCGGTTCTTGATCTGTGCGATCACGGAAGACAGATCCTTGAATTGATGTTTATATATCTCAATCATCCGCAGGCCCTGGGGATAAAAGGCATTGACAATTGCCTTGATGCTGGTTGACTTTCCTGTGCCGCTGTCCCCGAACAGCAGCACATTGTTCGCCTTTTTCCCCTGGACAAAGGCCGCCGTATTGTCAACCAGCTTTTTCTTCTGGATTTCATAGCCCACCAGGTCATCCAGCATTACTGCATCCATATTGTTAATGGCATGGAACACCACCTGGTTTGCATCGCCTGAGGAGATGCGGAAGGCTTTGTTCAGGCCGAACATCCCCACCCCGTAATCCCTGTAAAACCCGGTCACGCATTCGAAAAATTCTTCCTCGTCCCTGGCTGCCTCCAGGCGGAGACTGAGGGCCTGCACCTTTTCACTGACATTCTTATTATACATCAGTTCCTTCTTGCCGATGGCCCGGTAATCGGATATCCGGCTAAAGCAATCCACCCCCAAAAACTCCTCCAGCCTGGCAAAATCATAATCAAACAATTCCTTAAAGGCCTTGAAATCGCTTTTTGCAAAGTAATTCACGCTGCCCTCATTGGCACCCACCTTCTCACATGTGATGCTGAAGGGGTTTTCACTGGTAATCAGCAAAAAGGTCAGGTAATTATGCCACAGGTTTTTGTCAAAACCATAATCTGTAGCCACCTGCAGAAGGTGCTTGACCTGGGTCAGCACCCGGGTCAGCAACTCCTCCCTCTTCTGGCTCCCGTCATCCATCCGCCGGACAATATCTGCCAGTTCCATCAATATGGTATCCTTCGGCATATCGCCGTAGATCAACAGCCTGGAAACTATCTTGTACATGGTATCCTCCCTCTCTTCTGGTGTCTGAACAAAAAAGGCTCTTTCCGGAGCCTTTTATGCCGCGATATACTTCCTGATGTCCTGGCAAAGCTGGCCGCAGTCATCTGCATAGATGCTCAGATCCATCACATGGCCGAACCCCAGGACCATAACCCCCAACAGCGACTTGGCATCCACCACCACGCTGCCCCTGCTTAAATCCATGGCATAGGGGTAGCGCTCCACCCGGGTAACAAAATCTGCCACCTCACCAGGATTCTCAAATCTCACACGAAACCGGCTCATCCCTTACGTCCTCCTTTTACAGCTTTCTGCTCTTTTCCCTTGGATTATAACCATCCAGGGAACATTTATACCCCCGACACCGTAATCGGAACAGCCTCCTCTGCGCCCTGCCCACGGAATTTGGGAAGCGCTTACAATACTGCATATATGCAAAAACGGCAGTATCCCTTCGATACTACCGCCCCCCTTTGGCACAAATCTTATATTGTATTGACATTGCCTAATGCGGGTAGCCGGACTTGAACCGGCACGGGATTGCTCCCGAGAGATTTTAAGTCTCTTGTGTCTGCCTATTCCACCATACCCGCATATCCTTACCAATAGCTTATACACCCAACAAAACGCGTCAAGGACGCGTTTTGCCAGATAGCGACCCGGATGGGATTCGAACCCACGACCTCCGCCGTGACAGGGCGGCGCTCTAACCAGCTGAGCCACCGGGCCAGATCCTCTGCTATGCAATTGGTAACAACGATAATGGACCTTCGGGGACTCGAACCCAGGACCGACCGGTTATGAGCCGGTTGCT
>CAJURT010000072.1 GCA_910588875.1 uncultured Lachnospiraceae bacterium
AGGAATCCCAAAAGCCGCATAAAATAAGGCTTAGAGATTCCGAGAGTCTATTTATCATTTAAGGAGGAAAGAGCAATGAAAAAGTTATTGGCAGGTTTTGGGATGGCAGCGCTGCTGTCGTGGGCTTTGGCGTGCACGGCACTGGCAGCATGGGAGCAGGATGAGACAGGGTATAGCTACCGCAATGACAGCGGAAGTTATGCCAGGAGCCAGATTATGGAGATTGACGGCGTGCGTTATGGGTTTAACGAGCAGGCTTATATGGTTACTGGCTGGGCAAAGTTTGACTCCAACTGGTATTATTTTGAGCCAAGCGGCGGGATGGCGCTGGGGTGGAAGCAGCTGGATGGCAAATGGTATTACCTGAATGCGGAAAAGGGAGGCGCGATGCAGGTATCCTGGTTGAATTTAGGGCCCAAGCGCTATTATTTCAGGGAGGACGGTTCGATGGTCACCGGATCTTTTGATGTGGCGGGCCTGGTATATTTTGCAGAGCCAACCGGGGAACTGCGCCGGAATACCTACGCCGAGGAGAACGGCATCACCATCCGCTATGATGAGGACGGACGGGAATGGTATAAGAACAAAGAAAATGAAGTAAACAATAAAGGCGGCGGCGAACTCTGGCTGCCGGTACTGGCAGGGGAAGCCCTGAGCAGGCAGAGAGAGTCCGTCCAGCAGGATAACCTGGATCTGATCGAGGGCGTAAAGGAAGAACTTTATGAGGAGTATGTGGAGAAGGTACTGAGCGCTTCCTACAAGTCCAAGGCACGGGAGTCCAGGAGGACCAGGTGGGAAGAAAAGGTGAAACGGGAACTGGCAAAGTATGCAGTGCCGGAGCAGGAGATTACGGAATTCATTTCCCAGGTGAAATCCGGTTATTTCGGCAGCGATGCTTACTATGAAGAGGATGAAGAATACGAGGATGACGACGAGTAACCCGGAAGGGACGGATAATCCTGTATGGGAAGTGGCTGGGCGGAACCGGGAAGGAGGAAGGGTGAGACATGTTTTGTACAAACTGTGGAAGAGAATTGGGTGACGGATTAAAATTCTGCATATACTGTGGGGTCCGGCTGGAGGAAGCGGAAGAGGAATTCGTGGTGCAGCCGGTAGCGGGCAGCGAGTCTGAACCAGAGGCGGAGCCGGGTGAGGACGCCATAGAAAAGGAGCCTCCCAGAAAAGGGCTTCTGGTATTGCAGGATGTGACGGACAGCAATAAGTTTTATGGATGTGGCCTCACCCGCCCTGTGATCCTAGGCCGGGAGGCTTCCAGCTGCGATATGGTGATCGAGGGGGATAAGTCGGTGTCCAGAAAACACTGCCGTTTTTTCTGCCAGGGGAACACCTGTTATGTGGAGGACATGAATTCCTTTAACCATACCTTCTTAAACGGAGTGATGGTGGAAACCCCTCAAAAAATCCATGTGGGAGACCGTTTGAGATTCGGCATGGCAGAATTGGTGGTAGCTGAATGTGAGATAGGCAGTTGATACCGGAGAGATGCTTTGGCGTTTATCGATGGGGATGGATGCCAAGGCATTTTTGCGGAACGGGACAAATGCTTCTGCAGGCAGGATTGCCTGGCAGGGATTGCCGAAAAAGAGGAGGGAGAGTATGTTTTGCCCGAAATGTGGAAAAGAACTGAAACCCGGCACAAAATTTTGTAACGGATGCGGGGCGCCTCTGGAAACAGGCACAGGGGGCGGAGGGAAGGATGCAAAACCGAAAAAAAGGAAAGGCCCTCTGACCGTCCTTTTGCTGATCCTGGCAGTTGCCCTGCTTCTGGGCGGCGGGGCGGTGGCGGCTTATAAACTGGACTTGTTTGGCAGCTTTTGGGATCCGGGGAAAAAGGAAGCGGATGCAGGCAGGGAAAAAAGGGACAAAGAAGACGAGGATGATAGGAAGTCCGGGGAGGAAGAGGAGGAGGAAGAGGAAGACGAAGACTCCGGGAAGGATGGGAAAGGAAAGGCCGGAAAGGAAGAGGCCGATGAAGAGGAAAGGCCCGGAAATGGGGGGGACGGAGAAGACAGTGAAAGTGGGGCAGGGCAGGCAGAGCCGGGAAAGCATACCAGGATAGCGGATATGCCGGATGAAACGGAGCCGGCCGCTACAGAGGCTGCTTTTGGATATCAGGGGCAGGCAGGAAGTCCTGGCTACCCGGCCCAGGCAGGAGGTGCCGGCTACCCGGCCCAGACAGCGGCTTCAGGCTTCCCGGCAGAGACGGGAGGGGCGGCCCAGGCATATTCTGATTTTACGGCCCCGGGAGTGGGCAATGGGGCAGTCCCGGAACCGACTGCAGGGGCAGCGGGCAGTGACGGAACTTATATGATTCCGGACAGTTCTTCACGCAGGCTGTCAATGTCTGACCTGGCAGGGCTTTCCAAGGATCAGTTAAAGATCGCCCGCAATGAGATATATGCGCGGCATGGCAGGCTTTTTGACAGTGAGACGCTCCAATTTTACTTTAATTCCAAATCCTGGTACCATGGCACCATCGCTCCCTCTGCATTTAGCGAGGATTTGCTGAGCCAGGTGGAAAAGGACAATGTCAAGCTGATAAAACAAAAAGAGGCATCTATGCCATAGGGATATGGCTAGTACATGAGGAGGAAACGAGGATGAAATGTTATAAGTGTGGTGCAGAGATGATTGACGGCGCTGTGTTCTGCGGTAATTGCGGCGCAAGGATGGAGGATGCCCCAAAGGCAGCGGCGGAAGAACCGGCAAAAGAAACGAAAACCCCGGAATCCGTGACGCCGGTGGCGGCAGAGCCGGAAGCATCGGTAAAAGAGCCGGAAACCCAGGCCAAAGAGCCGGAGGTGGTTTTTTGCCCGAACTGCGGGAAGAAGCTGACGGCGGCGGATGTATTCTGTGACGAGTGCGGATGCCAGATGTCCGGGGGAGGAGCCGGAGATGCCCCGGGGAAGAAGGGGAAAAAGATACTGCTTCCGGTGGCCGTGGCCGTGGCAGTCGTGGCTGTGGCCGGTATCGGGGCATTTGCCTTTTCTCAGCTGGGAAAAGGCGGCAGTTCCGGGAGTATCCAGTCAAAGGTGATCTATGGCAGGGATGATTCTCTGATGATGATTGATGTGTCAAAGAAGAAATCAGAGCCCATTGAACTGACAGACAGCTATGTGGATGGGGATGAGAACCGGCTTACAGGGATGCAGAGCAGCAGCCCGTTTATCAGCGAGGACGGAAAATATATCTGCTATATCGAGGATTTGGACGGTGAGACCTACGATTTATACCTGGCAAAAATGTCTAAACCCTCAGAAGGGACAAAGATTGAATCCAAGGTAAACGACCACAAGATTTTAAAAGATAACACCATTATCTACAAGAAAAAGAGCACCCTGTACCGCTATACGGGAAAGGAATCTGTGAAGTTCGATAAAGATGTGAGCCGCTATTTCCTGGATGAAGATCAAAAGTATGTGTGCTGGGTGAGGTCAGATAAGGGTGAGGATACCTATTACCTCCAGGATATTGCGCAGAAGACAGACAAGGTAAAGCTGGAAGACGATGTGGATAGCTTCTACTACAAGGAGGACTTTTCACAGTTTTATGTAAAGAAGGATGACAACCTCTATGCGGTGAGCCCGGAGGGCGAGCGGGAGAAGATTGCTAAGGATGTGGAGGACGTGGTTGCCTTTAATAAAAAGAATGGCATGTTCTATTATCTCAAGGACAATTCAGAGGAAGTCCCGTTTGCAGATTTTACTTATGACGATACCGGCAATATTTCAGAATATGACAAAAACCGTTTAAAGGAGAGGACATATACCTTTAATCTTATGTCGCTGTATCTTTATGACGGGAAGGAAGAGATCCTGGTTTCTGAACGGGTTTCCGGGCGTTTTTCCAATTCCCTGTCCGATAAGGGACGGTATTTCCTGTATCGGGAATGCCCGGAACTGGAAAATATTGAGGTAGCCTGGTCGGCTCTTGACAGAGGTTCCTGGGATTCTGCCGCAGAGGAAGCAATTGCGGATGAGTCGGCGATTATGCTTGTGGGAGAAGGGGAACCGAAGGAACTCTCAGAGGAGATCCGGATTTCAGATACCAGGTTTAATGCAGATGCAGGAAAGCTTTATATTTATTCTACAGATGAGGACGGGGAAGACGGTGTGATCTATGTGACATCCACGAAAGGCTCTGATATCGGCACGCTGGAAGAGTATGATAATGACGCGGAAGATGCAAGCATGCTGATTGCCACTGAGGAAGGGCTGTACTACCTGAAAGATTATGAGGACGGGGGCGGAGACCTGTATTTTAACGGAGAGGAAATCCTCTCGGATGTGGCATCTGTCAGGAAGCTGGGCGAGAGCAGCAAGATGGCGGTACGCGCAGACTGGGATAGCGATGACAACAGCTACACCATGAGCATGTGGGACGGAAAGAAAAACACCCAGATTGCGGAGGATGTGAATGTGGCAGAGTGCGCGGAGGACGGAACCGCAGTATTTATTGTAGATTATAACTACAACCGCAGTGAAGGCGACCTGATGTATTTTAACGGAAAAGAAGTGAGAACCCTTGACCAGGATGTGTCCGGGTTCTGCATCAGGGACGGAAGCACCGGGGTATAAGACGGATCACAGGCAAAGGAGGAAAGAGCCATGGCATTGGACTTGAAACAGGGAATATCAAAGCAGATCACAAAACTTAACATGAAGACCTCCACATTTTTGGAGGAAAATAAGATTAAAACTTACATTGCCACCCTGGAAGCAGATATCCAGGAATTGAAGATGAAGGCAGGGGAAAACGGGTATGCCATGTGGTCGGCCGGCCGCCTTGACGTGGCCCAGCTTGTACCTCTGTACCAGGAGATAGCCCTTAAGCAACGGCAGATCCAGGAACAGGAACAGCAGATGAAGGAACTGATTGTGAAAAATCAGCAAGTTTTGGGGCAGAGCGCCCCGGAGGCTCCGGTGCCTCCGGCGGCGCCGGCGGGCCCGGCACCGGCAGGGAATGCTGTGTTTTGCCCGAAATGCGGGGAGGCATGTGCCCCCACAGTGAATTTTTGCAAAAGATGCGGCAATAAGCTGCGCTGACGAGAAGAGGGAGGAATCGGATTATGTTTTGCCCGAAATGCGGAGCACAGCTAAAGGATGATGCAAAATTTTGTAATAAATGCGGGGCACAGCTGCAGGCCATGCCCCAGCCGAATCCCAGGCAGCAGGCGTATAACCAGCAGAGCGCTGCCATGCAGCCCCCGGCCAGGAAAAAGAAGGGTTTATGGGTTGTGCTGATTCTGTTGGTGCTGCTTTTGCTGGCAGCTGGCGGTGCATATGCCGCCTACCAGATGGGAGTGTTTGATTCGTTTTTGTCCTCCTCAGACGAGGGCAGAGGAAGCGGCGGGGGAAGCAGCAGGAAAAGCAAGGATGACGAGGACGACGAGGACGAGGATAAAGAGGAGGACGAAGAAGAAGACAGGGAGGGCAAAGACAAGAAAGGGGAGGAAGACAGGGAGAGTGAAGACGGCGAGGAAGGCGACGCTAAGGACAGCAGGGAAGAAGGGGCAGAGGAAAGTGAAGACCAGGGAAGGAGAACCCGGGTAAGCGATATGGAGGAGACCACTGCAGCGGCCGAGACAACGGTTGCCATGGATATCCCGGTGACGGCCACTGCCAAATATGCCAGCCAGGTCAGCTATGCCGGATTGTCCAGGGCGGGGTATGTGCGTGACACTGCCTATGGCTCTTCCAATGTGGTGCAAAAGGGCAGTAAAATAGACAATTCTGCCTGGAGTGCATTTGACGGGGATTCCATTACCAGCTGGCAGGAGGGCCGGGACGGGGACGGGATCGGTGAGTTTATCGGCATCAGCTTCGACCGCACTTACCAGGTGAAGGTGGTAACCGTGCTTCTTGGGAACCACCGAAGTGCCGAACTATACGTGAAGAACAATACCCCCAGGACATTGACCTTCCAGATTGGAGGGCAGGATTTCCAGGCCACCTTCCCCAATGAGATGCAGAAATTTGCCCTGGAATTTTCACAGCCGGTTGAGGCGTCCGATATTCGTATCACAGTCAATGATGTGTATAAGGGGACTGTGTATGCAGACGCTTCCATAGCAGAAGTAGAGGTGTACGGATACTAAATGCAGAATTCAGAGAAGAGCAGGAGCAGGAAAAAGAAGGAATCCGGCCTGACAGCGGTTTTAGCGGTGGTTTGCGTGGTGGTTTCGGTGACAGCAGGGATTGCCATCGGGATTTTGTTCCAGCAAAAAGAGAGTATCCTCAGGCTTTCGGAGGAAAATGCCGCCCTGATGCAGGAACTGGAGGAATTGCGGGGCAGGCAGGAGGAGGCGGGCAGCCAGGAAACCCTGGCAGAAGGGGAGGAGACTTCTTTTGAGGCGCCGCCAGAAGATACGGCAGCAGAAAGTGAACCGGAGGAGACGGAAACAGAGAAAGAGACAGAAGAACCAGAGGAAACAAAACCGCCGCAGCTTGCCAGCCTGTCCGGCCTGGAGGCAGGAACCATACTATCAAAGGAGCAGATTGATTTTTCGAACCTGGACGCCTATTTTATGTCCTGGGAGATTGAGAAGGGGGATAACCTTTACCAGCGCATGAACGGCAAATCCTATCAGGAGAATAATGAGGTGCCTCTGGAGTCCCTGCGCTATATCAAGATGCCCCATTATAATTTTAATGGGCAGATTCAGGTGGGGGAGATGGTGGTAAGCAAGGAGATCCTGGAGGATGTGTTTGGGGTTTTTAAGGAATTATTCGAGGCAGAATACCAGATCCAGTCCATGTACCTTGTGGATAATTACTGGACAGGCGATCCGGATACCACAGATTCCGCTTCCATTGATGTAAATAATACTTCAGCCTTCTGTTTTCGCAGGGCAACGGGATCCCAAAAGCTGTCCAACCACGCTTATGGAAAGGCGATTGATATAAATCCCCAGCAAAACCCCTATGTATCCTACTCCAGCGGCAAGCCCAAATGGTCCCACGCCAATGCGGATGATTATATAGACCGGTCTACCGGCCTTCCCCATGTGATCACCCATGAGGATCTGGCGTACCAGGCGTTTACCAGGCGCGGTTTCCGATGGGGTGGGGACTGGAACAATCCCAAGGATTACCAGCATTTTGATAAAAACTGAGGATAAATACAAAAAGAGGCGTGCTTTGGCATGTCTCTTTTTTAAATAGTGCATATTTATAATTCAGGGGATGGCCGGCCGGAAAAATGGGAAATATCATAATGCGTGGTTTTCCTTGTATTCTCCATGCCTTTATACTATAATATGGCTTATGGTTTATCCGGACGGTTTATATGGATTCCATAAAGGAGCAGAGGGTATATGACAGAATTACTGGTGCGAAAATTTGTAAAAAACCATGGGGAGACGGAAAATCCCCAGGTGCGTGCTGCTTACGGGATGCTGGCAGGCCTGGTGGGGATCTGCTGCAACCTGGTTTTGTTCGCGGCAAAGGTGGCGGCAGGGCTGATGACAGGCAGTATATCCATCATGGCAGATGCCTTTAACAACCTGTCTGATGCGGCATCCTCCATTGTGGGGTTTGTGGGGGTCTGGCTGGCACAGAAACCGGCGGACAAGGAGCATCCCTTTGGGCATGGGCGTATTGAATATATCTCGGCATTTATTGTGTCGTTTTTGGTAATCCAGGTGGGTTTTTCCCTGCTGAAGACCTCGGTGGGGAAGCTTCTGCACCCGGGGGAACTGTCTTTTGGGCTGGTTTCGCTGGGGATCCTAGTGTTTTCCGTGTTGGTGAAGCTGTGGATGGCGCTGTTTAACCGGAAGCTGGGGCGCCGGGTGAATTCGGCGGTCATGGCGGCTACGGCTGCAGATTCCCTGGGGGATGTGGCCGCCACCTCGGCAACAATTTTCTCGATCCTGGTGTTCGGGATCTGGCAGGTGAATATCGACGGCCTGGTGGGCCTGGCGGTTTCCGTGCTGGTGATGGCTGCCGGGATTAATATTGCAAAGGATACTTTAGAACCACTGATCGGCCAGCCGATTGATCCGGAAATCTACAAAAGGATCGTGGAATTTGTGAATGGCCATGAAGGGATTGTGGGGAGCCATGACCTGATTGTCCACAATTACGGCCCCGGGCGCAGCATGGCGTCTATCCATGCGGAGGTGCCCCGTGACGTGGACATTGAAAAATCCCATGAGATTGTGGACCGGATTGAGCGGGACGCGGTGAGGGAACTTGGGATTTTCCTGGTAATCCATATGGATCCGGTGGAATTGAAGGATTCCCGGGTACAACAGCTGCGCCAGATGACAGAGGAGGTCTTAAAAAGCCTTGATGACCGGCTGAGCATGCATGATTTCAGGGTGGTCAACGGAGAAAAACGGGTGAACCTGATCTTTGATTTGGTGGTTCCCCGGGATTACAGTTCACAGATGCGGGATGCGTGCAAGCAGGAGATCAGCCGCAGGCTCAGGGAACGGGACAAAAGATGTTCCTGCGTGATTACGGCAGAATGCACTTATTGCCAGGGAACCTGAGGCGGTTTTTGGCGGGAAAAAGGGGCTTTGCCCGGGAAAGGAACCGGTGGAGAGGCCGGCAGATCCCGGCAGGCGGAAAAAACTGGAAATAAAAACTTTATCCGATGGTGCAATAAGAACTGGTTCTGTTGCATTAAACTATCAGAAAGGGAATTCGATTGGACGACGAGAAACTTTTAAAGCGGGTGGCTATGGGTGATGCGGAGGCATTCCGCCAGCTATACCACAGCACGGACCGGACAGTTTACAGCTTCATATTGTCTATTCTGAAGAATCCCCAGGATGCAGAAGAAGTAATGCAGGAAACTTATCTGAAGATATGGACATCCGCAGCCTCTTACCAGTCACAGGGAAAACCTTTGGCGTGGATTTTTACCATTGCCCGGAACCTGTGCTATATGAGGTTCCGTGACCAGAAGCGCCAGGCAGACATTGGCCTGGAGGATCTGGGCGGGGAGGAGGCGGGGGAAGTCTGCCTTCCGCTGGAAAACCTGACAGATGCGATTGTGCTTAAGTCAGCCCTTGAGATTTTAAAGGAGGACGAGCGGCAGATCGTGCTTTTGCATGCGTCGGCAGGGCTGAAGCACCGGGAGATCGCGGCGGATCTCCAGATGCCTCTGGCCACGGTCCTTTCCAAATATAACCGTGCCATCAAAAAATTAAAACAATATCTGAGAGAGGAGTGAGATGTGTGGGACAACTGAATAGCAGGCAGATTGAAATGCATCTTCGGTCAGCCATGGACGCACTTACTCCTGATGTATTGGGCCGGATCGATTTATCGGTTCCCCAGACACAGCTGACGGAACCGGAGTGGCAGAACCAGGCAGTGATCCTGCAGCTGCAGCGGCGGATGCGGCGGTTTGCCACAGCAGCTGCAGCCTGTGTGTGCCTGACCCTGATCGGCGGGGGGGCTTTCCATTATCATATGGAGAACCGCCGGGTCGAGTCGGTCATCGGCCTTGACGTGAACCCCAGCGTGGAACTTTCCATCAACCGCAGGGAGCGGGTCCTGGAAGCCCGTGCGCTGAATGATGACGCAGAGGAAATCCTTGACGGGATGGATTTAAAAGGCGTGGAACTGAATGTGGCTGTCAATGCGGTGGTGGGTTCCATGGTAACCCATGGTTACCTGGATGACCTGGACAATGCCATTTTGGTGACCGTAAGCAATGACAGCGTCCGTAAGTCCAGGGAACTGCGCGCCAGTGTGGTGGGGGATATTGAGAGAACCCTGCAGGAGAACCAGGTGGAGGCGGTGGTTTACGACCAGCAGGTGATTGAGGATGAGGAGATGGAGGAACTTGCCAGGAGATATGGGATTTCCTACGGCAAGGCGTACTTCTTAAAAGAACTGATTGAACAGAATGATTCCCTGAGCATGGAGGAGATGGAGGAATTGTCTTCCATGACGATGGAAGAGATTGCCCGCAAGATTGCGGATGATTCCTATGAGTTGGGTGAGTCGGCAGGCCGGGCCACGGAAGCCTCCACGGAGGAGACGGCTGAGCGCCAGACAGAGCCGGAGACAGAGAGCGCCACAGAGACGCCAGCGGCTGAGCCGGAGACGGAGGAGACGCCGGAAAGCGTAACGGAAGCCGCCACCAGGGAACCGGAGCCCACCACTACCCAGGCGGAATCCTCCACGGAGGAAGAGCCGGAGGATAATCTGGTAGAGATTGACTATGTGGATTATGAGGACGGCATGGTTTACGTATATTTCCTGACCCGTATTGACTGGATAAAGCCGTCGGTGGTTGTGCGGGACGAGGAGGGCAACTCCTATGCGGCTATGATTGCGGAGACTTCCCGGAAGGAATGTTCGATTGAGGTGGGAGGTTTAGAAGGAGGACAGGGATATACGTTTGTCCTTGGAGGCCTGGCCCCGGCAGGGGATGATACGACGGTCACGGTGAGGGGATATTTTGAAAAGCCGGAGATTGCCGAAGAGATTGAGGATGATACCGAGGAGGAGGAAACCGGAGACACAGAGACAGATAGGGAAACCACATCTTTGGAGACAGAGACGGAGGAGCCCTCCAGGAGCCAGGAAGAGACACTGCCTGCAACTGAGCCGGAAAACGTGCCGGAGGAGGGCAGCGAGGAACAGAATGAAAATTTATGAAAAAAGGGCTTGACGAATTTTCAGCTTTCCGTTATAATAACTATCGTTGTAGTGATGGGCTATCGCCAAACGGTAAGGCAACGGACTCTGACTCCGTCATTTCAAG
>CAJURT010000073.1 GCA_910588875.1 uncultured Lachnospiraceae bacterium
CTAGCAACGGCTAGGAGTCAATAAGTAAGACCGGCATTTCTGGGATTACAAAAGACGAAAGCAGCGAGAAATCGCTGCTTTATCTTTTTGCCAATCTGTGGTAATCTATAGGCGTGCCTGGGAATAATAGAAGCAGGGGCAGGATTGGGCAAAGGAAAGGAGAGGTTATGAAACACGAGAAATACCAACGGTATATTTATTGGGGCGTGACGGCATTTGTCGTATTATCGCTGCTGATAGGCCTTATATTTTTCATTATAAAGATCGAAGAGGTGATGGGGGCTGTCCGTGTGTTTTTCCGTATCCTGGCGCCGATTACCTATGGTGCGGTGATGGCTTATCTGCTGGCGCCGATTTATAACCGTGTAAAAAATTCGATTGCCACGGGCGTGGGGGAAAACCCTGCTTATGCAAAGCGCTGGGAATCCCTGGCCAGGTTTACGGCTACGCTGGCCAGCGTGTCGGTGCTGGTTGCAGTGGTGACGGGGCTGACTTCGATGCTGCTGCCCCAGCTGTGGGAAAGCGTGAAGGGGATTATTGAAGCGCTCCCTACCAGCATATATAACCTGCAGGTCTGGCTGGAGCAGGTCCTGGCGGACAATCCGGATCTGGAAGTGATCGTGATGGAATATTACGGCATGGCGGTATCGCAGCTGCAAGGCTGGCTGAGCAGCGATGTTATCCCGAATATGGACAAGATATATAGCTTTATCAGTGGTTTGTCAAGCGGTATTTTCAGTATGATTAATGCTTTGAAAAACCTTCTGATCGGTGTCATTGTGATGGTATATCTGCTGAACATGAAGGAAAAGCTTCTGACCCAGGTAAAAATGATCCTTTATGGCGTATTTCCGCTGAAGATTGCGAATAAAGTATTGGAAGAGGGCAGGTATGTACACAAGGTGTTCGGCGGCTTTATCATTGGGAAGCTGCTGGACTCCCTGATCATCGGCATATTGTGTTTTGTATTGCTGAATTTTATGAAGATGCCATATGTGCTGCTGGTGAGCGTGATTGTGGGCGTGACGAATGTGATTCCCTTTTTTGGCCCCTTTATCGGGGCGATACCCAGCGCGTTTTTGATCCTGCTGGCCAGCCCGGTAAAGTGTTTCTGGTTTTTAGGTTTTATCTTGCTGCTGCAGCAATTTGACGGCAATATTTTAGGGCCGAAGATCCTGGGGGATTCTACAGGGCTGTCGAGTTTCTGGGTGCTGTTTTCGATCCTGCTGTTTGGCGGGCTGTTTGGGTTTGTGGGCATGATTATCGGAGTCCCCACCTTTGCGGTGTTCTATAAGTTTGTGCGGGAACTGGTGTCATGGCTCCTGGAAAAGAAGCAGCTTTCGGCGGATATCAGGCAATATGGAAAGCTGGATTATATCGATGAGGAGAAAAGAACCTATATTGAAAAATAGAAAGCATCTTATCAGGAAGAGGGCATTGGTTGGCTGGGTGACGGCAGTTCCGCTGTTCGTGATTTTGCTGGTGGTGATTATTCTGCGCCATGACCAGGACGGGGAAGGGATCTCACGGGCATTGGCAGTAAAATCTGTGGTGATGGCTCTGCAGAGCCCGGAGGAGTTTTCCCGGTGGCAGGAGACATACAAGGCCTCCCATTTCCCTGCAAAATTTCTGGAGGGATGGTATGTCCCTTATATGGACTATCTGTATGAAAACGGTTTTTTGTCAGAGGAGGAGACCCCTGCCACCCAGGAGGCAGCCCAGGGGAAGCTGACTTACCAGGAGGCGGCGCGGATTGCCGGCGCCTTATCCCCGGAACTGGGGAAGCGGGTGTCCGTGACAAAAAAGAACCGGGAAAAGCCATATCCGGAAGAGATGTGGTGGCTGCTTTACGATTCCCTTCTGCGCCTCCCGGAGATATCCGGAAAGGTGGAACGGGGAGACATCTGTATTTACGGCACCCTTGACAATGTGCCGGGGACTCCCTCCTGGGTGGCACATACGAACCGGGGAAAGATGGGGTTTGCCGGTCTGGCGCTGGATGCATATATAGACCATAAGCTGGAGGCATACATGCGGGGCAGTGAGATTATCCATGTGCTGGAGGACAAGGGGCAGGAGGTGACATACCGCAATGTGTGGATGCTGGATGGGAATGAGGAGGAACTTGAGGTCTATGTAGGGGATATCAGGCGGCGGATCCCCTTTGCGAAAAAATCAAAAAAGACAGAGGCATATTTACATAATCTTGCAGATATTCAGCTGGAGAATGGCAGGATAACCAAGGTTTTGGTGAAAAAGGAGCGTTTTTCAGGGAAACTTCTTTCTGTCCGGGAGGACGCCGTGGAAATCGAGGGCTATGGGGTGGTGCCTTTGGATGAGGAATACAAGATTTTAAAGACATATGGGGGATTGGAGCGGATGGAGCCGGAGGATCTGCTGATCGGCTATGATATTCAGGAATTTGTAGCAGCCGGAGGCAAGATCTGTGCGGTTTTGGCAGTACGGGAATTTGACGCCGGGATGATCCGGGTGCTTTTGATGACAGAAGGTTTCCGGGGTATTTACCACGATCAGGTTACGCTGGCCGGGGACAGCCCCCTTACCGTATCCTGGAAGGACCAGACCCTTGAGGTAAAGGCAGGGGAGGAGTTTACCGTTCTGCCGGGGGACGGGCGGCTTGCCGGGGGGCGGATGATTGTGACAGCCGCCGACGGCGGTGAGATCCGGGTCTGCTCCCTGAAGCGGGAGGAAGTTCAGCCATCCTATGGGGGGAGGCTGGAACTGGTGGATTCCGGGGAAGGGCTGGTGCTCATTAATGAACTGTACCTGGAGGATTACCTGAAAAAGGTGATCCCCAGTGAGATGCCCCCATCTTATGAGAAAGAGGCGCTGAAGGCACAGGCAGTCTGTGCCAGGACTTATGCCTATATGCAGATTCAGAGCAATACATATAGCCAGTATGGGGCCCATGTGGATGACAGCACGAATTTTCAGGTTTACAATAATATGGCCGGGGATCCGAATACGGAGGCGGCAGTGGATGAAACTTATGGGAAAATGCTGCTTTATGAAGGAAAACCGGTTACCACCTACTATTTTTCCACCTCCTGCGGGACTACGGCGGACAGCAGCGTGTGGGGGGGAGATCCGGGGCTGACCCCTTATCTGAAGGGGGTGACGCTGCAGCCGGGGCGGAGAACTTTGAAATTTGATTCCAATGATGAGTTCGCATCATTTATTAAACGGATGGATTATCCGGCCTATGATTCGTCATTTCCCTTTTACCGATGGAACGTGACTACCAGGGCGGATATCCTCACTGCGAATATTGGCGGCGTAGGGACGGTGGAATCTCTGCAGGTCACGGAACGGGGATCCGGCGGGGTGGCGCAGGCGCTGCTGGTGAAAGGGAGCGACGGGGAGAAAATAATATCCGGTCAGGAAAAGATCCGTTCAGCCCTTGGGGATGGAAGCCTGACGATCCACCGCAAGGATGGCGGCACAACTACTGGCTGGAGTTCCCTGCCCAGCGGTTTTCTGAGTGTTGAGGCGGCGGGGAAAGACAGTGACGGAGTGCAGCTTTTTAAGATTTATGGGGGCGGCTATGGGCACGGAGTCGGGATGAGCCAGAATGGAGCCCAGGGCATGGCAAAAGAAGGAATGGGGTACGAGGAGATCCTGAAGTTTTATTATGACGGGGTGTCCGTGGAGACTTACAAGGCATCGGAATAGGGAAGAGGACAAATGAAAAGCAGGGAGGATTTTACATGTCTTTAAAAAATATAATTGTAGGCCAGTCAGGCGGCCCCACGGCAGTGATCAATGCAAGCCTGTGCGGCGTGATCCGGGAGGGACTTTCCCGGAAGGAGGATATCGGAAAGATCTATGGGATGATCCATGGGGTGGAAGGATTTTTGGAGGGGCGGTATATGGACCTGGGGGAAGAACTGGGCAGCAGGGAATTGGAACTGCTCCGGGTGACCCCGGCAGCCTATCTGGGATCCTGCCGTTTCAAGCTGCCGGAGGATATGTCCTCAGAGATTTACCCCCGGATGTTTGCAAAATTTGAGGAGATGGATATCGGGTATTTTTTCTATATTGGAGGCAATGATTCCATGGACACGGTCAGCAAGCTGTCCAGGTATGGGAAGAAGGCTGGAAGCAGGATCCGTTTTGTGGGGATACCCAAGACGATAGACAATGACCTGGTTCTTACGGACCATACTCCCGGTTTCGGCAGCGCTGCCCGGTATGTTGCCTCTGCCGTGAGGGAGATTGTGCTGGACTCTTCTGTATATCAGCAGAAGTCGGTTACCATTATTGAAGTGATGGGGAGGCATACCGGGTGGCTGACGGCATCTTCGGTGTTGGCCAGAAAATATAAAGGGGATAACCCGGCTTTGGTCTACTTGCCAGAACATCCGTTTTCCATGGAAGGGTTTGAGCGGGATGTGGAACGGGAATTGTCCAGGAGGCGCAGCGTGGTGGTCTGCGTGTCGGAAGGAATCGGGGACAAGGAAGGGCGGTTTATCTGTGAGTATGGGCAAAGGGAACTGTCCTCCTGCCTGGGCAGGGAGGCTGTGCCGGGTATGGACGGGGGCGGGGAGGCGTGCCTGGATAATTTCGGGCATAAAATGCTGACTGGCTGCGGCAAAGTCCTGGAACGGTTTGTGAAAGAGAGGTTTGGCGTCAAGGTTCGGTCGGTGGAACTGAATGTGGGCCAGCGCTGCTGCGGGACCCTGGCCTCCCTGACGGATGTCCGGGAGGCCGAGAGGGCAGGGCAGGCAGCGGTGTCCTATGCCCTGGAAGGGGAAAGCGGCATTATGGTGGCATTTATTCGGAAGGGGAACGGGGATTTTTATGAACTGGAATACAGCGCCGTGGATGTGAATCAGGTCTGCAATCAGGAAAAGAAGGTGCCTGTGTCATGGATCCTGAAGGGAGGGAATGATGTGGGGGAGGAATACGCGGAGTATGCGCTTCCGCTGATCCGGGGGGCGGTTTCCCTGCCTATGGAGAACGGCATCCCCCAATACCTCTACCGAAAACAAATTTTTCCCGAGGATGTATAATGCCGTAAATTGTGGCTATACTTAAAAATGTATCGATGCTCTTTCAATAAAAGAGTAGAAATACTTATCCTCCCCTTTTTGGTACCCTGTCCGTCGCTTTAGCGGCGGGCAGGGTATTTTTTGAAAAAATTATGGAATTTTATTTTTTAATGAATAAAATCCCGTTATGGGGAGATAATGAGATTAGTACCAAAGAAAAAAGAAATACTTATCCTCCCCTTTTTGATCGGTTTCGGTGCAAAGGCGTACCGGAACCGATTTTTTGCGGTAAAATTTTAACGGGATATGCCGGAAAGCTTTAAAACTCTTTGTATCGATCCCCGGTGTGACTGGGGGTCGCCGGTGTGTATCCGGATGTTTTCGGACTTTGAGCCGTGAGGTCCCTTTCCTGACTGTCAGGCTGTAAAAATTATGTCTAAATAAATTGCAAATTTTGGGGAAGTGTTATATACTATTGAAATGGCAGAGCCAAACGAGGTTTGGCTTTTCGTATCATAAAATATTAAATATGAGAAAGGATGCAGATTATGGCATTACTGGAAACATGGAGAAACCTTGCCTACGGCAATGGCTCCGATGATAAAGAGAAACAAAGGCTGTGGGATGGCTACTTTGCTATCGAAAAAGGGATTTATGAAAAGATTTTGTCTGCCCCGTCTGAGGTGGTTACAGGTACGGTGAAGGGACTGGCTGAGAGGTATGGGACAGAGATCCTGATTATGACCGGTTTCCTGGACGGGATTAACGAGAGCCTGAAAGGGTATGAGAACCCGATTGACACCATGGAGGAAGACACCGAGGTAAAGATTGAGATTGACCCGGAGAAGCTGTATTATAATATGGTGGCCGCCAAGGCAGAGTGGCTGTATACATTGCCCCAGTGGGATGCAATTTTGAGTGAGGAGCGCCGGAAGGAACTGTACAAGCAGCAGAAAGCCTCGGGGACGATCCGCAAGGAAAAGAAAGTTTTCCCGAATGATCCGTGCCCATGCGGCAGCGGGAAAAAATATAAAAAGTGCTGCGGCAGGAACGCATAGGCAGAATGACAGGAATGGATGCATATACAGGATTTGCAGAGGTATATGACCTTTTTATGGATGACATTCCCTATGAAGACTGGTGCACTTACCTGGTTGGGCTTTTAAGGGACCAGGGGCTGACAGAAGGGCTGGTGCTGGATCTCGGGTGCGGGACAGGGAAACTGACCCGCCTGTTATCGGAAGCAGGCTATGACATGATTGGCGTAGATGCATCGGCCGATATGCTGGAGGTTGCCGTGGGGGAGAACCCGGACGGCAGGATCCTTTACCTGCAGCAGGACATGCGGGAACTGGAACTGTATGGGACAGTGAGGGCGGCGGTCAGTATCTGCGACTCCATGAATTATCTGCTGGAGTATGGGGAACTGGTCCGGGTGTTGCGCCTGGTGGACAATTACCTGGATCCGGGAGGGATATTCATTTTTGACATGAATACGCCTTATAAATACCGGGAGATATTGGGGGAGCAGACGATTGCGGAAAACCGGGAAGAGGGAAGCTTTATCTGGGAGAATTACTTCGATGAAGAACAGCAGGTCAATGAATATGATCTGACCCTGTTTGTCAGGGAAAAGGACGGGCGTTACCGGAAGCATGAGGAGACACATTTTCAACGGGCCTATGATATAGAAACCGTGGCAAGGGCTGTCTGTGAGGCAGGGATGGAGTTGCTGGCTGTTTATGACGCCTGGACGAAGGCTGTTCCCGGGGAAGACAGCGAGAGAGTGTGCTTTGTGGTAAAAGAAAGGACAAAATAATAAAGCCAGATGGCAGTTTTGGGTAACAAGATAGGAGTATCCGCTCATAGCATATTAAAAAAGGATATGCTGGGGCGGATATTTTGATTACTATCAGTTTGTGTATGATTGTGAAAAATGAGGAAGCAGTGTTGGCGCGTTGTCTGGAAACGGTCAACACTCTTGTGAATGAAATTATTGTAGTGGATACAGGGTCAGAGGACAGAACCCGGGAGATAGCCAGGGAGTACGGGGCAAAGGTATATGAATTTGCCTGGAGGGATGATTTTGCAGCTGCCAGAAACGAAGCCTTCTCGAAAGCTTCCATGGATTACTGTATGTGGCTGGATGCAGATGATGTGATAACAACGGAAAACCAGCAGAAACTGGCAGAATTAAAGGAACATCTGGACAAGGATACAGACATGGTAATGATGAAATATGAGACATCAAGGGATGCCGCAGGGAACCCTCTGTTTTCTTATGAACGGGAACGGCTGATCCGCAACGGCAGGGGATTCCGGTGGGAAGGGCGCGTCCATGAGGCGATTGTCCCATCCGGAAAAATCCTGCATTCTGACATTGCGGTTACCCATTGCAAGATAGGCCCGGGGGACGGGGACAGGAATTTGAGGATCTATGAAAGGATGATACAGGAAGGGGAGGTGTTATCGGGGAGAAGCCTGTTTTACTATGGAAGGGAACTGCAGGCCCATAAACGGTATGGAGATGCGATAGAGGCATTGGAGTCTTTTCTTGGCGGAGAGGGATGGGCGGAGAATAAAATTGAAGCCTGCCTGAACCTGGCAGAATGCTACCGTGCCACAGGACAGGCAGAGGAAGCTGCCAGGGCATTGCTTGGAAGTTTTCTGTATGGAAGCCCCAGGGGGGAAGCCTGTTTTGAACTTGGGCAGCATTTCCAGGCAAAAAAACAGTGGAGACAGGCAGTGTTTTGGTATGAGGCGGCTCTCGGATTAAAGCCGGAGGCGGAAAACGGAGGATTTATCCGGTGGGATTATTATGGGTATCTGCCGGAAATCAACTTATGTGTGTGCTATGACCGGCTGGGTGACCGGCAGAAGGCCTATTTTTATCATCAGCGCAGTAAACGGAACAGGCCGGAAGCAGAAGAGGTTTTGTGGAACGAGAAATATTTCCAGGATATGGGAATGGACGAACCAAAATGGCAGATGGACATATAATAGACTAAACCGACGGAAAGCTTTTTTAAGGCTGACGGCGGGGATAATGAAGAAGGAGTGATTTTATGTATTGTAATTCCAACGATTCCGGTAATGGGAGAAATCAGGGATATGCATCGAGGCGCTGCTGCCAGCCCAACCCACCTGTACCCCCTCGTCCGCCGGTTCCTCCCTATCCACCTGTGCCACCGTACCCTCCCGGGGCATCCTGTTGCTGCCGAGGACCCCAAGGCCCGGCAGGCCCTATGGGTCCTCAGGGGCCGGTGGGCCCGACCGGGGCTATGGGGCCGGGGCTTACCACGGCAGAGCCGTTTGACCCTGCAAGGCAATACCTGGAGGGAGACCTGGTGTACCTGAATGGTTATCTTTACCGTGTAAACAGGAATTGCCCGATAGGGATACCGGGGATTTCTCCGGACTATGATCTGGTGACGGCTGTCCAGCCTGGCGGGGCAACTGGCCCAACGGGCCCAACAGGGGCGACGGGAGCCACAGGCCCTGCCGGAGCCACCGGAGCGACGGGCCCTATGGGGCTGCAGGGGCCGACGGGAGCCACTGGGTTACAAGGCCCCCAAGGTTTTCAAGGTCCTCAGGGTCCTCAAGGCCCCCAGGGAGTTACCGGAGCCCAGGGGCCTGACGGGGTACAGGGACCTGTTGGCCCCCAGGGGATTCAGGGAGCGACAGGACCTACAGGATCTACAGGGCCCGCAGGACCGGCAGGGGCGGCGGGAGCCACGGAGCCATTTGTTTATACAAAACCCTTTAACCAGTCATTTCCGGGCGTATTCCCTGCTTGGGGCAGAAAAAGGATTTGTCCTGCTATTTGTTTGAGAGGGGGCTGCTTTTAGGCAGCGCCTTTTTTTACCGCAGGCTTGGCCGGGAGGTTTACAGAGTAAACAAAAAAGCAAAACGATTGGTAAAACAAAAGGGATATTTGGAAACAGATTGGTAAACCATAAAAATTTTGCAAAAAATAATAAATCCAGACAAAAGGAAAAACATAGGGCATATAATAGGGATATCATTGACTTTCGTAGTGATAATTCACAATTAAATTGCAAATAATTTGTAGAAATATAATAAAAAATGAATTTTTTGCAAAAACCGGTTGACTTTTTTTGTTAGATTAGTTATATTCTGTTTAGTAGTAAAACAGTTTACCAAATAAGCAAAGGAGAACGCGTATGGTTGGGATTGTGATTACAGGGCACGGCCATTTCCCCGGGGGGATATTGAGTGCGGTGGAGTTGGTGGCCGGGAAACAGGATCAGGTAATCGGTGTGGATTTTGAGGCCGGGCAGAGTTCAGGTACATTGAAGGAGGCATTGACAGCCGCCGTAGGAGGGATGGAAGGGGAAGAGGTGCTGATTTTATCGGATCTGGTAGGAGGGACGCCTTTTAATATGGCGGCGGAAGTGAAGCAGGAACTGAAAGGAAAGCATATCCGCCTCCTGGCAGGAACCAATATGGCGATGGTGATAGAAGCCGTATTTTCCCGGATGGGCGCCGGGCTGGATACATTGGCTGAGATGGCAGCAGAGGCAGGGGCCAAAGGCGTTGTGGATTTTGACCGGCTGGGGGACGAGGAGGAGAAGCCTCAGTTTGAGGACGGTATATAACCGGGGAAAAAGACAGGAAACCAGGTATTGAAGGTGTGGGACAGGAGATTAGGTTGAAAGAAAAACGTAAAAAAAGGCAACACAGTACCAGAGCACC
>CAJURT010000074.1 GCA_910588875.1 uncultured Lachnospiraceae bacterium
AGTAACATGAGATGGAATTTAATTCTGCACTGGAATTTAAAATTTCAAGTCAGCAGCAGCTTTTGTTCCCTAAAGAGGAGGAAGATTTTGGGAAGGCCTGGGAACGGGTCAAAAACCAAAGCTTTTATGATACCGGGGTGGAACTTAAGGAGGAGGATGAGTTGCTGGCGCTGGTGACCTGTGAATATACACTGAAAAATGGACGGATTCTGCTGATTGCCAGGCGGATTGTCTGAATTGAGGAGAGATACATATGAATATGAACATGAATCCAAACAGCGAATTGCAGCAGTCGGTGGTCAGCGTCCCTGACCTGGTGCAGGTGCCGGAGGATCTTCTGAACCAGGCAAAGGAGTTCCAGGAGGCCATCATGATGTATTCCTGTGCGATCCGGGAAGTAAAGACCAAGCTGGAAGTCCTGAATGATGATTTGTCCATCCGCAACCAACGCAACCCGATTGAAGTGATCAAATCCAGGGTAAAGAAGCCCCGGAGCATTGTGGAAAAGCTTCACCGGCGCAACCTGCCCATTACCCTTGACTCGATGGTCAACCATCTGGATGATGTGGCGGGGATCCGGGTGATCTGTTCTTTTGTGGATGATATCTACAATGTGGCACGGATGCTGGTGAGCCAGGATGATATCCGGGTGATTGCGGTAAAGGATTATATTGAGCACCCCAAACCGAATGGCTACCGCAGTTACCATCTGATTGTGGAGGTTCCCGTCTTTTTTTCAGACAGGAAAAAGGATATGCGTGTGGAGGTTCAGATCCGGACCATTGCCATGGATTTCTGGGCCAGCCTGGACCATCAGCTTAAATATAAGAAGGATATCGGGACGGCAGCAGATGAGATCGGGGAGGAGTTGCGCAAATGTGCGGAGGTGATTGCCAAGACAGACCGCCACATGCTGATCATCCGCAAGAGCATTGAAGCACAAAGCCGGGAGGGAAAGAGTTGACCGGAAAGCAGGGGATATCATTTATTCAATAAGAATAATAGGACAGGGTTTCGGTGATGCGGAACCCTGCTTTTTTATAAAGGGCGAGAGCCGGGGCATTGTCACCGGAGACATGAAGGATCAGGCGGAGGAATTCTGTGGTTTCCAGGTGTCTTATAAGTTCATAGACCAGCAGGCTGCCAAATCCCTGGCCGCGCAGCTTCCGGGGGACCATAACCTGGTGGAGGCAGAGGCAGGATGGGGAAACCGGGGAAGTGAGGCAAGTGCCCACCGGGGAATCCGGGGTATGGCCGGAAAGCAGCATCCAGCGTGCACCCGGAGAGAGGATATCACGGGGCGGGACCAAAGTGGCCGGCTTTTGGGGTGGGGGAGGGAAACCAGGCAGCCGGTTTTGGCTGAGGGAGAACTCCATCTGATGTTCATCATGGGAGTGTTCAGCGCCCAGGGCATTCAGCGTATACATGGTATCTTTGCAGCCAAAGGGAGCGGCGAAGAGAATCTCATAATCCTTAAAATCTGCCAGAGCCAGAGCCAGCAGTTTGGAAAAAAAGCCCTTTTTCCGTTCCTCCGGCTGCGTAAATGCAGCAATTTCCACCGTATCCTCATCCCAGGAGATCACAGCCAGGGCCCCTACAAGCTTTTGGGGGCTGCCGAAGGCCAGATAATGGCGCAGGACGCCTTCTTCCGGCGGAAGCGGGTAGGATAAAGAAGAATTGTCATGGGCACGGCAGCAGGCAGCCAGCTGGCAGACAGGCTGCTGTAAGCCCGGGGGAAGTGCAGTATAATATCGGATATCCATGATTTCCTCCATTCTTATATAAGCCCTGTAACCAGTGGGACGACGATAACCGTCATCAGCCCGGCCACGGCCACAGCCAGGCTGCTCATAGCTCCCTCTATTTCCCCCAGTTCCATGGCTTTGGCTGTGCCCACAGCATGGGCGGAGGTTCCCAGGGCCAGGCCGCGGGCAATCGGGTTGTCCAGGTGTGTCCATTTAAAGATGCTTTCTCCAATGATATTGCCCAGAGTCCCGGTGATGATGATGCAGGCAATGGTAATGGTTACGATTCCCCCGGCTTCCTCGCTGACTCCCATGGCAATGGCAGTGGTGATGGATTTGGGGAGCAGTGACACATAATAGGTATGGTTCAAGCCAAACAAAAGGCACATGGCAAAGATGCTTGCGGCGCTGGCCATGACGCCGGAGAATATGCCTATGATAACGGCAGCCAGGTTTTGGCGAAGCAGGGAAAGCTGCTTGTAGAGCGGGATGGCCAGGCAGACTGTGGTGGGGGTCAAAAGATAGCCAATATATTTTGCCCCTGCTTCATAGGAGGCATAATCCACCCGGAAAAGTTTTAAAATGGCGATACATAACAGGATGGAGACCAGGATCGGATTGAGGATTGCCCAGCCGGTTTTCTTTTTCAGCCAGGTTCCGAACCAGAAGGTTAAAAGGCTGAGAACGGCGCCGAAATATAGGGATTTTTGTGGAAAGTTCATGGTTTGGCTGCCTCCTTTTTTGCTTTTCGGCCTATGATAAACTGTGCGGCCTTCCCGGTGGCAACCATGACGATGATGGTGGAAACCACGCAGATGCATACAATCGGGACAAGGGCGGACTGAAGCTGGTGATAACTGTCCATCAGACCTACGGCGGAAGGGACGAACATGACGGACATGATATCAAGGAGCAGGTTTCCGGCGCCTTCCACCTGCTCTAATTTGAGGATGCCGCCACAGAGCAGCATAAGCAGCAGAAACAGGCCGTACACACCTGCGGGAACCGGAAAAGGCAGTATATAGTTCAGCCATTCCCCGGCCAGGGTGATCCCAAGTATAACGGAAAATTGTTTTAAATACTTCATCATGAAGATTCCTTTCGTAAAA
This sequence comes from uncultured Lachnospiraceae bacterium, assembly GCA_910588875.1. Taxonomy (GTDB): domain Bacteria; phylum Bacillota; class Clostridia; order Lachnospirales; family Lachnospiraceae; genus Brotaphodocola. The sequence goes on from CAJURT010000074.1 coordinate 2,855, forward strand.
GTCGGTTAGCGAACCGTTCTTATCTTACCACTAAGGCAGGAAAATGACAATCTGTACTTTTACTTGTGCTTGAAACCCTGCCTGTGATATGCTAAAATGGAAAAAAATTTAAGGAGGATTCCATGATTCAACAGCTGATTCAGAAAATACAAAAAACGAAGGCTCCGGTCTGCATTGGTTTGGATCCCATGCTGAACTATATCCCAGAACACATTCTCAAGGCATCTTTCCGGGAATTTGGGGAGAACCTTGAGGGTGCCGCTGATGCGATCTGGAATTATAACCGGGAGATCGTGGACCATACCTGGGATTTGGTCCCCTGTGTGAAGCCGCAGATTGCGATGTATGAGCAGTTTGGAATAGAGGGGCTGAAGATATATGAGAAAACTGTGCGGTACTGCCAGGACAAGGGTTTGCTGGTGATCGGTGATGCCAAGCGGGGGGATATCGGTTCCACCTCGGCAGCCTATGCCACAGCCCATTTGGGGAAGGTGAAAGTAGGGGATTCTCTGTGTACGGCATTCAACACGGATTTCCTGACGGTGAACCCTTACCTGGGAACAGACGGAGTGAAGCCCTTTGTGGATGTATGCAAAGCAGAGGACAAGGGGATCTTTGTCCTTGTGAAGACATCGAATCCTTCCAGCGGTGAGTTCCAGGACAAATTGGTAGGCGGGAACCCATTATATGAACTTGTGGCAGACAAGGTTGTGGAGTGGGGACAGGGATGCATGGATGGGGAATACAGTAATGTGGGCGCGGTGATCGGGGCCACTTACCCTGAGATGAGCGCCGTGTTAAGGAAGAGGATGCCCCACACCTATTTCCTGGTGCCGGGCTATGGCGCCCAGGGAGCTACGGCCCAGGATCTGAAGCCATGTTTTAATGAGGATGGGCTTGGGGCCATTGTGAATTCTTCCCGGGGGATTATCGCTGCCTATAAGCAGGAAAAGTACAAGAAATTCGGGCCGGAGCATTTTGCTGAGGCATCCCGGCAGGCAGTGATTGACATGGCGGCGGATATTGGCAGTGTCCTGTGAGAAGGCCGCCGGGGAGGGTACCATGGAGAATAAGAAAAAAGAAGCAAAGGCCAGATGCCTGGCAAAGGTAGAATCCCAGAACTGCCTGGCAGACGGCATATACAGCATGTGGATCCAGGCAGAGGAGATTGCGGCGGGGGCAAAGCCAGGCCAGTTCCTCTCTCTCTATACCAGGGATGCCAGCCGTCTCTTGCCAAGGCCGATCAGTATCTGTGAGATTGACAAAGAGCAGGGGAGGCTGCGGGTCGTGTACCGGGTGGCGGGAGCAGGCACCCAGGAGTTTTCCCGCTGCCAGGCAGGGGATCCGGTGACAATTATGGGGCCGTTGGGGAATGGGTTCCCCCTGGAAGAGGATGTGGGCAGGAAAGCATTCCTGGTGGGCGGCGGGATTGGGATCCCGCCCATGCTGCAGCTGGCAAAGGAGTTAAAATGCCAAAAGCAGATGGTCTTGGGATACCGGGACGAACTGTTTTTGAATGAAGAGTTTGAGCCCTATGGAAAAGTGGCTATTGCTACGGAGGATGGCAGCGCCGGGACCTGTGGCAATGTGCTGGATGCCATCCGGGAGAATGGGCTGAAGGGGGATATCGTTTATGCCTGCGGGCCGACCCCTATGCTGAGGGCGCTGAAGGCCTATGCCCTGGACCAGGGCATGGAGTGCTGGCTTTCCCTGGAGGAGAGGATGGCCTGTGGGATTGGGGCCTGCCTGGCCTGTGTCTGCCGGTCCAAGGAGGTTGACGGACATTCCCATGTACACAACAAACGGATCTGCAAGGACGGCCCGGTTTTTGCGGCGCAGGAGGTGGAACTGTGATAAATACGAAGGTGACTCTGGCAGGGGTGGAACTGAAGAATCCGGTGATGACGGCATCCGGCACATTTGGGAGTGGCGCGGAATATGGGGAATTTGTGGATCTGAACCGCTTGGGGGCTGTGGTTACCAAGGGAGTGGCCAATGTACCCTGGCCGGGCAACCCGACACCCCGGATTGCAGAGGTCTATGGGGGGATGCTCAATGCCATTGGGCTGCAAAACCCTGGAATCGATGTCTTTGCCGGACGGGATATTCCTTTTTTGAAACAGTTTGACACCAGGATCATTGTCAATGTCTGTGGCAGGACTACAGAGGACTATCTTGAGGTGGTGGAACGCCTGGGGGAGGAGCCGGTGGATTTTCTGGAGATCAATATCTCCTGCCCCAACGTAAAGGAAGGGGGGATTGCCTTTGGCCAGGATCCCCGGGCAGTGGAGGCGATCACCCGGGCAGTAAAGGCGAAGGCAAAACAGCCGGTTATCATGAAGCTGAGTCCCAATGTGACAGACATCAGTGAGATGGCGCGGGCGGCAGAGTCGGGCGGGGCGGATGTGGTTTCCCTGATCAATACTCTGACCGGAATGAAGATTGACATCAACAAAAGAACCTTTGCCCTTGCCAATAAAACCGGCGGAATGTCCGGGCCGGCGGTTAAGCCGGTTGCCCTGCGCATGGTGTATCAGGTGGCCTGTGCGGTGAAGATCCCTGTTATTGGCATGGGCGGGATTGCCACAGCGGAGGATGCCCTGGAATTTATCATGGCAGGGGCCACGGCAGTGTCCGTAGGCACGGCCAATTTCTTTAACCCCTATGCGACGGTGGAGATTGCAGACGGGATTTTACAGTACATGCAGCAGCATCAGGTTGCGGATATCAAAGAACTGATCGGGTGCGTGAGATAGGAAAAGGAAAGTGGAGGCCACAATGGAAGACTATAAGAAAAAATTTATTGAGTTTATGATTGACAGTGAAGTGCTGCGCTTTGGGGATTTTGTCACCAAGAGCGGACGGAAGACCCCGTTTTTTGTCAATACCGGTTTTTACCGTACCGGAAGCCAGCTGCGCCAGCTGGGGGAATATTATGCAAGGGCGATAGCGGGGAATTTCGGAACGGATTTTGATGTGCTGTTCGGGCCGGCCTATAAAGGGATCCCCCTGACGGTTGCGGCAACCATGGCGATCAGTGAACTTTACCAGGCAGATATCCGCTATTGCTCCAACCGTAAAGAAGTGAAAGACCATGGGGATAAGGGGATTTTGCTGGGAAGCCCCTTAAAGGATGGGGACAGGGTAGTGATTATCGAAGATGTCACAACAGCGGGGACATCCATTGAGGAGACCCTTCCCATTATCCGTGCCCAGGGCGATATCGGTGTGCTTGGCCTGGTGGTGTCCGTTGACCGGATGGAACGTGGGCAGGGAAACAAGTCGGCTCTCAGGGAGATGGAAGAAAAGTACGGCTTTAAGACCACAGCCATCGTGACCATGGCAGAGGTGGTGGAGCACCTTTATAACCGTCCTTACAAAGGAAAAATACATATTGATGAGAATCTGAAAGCCGCTATTGACGCATACTATGAACAGTATGGTGCAAAGTAAGCAAGGAAAGGGCATATTATGGAACGGATATATAAAACCATGAGGAACACAGGGGCGTGCAGCATTGCCGCAGGTATTGTGATTTTGGTGGCAGGAGTTGCCGTGGGTGTGGTGTCGATTGTCAGCGGAAGCATTCTTCTGAAAAGGAAAGCGGAAATTGTATTTTAGGGAAGGATAGAAGGAGGGCAGTTCTCTTATGGGAAGGGGGCTGCCTCCTTTTGCTGCCCTTATCCTTAGGGGATTTTAAGGCGGCGCCCCATTGCTTTTGGGAAAGTACCAGTTATAGATCGAGAGGGAAAGAGATGATAAGGAACACGACCAGGAATCAGAAATTCGGGTGGGTGCTGTTTGTGGCATACCTGGCGCTTCTGGTTTATTTTGTGTTTTTTGCCGAGTCCTTTGGGAGGGATACGGCGCGGCGGGAATATGCATATAATCTGGAACTGTTTAAGGAAATCCGACGGTTCTATCAATATAGACATCAGCTGGGGATGGAGGCTTTTCTCCTTAATGTAGTGGGGAACATGGTGGCGTTTATGCCATGTGGCTTTTTTCTCCCGGTGGTCAGCAAAAGAGGGAAAAAATGGTACAACACCATATGCCTATGTTTTGGCCTGAGCCTTTGTATTGAGACGGTGCAGCTTGTGTTTAAGGTGGGAAGCTTTGATGTGGATGATTTGCTGCTCAATACAATTGGAGGGGTGCTGGGGTATTTTTCCTACCGCACAGTGCAGTGGTTTAGGATAAGGAGGAGGATGCATGGGAAAGCCGAGGCATAAAATTTCTTATATCAGAAAACCGTTTGCAAAAAGAAGCCGCGTCTGCCTGCCTCTGGCATTGGTTTCCCTGGTTTTATGCGGGGTAAGCATTTCTTTGAGCGTGGGGCAGCAGGGCAGGGGAGGGCTTGATGTGGCGGCATGGGGAATCAGCAGCCTGCTGTTTGCCGCCACTGCCCTGGCTTACGGAGGGTTGTCACTGATGGAGAAGGATAAGAACTATTTGCTGGCTAAGATTGGAATATGGATGTCCGGGGCATTGGTGGTTTTTTGGATTTGCATAGTGGCTGCAGGATTGATCGGGAATGCGGATAGTCCGCAGGCAAAAGCCAGGCACCAAATCCGGTATTCCTCCCAGTGCCATGGGAAAGCAGATGCCTTTCAGGAAAGGGAAATAGCATGAAATATCAAGAGTTATGGATGGATAGCAATACAAGGGTACAGGAGCGATATGACCTGGCTATGGAAAGGATATCGGAGATTTTGCGGGAGGAAGGGCAGGTGGCAGAGCCTTTCCGGGCTTATTTTGTGAGCATGGCAAAGTTTGTGGGAATGATTGAAAAGCTGGCCAGGCTGCAGCTTAGGGAAGAACTGGAAGAACTTTCCCTCCCGGAACTAGCCAGGTGGAATCATGCCTTGTATGAGGATATCCTTCCCCAAAACTACAAAAAAAGCTATGGGAATCCGGATTATGCGGCGGAAGCCCTGGGCAGTGGGCTGGGGCAATATTTATCGGCATTTTATGCCCAGCTTAGGGGCTGTATTGTATTTGCCTATGAATGCCGCCTGGAGGATATCACGATCCTCTGTGAGACTCTGATTGAACTTTATAATATGTTTGAGGAGGGGATCCCGGAAAAAAAGAGGGTGGCAGCCGTCCTGTATTGGTTTAACAGCGATTATGCGGATGTAACCCTGCCCTACCGGATCCGGGAGCAGCTGGATCCCGCCCTGTCCTTTGCCAGGGACATTATTATGGAAAGTGATTTGTCGGATCTCAGGTATCTGTACCGTTTCGGGGAATACATCTCGGAGAGGGAGCGGAAAACGGCTGCTTTTCTCAACACCTTGCCGGAGGAAGACATTGAAAGGATGGCATCTGTCTATACGGAAGGCTACCGGAAAGGGTTTGAGGTGATGGGGAGGGATCTCTCCAGGAAACGGACGGTAGGTATCCGCTATGAACTGGGGTTTGAGAGGATGATCCGGGCAGCAATTTTGCAGTTTAGGGAGATGGGGCTGGAAGCAGTCATATACCGGGCAGCAGTCTGGTCGGTGACCCAGAGCCCGGGCCGTAAGGCAGGCTACCACAGCGCTTCTCCTAACCGGCAGTACGATTACGACCACCGCTATGACCAGGCAATGTATCTGGATAAGGCATTTAAGGAGCGGAAGCTGTCTGTGCTTAAGACTGCCTATGAGGCCTGCCGGAAGGAGGCGGCATCCTATGCCGGCCCTGCGGTGGTGGAGACCTTTGGTGAACTGCAGTTTGAGCCGGTAAATAAAAAAACGGCATGGATTCTCAGCAAACAGCAGGAGAAGCTTCTGACATCCTATGCCAATGAGTCCATGCCAATCGTGAACCGCTATATACCGGGGGATGAGACAAGCTTTACGATCATTGCATTCCCGGTACCGGAGATCGGTCCGGATTTTGAGGAGATCTTTGCTGCCACGGTCCGCATCAACACCCTGGATTACGGGATGTACCAGGAGATCCAGCAGAATATCATCCGTGTTCTGGAACGGGCGGAGTATGTGCAGGTGACCGGAGGGAAGGGCAACGATACCAACATTCGGGTTGGGCTTTATCCCTTGGAGAACCCGGAAAAGGAGACGAATTTTGAAAATTGTGTGGCAGACGTGAACATCCCCCTGGGGGAGGTGTTCACCTCACCCCGGCTTACAGGAACCCAGGGGCTTTTACATGTGGGCAAGGTTTATTTAGGAAATCTACAGTTCAGGAACCTGCGCCTGTGGTTTGAGGACGGGATGGTAGTACAGTATTCCTGTGACAATTTTGAGGATCCGGAGGAAGGGAGAAGGCTGATCCGCCAGGAAATATTGAAAAATCACGACACACTGCCAATGGGAGAGTTTGCCATCGGGACGAATACAGTGGCCTATGCCATGGCAGAACGATTCCGGATTCAGGAAAAGCTGCCGATCCTGATTGCGGAAAAGATGGGGCCTCATTTTGCTGTGGGAGATACCTGCTATAGCTGGAGCGAGGATGCACCCATGTATAACCCGGACGGCAGGGAAATGGTTGCCAAGGAGAATGAACGGTCTGCCCTGCGCAGGGAGGATGTTTCCAAGGCATATTTTGGATGCCACTTAGATATTACCCTTCCTTACTCGGAACTGGGGGACATTCAGGCAGTCTATCCGGACGGGACAAGGCATTTTGTGATCCGTGATGGGCGGTTTGTGGCAGACGGGACCCGGAAACTGAATGAGGCTTTAGAGGAATGCTGAGAAGGAAAGATAGAAAAAGAGATCCTGCAGTTGAAGGATCTCTTTTTGCGTGGAGCTGAGGGGAATCGAACCCCTGTCCGAAAACCAATTCCCTGTTCTTCTACTATCAT
>CAJURT010000075.1:0-5031 GCA_910588875.1 uncultured Lachnospiraceae bacterium
ATTTCAACGGGATAAAAGCGTAATTGGAAAACATGTAAGAAATATTTTTAAAGAGGGCGAGTTAGTAAAAGAAGCAGTTTGGGCAAAATTTGCCTATACTGCTTCTCAATAGAGAAATTTCATTCTGAATCTTGCGAAAAGCTTTTTTCTTTAAATAAAAAACTGACAATTATGGAAAAAATAAATCGTTATCTAATTATCTGAAAATTTCCATCAAAAAAAGACTTTACAAATTCCCTCATCCGTAGTATCATCGATAAAAAATTAAATCACCCGGCAGGGTATCCGGCCGGGGGGCGATCAGGAAGGACAGGATTATGGAAAAGGTGAAGGAGACAGTTGCCCGCCCCGTCCCGGCGGCGGTTCCGGGGCTTTACGACAAAAGGTTTGAGCATGACAACTGCGGAATCGGGGCAGTGGCCAATATTAAGGGGCATAAGAGCCATAAGACCGTGGAGCAGGCGCTTCACATTGTGGAAAATTTAGAGCACCGCGCAGGCAAGGACGCGGAAGGAAAGACTGGCGATGGGGTCGGCATTTTGATGCAGATTTCCCATCGTTTTTTTAAGAAGGTGACGGCTCCCTTGGGAATCCGGCTGGGGGAGGAGCGGGAGTACGGAGTCGGCATGTTTTTCTTCCCCCAGGATAAGCTGGCCAGGAGCCAGGCAAAGAAGATGCTGGAGATTATTGTGAAAAAGGAGGGGCTCACCTTCCTTGGATGGCGGGATTTGCCCATCCACCCGGACCGTATCGGGGAGAAGGCGGTGGAAAAGATGCCCTACATTGCCCAGGGCTTTATCGGCAAGCCGGCCCAGGTAAAGCCAGGGCTGGATTTTGACCGCAGGCTGTATGTGGCCAGGCGGGTGTTTGAGCAGAGCAATGACAATACCTATGTGGTTTCCATGAGCAGCCGGACGATTGTCTATAAGGGAATGTTTCTGGTGAGGGAACTACGTCAGTTTTTTGACGATTTGCAGGATCCGGATTACGAGTCTGCCCTGGCGGTGGTCCACTCCCGGTTCAGCACCAACACCAATCCCAGCTGGATGCGCGCTCATCCCAACCGGATTATCGTCCATAACGGGGAGATCAACACCATCCGGGGAAATGTGGACAAGATGATGGCCAGAGAGGAGACCATGGAGTCCGGTTTCTTTCAGTCGGAAATGCATAAGGTTTTGCCCATCATCAACCAGGAGGGCTCGGATTCGGCCATGCTGGACAATGCCCTGGAATTCATGATGATGAGCGGCATGGAACTGCCCCTGGCGGTGATGGTCACCATCCCGGCGCCCTGGGCCCATGAGAAGAACATGCCCCAGGAAGTGATGGATTTCTATCGGTATTATGCCACCATGATGGAGCCATGGGACGGCCCGGCTTCCATTGTGTTCAGTGACGGGGATGTGCTGGGGGCAGTTCTTGACCGCAACGGCCTGCGTCCCTCCCGCTATTACATCACGGATGACGACCAGGTGATCCTGGCCTCGGAGGTGGGAGCCATTGATGTGGACCAGTCCCATGTGGTGAAAAAGGAGCGGCTCCGTCCCGGGAAAATGCTTCTGGTTGACACGGTAAAAGGAGAACTGGTCAGCGATGAGGACTTAAAGCTGCGTTATGCGGCAAGGCAGCCCTACGGGGAGTGGCTGGACAACAATCTGATTGAGTTAAAGTCCCTGCCCATTCCCAACAAAGGGGTGCCCTATATGGACAAGGAGACAAGGGCACGGCTGCAGAAGACCTACGGCTACACCTATGAGCAGTATAAGACCATGATATTGCCCATGGCGCTTAACGGGGCGGAAGCAGTGTCAGCCATGGGGGCGGACAGTCCTCTGGCGGTATTGTCCCGGAAGCACCAGCCTTTATTTAACTATTTCAAGCAGCTTTTCGCCCAGGTGACCAACCCGCCGATTGACGCCATCCGGGAGGAGATCGTCACTTCCACCACCGTGTATGTGGGAGAGGAGGGGAACGTGCTGGAGGAGAGGCCGGAGAACTGTAAGATTTTAAAGGTGGACAATCCCATTCTCACCTGCACGGATCTGTTGAAAATCAAGCATATGAAACAGCCGGGCTTTAAGGTGGAGGTGATTCCCATTACCTATTATAAGAATACCTCCCTGGAAAAAGCCATTGACCGGCTGTTTTTGGAGGTGGACCGGGCCCACCGGGACGGGGTGAACATTATCATCCTCTCGGACCGGGATATTGACGAGAACCATGTGCCCATTCCCTCCCTGCTGGCGGTGTCGGCCTTGCAGCAGCATCTGGTGAAGACCAAAAAGCGTACTTCCATGGCCCTGATTTTGGAGAGCGGGGAGCCCCGGGAGGTGCACCATTTTGCCACTCTGCTAGGCTACGGCGCCTGTGCCATCAACCCTTATCTGGCTCAGGAGTCGGTGCGGTATTTGATCGAGAGCGGGATGCTGGATAAGGATTATTATGCGGCGGTGGATGACTACAATTCGGCGGTGCTTCACGGGATTGTGAAGATTGCCTCCAAGATGGGCATTTCCACCATCCAGTCCTACCAGGGAGCCCAGATCTTCGAGGCCATCGGCATTTCCAAGGAGGTGATTGACAAATATTTCACCAACACGGTCAGCCGGGTGGGAGGCATTACTTTAAGCGATATTGCAAATGATGTGGATCTGCTTCACTCCACGGCATTTGATCCCTTGGGGCTGGATGTGGATTTGACACTGGAGAGCGTGGGCAGCCATAAGGAGCGGGCCGGGCAGGAGGAGCATCTGTATAATCCCCGGACCATCCATCTCTTGCAGGAGGCGGCCCGGACAGGGAACTATGAGATTTTTAAAGAATACAGTCATGCTCTCAATGAGGAGGGGCAGACCATCAACCTGCGGAGCCTGATGGATTTTAAATACGAGGAAAACGGCGGCATTCCCATCGAGGAAGTGGAAAGCGCGGAGTCCATTGTAAAGCGGTTCAAGACCGGGGCCATGTCCTACGGTTCCATCTCCCAGGAGGCTCACGAGACCCTGGCGATTGCCATGAACCGGCTGGGGGGCAAGTCCAACACCGGCGAGGGCGGCGAGAGTTTAGAGCGGCTGACGCCGGGGCCGAAGAATAACAACCGCTGTTCCGCCATCAAGCAGGTGGCCTCCGGACGGTTCGGGGTGACCTCCCGCTACTTGGTCAGCGCCCAGGAGATTCAGATTAAGATGGCACAGGGGGCAAAGCCCGGGGAGGGCGGCCAGCTTCCCGGGGGCAAGGTCTACCCCTGGGTAGCCAAGACCCGCCATTCCACCACCGGTGTGGGGCTCATTTCCCCGCCCCCTCATCACGACATTTATTCCATTGAGGATTTGGCACAGCTGATCTATGATTTGAAAAATTCCAACACCCGGGCGCGGATTTCCGTGAAGCTGGTGAGCGAGGCCGGGGTGGGAACCGTGGCGGCAGGCGTGGCCAAGGCCGGGGCCCAGGTGATATTGGTGTCCTCCTTTGACGGCGGCACCGGGGCGGCGCCGAGAAATTCCATCTACAACGCTGGCCTTCCCTGGGAACTGGGGGTGGCGGAGGCCCATCAGACCCTGATTATGAACGGGCTGCGGGACAAGGTGATACTGGAGACGGACGGCAAGCTGATGACGGGCCGTGACGTGGTGATCGCCTGTATGCTGGGGGCAGAGGAATTTGGCTTTGCCACAGCGCCCCTGGTGACCATGGGCTGTGTGATGATGCGGGTCTGCAACCTGGACACCTGCCCGGTGGGCATTGCCACCCAGAACCCGGAACTGCGCAAACGTTTCCGGGGCAAGCCGGAGTATGTGGTGAATTTCATGCATTTTGTGGCCCAGGAGATGCGGGAATACATGGCAAAGCTGGGGGTGCGCACCGTGGATGAACTGGTGGGGCGGACAGAACTTTTGAAGAAAAAGGAAGACATTCCTTATGAGCGGGCCCGGAAGGTGGATTTGTCCAATATCTTGGAGAATCCTTATGAGGGGATTCGTTTCCGGGGATATCAAGAGAAGCAGGAATATGATTTTAAGCTGGAGGAGACCATTGATGAGCAGATTCTTTTAAAGAAGCTGAAATCCGCCCTGGCCAACGGCCAGAAAAGAAGCGTGCAGATCGATGTGAGCAATGTGGACCGGACTTTAGGGACCATCTTCGGATCCGAGATCACCAGGCGGTATCCGGAGGGACTGCCGGAGGACACCTTTATGGTAAGCTGCAGCGGCAGCGGCGGCCAGAGCTTCGGCGCCTTTATCCCCAGAGGGCTGACCCTGGAACTGGTGGGGGACAGCAACGACTATTTCGGCAAGGGCCTGTCCGGCGGCAAGCTGATCGTGTATCCGCCCAGGGCCGTGCAGTTTAAGGCCGAGGAGAATATTATCATCGGAAATGTGGCACTCTACGGCGCCACCAGTGGCAAGGCATTTATATGCGGCGTGGCCGGGGAGCGGTTCTGCGTCCGAAATTCCGGCGCCACGGCAGTGGTGGAGGGCGTGGGCGACCATGGCTGCGAGTACATGACCGGCGGCCGGGTGGTGGTCTTAGGCCCCACAGGCAAGAACTTCGCCGCAGGCATGAGCGGAGGAATCGCCTATGTGCTGGACGAGAAGCGGGATCTGTACAAACGCCTCAACAAGGAACTGGTTTCTTTGGAGGAAGTAACCAACAAATATGACGTGCTGGAATTAAAGGAAATGATTCAGGAGCACGTAAATTATACCAACTCGGAGAAGGGCAAGGAGATTTTGGACCACTTTGGAGAGTATCTGCCCAAATTCAAAAAGATCCTGCCCCACGACTACCGCCGCATGATGAACACCATTGTGCAGATGGAAGAAAAGGGCTTAAGCAGCGAACAAGCCCAAATCGAAGCGTTTTATGCAAATATGAGAGGATGAACCCTTTGGAAAACGAAGTTTTCCAAATTTAAATGGGTTCATCCGACTTGGCAGGTGCCGCGCAGCGGCGCGTGCCGTTACCGATTTAAAAGGATGAACCCTTTGGAAAACGAAGTTTTCCAAATTTAAATGGGTTCATCCGACT
>CAJURT010000075.1:5131-6962 GCA_910588875.1 uncultured Lachnospiraceae bacterium
TGGCAGGCGCCGCCAAGCGGCGCGTGCCGTTACCTTTAATATAAGGAGGAGAGCAAAATGGGAAAGCCAACCGGCTTTTTGGAATATGAGAGAAAGGGCAGCAGTGCAGAGGTTCCGCTGCAGAGAATCCGTCATTTTCACGAGTTTCACACGCCTCTTACGGAAGCCCAGCAGAGAGAGCAGGGAGCCCGGTGCATGGAGTGCGGGGTGCCCTTCTGCCAGTCCGGCATGATATTAAACGGCATGGTATCCGGGTGTCCCCTAAACAACCTGGTGCCGGAGTGGAATGACTTAGTATACAACGGCAACTGGGCCCAGGCCTACAACCGCCTGAAAAAGACCAACAGCTTCCCGGAGTTCACCAGCCGGGTCTGCCCGGCCCCCTGCGAGGCAGCCTGCACCTGCGGCCTCAACGGAGACCCGGTAAGCATCAAGGAAAATGAACGTGCCATTATCGAGAAAGCCTACGAGACCGGTAAGGCAGTTGCCCGGCCCCCCAAGCTGCGGACAGACAAAAAGATAGCCGTGATCGGCTCCGGCCCCGCAGGGTTGGCGGCTGCCGACCAGCTGAACAAGCGCGGCCACAATGTGACCGTGTTTGAGCGGGAGGACCGGATCGGCGGCCTTCTCATGTACGGGATCCCCAACATGAAGCTGGAAAAAACCGTCATTGACCGGAAAATCCAGGTGATGAAGGAAGAGGGCGTTTCCTTTGTCACCGGAGCAGACATCGGCCACAATTATAAGGTAAACCGCTTAAAACGGGATTTTGACTGCATCATCCTGGCCTGCGGCGCCTCCAATCCCCGGGACATCCAAGTGCCCGGCCGGGACGCAGAAGGGATTTATTTTGCGGTGGATTTCCTCAAATCAACCACCAAAAGCCTGTTAAATTCCGGCCTGGAGGACGGCAACTATATCTCGGCCAAAGATAAACACGTGCTGGTAATCGGCGGCGGCGACACCGGCAACGACTGCGTAGGCACCGCCATGCGTCACGGCTGCGCGTCCGTGACCCAGCTGGAAATGATGCCCAGACTGCCCGACACCCGGGCCGAAAATAACACCTGGCCCGAGTGGCCCCGCATCTGTAAGACCGACTACGGCCAGGAAGAAGCCGCCGCCACATTCGGCCACGACCCCAGGATGTACCAGACCACGGTAAAGGAATTTATCCGTGATGAAAGCGGAAAGGTGTGCAAGGCAATTCTGATAAGCCTGACACCTCAAAAAGATCCCGAAACCAACCGAACCATGATGGTTCCGGTAGAAGGAAGCGAAAAAGAAGTCGCCGCCGACCTAGTTCTGATCGCCGCCGGATTCTTAGGCGCCGAGGGATATGTGGCGGATGCCTTCGGGGTAGAGTTAGACGGAAGAACAAATGTAGCCACAGACGGAAAAAGCTATGGAACAAATGTAGAGAACATATTCGCCGCCGGAGACATGAGAAGAGGCCAATCCCTGGTAGTCTGGGCCATAAAAGAAGGAAGAGAAGTAGCAAAAGAAGTAGACGAATGGCTGATGGGGTATACAAACTTGGCATAGCACTGAGCAGTGCGGGAATCTGCATAAAAATATGCAGGGGGATGCTCGCATACCCCTGCATATTTTTATGCATCTTCCCATACGGCGAACGCCGTCCATCGAACCGGAGCGAAGCGGAGGTGAGATGGAAGCACTGCGGACTATCCCGGAGGGACAGCGGGAAGATGCATAAGCAAATGCAAGGGGATGCTTGCATACCCCTGCCTATTTTTATGCAGATTCCCATAGGTTGAACGCCGTCCATCGAACCGGAGCGAAGCGGAGGTGAGATGGAAGCACTGCGGAC
>CAJURT010000075.1:7062-9665 GCA_910588875.1 uncultured Lachnospiraceae bacterium
TATCCCGGAGGAACAGCGGGCGACCGCCCCCTCGCCCCGGAGCGAAGCGGAGGTGAGATGGAAACACTGCGGACTATCCCGGAGGAACAGCGGGCAACCGCCCCCCCTCGCCCCGAAGCAAGACGGAGGTAACCGTTGTGACAAACGGTTCATGTAGAAGCGAGAAGTCAGACATTTTGTAAGAACACATTAATGCTCCATTCAGACAGAAATCAGAGTTGTGAGTTGCATGATTTGTACCAGTGCTAGGCAAAATTTTGACGGCGATGCGGTGGCATCGTCTAGAAATTTTAACGGCGCAATGGCGCAAATCAAGCGGTTCAAAACTCTGATTTCTGTCTGGATGGAGCATTAAGTTAATAGTCAAAAGCTCTCCCTGCTATTTCATACAGGGGAGTTTGCAAAATGCCAAACAAAGCAATAAAAATTTACGCCCGTTTCCCATCTTTTCAGAAAGAAAATAGGCGTATTATTACATCCTAATTATTTTTTTGCTGTGCGGTCTATTGCCTGTCGGTAAAAATCAATTTTGTCGTCCAGTTTTGTCTTGTGCTCCTGTAACTGCCCTATCTGCTTATTTAAGGCTTCCCTATGCGCAATCAACATTTCCATCCGTTCATGCAAAGTGGGGGTTCCCGCCGCCCGCAGTTTTGCATAATGCTGTATCTCCTTAATCGACATACCCGTATCTTTTAGACGCTTGATAAATTCAATCCATGCAAGGTCTTTATCACTTCCTATCCTCTTGACATAGAGTTTACTCTACATTGTATGCTTGCATTGTATCAAAGACGAGGAGGTTTTGTAAATGCTTCAAAACACAAAAAGCATAAAAAGCTACACTGTTATTACAGGGGCAAGTTCCGGTATAGGGTACGAAACGGCAAAGGTATTTGCAGAGCGCGGAAGCAATCTGATCTTGACTGCCCGCAGGAAAGACAGACTGGAAACATTGCGGCAGGAAATTTTGACGTTATATCCGACACTTGATATTGTGCTGAAAGCAACCGATTTGTCTGTTTCCCAAAATGTTTTTGGGCTTTATGAAGAGGTAAAATCCTACCCGTTGCAGACATGGATTAACAATGCGGGCTTCGGCAATTATGACAGTGTAAGTCATCAGGATTTGGAGAAAATCAGTCAGATGCTGCACTTGAATGTGGAAGCCCTCACAACCCTTTCGTCCTTATTTGTGCGTGATTTCAAGGATACTGAAAAAGCACAGCTTATCAATGTTTCTTCGTGCGGCGGTTATACGATTGTTCCCAATGCGGTGACGTATTGTGCGGCAAAATTTTATGTCAGTGCTTTTACAGAGGGGCTTTCATGGGAACTTAAAACTGCTCATGCGAAAATGCAGGCAAAAGTATTGGCGCCAGCCGCAACAAAAACAGAGTTTGGAAAAGTTGCAAATGATGTAGCGGAATATGACTATGATAAATTGTTCGGCACATACCATACAAGTGCACAGATAGCGGCATTTCTGCTGGAATTGTATGACAGCGATCAAGTGGTAGGGTTAGTTGACAGGGAAAATTTTTCTTTTCACTTATGCGGACCACAATTCCAATATGCGGGAAATTCCCCGCATAACCAAAAAATGTGATTAAAAAATATATTATATTTATCCCCCCAATACGACTTTGTATTCCCACCTAAATATAAGGAATCAAATATAACGAATACATATTCTGCTTTTGGAACTGTACAAACTATGGTATAATTTGTGCAATCGGGATTTAGCGGAGGTAGTTATTATGTATTATTCTTATGTTATGGGAATAGGCAATGAAATTCATGCTTTGAGTGACAGCGGATTTACAATTGAAAGATTTGGTAACAATTACGGTGTTGCATTTCCAAAAGAAAAAGCCGGTGAATGGGAACGGTTTATAAGCCAATATCTAGAGTTAGGCTATTGGAATGAGTACCTTTCTGATGATGGTGTCATCTTCTTATTCCATCTTGAAGATGGGTTAAAAAGGTATGAGGTAAAAGATTATAAGAATGATGAAGTCCTATCTTTGTGCGAAAAACTTTGCGAGTGCAGATTCAAATCGATAAAAGATATGTTAAAGGAAAACCATTATTATAGTGATAAGATAGATTGATAACTTCCTGTTTATCAGGAAGTTGCAGAGCATAAAACAGGGATTGTTGGAGGATAATTGACTATGAATAAATTATGCTCTGAACTAAATAAAACAATGCAAACGCAAATCAAAAAGAAAGATACCGATGAAGCAGGTATTGACACATTATTTGATTTGCGAAATTGATTAATGAAAATTTTATCATCATTTAGTGAAGAATTAAGCAGGAAAATTTTAATGCAATTTCATTTATAAACGCTGACGGTTATCATTGTAAAACGATTACATATTCAATTTGGCATATTTTCCATATCGAGGATATAGTTGCACACACATTGATAGGTGAAAACGAGCAAGTGTTTTTTTCGGGCAATTATCAAGAACGTATTAATTCACCTATAATTACAACAGGAAATTTTTGAGAACAATCCCTTTGAAGCGGTGAAAGGGCGGAAGGATATGCCATACTTATTCGTGAAGAGTTGGCTGCCCAAAACAAAAATAAACAGA
>CAJURT010000076.1 GCA_910588875.1 uncultured Lachnospiraceae bacterium
ATCGAGAAGAGAATGAGCCACATTACCGTTGTGCTGAATGAAAGATAGGAGGCAAATATGGGACAGAAAGTTAATCCACATGGCTTGAGAGTCGGTGTCATCAAGGACTGGGATTCCAAATGGTACGCAGAGGGCGACTTCGCGGACTGTCTGGTAGAAGATTACAATATCCGTAAATTCCTGAAGAAAAGGCTGTTTGATGCAGGCATTTCCAAGATTGAGATTGAGAGGGCTTCTGAGAGGGTAAAGGTTATCATTTACACCGCAAAGCCGGGCGTTGTCATCGGCAAGGGCGGGGCAGCCATCGAGAAGCTGAAGGGTGAAGTCCAGAAGCTGACAGACAAGAAGATTCTGATTGATATCAAGGAGATCAAGAGGCCGGAGCGTGATGCACAGCTGGTTGCTGAGAGCATTGCCCAGCAGTTGGAGAACCGTGTGTCCTTCCGCCGTGCCATGAAGTCCACGATGGGACGTTCCATGAAGGCTGGCGTAAAGGGCATCAAGGCAGCTGTAGGCGGCCGTCTGGGTGGCGCTGATATTGCCCGTACCGAGTTTTACAGCGAGGGCACCATTCCGCTGCAGACCTTAAGAGCAGATATTGACTATGGTTTCGCTGAGGCAGACACCACCTATGGCAAGCTTGGCGTTAAGGTGTGGATCTACAAGGGCGAAGTACTTCCTGCTAAAGGAAACAAGGAAGGGAGCGATAAATAATGTTAATGCCGAAGAGAGTGAAGCGCCGCAAACAGTTCCGCGGAAGCATGGCGGGCAAGGCGATGAGAGGGAACACCATCAGCTACGGTGAGTACGGCCTGGTGGCAACCGAACCCTGCTGGATTAAATCCAACCAGATCGAGGCAGCCCGTGTGGCTATGACCCGTTATATCAAGCGTGGCGGTAAAGTATGGATCAAGATTTTCCCGGATAAGCCGGTGACAGCAAAGCCTGCTGAGACCCGTATGGGTTCCGGTAAGGGCGCTCTGGAGTACTGGGTAGCCGTTGTGAAGCCGGGCAGAGTGATGTTTGAGATCGCAGGCGTTCCGGAGGAGACTGCCCGTGAGGCATTGCGTCTTGCCATGCATAAGTTGCCCTGCAAATGTAAGATTGCTGCTAAAGCAGATTTAGAAGGCGGTGAATAACAGTGAAGACTAATAAATTCGTAGAAGGATTAAAGGGGAAGACGGCTGCAGAGCTGCAGGAAGAACTGGTTGCTGCAAAGAAAGAACTGTTTAACTTGAGATTCCAGAATGCGACCAATCAGCTGGATAACACCAGCAGAATCAAAGAAGTCCGCAAGAATATCGCCAGAATTCAGACTGTTATCACAGAAAAGTCAAAACTGGCCTGACCGAGAGAGAGGAGATTTAAGACATGGAAAGAAATCTGAGGAAGACCCGTGTCGGTAAAGTCGTCAGTGACAAGATGGACAAAACCATCGTGGTTGCGATTGAGGACCATGTAAAGCATCCTTTGTATGGCAAGATCGTAAAGAAGACCGTTAAGCTGAAAGCCCACGACGAGAAGAATGAGTGCGGCATCGGTGATACCGTGAAAGTGATGGAGACCAGACCGCTGTCTAAGGATAAGAGATGGAGACTGGTGGAGATTATCGAGAAAGCAAGGTAAAAGAACTCGAAAAACTGAAAGGAGTTATCAGGCATGATTCAGCAGGAGACCAGACTGAGGGTTGCTGATAATACCGGTGCGAAGGAACTGCTTTGCATCCGTGTTATGGGCGGATCCACAAGAAGATATGCGAATATTGGTGATATTATCGTCGCTTCTGTTAAAGATGCAACACCAGGTGGCGTTGTAAAGAAGGGGGACGTTGTAAAAGCGGTCGTAGTGCGTACAGTTAAGGGCGCCCGCCGGAAAGACGGTTCCTATATCCGTTTCGACGAGAACGCGGCTGTAATTATCAAAGATGACAAGACCCCGAGGGGAACCCGTATTTTTGGGCCGGTTGCCAGAGAGTTGCGTGAGAAACAGTTCATGAAGATTGTTTCCTTAGCGCCAGAAGTACTGTAAGGAGGTAGGAACCGTGCATAAAATCAAGAGAGATGACCTCGTTAAGGTGATCACAGGAAAAGATAAAGACAAGACCGGCAAGGTATTGCATGTTCATGAGGGCAAGGTGATTGTCGAGGGCTGCAATATGGTGACCAAGCATTCCAAACCTGGTGCAGGCAATCCCCAGGGAGGCATTGTTCATCAGGAGGCCCCCATGGATATTTCCAATGTCATGCTGCTTGTTGACGGGAAAGCCACCAGAGTCGGATTCCAGGTAAAAGATGGCAAGAAGGTCCGTGTTGCCAAGGCAACCGGCAAAGTCATTGACTGATTGCAGAGAGGAGGAACGTAAGAGTGGCTAGATTAAAAGAAATGTATCAGAACGAGATGGTTGACGCTCTGATGAAAAAATTTGGTTATAAAAACGTCATGCAGGTACCGAAGCTGGATAAGATCGTGATCAACATGGGCGTTGGCGAGGCAAAGGAGAATGCCAAGATCCTGGATTCTGCAGTCCGTGACCTGGAACTGATCACCGGCCAGAAGGCAATTACCACCAAGGCGAAGAAGTCTGTGGCGAACTTTAAGCTGAGAGAAGGCATGGCAATCGGATGTAAGGTTACCCTGCGGGGCGAGAAGATGTATGAGTTCGCAGACCGCCTGATCAACCTGGCACTGCCCCGGGTCCGTGACTTCCGCGGCGTGAATCCCAATGCCTTTGACGGAAGAGGGAACTATGCCCTGGGCATCAAGGAACAGCTGATCTTCCCGGAGATTGAATACGATAAAGTTGACAAGGTAAGAGGGATGGACATCATCTTCGTTACCACTGCCAAGACAGATGAAGAAGCCCGTGAACTTTTGACATTATTCAATATGCCATTTGCTAAATAACAGGAGGAAAGATCCATGGCGAAAACTTCAATGAAGATTAAACAGCAGCGTCCGGCGAAATTCTCCACCAGAGAATACAACCGCTGCAGAATCTGCGGACGGCCGCATGCATATTTGAGAAAGTATGGGATTTGCCGTATATGCTTCCGTGAACTGGCATACAAGGGACAGATTCCTGGCGTTAAGAAAGCAAGCTGGTGACCTTTTGCTGCTTAGGCTCATGAGGCCTGGCTGCCGTAACCGGGAGCCGGAGGGGCAAAAAGCGAAAGCAGGGGCCGTCCGTGCAGCCTGATGGCATTTCTGCAGGAAGTTTACCTGAGAAAATGTCCGGGCAGGGCGGACTATCGCGGCTTACCGCGTGAAAATCAGCACAATAAACAAGGAGGAAAATATCTACCATGACAATGAGTGATCCCATTGCAGATATGCTTACAAGAATTCGTAATGCTAATACTGCCAAGCATGATACCGTAGACGTTCCCTCATCCAGGATGAAGCTGGCGATTGCCGACATTCTGGTGAAAGAGGGCTATGTTCAGAAATATGACATTATTGAGGACGGTTCGTTTAAAACGATCCGCATTACTTTGAAGTACGGCGCTGACAAGAACGAGAAGATTATCAGCGGCATCAAGAGAATCTCCAAGCCGGGTCTGCGTGTATACGCGAATAAAGAGGACCTGCCGAAAGTATTGGGCGGTTTGGGAACCGCTATCATTTCTACAAACCAGGGCGTGGTAACCGACAAGGAAGCCCGTCAGTTAGGTGTAGGCGGCGAAGTACTGGCGTTTGTGTGGTAGACCGAAAGCAGCTTAACGAGGCCGAGCCGAAGGCGAAAGCCGAGTTTAGTGCGGGCTTTGTCACGAACCTTAGCGAGGCCGGGCCGAGGGCGGCAGCTGAACTTAGTTGAGTGACGTGTAGCCGCAGGGAGAACCTGCAAAAGCACAACAAGAGACAGAGAACTGAAAACAGAAAAGGCACAGGCCTTTTCCGAAAATCTAAGTAGGAGGTAAATGGCATGTCACGTATCGGAAGAATGCCAATCGCGATCCCGGCAGGTGTGACTGTGACGATTGCGGAGAATAATAAAGTGACTGTAAAAGGGCCGAAGGGAACTCTTGAGAGAGAGCTGGCCCCGGAGATGTCTATAAAGGAAGAGGATGGACATATCATAGTAACCAGACCCAATGACTTAAAGAGGATGAAATCCCTTCATGGACTCACCAGGACCCTGATCAACAACATGGTGGTTGGCGTGACCAACGGCTATGAGAAGGTTCTGGAGGTGAACGGTGTCGGTTACCGTGCATCCAAGCAGGGCAAGAAATTAACCTTGAACCTGGGTTATTCCCATCCGGTGGAGATGGAGGATCCGGAGGGGCTGGAGACCGTCTTAGAGGGTCAGAACAAGATCACGGTGAAGGGTATCGATAAAGAAAAAGTTGGCCAGTATGCTGCGGAAATCAGAGACAAGAGAAGGCCTGAGCCGTATAAGGGCAAGGGCATTAAGTACGCCGATGAGACAATCAGACGTAAAGTTGGTAAGACTGGTAAGAAGTAGGAGGGAGTGCGAAAATGGTTAGCAAGAAATCTAGAAAAGAAGTTCGCGTTAAAAAACATACCAGATTACGCAACCGCTTTGCAGGGACTGCAGAGAGACCGCGTCTGGCTGTGTTCAGAAGCAACAGTCATATGTATGCCCAGATTATTGACGATTCCGTCGGCAATACTCTGGTTGCGGCATCTACCTTGGAGAAGGCAGCAAGAGAGGAACTGGAGCATACCAATGATGTGGCTGCTGCCAGCTATGTTGGAACTCTGATCGCTAAGAGAGCGCTGGAGAAGGGAATCGAGGAGGTCGTGTTTGACCGGGGCGGTTTCATTTACCAGGGTAAGATTCAGGCACTTGCAGATGCGGCCCGGGAGGCCGGTCTGAAATTCTAGTAGAGAGGAGAACGGCATGAAGCGTACAATTATTGACGCAAGTCAGTTAGAGTTAAATGATAATGTAGTGGCAATCAAGCGTGTATCCAAGACGGTAAAAGGCGGCCGCACCATGAGATTCTCTGCTCTGGTAGTGGTGGGCGACGGCAAGGGACACGTGGGTGCCGGCCTGGGTAAGGCAGGTGAGGTTCCGGAGGCAATCCGGAAAGGAAAAGAGGCAGCTGCCAAGAACCTGGTGGAGATCCCGGTGGATGAGAACCAGAGTATTCCTCATGATATCCTGGCACAGTTTGGCAGTTCCAGCGTGCTGATGAAGCGAGCTCCGGAAGGTACCGGTATCATCGCCGGCGGTCCGGCCCGTGCGGTACTGGAACTGGCAGGGATTAAGAACGTCCGTGCAAAGTCCCTGGGTTCCAACAATAAGACCAATGTTGTGCTGGCTGTGATTGACGGGCTGACCAAGCTTAAGACTCCGGAGGAGTATGCGAGACTGCGCGGCAAATCCGTGGAAGAGATTTTAGGCTAAGGAGGAGAATGAGATGGCTGAGAAGTTAAAAGTGACATTAGTCAAATCCCCGATTGGGGCGATCCCGAAGCAGAAAGCGACGGTGGAGGCCCTGGGCCTTAGAAAGCTGAACAAGACAGTAGAACTGCCGGATAATGATGCGGTCAGAGGCATGATCTGGCATGTGAAGCACTTGGTGAAAGTTGAAGAAATCTAATTACCGAAGTAAGGAGGTGCAATGTGATGGATTTATCGAATTTACAACCGGCTGCCGGTTCCAAGCACAGCGATAATTTCAGAAGAGGGCGCGGTCACGGTTCAGGCAACGGCAAGACTGCCGGCAAGGGACACAAGGGCCAGAAGGCCCGTTCCGGTGCTCCGAGACCTGGTTTTGAGGGCGGTCAGATGCCCTTGTACCGTCGCATTCCGAAGAGAGGGTTTACGAACCGCAATACGAAAGAGATCGTTGCGATCAATGTGAGCGCCCTGGAGCGTTTTGACAATGATGCAGTGGTTACGGTGGAGTCCCTGATGGAGTGCGGTATCATTAAGAATCCCAGAGACGGTGTCAAGATTCTTGGTGACGGAGAATTAACCAAAAAGCTGACCGTAAAAGTAGATGCATTCAGCGAGGGTGCAAAAACAAAGATTGAGGCTTTAGGTGGAACCTGCGAGGTGATCTAATATGTTAAAGACACTCCGAAATGCATGGAAGGATAAGGAGATCCGTAAAAAGCTTCTTTATACTTTCATGATGCTGGTGGTGATTCGCTTCGGGTCGGAACTTCCGATTCCCGGGGTGAATACCTCCTACTTTAAGGATTTTTTTGCCAGGCAGAGCGGCGATGCATTCAATTTCTTTGATGCCATGACAGGCGGTTCCTTTACCTCCATGTCCGTGCTGGCTCTGAGCATTACCCCGTATATTACATCTTCCATTATCATGCAGCTTCTGACCATTGCGATTCCGAAGCTGGAGGAGATGCAGCGGGAAGGCGAGGATGGCAGAAAGAAGATTGCGGAGTATACCCGTTATCTGACCGTGGCGCTGGCTCTGCTTGAGTCTACGGCTATGGCAGTTGGGTTTGGCGGCCAGGGCTTGCTGATTGATTACAATTTCTGGAGTGTGGTGGTTGCGGTGATGACAATGACCGCGGGAAGTGCATTCCTGATGTGGATTGGTGAGCGGATTACAGAGAAGGGTGTGGGGAATGGGATTTCCATTGTCCTGCTTTTCAATATTGTGTCTTCCCTGCCCCAGGATGTAAGCAGCCTGTATAATACGTTTATGAACGGCAGGATTATTGCCGTGCAGGTAGTGGCGCTTTTGATGATCATGGCTGTTATTGTGGCAATGGTAGTATTTGTGGTCTATCTGCAGGACGGTGAGCGCAGAATCCCGGTACAGTATTCCAAGAAGATGGTAGGACGGAAGATGGTGGGGGGACAGTCCTCCCATATCCCGCTGAAGGTGAATACCGCAGGCGTGATTCCGGTGATTTTTGCCTCTTCGATTTTATCCTTCCCGGTTGTGATTGCGCAGTTCTTTAATCCGGATTACAGTACGATTCCGGGTAAGATTCTGATGATGCTGAATCAGTCTTCCTGGTTCCGTCCGGAGATGCCCTGGTATTCGGTGGGTCTGGTGATTTATATTGTGTTGATTGTGCTGTTTGCCTATTTCTACACATCGATTACCTTTAACCCTCTGGAAGTTGCTAACAATATGAAGAAGTCCGGTGGCTTTATTCCGGGTATCCGTCCGGGCAAGCCCACATCGGAATATCTGGACAAGATTTTGAATTATATTATTTTTGTTGGCGCCGTCGGCCTGATTATCATCAGTGTAATTCCGATTATGATTTCCGGTGTGTTCGGTGTGAGCCGTTTGTCCTTCCTGGGTACTTCCCTGATCATTATTGTCAGTGTAATCCTGGAGACCATCAAGGCGATTGAGTCACAGGTGATTGTACGGAATTATAAGGGATTTTTAAACGATTAAGATAAGCTGGAGAGCTGCTGCGCAGGAGGAATGGGCGGCAGCTTTTTCTGCTATAAAGAGAAAAGCTGAAAGAAGAGGAGGTCAGAGATGAAGATTATTATGTTGGGTGCTCCGGGTGCGGGGAAAGGAACTCAGGCCAAGAAGATTGCTGAGAAATATGGAATCCCCCACATTTCCACAGGTGATATTTTCCGTGCGAATATCAAGGGGGGAACGGAACTGGGCATGAAGGCAAAGTCTTACATGGATCAGGGACAGCTGGTGCCGGACGATGTGACCATCGGCATGCTGTTAGATCGGATCAGTGAGGCTGACTGTGCCGGAGGATATGTGCTGGACGGCTTCCCCAGGACGATTCCCCAGGCAGAAAGCCTCACCGCCGCTCTGGAAAAGCGGGGGGAGAAGATGGATTATGCGGTGGACGTGGATGTGCCGGATGAGTCGATTGTTACCCGTATGGGGGGGAGAAGAGCCTGCTTAAAGTGCGGCGCCACCTATCACATCATGTTCAACCCGCCCAAGGCGGAGGGGGTGTGCGACAGCTGCCAGGAGGCGCTGGTGCTGCGGGATGACGACAAGCCGGAGACGGTTCAGAAGCGCCTGAGGGTATATCATGACCAGACTCAGCCTCTGATTGATTATTATAAGAAGCAGGGGATTCTGGTTACAGTGGACGGGACCAAGGAACTGAATGAAGTATTTCGGGACATTGTGGCCGTTCTGGGGGCGTAATTATGTCAGTGTCGATTAAATCAGAGCGAGAGATAGAATTGATGCGGGAAGCGGGAAGAATCCTTGCCCATGTTCATGAGGAGTTGGGCAAAATGCTGAAGCCGGGGATATCCACCATGGATATCGACCGGACCGGGGAGAGGATGATCCGCAGCTTTGGCTGTATTCCTTCCTTTAAGAATTATAACGGATATCCTGCTTCCATCTGCGTGTCGGTAAATGACGAAGTGGTGCATGGGATTCCGAATAAGCACAGGATTCTCCGGGAGGGGGATATCGTCAGCCTGGATGCAGGGGTGATCTACAACGGATACCATTCCGATGCAGCCAGGACCCATGCCATCGGCAGGATTTCACCGGAAGCCCAGCAGCTGATCGAGGTGACCAGGGAATGCTTTTTTGAGGGCATCAAGTATGCGAGGGCAGGCAGGCATCTCAATGATATCTCCTCGGCAATCCAGGCCTATGCGGAGCATTTTGGCTATGGGGTGGTCCGCGACCTGGTAGGACACGGGGTGGGAAAGGCCCTTCATGAGGATCCGGAGGTGCCTAATTTTGCCCAGAGGCGGAAGGGTATCCGCCTGTGCCCGGGCATGACCCTTGCCATTGAGCCCATGATTAATATGGGGCGTGCGGATGTGGTGTGGCTGAATGATGACTGGACGGTGGTAACGGATGACGGTTCCCTCTCTGCCCATTATGAGAACACGGTTTTGATTACAGAGGGAGAGCCGGAGATTTTGTCTCTGCTGTGAGGACGGTGAACAGGATGGATTA
>CAJURT010000077.1 GCA_910588875.1 uncultured Lachnospiraceae bacterium
AGCTTTCATAGAAAAATTCCTCCATTTTGCATTCTGACATTTACCTGTTGTTTTAACTGTAAATGTAGTATCTGTCAAACAGAGGAATTTATACACATAATTTTTTCATGTTAAGAATTGATCTAAAGGCACGGTCAGCTTTCTTCATTAACCAGATCTGTCATCTTTCCAATCAATTCGTTTGCCTTTTCCAGCATGGCTTTACAATCCTTGTATGATTTTTTTCTTTCCACAAAATGGAAACAGGGCACTTCCCCCATCTGGAATTTCAGTTCCCCGCCATAGCCCTGCACCAGCTGAGGGATCCCTGCCGTATCCAGCCTGGCATTCGGATACATGGTAAGCCGCACCTCCTGCCGGTTTACCTTTACCTCCGTCACGTATGCCCGGTGCGCCATGGCCTTCAGCCTTGCCACCACCAGCAAATTTTCCACAGGCTTGGGGATATCTCCGAACCGGTCCATCAGTTCATCCTGCATATCCAGATGCTCTTCTTCGTTCTCAATGCCGGAAATCCTTTTATAGATATCTAATTTCTGGTACTCATTCCGGATATAAGTGGAAGGGATATAAGCGTCAATATCGCACTCCACCACCGTCTCAAATTCATCCTCCTGTGCCCGTTTCCCCTGCAATGCCTGCACGGCCTGGTTCAGCAGCTTGCAGTACAGGTCATATCCCACGGCTTCCATATGGCCATGCTGTTCTGCCCCCAGCACATTCCCGGCGCCGCGGATTTCTAAATCCCGCATCGCAATCTTGATGCCGGAGCCCAGTTCCGTGAATTCCCGGATTGCCTGCAGCCGCTTCTCTGCCTCCTCCCGCAGAAGTTTATCCCTCTTATACATTAAAAATGCATAGGATGTCCGGTTGGAACGCCCTACGCGTCCCCGCAGCTGATATAACTGGGACAGGCCCATCCGGTCCGCATCATGGATAATCATGGTGTTGGCATTCGGGATGTCCAGCCCGGTCTCAATAATCGTGGTGGAGACCAGCACATCAATCTCGCCGTTTACAAAATCAAACATGATCTTTTCCAGCTGCCGTTCCTGCATCTGCCCGTGGGCGTAAACCACCACCGCTTCCTTTGCCAGTTCCTGGATATGGGCTGCAATCTCCTCAATGCCTTTCACCCGGTTATAGACATAATACACCTGGCCGTTCCTGGCCAGTTCCCGGTTAATGGCCTCACGGACCATCTCATCATTGTATTCCATCACATAAGTCTGGATCGGGAGCCGGTCAACCGGCGGCTCCTCCAGCACACTCATATCCCTAATCCCCACCAGGCTCATATGCAATGTCCGGGGAATGGGCGTGGCCGTCAGGGTCAGCACATCCACGGTTTCCTTCAGCTTCTTGATCTTCTCCTTATGGGCCACCCCGAAACGCTGTTCCTCATCGATAATCAGCAAGCCCAGATCCTTAAATTTGACATCCTTGGACAGTACCCGGTGAGTGCCGATCACCACATCCACCAAGCCCTTCTGCAGGTCCGTAAGGGTTTTTTTGATCTGTGCCGGCGTGCGGAAACGGGACATCAAATCTACCCTCACCGGAAAATCTTTCATTCTCTGGAGAAAGGTATTGTAATGCTGTTGTGCCAGGATCGTCGTCGGTACCAGGTATACCACCTGTTTGCTTTCCTGCACTGCCTTAAATGCTGCCCGGAGAGCCACCTCCGTCTTCCCATATCCCACATCCCCGCAGATCAGCCGGTCCATGATCCTTTTGCTTTCCATGTCCCGCTTCGCAGCCTCAATGGCTTCCGCCTGGTCCTCTGTCTCTTCATAGGGGAACAATTCCTCAAATTCCTTCTGCCATACCGTGTCCGGACCATATTGGAAGCCGCTCGTCTGCTGCCTGGCAGCATATAGTTCCACCAAATCCCGGGCAATCTCCTTCACAGCGCTTTTTACCCGGCTGCGGGTGCGGTTCCACTGCTCACCTCCCAGCTTGTTTAGCTTGGGAGCCTTGGCGTCAGCGCCTGCATACTTCTGGATGCCATCCAGCCGGGTCGCCGGCAGGTAAAGGTTCCCTCCGTCTGCATACTCTATCTTTAAGTAATCCTTGATCACCTTATCCCGCTCAATCTTTTCGATCCCACGGTAGATTCCCAGCCCATGGTCCTCATGCACCACATAGTCCCCGACAGAAAGTTCGGAAAAGCTTTGTATCCTCTGCCCCTCATAGGAAGCCTTTTTCCTTTTCCGCCTTTTCTTCTCCGTGCCGAACATATCGCCTTCTGTGATCACCACAAACTTTATCTGGGGGTATTCAAAGCCCCGGTGCAAATTTCCATAGACGCCCTGGATCTCCCCCGGCTGAACCTGGCGTTCCTCATTATCCGGACAGAATGCGCTCAGATTGTATTCCCGCAGATCACCCGCCAGGCGGCTGGCCCTCGTCCGGGATCCGGATAACAAAACCACCCGGTATTTTTCCCTCTTCCAACGCTGCAAATCTTTAATCAGCATCTCAAAGCTATTCTGATAGGAACTGACATTCTTCACACTCAGGCGGTACTGCCCATTCACCGTAAGCCCAGGCAATTTTTGCTCTAGGCCGGTCAGATAGAGCGTATTGCTTCTCTGCGCCTGTGCAAGCAATTCCTTTACACTATACAAGAGGTCCGTCTGGCCCGGCAGCAGATAACCCTTCTCTAACCGGTGTGACATGCTTTCCCGGAATTCCGTCTCCACCGCCTCCCCTCTTTCCCGCAGGCGTGGGGGCTCATCCAGGATAACCATACTGTCTTTCCCCTTAAAGTAATCAAGGAAGGATACCATTTCCCCGCAAAAATAGGAGAGGCAGGCATCCAGGCCGCTGACCTTCCAGCCTTCTTCAATTCCTTCCACCAATTCCTGCACAATCCCTTCCAGGCGGTGCGCCTCTTCCGTGCGCATCTGCCTTTGCAGGTTTTCTACCGATGCCCGGGCTTCCCTGCGGATCCGTTTTGCGCCTTCCTTCCTCTGCTCCTTTGTCAGCACAATCTCAGACGCCGGATAGATGCTAACCTCCTCAAGCTGCTCAATCGAA
Organism: uncultured Lachnospiraceae bacterium; assembly: GCA_910588875.1. Lineage (GTDB taxonomy): Bacteria > Bacillota > Clostridia > Lachnospirales > Lachnospiraceae > Brotaphodocola. The sequence goes on from CAJURT010000077.1 coordinate 3,043, forward strand.
CGCTGGCTCTCCAGATCAAAAATACGGATGGAATCCACATCGGTATCCCACAATTCGATCCGCACCGGCTGTTCCATTGTCAGTGGAAAAATGTCCAGGATGCCGCCGCGGACCGAGAACTGCCCCATACCGTCCACCTGCCCGGTTCGCTCATAACCCATCTGTGCCAGACGTTCCTTCCATCCATCCAGATCCAGTTCCTGCCCAACCTTCACCACTGCCACCTGGTTTTCCAGCTGCTTTAACGGAAGCAGCCGGTCCATCAGCCCGTCCAGGGTCGTAACCACCACCCCGGATGCATCCTCCATCAGGTGGCACAACACCTGCAGACGCTGCCGTGCCATCAAATTTCCGTGGATATCTGCGCTATAAAACAGCAAATCCTTTGCCGGATATAACCATACATCCTGCCGGAAACAGCCGAAATCCTCATAGATTTCCCTCGCCCGTGAATCATCATAGGTCACAACCAGTTTCCAGGCTGCTTCCGGAAGCACCTCCTGCATCAGATGTACTTTCTGGGAGTCCATACAGCCGCTTACCTGAACCGGCCCCTTCTGCCGCTCCAGCTGCTGGTTCAATTCCTCATATTCAATCAGTTCTGCCAATGGATTGGCAAATACCCTGCTCATGCCCCGCCTCCCTCTGCCTTTCCTATTCTTCCGCTTTTTTCTTGGTGTTAAAATGGTTCATGGCCCTGTCCGCCCCGTCGCTGATCATCATTGCCACTGCCTGCGCCACTTCCCGGAATGCTTCCTCCATCAACTCCTGTTCTCCCTTGGAAAACCGGCTGAGCACATAGTCCTTCAAGTCCATGCGCGGCGGCTTCTCCCCCACTCCTACCTTAATCCGCGGGAATTCCTGTGTCCCTAAATGGGCAATGATATTCTTGATTCCATTATGCCCTCCGGCGCTTCCTTTCAGCCGGATCCGCAGCTGCCCCGGGGGCAGGCTGATATCATCATAGATAACGATCAGTTTCTCCGGCAGCGCCTTATAGTAATCCATCGCCGACCGCAGGCTTTCCCCGCTGAGGTTCATAAAAGTCTGGGGCTTTACCAGCAGCACTTTCTGCCCCTCAATCACGCCTTTCCCGCAAAATGCCCGGTGCTTCCTCTCACTGACATCGATCCCATATCTGTCTGCCAGCTGGTCAATCACTGCAAACCCAACGTTATGCCTCGTTTTATCATATTCCTTTGTGGGGTTCCCAAGTCCTGCAATAATATACATGCTTTTTGCCATTCCTTTCCCGCATCCGTATTTTCCACACGCCAAAAGCGTTAGTTTCCATCTCAGGGGGATGGGCACTAACGTCGGTTTGGCTCTGTTTCACTCTTCATTTGCTCTATTTTAACAGGTCAGAAAAATAATGTAAAGGAGGAATTTTTGCGGGGGAAGTTCCTTGCATTTCCTATCCCCCTATGTTAAACTTTTTTATGGCATGCATACTATTAATAGAAAGAAGTGATTCCATGAGCAATACTAATTTTGATGTCATTATCATCGGTGCCGGCCCTTCCGGTATCTTCTGTGCCTATGAACTGATAGAAAAACATCCGGGCCTGAAAATCCTGATGGTCGAAAAAGGGCGCCGGATTGAAAAACGTGTCTGCCCCAAACGGACAACCAAAACCTGCGTGGGCTGTAAGCCTTGTTCCATCACCACCGGCTTCGCCGGGGCCGGCGCCTTCTCCGACGGCAAGCTTTCCCTGTCACCGGATGTGGGGGGCAACCTCCCGGAAATCTTAGGTTACGAAAAAACCCTGCAGCTGATCCAGGAATCGGACAATATCTATTTAAAGTTCGGTGCAGATACCGGTGTTTACGGCGTTGGACGGCAAAAGGAAATCGAGGAGATCCGGCGCAAAGCGATCCAGGCCAACCTGAAATTGATCGAATGTCCGATCCGCCACTTAGGGACAGAGGAAGGCTATAAAATTTATACCCGCCTTCAGGAACACCTCTTAAAACAAGGCGTCCATATGGAATTCAATACCATGGTCAAGAATATCCTCGTTGAAGACAATCAGGTAAAAGGTGTCATCACGGACAAGGATGAGGCTTTTTATGCCCCTGAGGTTGTTGCTGCCATCGGGAGGGAAGGCTCTGACTGGTTCAGCCATATCTGCGGGGAACACGGCATTGAAACCCAGGTCGGCACGGTAGACATCGGCGTGCGGGTGGAGGTCCGGGATGAGGTAATGAAGTTCCTCAACGAGAATCTGTATGAGGCCAAGCTGGTTTACTATACCCCCACCTTTGATGATAAAGTACGCACCTTCTGTACCAACCCTTCCGGTGAAGTGGCCACGGAATATTATGAGAACGGCCTGGCTGTAGTCAATGGCCATGCCTACAAATCCAAGGAGTATAAAACCAGCAACACCAATTTTGCCCTGCTGGTCTCCAAGAACTTCACCAAGCCATTCAAAACCCCTATCGAATATGGGAAATACATTGCCAGGCTCAGCAACATGCTCTGTGACGGCAAGATTATGGTGCAGACTTTTGGTGATTTCCAGCGGGGGCGCCGTACTACCGAGGAACGGCTTTGCCGCAATAACCTGATCCCCACCTTAAAGGATGCCGTCCCCGGAGACCTGTCCCTGGTTTTCCCCCACCGGATTATGGTGGATATCCAGGAAATGCTCCTTGCCCTGGATAAGGTCACGCCAGGGATTGCCAGTGACGAAACCCTCCTTTATGGTGTTGAAGTCAAATTTTATTCGAATAAGGTTGTGGTAAACCCTGAGTTTGAAACCAGCATCCAGGGGCTTCGGGCAATCGGGGACGGCGCTTCGGTTACCAGGGGGCTGCAGCAGGCCTCTGCAAACGGACTGTGTGTGGCACGCAGCATTTTAACCCGTTTTTCATGACTGATCTTCCCTGAAGGGCAGTCAAAAGCAGGGGGCGGCCTTCCGGCCTGCCCCCTGCTTTTTGTTAACCCTATTTCTCACCGTTAGATCGTCACTCTCCCTGGCTTTCCAGCGCTGTAGTCTCATACTTGTTCAGAATCACACTCTGAATCATGTCTCGCGTCTCTGAGTTGATCGGATGGGCGATATCCCGATATTCACCGTCTGCTGCCTTGCGGCTGGGCATGGCAATAAACATTCCCTTTTCCCCTTCAATTACTTTAATATCGTGGATTACGAATTCATTGTCCAATGTGATCGAAACGATCGCCTTCATTTTTCCTTCTTTTTCAATCCTTCTCACTCTTACATCCGTTATCTGCATATCAATAACCCTTTCCCTAGTACATTACAACGTATATCTTTCATTCTTTTCCACCACAACACGAATTTTCCCCGGCTCCCCGATATAGGTGGTATTGGCACGGATGGTGTCGCGGCTTTCCACAATGCAGTTCTCAATCACTGTGTTGTCCCCGATATAGACATCGTTTAAGATAATGGAATTTTTAATTACACAATTATTACCCACATACGCTTTTTTAAACAGGATGGAATTCTCCACTGTGCCGTTAATGATAGAGCCACTGGAAATCAGGCTGTTCTTCACCAGCGCCCCCGGGTTATATTTCGCAGGCGGGAGATCATCCACCTTGGAATAAACGTCGGGATACTCCTTGAAAAAGTATCTGCGCACCTCCGGCTTCAAAAAGTCCATATTCGTCCGGTAATAGGAATCCACGGAAGCAATATTGCTCCAATAGGTATTCAGGCGGTAAGCATAGATCCGTTTGAGGTTCTTGTAACGCACCAGGATATCCCGCACAAAATCAACCCTGTCCTCCGCCGCACACCTTTCTATCAGTTCAATCAGCTGGCGCCGCCGGATCACGTAAATCCCGCAGGATACGGCATTGCCCGCCGCCACCATGGGCTTCTCCTCAAACTCTGTGATGCGCCCGTCGCCATTAATGGCCACATTCCCATAACGGGTAATATCCTCACCCTCCGGCAGTTCCGTACATACCACAGTAATGTCAGCCTTCTTCTCAATATGGTATTCCAGCACCGTATTATAATCCAGCTTGTAAATCCCGTCCCCTGATGCGATCACCACATAAGGCTCATGGCTGTTCTTCAAAAATGCCAGGTTCTGATACAATGCATCCGCTGTCCCCCGATACCAGTCACTGTTCTCCGCCGTGATGGTAGGCGTGAATACGTACAGGCCTCCCTGCTTCCTCCCAAAATCCCACCATTTGGAAGAACTTAAGTGCTCGTTCAGCGACCGGGAATTATACTGGGTAAATACCGCCACATTCTGGATATGGGAATTGCTCATATTGCTCAGCGCAAAATCGATGCTGCGGTAGCTTCCCGCAACCGGCATAGCGGAAATTGCCCTCTTATTGGAAAGTTCCCTCATCCTCTTACTGTTGCCGCCCGCCAAAACAATGCCTATTGCCCTCATCGCACATCACCTGCCTTTATAATGGATCCTCCAGCGGACAGCATTCCGTCCGGATAATCCTCCGCGGACGTGATACCTGAAATCGCCGTATTTTTGCCAATCTTCACCTGTCCCGGAATCACACTATGCTCACCCACCGTAACCAGGTCAAACTGATACACCTTGGGGTCATAAGTACTGGGTGCATACTCCCCCACCCCCAGTTCGGCCCCGGGGCCCACAGTAGTGTCCTCTGCTATCACTGCCTTCGTAATCCTGGCGTCCTCGCCCACCACACTATCACGCATGATAATGGAATCCCGGATCACTGCCCCCTTCTGAACCGTAACTCCGGCGCCGATTACGGAATTATGTACCTCCCCATAAATCTCGGTGCCCTCTCCGATAATGCTGCGTTCAATCACTGCATCGGCAGCCACATATTGAGGCGGGATGATATCGCTTTTGGTGTAGATCTTCCAGTATTCCTCATAAAGGTTAAATTCCGGAATAATATCGATCAGTTCCATATTGGCCTCCCAATAGGAGCCCAAGGTGCCCACATCCTTCCAGTAGCCATTATATTCATAGGCAAAAATCCTCTTGCCGCCGCCATGGCAATACGGAATGATATGCTTGCCGAAATCACAGCCCGGTTCCTCCGACAGATGAATCAGGGCTTCCCTCAGCACCGGCCAGCTGAAAATGTAAATCCCCATAGATGCCAGGTTGCTCCTAGGCTTCGCCGGTTTCTCCTCAAATTCCGTGATACGGTTAGACTCATCCGTTATGACAATGCCAAAACGGCTGGCCTCCTCCATCGGCACAGGCATCGCAGCGATGGTGACATCCGCATTATTCGCCTTATGGTATTCCAGCATCACTTCATAATCCATCTTATAAATATGGTCACCTGACAGGATCAGCACATAATCCGGGTTATAAGTTTCCATAAACTCCAGGTTCTGGAAAATCGCATTGGCGGTACCTGTATACCAGTCACTGCCTTTGCTTTTTTCGTAAGGCGGCAGGATCGTGACTCCTCCCACATTACGGTCCAAATCCCACGGGATACCGATTCCGATATGGGTATTCAGGCGCAACGGCTGGTACTGCGTCAGCACACCGACGGTATCCACGCCTGAATTGATGCAATTGCTCAGAGGGAAGTCAATAATCCTGTACTTTCCGC
>CAJURT010000078.1 GCA_910588875.1 uncultured Lachnospiraceae bacterium
CCTGATCGCTTTCATCATCAATGTCTTCCATATCATTTCCATCAAGCAGGAAATGAACCATATGGCAGACCAGATTGTAAAGCAGATCCAGTTAAACGGCGGGACCAGCGGGGAAACGGATTCCCTCTTCTCCTATCTCTCCGGTGAGATGAACGAAGTGGAATGGCTGGCCTACCAGGTTTCCTGCTCCGGCAGCTTAAACCGCATCCAGATCCGGACCTGCCTTATTGAAACTCAGGATGCCTTGAAAAACAGGCAGACAGAAGAAATACCGCAAGGGTGTACCAAAATGCCTTGAAAAGCAGGCAGACAGAAGAAAGGAGCTTTCCATGAAACCTACAGACAAAAAAACAGATACCAGAAAAATCGCTTCCATATGCGGCCTGTCCGCACTGAGCCTTGCCGTCCTTGCCCGCCCCTTCCATGCCATCGATGAGATGGACCACCTTGATCGGCGGCTTTGACGGGCTGCTCCCCTATGCAAAGGAGATCGAGCGCTATGGTACCAGCGGACAGATGTTCAAAACACTAGCCTACTGCAACCAGTGCTATATCAATTCCCTGAAGCTTGTGAAAGGGCGCCTGGGGGAACCGGAGCCGGAGGACGAGAATACCGGGGAACCTTATGAAACCGAAGGGGGAGAATTCCAGGAGCCTTATGAAGAGGAGTCCGAATAGGAAGAACCGGATGCAGGCAGGACATCCAAAAAATACAGGCAGGCGAAAACTGCCGGAAAGGAGCGAAGACGCCGTGGAATCTTTAAATGATATGTTTTTTACCGCCGCAAAGCAGGAAACCCTGTCCTACGACCAGATCCTGGATGATGTGCAGAAATACTGCACCTCCAGGCACGCGGACAAGCTGACTACTGAAGGCAACCAGGAAGAGGCAAGGAAGCTTTTGCGGGAATTTATCTGCCAGTATATCCTCAGCCGCTCCTACCATATGGAAGGCATGACCACAGAAGAGCTGTGCGACACCCTCTATGAAGATATGGCCGGGATCTCTTTTTTAAAGAAATGGATCTACCGCCCCGGCGTGGAGGAGGTCAATGTCAACGCCTATGATGATATTGAAGTGATCATGAGCGGCGGGCGCTCCATGAAGATCCCGGACCGATTCCAGTCCCCCCAGCACGCCATTGACGTGACCAGGCGGCTTCTCAATACCTGCGGCATGGTCATCGACGACACCATGCCCTCCGTCATCGGCTTCCTGGATAAAAATATCCGTATCTCTGTGGACAAGACGCCCATTGTGGATGCGGAAGTGGGCATCAATGCCTCCATCCGTATCGTCAACCGGCAGACGGTCTCCAGGGAGAAGTTCACCGCCTCCGGCTCTGCTACCGATGAGATGCTGGACCTTCTGACCTGCTGTATCCGGTACGGCGTGTCTGTCTGTATCGCAGGAAGCACCGGTTCCGGGAAGACCACGATCATGAGCTGGCTTCTGTCCATGGTCCCAGATAACCGCAGGCTCATCACCATTGAGGAGGGGAGCCGGAAGATCATGCAGATCATCGAGGGGGAGGATTTCCGGGACGGGCAGTTCCTCTACCGCCCCCTTTATCAGTATGATGTGACGGATAACTGTACCGGAGCGGATGGGAATATCACTGTGGTAGGAAAGCACCTGAAGCTGGGCGGTATCTCAGATACCCTGAAGAGACGGATGCTGGATAACGGCATCCCTGCAAGGAAACTTGCCCCGTTCCTTACAAAACCTGCCGCCAGAAAAAAACAGAAGGAGATTCACATGAAAAAATTATTTCCCCTGCCCGCCCTTATTGTGGGGCTGGCCGCAACTGTAGCTTTTATTGTTTTCAAAAAGAAAAGGAGATCCAAAAAATATGCGTGTACTCAATAAGGTAAAAATAAGTGCCTGCGCACCATGAACCGTGCCCGGACTATCCTCGCGGATGATAAGGGCGATTTCTACATTTCTGATGGCATCAAGATCATCATCGCCGTCGTGCTGGGCGCCCTTCTTTTAGCAGCCCTGACCAACATCTTCAACGGTACGGTCATCCCCCGCATCACGCGTGAGATCGAGGCGCTGTTCGGCTAGGACGGCCGTAGTCCAGGAAGGAGGGAAACTGCATGGGCACCACTTTAAGCGTCAGCTATGAAACCATCGCCCATTTTTTGAGGCAACGGAAGGCAACTACCGCAATGCCGTGCTCAGGAGCGCCTCTTATGTACATAAGGAAAAAGCGCTGGAGGAATACCTGTATGTATGCAGCGGATATCCCCAGTGCGATTCCTATGTGGGCGTCCATACAGGGACAAAAACACCCAGGGGCAGCCTGGCAGACCGGAACCTGCGCCGGAAACGCACGCAGGCACACCGGCTGTTTGATGCCATCTGGAAGAACGGCATCCTCTCCAGAAAGGATGCCTACCGCTGGATGCAGGATACCTTCTGCCTCTCCAGCGAGCAGGCGCACATCGGTCAGTTTTCAGACTACCGCTGTGACTGCCTGATGACAGAATGCCGGAAGGTGCTGAAGAACAGCCATATCAAAATTGCCTGTTAGGATGCAGGCGCCGGGAAAGCGGGGTGACGCCATGGGAACCATGAACAGAAAAGAAATCAAACTGGTGGAGGAACATCTCTATCTGGTGCGGAACATTGTGCTGGGATGCATGACCTTAAATGAATCCATACAGGGGCTTGGGTATGACGACCTCTACCAGACCGGATGCGAGGCGCTCTGCCATGTCGCACAGAATTACCGGGAAGATGGCGGGGCAGCTTTTGCCACATTTGCCAATACCGCCATCCGCAATTACCTGTTCTCCCACTGCCGCAGAATCACGCGGATCCAGAAGCCTCTTAAGTATCTGGAAGAGCCTGTGGAAGACGGCTCCCGCCTTACCTATGCGGACTCCCTGCCGGACGAAGGATGGCACGCGATTTCGGATGCGGATACCTTCCTGCTCCTTGCGGATGCGGAGAACCGGTATTCCGGCGTCTGCCAGAAAGGGATAAAGGCCCTTCAGATGAAGTGCCTGGGGCATACAAGAAAAGAAATTGCCGCCTGTTACGGCGTCCGGCCAAATCATGTGTCGGCGTGGATATCAAGGGCAGCAAGCAGGCTGCGGGCTGTGCCCCCATGAGTTCCTCCTCTGGTCCAGCCTGGCCTTCCGCATCCTGACCTACGAAGAACTCCGGGCGGAATTTTACGAAAAGGAACGGGAACTGCACATACTGGGGGAGCTGGATTTTGACCACTATTTAAACCGCCTTATCATGCGCGGCCTTGTGGCTTCCGGCAGGGACTGTATCGGCATCGATACCTTGTATGACCTGCTGGGCCATCTCTATACCCAGTCCGTTCCGGACGGGATCCTGGTAAGGACCGTCTCCTTTCTGAAGTTCTTCCTCTCCCCGCCAGATTACAGCCCCTGGCTGGAAAAGGCAATGCTGGCAGACAGCCTGCTTGGGATGGAGTTTCTGGAAAATGTACCCGTTTTCGGAACCGCATCCCCTTCCAATATGGATCTGTAAAATCTTTGTACCATCCTGTAAATCCATTAAAATGGATTAAATAGATTAAAAAGCAATAAAAAGGTTTAAATCAGTTAAAAAAGTGGTATAATGGATAAAACGGATAAGGAGGTACGCATATGGAACTCAGAGCTGAAGATGTCTTCCGCCCCGGAGCATTTCCCGAATACACCTATATATCACGAAAATCTGCCGTTTCCGACCTGCCCTATGAATTCCGGCTGATGCAGGCCATCAAGGTGTCCGGATTCCTGACTTCTCTGGTAGGCCCTTCCAAAATGGGAAAGACCATTTTGTGCGAAAAGGTCATCGGCTTTGAACATATCGTAGAAATTTCCGGAGCCGATTTTGATGAAGATACGGATTTCTGGAAGCTGATTTCCGCCAAAGCAGGGCTTGCATACGAAGGCCAGTTTGCATCTGAAAAGCAGATTCCCAGCACCAGTGATAAATATACAAAAAAAGAAACCTTTTCCCTGACCAAGGATAAGATCATAGGATATTATAGGGAACATGATCTGGTACTGGTCATAGACGACTTCCATTACGCCCCGGAGGGGAAACGGATGCAGATTGCCCAGCAACTCAAGGATGCCATCCGCAGGGGATTTAAAGCCATTGTGGTGTCCCTCCCCCACCGTGCAGACGAAGCAATCCGCCAGAACGCAGACCTTTCCGGACGCCTAAGCCTCATCAACATAGAACCATGGGAAGTGGATGATTTAAAAGAGATCGCCAAACTGGGGTTTGGAAAACTGGGCATTTCCATTGAGGACTCCATTGCAGCACAGATTGCGGTAGAGAGCCTTTCTTCCCCACAGCTGATGCAGTATATCTGTCTGAACATCTGCACCTTGCTGGAAATGTCCGGGGATGAAAACCATCAGATCCGTCAGGAAATTTTGGAGACTGCTTATCACTATACTACCGCAAACTTTGAATATGGGGATGTGGTCTCCCTGATGCAGAAAGGGCCGAACACCCGCGGCAAGAGCCGGAACACCTTCCAGACCGCCGATGGGCAGAAGCATGACATTTATGAACTGATCGTGAAATCCATTGCAGAAAATCCTCCCATTATGAAGCTGGAGTTTGAGGATGTAAAGGAGCGGATCTACCGTCTGCTTGCAGATAACTGTAAAAAACCTTCCCCACAGATGATCCGGGAGAGGCTGGCAAAGCTGAAGGAACTTCTGTATGGACGGGAAGATATCTTCAAGGTACTTGACTGGAAGGAAGGGAGTCTTTATATTTTAGATCCTCTGTTCCTGTTTTATCTGCGATGGGGAGGCGCCCGTTAAAAATAATGTTTAATATCACTACAACTATAACCAGTCTACAAGATGCGGTTACAAGGCTGAAAAATGTAAAAGACGGACAGGAATTTTCCCTTTTGCTTTCCGGCTTAAGAAACTTTTTGAAAACACTGGAGGCCAGCCCGCAATGCCTGATGGAATTGGAACAAAGGGCATATTATCTCGTAAATGAATATTCAGATAAAGAAACCAGGAACAATCTGGATGCCGCAGCAAAACGTGTCATCGAATATCTGGAAAAGATTATGACCGGTTCTCCTGCAGACGATCATCTGCTCGCCGTTCTTGATAACTACTATCTTTTTCTGGAAAGCCTTCTGGAACGTCCACCTCACAAACGCGGCGGCATCCGGAAAGAACAACTGTCAGCGCTGAAGATCCAAAATGAATATGATGTCCAGCATCTGCTCTATGCTTATCTGAAACCCCTTTATCCACTGGCAAGGGCTGAAGTCAGTGAGAATACCGGTTACGGCACAGTGCGTACCGATATTTTTCTGGACTCTGAACATGTCATTGAGGTAAAATGCACCAGAAACAGTATGAAACTCAAAAAACTGACTGAAGAAATCGAAGCAGATATGGTGCATTACAGTGCGGAACATATTTACTTCTTTATCTATGATAAGGAAAAGATCATTGAGAATCCCCAGTTGTTCCGAAACACCTATGAGAACAAAGTAAAGGGAAAGCAGATACATATCGTGATCCATCAGCCTAAGATACTGTAAGGATCATTTTGCAGAAATCAGACAGTACAAATCATATTCTGCAATATTATCCTCATTGTAAAATCAATATATTGTATTTTATAAATTAAAAAACTTTATATTTTCAGAGCAGAAAGCAGAAATGGGGAGGAGCATTATGAAAAGATTAAAGATCCTTCCCTTTACTATGAAGTACAACCTATATACTTTTCATATACTGTTTCAGCTGATCATAAAAATTTTCTCTGGTTCCGGCCATAATCACAACAATCACCTTATCAAGTCCGCCAAAATCTGCTCCGCGAACTCTCCTCCTGTATTGGTTCTGACAGGACGAATAACCAGTTCATTTCCGCGCACGGTACAATCTGCCTCTGTATCAAACCCCAGCATGGTAAAAAATTTCTGTGGGATGGTAATCTGCCTCTTCACTCCCTTGCTTGAACACGGACAAACCTTCCTTAAAAACAAAACTCAGGCAGAGATAGAAATTACAATATCTCTGCCTGAAGAAAAGTCAACAAGTCAGTGTCTTAACTAAGATTCATAATCAAAAAGATTTGAACCAGTAATCGCCCTGAAATACCGCATAGAATGGAGGAAAACACATGCCGATTGTATTTGCGCAAGCAGGAGGGCAAGCAGAATGGATAATTCCGTTTTCTGCCGCTCTTCCTGCTTTTTGCAATTCTGGTGTGCATCTTCCTTCTCCCTAATCCTGGCATTTTACATCTCATACTACTGTACAGTCCTCTGCCTCCCAACTCTGAATCGTACTGACCGGAAGTTCCAGGACTTCTGCCACTTCTTCATAGGAAGAATTTCGTTTCAGCATATTCAATGCGGTTTTTTTCTCTTGCGTAATCACCTTCTTCTCTGCCTTCATCCATCAACATCTTTCCGACTTGAGTCATTCCCAACACCTCCTTGATATGAGGATACAACAAGGGAACTTCCCATCACATATCCCCTTCCTGCTCCCATGCTTTGATTGTCTCCATTGGGAGTTCCAAAATTTCTGCTATTTCTTCCAGCGAATTACCTCTTTTTAACATATTCCGAGCGGTTCTCCTGTCCGCTTCCTGCCTTCCTTCCTGCCTTTCTTTTTTTCTCATATCCGTTACTGCCTGACACATATCTACTCGTTTCCCCTTTCTGTCAAATTCCAACTCTGAGTTGGTTATGGTATCGATCACGATTGCCGCTTCCGTATCCAAATTTCGGAACCGCGGATTATTCTCCAGCAGCCTGTTAAGCTGTTCCCTGTCTTTAGAGTATTTGATATAAAACAGCACTTCCCGCAGGCTGCTCCTGAATTTCCCCATGTCATCTTCCTTAATCTGGGCCGGGGCTATCAGGTTGATCCGGTAGTCCGGGACAAAGGATAAGATTCTTGGATCCTTCACCGAAAACATCTCATAAATGCTCATGGGGGCATCCCACGGCTCCGGGTTAAATAAGAGCACTAACGTAACCACCGGAAGAAGGCGGTCGCCCTTATAGAAGCCGCTTAAATACTCCCCTGCTTCTATACGGATATCTGGCTTTTCATTCTTTACGGCTTCCGTTGTTTCCTGCTTTTTCTTTTTTGCCGCATCACGGTGGGACTTCGCTGCCTTTTCCACCTGTGCTGCATACTGGAGGGCATCATAGACCATATTCTTTACGGCCATGGCATAATGGATTTCTGACTGGTTTTCGATTCCTAACAAAAGATAGGCAGCATTTCCATCTTCCATAGCAGCCAGGTACTTCAGCCCATCCCGGAATTTTTGTACAGTAACTCTTGTCTTTCCCTCCCCATAGGGTATCCCAATTTCTGTGGTGTCCATTTCGTGAAGCATCAATGGGTCAATTACCGGGTTCCCTCCAAATATCAAATAGTTAAATGCGTCTGCAAAGACTTCCGCATCTTTTATATAGTCTTTTGTCACGATATCTTTTGCTGCCAAGCTATTCCTCCTATTTCTTGCTGTTATATTGGCTTTCCGCTTTTTCTTTTTATTCCTGGTAAGGCTTTCTTACCTGAATTATAGCATTTCAGACCCACAATTACAAGGAGCCGGGGGATTCCTCCTGTCCCTCCTCCGGAAACCCGGATACCAGGTCTTCCCCATCTGGGCTTTACTTAGTCCTTTCCCCTCTGCATCCTTTGCCCGGGAGGTATCCCCCCGGGGGCTGGCTGCCGGCCGGTTCCTGGATTTTTCCTTTCATACAATACACCACCTGGTTCCTCGAATTGATGATGCACAGGGAGTCCATGCATCTCTCCCTGTCATACGCTACCGACCTCACATAGAACCGGTCCGTTGTGTAATATTTCTTCTCCCGGCCTTCCCCTTTCACCAGGATTTCT
>CAJURT010000079.1 GCA_910588875.1 uncultured Lachnospiraceae bacterium
GTTCAGCCGACCGCTGAACCTTGGTCGGCAGGCTCAAGATTCCGAGAGCCTATTAGTGAATGTTTGAAAAATTCCGATTGTGATTTGATGATTTTTAAGGGGAACAAAACCACATAAAACATTATAACACAAAACATACGGGAATTGTGGGCTGATTGAAATGCTTTCAAAAAATCAATGAAAAGAGGACAGAAAAAAATGAATATGATTTACACAACATGCAGTATTCACTATAACAGCATTGACGTATACACCTATGCAGGTTACTTTTTACGGATAGACTGCACCCCGTTCTTGCATAAGGAAATTCTTTTTGCCGCCGTCTGCTCCTGCCACGCCATAGAGTCATCAGGCGGGTGCCCACCAGCTTTGTCCATGCTTCCTCCCAGGTACAGTTCTCCCTTGCTTGTGGATTCCAACTCATCCTGGAGGTAGTACAAAGCGTATTGGCAGATTTCCCTGACCAAAGCCTCATCTACATCCGCCAACCACTGAATGGAACGGGCAGCGCACTCTTCCGTGACACCCTTATCGCAAATTACCTCAATCTGTTTATGAAAGTATGGGAACTCTGCATAGCCGGTCATCCTGTCAAACTTATCTGTCCCGGCATTTATCAAAATGTCCTCAAAACGCAGTTCTGACATAGGTGATTTCCTCCTAAAATGCGGCAAGTTGAAGCCATTATAGCATTATCCTTTTGGCACACCTCTCATACTCTCCTCATCCAGCAGAAAATCCTCAAACCCCCGCTTTAGTGCCTCTTTTACCGCAAAAACCGTATCGGTGTCATCCTCCCGCAGATGAGTACAGATACGGTCATACCGCCTGATGTCCGACCCGCCGATGATAACACAGCGTTTTATGTTGCATCCCGTTCATTTGCTCATGTTCCAGGCCAACTCCCAGAAGGCCAACTCGTACCAGGAGCAGTCTGTAAAAATGTCCGCGAGATGACGAAGCTGAGCCTCGGTGTAGTATTCGGTCACACATTCTATCATATCCATAAGCAAAGTATTTGCTCCGCAGTAACCCGGATCTATGTAACCTTTTTTGCGGATAAAAGCCGCTCTGTGGTTTTCATCTTTCTGCTTCCTTCGCAAATTCTCCGGTCAGATTGAAATTGTGCTGCATGGGTCCCCGGCCGCGGCCCAGGTTCAGCATGGCACCCAGCGCACCGGAGAGATAGCCTTTTGACCTCTGAATAGATGTGGGCAGGTCAAAGCCCTTTGCCAGATTGGCGGCAATGGCACTGGAAAGCGTACAGCCAGTGCCATGGGTATTGGGATTGTCGATGCGGGTTCCATAGAACCAGGTTCCTACACCATCTGCATAGAGGAAATCGTTGGCATCGTTGATATCGTGCCCGCCTTTGAGCAGGACGGCGCAGCCGTAGGCGTCGCCGATCTTCCGGGCGGCGGCCTCAATATCCGCTTGACTTTGGATGGTCATGCCGGACAAAATCCCGGCCTCGGGGATGTTGGGTGTAACCACAGCCGCCAGAGGAAGCAGACAGGTTTTCAGCGTGTCCACCGCCTCCTCAGAGATCAGCCGGTCGCCGCTGGTGGCCACCATCACCGGGTCCACTACAATGTTTTTTGCCTGATAGAATTTCAGCCGCTCTGCGATTTTCTCAATCAGTCCGCAGGAGGCCACCATGCCGATCTTCACCGCGTCGGGCAGGATGTCCTCGAACACTGCGTCAATCTGCGCCCCCAAGAATGCCGGGGTCATTTCGACAATCTCCCGCACGCCTGTGGTATTTTGGGCCACCAGCGCCGTAATGGCGCTCATGGCAAAAACACCGTTCATGGTCATCGTCTTCAGGTCGGCCTGAATTCCGGCGCCTCCGCTGGGGTCGGTCCCAGCGATTGATAATGCTGTTTTCATTACCTTCACTCCTTCGCATTATTTTTATAGATCAGTAAAAGGTGATGCCATCGGTTTCAGAGGGGCCTCAGAGCGGTAATATTGCTCCGGCATGGCGTTGACTCCGTCCATGATCCCGTCAACGCTCAGCGTTACACCGTACTCAGTCTGATAGCAGGGTGCCGTCCACATCAAAAATCGCTCCGGGAATCCTCATGAGTTCACCATTTTCTCCGACAACTCCCGCAATTCCCGGCAGGTCCCCTGGATATCCTCCGCCGAGAAGATGGCGGACACCAGTGCCACACCGTCCAGAACAGCCCGGCGGGCCTCCTCCACCGTGTGGACGGAGACGCCCAGGGTCACGGCATCCCCCACCCGGCGGCGGACCTCTCCCGCCGCCAAGTCCTCCTGACCCACATGAACGCCGTCCGCCCCACAGGCGATGGCGATCTCCACATTGTCATTCACAATGAAAGGAACACCGTACCTGTGGCACAGGACGCAGACGTCCCTGGCCTCCTGAAGGAAGGCCGCCTTGTCCAGTTCCTTCTCCCGCAGCTGCACACAGGTCACGCCGCCCTTCAGCGCCGCCTCCACCTGCTCATACAAGGTCTGTTTCCCGGTCCAGGCCCGGTCGGTGACGGCGTAGAGCAGCATATGCCGCTTATCGCACTTCATACTTGGCTCCCCTCTCCAGCTCCGCCGGGGTGAGGCGGTACATGGCGTCGATGATGTAGTTCCGATAGGAGGAATTGCCGTCCAGCTCAGTCAGACGCTGATAGGCGATCTCCCCGCACAGGCCCATGGCGCACACGGCGGCGGCAGCGGCCTCCAGGGGCTGATCCGGATTGGCGGTGACAAAAGCCGCCGTCAGGGCGGAGAGTTGACAGCCGGTACCGGTGATGGCGGACATCTCAGGTCGGCCGTTACGGATACAGAAGGCTCGTTCCCCGTCCGTCACAATGTCGATAGCCCCGGTAACGGCGATGACAGCCCCGGTACGCTGTGAGAAATCCTTGGCCAAGGCCACCGCACCCTCCATATTTTCCTCTGTCACCCGGTCTGCCGCATCGGCATCCACCCCTTTGGTGGTGCCGCTGCCCAGGGCCAGGGTCTTGATTTCCGAGATGTTGCCCCGGATCACGGCAAACTTCACCTCTTTCAGCAGTCCCAGGGCGGTCTCCGTCCGCAGGGTAGAGGCCCCCGCTCCCACCGGGTCCAGAACCACGGGATGGCCCAGTTCATTGGCCCGCTTCCCGGCGGCGAACATGGCGGGGATGGTGCGCCGGTTCAACGTTCCGATGTTGATGTTCAATCCGCCGCAGATGGCGGTGATTTCCACGGCATCCTCCAATTCGTCCGCCATGATGGGAGAACCGCCGCAGGCCAACAGCATATTGGCGCAGTCGTTGACGGTAACGTAGTTGGTGATATTGTGGATCAGGGGGTATTTTTGTCTCACATTTTCAAAAATTTCTTCAAACATAGCTTTTACTCCTTTGAACTGGGATAAACGTCCCTGTATGGCGGCGCTTTCCCTCAACCGCCGCAGGCACACCGCGAATACCGATCTCACCATCCTTTCCTCAGAAATGCAAAAACAGGGGGCATCTGGATCAGATACCCCCTGAAAAAGTACAGCCTTTTCTTACTTCCTCCGGCGGCATTATCCGCATCAGGTTAAAGGGTCGAAGTTGATTACTTCCTCTCAGCCTGCAAACACAAGCTCCCCTGTTTATTTGTCATGGGAATTATATCATTTAATTTTTCTGTTTGCAAGGAACTGTTAATAAAAACAGATAAATCTTATATTCCCCCTCGACAGTATCTTTAGATATACCGGCTTCCATATCAGATCAGTTGATTACTTGAACATTTTGTCAATATTTTCATCACTAATAAGAACTGTATCAAGAATATTACCCATATACTCACCGTCAGAAAAGAGGTTCATCGATTCACGGATAAGTGCTTCATTGTTAGATACTTCCCTTTGGTATGGTGATTCTCCGGTACGATCCATATGCCATAAATCTTCATAAATCAATCTTTTCTCTCTGACTCCTAAATACCCATAGTATTCCACACCGCCTCCCCACCATAGATTAAACAATCCTGGAAACTTCGGATTCTCTGATAGGCGAATTGCTGATATGCCTACTTTAGGGTCCGAATACTCTCCTATTTTAAAGACACTGTTATCATATGAATAAACTTTTAAAATACCGTCAACCTCATCAACTTGAATAATTATTAATTCTGGAATGCCATTCTTATCTAAATCTCTTAATGCGGCACCAGAGTACGTATAGTCATGAAGTTCTGGAAAGCTTCTTAAATATACTTCATATGCTTCCCTATATGTATTTTCACTTTGTTTTATACTTTCACCATTTTCATATGCTTTTTTATTCAGGATATATATTAGTAATATGACCAATATTCCCCAAAATATAAGCAATCTGTTTTTCTTCATCCTGCACTCCTGAAAGCCAAACAATCAATTCATGCTGCTGGTCATCATCCTTTTTCATTTAAATTTTCTCATCTAATGCTAAAAATATGCTCTGAATTATTATTTTCCCTTTGTCCTTGTCTTTTAATTGGCAACTTGACCTCTGCGCAATATCCGAAATTATAGTTTCCGTAGATATCCCATATGTGATATGTTTGGACCAAATCATAGAAAAATTTATCAGTAAAAATTACTTTTCTCTTCTTTGAAACATCATTGACAGACATGCCCTCTTTTAGGAAATTATTTTTCTAATAATTTCAAAAACCGCTTATCATTCATCTGTTCATTTGTAATATATCTGCCATCTAAAAATAA
Organism: uncultured Lachnospiraceae bacterium; assembly: GCA_910588875.1. Lineage (GTDB taxonomy): Bacteria > Bacillota > Clostridia > Lachnospirales > Lachnospiraceae > Brotaphodocola. The sequence goes on from CAJURT010000079.1 coordinate 4,706, forward strand.
TGCATACGTTGTAATTGGACTTGGGGCGTTTTGTGCGTCTTCCTTGTCCTGCAAATGAACCGACTTAAATTTTATTGCTTTCTCTTTTGCCATATTTTCAATTATGGGAACATATTTTGCATTATACGGGCACTGGCTGGTGTAATACAGGACATATCCCATCTCATCAACATGGGGGTGCTTTGCACAATCTTTAAATTTGGGCAATAAAGCATTTTCTGTAAAAGGCAAATACCATAACTGAATACCGTTATCCGCCTCATCGCCAATAGCAAAACCTTTATATTTCAGGAATTTAGGATCAGCCAAAAATGGTTTTTTCTTTGCCGCAGATAATATGCATAATCCTTTTTTTCCTTTGCTTTTGCTGTCCTCAATGCAAGAATTCAGCAGTTCTGTTGAATACCCATGCCCTTTGAGAGAGCCAGCCACCCATAAACAGTTAATATACATATAACCATCTGCGGAAATGGGATTCCACGCATTTTCAGCAGGGATATATTCAATAAAGCACTTTCCCCGCTGTTCACTTTTTAAGAAGACCAAACCATCATCAAAACATCCCTTTAACCAATTCTTCTTTGACAACACCTGAATATCATTATTGTTGGAAATTGCACAACATATATGTTCTTTTTCTATATTCTCCTTTGTTACCCTGATATATTCCATAAAAATACCTCCCTGAATCCCCGTATTACTGGTTCATTCCCTTCGTTTTCTTTACTCTTTTTATAAATTGCCTGAGCCTGCGTAGCTAAAGCACCTTTCAAATACCATTCTTTTGACTTATAAGATATTTTAATGGCTGAACGATCCGTTTGCCCCTTTCACTGCCGGTGTTTTCATAGACGATCTTTATTTCTCTGCACTGCTTAATGCTTCCACATCACGGTAAATGGTTCTTGGGGAAACTTCAAATTCAGCTGCTAATTCAGGAGCCGTAGCCCGCTGCCTGTCTAAGAGATAATATAAGATTTTAAATAAACGGCTGTCTGACATTATTCCACCTTTTTCATAATACACTCTGAACCATGTCTCCTAATCCCCTTTACTCTCCGGCATATCTTTATCCCTGCTAAAATGACCAAATAAATTATCCCGATATCCACCAATATCCCTACTGGGTTTAAGTGCATTGACATAAATGGGCTCTTGCCTAATTTTGTATGATAAACAGATAAAAATGCCATGGGAAAACCTGCTTGATATTGAAAACCATCCACCTCCTTAAAAGGTAAGAGATAAGATAGAACAAGTTCTGTCCAAAATGCTAAGTTCAATATTTTCCAATTTATTTTTTTCATAGCCTCTCCTTGCGCAATTTATATCCTGATTCCAGTATAACTACCCGATTCCTTATATAATATAGTCTTTCATGATGCAATGCCTCCTCTAACAAATCACTTCTGTTCTTCCTGAAAAAAAAGAACCTATCAATCATTTCTTCAGCAGCCTTATCAGCAACAACCTTGCTCCCCCACTAAAAAAAACCACGATTGCCCCCGTCTTTGTCAATATCTCCCCAATCCCCATATGGATGGCATATTTTATTTGCAGTTCCAGCGGAGGATCCTGATAAGGGATCCCTGCCTTTATGACACAATAATATAACCCCAGGAAAAGGATTATACCCCCGGCCAATACCGCAGCATTGCAGGCCTGGCGAATCATGTTTCTGAAATTTTCTTCCATTAATGTTCCTCCCCTATCTTGTTTCCAATCCTTTGGCCAAAAGTTCCGTATACTGTTCCCAGTCTACATACCGGCCGCCCATGCTTTCCAGATGCTCTGTATAAAACTGGCAGTCAATAAAACAGGCGCCTCTCTCCTCCAAAAGCTTTGCCAGGGCAATCAGCGCCGCCTTTGATCCGTTTTCTCTTTCAGAGAACATGCTCTCCCCAAAAAAGCATTTGCCAATCAATACCCCATAAAGGCCACCGGCCAGCCCATCCTCCTCGTACACCTCCAGGCTGGCGGCAAGGCCTCTTTCATGGAGGGCAAGGTATGCCGCCTCCATCTCATCACCGATCCAGGTACCCTCCTTTTGCTCCCGTTTCACCCTGCACCGGTGCATGGTATCCTGGAAATCCCGGTTGGCTACAATCCTCAGCCGGTGCTTTCTTATATATTTTTTCATGGACTTTGAGATATGGATGTTGGAAGGGAAAATCAGGTAGCGTTCATGGGGGCACCACCAAAGGATCTCCTCCCCTGGATTGAACCAGGGAAAAATTCCATGGGTATAAGCCAGAAACAAACGCTCCACACTCAGGTCCCCGCCAATGGCAAGAAGCCCGTCCTCCCTTGCCAGCCGCGGATCCGGAAAACTGATCTCATTCTCATTCAAACGGTATACTGGCATTCCAATGTTGCCTCCCTTGTTTTTTACCATTTTTGTTTTTTATTTTACCATAGCTTACCCTCAGTGCACAAGGATATCTCCCAACTTCAATACCAAATCTCCTGCTGCTCTTTTTACCGTACATAAGAAACCGGGGCCGCCGCACAATTGCGGCAGCCCCGGTTTCTTTACCCTTCCATCTGTCTTCCCAAAAATCCTGCTGCTGTCGTTACCAGCTTCAGTTCCATGTCCCCGAATTTCCCTTTCGCATCCCGGCTCAGCAGCGCCACCGCCCCAATCGCATCCCCCTCACAGATAATCGGCGCCACTGCTTCGTAGGTGATCCCCTCCATCTCTTCTGCCATAACCGGCACAAAAGCCTTCTCATCCTTGGAAGCAACGATGGTCTCCCTCTCATTGATGGCATTTTCCAGCTGTTTACTTATATTTTTCTGAAGCAAATCTTTTTTCGGCCCGCCGGATACTGCTATGATCTGATCCCGGTCTGTAATGCATACCATCAGCCCTGTGGACTGTGCCATCGCCTCCGCATACTGCGTAGCGAAAGCGGTCAGTTCCATCATCGGGGAATATTTCTTCAGGATAATCTCCCCTTCCCGGTCTGTAAAAATCTCCAGCGGCGTCCCCTCCCGCAGGCGAAGGGTTCTTCTGATTTCTTTTGGTATCACAACACGTCCAAGATCGTCTATTCTCCTCACAATTCCCGTAGCTTTCATAGAAAAATTCCTCCATTTTGCATTCTGACATTTACCTGTTGTTTTA
>CAJURT010000080.1 GCA_910588875.1 uncultured Lachnospiraceae bacterium
CATAATTTTCCTGTTTCATATATAAAATTTTTCTATAAATATCATTAACTTTATAGACTGGCGCCGGTACCGGGCCGATCACCTCCAGGCAGGCGCCAAAATGGCGCACCACGGAGTCCCGGATCAAATCCATCATATGCCCTGTAAGCAGTTCATCCTTCCCTGATACCTGCATCTGCAGCATATGGCAGGCCGGGGGATAGTGCATCAGCTGCCGGTACCCCATCTCCTGCCGGTAAAAGGCCTCATAGTCCTGGGAAGCGGCGGACTCAATCCCGTAATGTTCCGGCAAGTAGGTCTGGATCACCGCAATCCCGGCGCGGCGCCCCCTTCCCGCCCGCCCCGCTGCCTGTACCAAAAGCTGGAACGTCCGTTCCGTGCAACGGAAATCCGGTGCATACAAGGACACGTCTGCCGCCAGGATCCCCACCAATGTCACCCCCGGGAAATCATGCCCCTTGACAATCATCTGGGTACCGATCAGGATATCGGCCTTCCCCCGGGCAAAGGATGCCAGGATCGCCTCGTGGCCGCCTTTTTTGGAGGTGGTATCCAGATCCATCCGCAGGATACGGGCCTGGGGAAACATCTGGGCCGCCATCTCCTCCACCTTCTGGGTGCCAACCCCAAAGCCTGCCAGGTATTCCGACCCACAGACAGGACATGCCTTTGGCAGGGGGATCTTATACCCGCAATAATGGCAGGTCAGCTGCCGGTTATTGTGGAGGGTCAGGGACACATCGCAGTGGGGGCACTTGACTGCCCTGCCGCAGCTGCGGCAGGACACAAAACTGGAATATCCCCGCCGGTTCATAAACAGCATGACCTGCTCTTTTTTTGCCAGCCGGTCTTCAATCAACTCCGTCAGCCTCCTGCTGAATATGGATTTGTTCCCTGCCTCCAGTTCCCTGCGCAGATCCACCACCTCCGTGGCCGCCAGGGCACTGCCCTGGCTGGCCCTCTTCCTCAAAGGGCACAGTTTATAAATCCCGGCCTCTGCCTTGGAATATGCCTCCAGGGACGGGGTGGCGGACCCCATCACCAGAAAAGCCCCCGACATCTCTGCCAGATGTTCCGCCACCTCCCTGGCATGGTACCGGGGCGCCCCTTCACTTCGGTAGGCGCCCTCATGCTCCTCATCCATAACCACCAGCCCCAGATGGGCAAAAGGGGTAAACAGGGCCGACCGCGCCCCGATCATAATCTTCGTCTCCCCCTTTCTTGCCTTCTCAAACTGGTCATAGCGTTCCCCTGCGGACAGCCGGGAATGCATGACGCTGATCTTTTCCCCAAAACGGCCAAAAAAGCGCATCACCGTCTGATAGGTCAGGGCAATCTCCGGAATCAGCACGATCACTTCCTGCCCCCGTTCCAGCACATGGCGGATCATCTCCATATATACCTCTGTCTTGCCGCTTCCCGTGATCCCATGGATCAGATAAGGCCTCCGCCTGCCCTCGTCATAATCCCGGCAGAACGCTTCCACGGCCTCCCGCTGCTCCTGGTTTAGGCAAACCTTCCCTTCCCCGTCTGCCGGGCCGGCCGTTTCCCGGCAGGAAAGCTGCTGCCCTTCCACCAGGCTCTCCACCACCCGGCCATTCCTCGCCCGCACCCTTTTTTTTACCGGAAGCACGGTCTTTAGCGCCTGGTTCATCGTCGAACCGTACCGTTCCTTCATCCACCAGGCCAGTTCCACCAGCCGTGAATCTGCCGTCACGCCGCCTTCCACCAGCCCTGAAATTTCCTTGATCCTCGCCTCATCAAAATCTGCCCTCTGGGTGATCCCCACCACATATCCCTTACGTGTCCGGTTCGCCGCACCAAAAGGAACGCAGACCTGGCTCCCGATCCGGACATCCCGAAGCATCTGCTCCGGAATCCGGTATTGGAAAACCCGGTCCACGTTTTCATGGGAAATGTCTATGATGATATTGGCATATTGTACCGCCATGTCCTCTCCTGTCTGTAGCCTGCCGCTGGCAGTTCACTTCCTGTTTCCCTTAACCAGGCGTTTCGCCACCTCCCCCAGCCTCATGCTGTTGGAGCCTTTTAAAAGCACACAGTCCCCGGGCTGCAGGGTTTCTGCCAGCTTATCATGCAAACCGTCCAGGTCCCCGGCTTCAAAATGCTGGCATACCTTCCCTCCCTCAATCACTGAGGACAATTCCCCCAGGGTAAACACCATATCTACCGGATGCCGCCTTAACCAGTCCCCGATTTCCCGGTGAAAACGCCCGGCCTCCTCCCCCAGTTCCTTCATATCTGCCAGCACCGCCAGACGCCTCCCGCCGGTCTCCATGGACTCCAAAACCTCCAGGGCCGCCAGCATGGATACCGGGCTGGCATTGTAGGTATCGTCAATAATGGTTACACCGCCGCACGCAAAGGTCTGCTGCCGCCCCTGAAAGCCGGTATACCCTCCCAGCCTCTCTGCCGCCTTCTCCAGGGGGACCCCGTACAGATCCGCCGCTGCCAGCGCTGCCATGGCATTGTTGATGTGATGGCGCCCCATCACCTTCAGGCGCACCGAAACACGTTTTTTGCCGCAAACCCCCGTAAACACCGGACATCCCCCCTCCAGCCGGATCTCTTCTGCCCGGTAATCACAGTTTTCCCCTGTGCCGTAATAGAGGGTGCGGTACCCTTCCCGTGCCTGGGTCTTGCTTAACATGGGGTCATCTCCGTTGAGCAACAAAATCCCCCCGGCCTTCAGCCCGTCCTGGATGGACAGCTTTTCCCGGAAGATATTCTCCTGGCTCCCCAGCTGCTCAATATGGGTCACCCCCACATTGGTAATGATTGCCAGATCTACCTGGGCGATCCGGGCAATCACAGTCAGTTCCCCCGGCATGCTCATACCCAGTTCCAGGACCCCGATCTCATCCTTCCCGGAAATTTCCGTCAGGGTAATCGGCAGCCCTACCTGGCTGTTTTTATTGCCCGGGGTCCTGAACACGCGGAATCCGGCGGACAAAGCCTCCGCCACCATCTCCCTGGTGGTGGTCTTCCCCACGCTCCCGGTAATCCCCACCAAGGGCAGGCTCAGCCGTTTCCGGCAATAGGAGCCCACTGCCTGCAGGGCCTTTTTCGTATCTTCCACCCGGATCCAGGGATGCGCATCCTCCATGGTATCATGTTCGGCTGTAAGGGTTGCCGCAGCCCCTGCTGCCAGGGCCTGCCCGATAAACCTGTGGGCATCTACCCGTTCCCCTACTAACGGCACAAACAATTCCCCTCCCTTGACTGTCTGGGAATCGGTGCTGATGTGCGCCAGGGGCGTCCTCTCGTCCCCGCACAGCAGCCTGCCCCCGGTGGCTTCCAAAATCTCTTTTACCCTTATCTGTTCCATGCCTTCTGCCTCCTACAGGCCAGCCACCACTTCCTGCACCACAGCACGGTCCAGGAATGGATAGCGCACCCCTTCGATCTCCTGATAATCCTCATGGCCTTTGCCAATGATTGCAATCATATCCCCTTTTTCTGCATGGGTTATGCTATAGGCAATGGCCTCCCGCCGGTCAGGGATCTCAATAAACCTGCCCCCGGTCTTTTCGATGCTTCCCCGGATATCCGCCATGATATCCTCCACCCGTTCAAACCGGGAATTGTCTGCCGTAATAATCGAAAAATCAGCCATCCGCCCGGCGATCTCCCCCATGGAATAGCGCCGGTCCTTCGAGCGGTTCCCTCCGCACCCGAACACGCACACAAGGCGTTTCGGCCTATATTCCCGCAGAGCCGCCAGCAGGCTTTCCATGCTGACCGCATTATGGGCATAGTCCACAACCACGCTGCATCTCTCGGAGGCATAGACAATCTCCATCCGCCCGTCCAGCTTTAAATGCTCCAGGGCATGGCACAGTTCCTCCTTTTCCACCCCGGCCTTCAGGCATACTGCTGCAGCAGCCAGCCCGTTGCTGGCATTGAATTTCCCGGGAATATTCACCCGCACCGGTATCTCCCCTTCCCCTTCCCTGTGGATCCCAAATTCCAGACCGATAAAACCTGGTTCGGAGACGTAATGGATCTTTCGTGCATGGTACTTTGCCCTATGTTCTATCCCAAAACCCTCCCACCGGCAGGGGATCCCCTCTACAATCTCTTCCAAATGTACGTCATCTACATTGACCAGGGCAAAACGGCTCTGTTGGAAAATCTGCTTTTTGTAATACATATACTCCGCAAAGTCCGCATGCTCATCCGTACCGATATGGTCCGGGGAAATATTGGTAAACAAGGCATAATCAAAGGTAATCCCTGCCACCCGGTACATCTTGAGCGCCTGGGAGGATACCTCCATCACGCAGCACACGCAACCTGCCTCCTTCATCCGGGCAAAATACCGGTGCAGTTCATAGGATTCCGGTGTCGTATTCCTGGTGGGGTAATGTTCTTGCCCAAAGCTTACCCCGTTTGTCCCAATGATCCCTGTCCGCCTTCCCGATGCCTCCAAAATGGCACGCACCATGTGGGCAGTGGTGGTCTTTCCCTTGGTGCCCGTGATCCCGATCATCAAAAGGCTTTCCGACGGATGCCCGAAACGGGCGGCTGACAAAAGGGCCAGCGCCTTCCGCCCGTTCTCCACCAAAAGCACAGTCACCTCCGGCGGGACTATAACCGGCTTTTCCGCCACCAGAATCCGGCAGCCGCTCTCTAACACCTGGGGGATGAAGGAATGGGAATCCACCCGTGTCCCCTCCATGCAGACAAACACGGCGCCCGGCGCTGCCTTCCTGGAATCGAACACCACCTCCGTTGCCTCTGCCTCAAGGCTTCCCTGCATCAGCTTATATTCAAGGCCGTCCAGCCAATCCTTTAACATAGCATCCTCCTGCTTTGCTTTTCTTTTAAAACAACCCCGTGATCTTGCCCTCATCGTTCACGTCAATGCCGTCCGCCGCAGGCTTTTTCGGAAGGCCTGGCATAGTCATGATCGCCCCGGTCAGCACCACTACGAACCCGGCCCCTGCCGACACATACACATCCCTCACATTGATGGTAAACCCTGACGGCCTGCCCAACTTGTTTTGATCGTCTGACAGGGAATATTGGGTTTTGGCCATACACACAGGCAGGTTCCCAAATCCCATCTCCTCGATACGGGCCATGGCCTTTGCGGCTGCCGGCGCATAGCTGACGCCGTCCGCGCCGTAAATCTCCGTTGCAACGGTGTGGACTTTATCCTTCAGGCTCATATCCTCCGGGTAAATGGGATGGTAATGGCTCTCCCTGTTCTCCAGGGTTTCCAGCACCTTCCTGGCCAGGGCTTCACCGCCCTCGCCTCCCTTTTCCCACACCCTGGACAAGGCAAACTCACAGCCACGTTCCTCACAGAACCGCCGGATCCTGTCATACTCCGCCTCGGTGTCGCTCACAAAGGAGTTCAGCGTCACCACCACCGGCACCCCATATTTCTGGATATTCTCAATATGCTTTTCCAGGTTAACGATTCCCCGGTCCAATGCCTCTAAGTTTTCGCTTCCCAGTTCTGCCTTGGGCACACCCCCGTTATACTTGAGGGCACGCACTGTCGCCACAAGCACCACCGCATCCGGCTTCAAACCGGCCATCCGGCATTTGATGTCAAGGAACTTCTCCGCCCCCAGGTCTGCGCCGAAGCCTGCCTCTGTCACCACAATGTCTGCCAGTTTCAGGGCTGTCTTTGTGGCGCGGACACTATTGCAGCCATGGGCAATGTTGGCAAAGGGCCCCCCATGGACCAGCGCCCCGGTATGCTCCAGGGTCTGGATCAGGTTCGGCTTGATGGCGTCCTTCAAAAGGGCTGCCATAGCACCCACTGCATTCAGCTGTGCCGCCGTCACCGGCTCCCCTGCATAATTATATGCAACGATAATCCGTCCCAACCGTTCTTTCAGATCCTTCATATCATCGGCCAGGCACAAAATTGCCATAATCTCAGATGCTACCGTGATCACAAAGTGGTCCTCCCGCACCACGCCGTCTGCCTTGGCCCCCAGCCCGACCACAATATTGCGCAGAGCCCGGTCATTCATATCCAAACACCGTTTCCACAGCACCTGGCGGGTGTCAATCTGCAGGGCATTCCCCTGCTGGATATGATTGTCCAGCAAAGCTGCCAACAGGTTGTTGGCGGATGTGATCGCATGAAAATCACCGGTAAAATGCAGGTTTAAATCCTCCATCGGCACCACCTGGGCATATCCGCCGCCGGCTGCCCCTCCCTTGATGCCAAAACAAGGACCCAGCGACGGCTCCCGCAGCGCCAGCATCGCCTTTTCCCCCAGGCGGCTAAGGGCATCCGCCAGCCCAATGCTGGTAGTCGTCTTCCCTTCTCCTGCAGGCGTGGGGTTAATGGCAGTCACCAATACCAGCTTCCCGTCCGGGCCGTCCTTCACCTTCTCCCATAACTCGTCGGTAAGCTTGGCCTTATACTTCCCGTACAGTTCCAGATCCTCTTCTCCGACGGCATATGCCGCCGCAACCTGCTGTATCGGCTTCATCCTGGCTTCCTGTGCAATCTGAATGTCTGTCTTCATCTCTTGCTCCCTCCTGATTTTATAAATTGATAAGCGTTTCTGCCTCCTTCTAATCCCTGCATGCCAGCAGTTCCTCGAACCCCTCCATGGTAACCAGGATCTTCCGGGGCTTTGTCCCTTCCTCATCCCCCACCACCCCGGCCTCTGCCAGCTGGTCCATAATCCGGGCCGCACGGTTAAACCCAATCTTGAACATCCGCTGCAGCATGCCGATGGAGGCCTTGTCCTTTTCAATGATAAATCTGCCGGCCTGTTCAAAATACTCATCCCTGCCGCTGCCGCCGCTGCTGCCTCCTCCAGGCCCTGCCGCCGGGGCAGCATTCATCTGCCTCTCCACATCCGGGTCATATCCGGCTTCCAGGCCCTGGCCGGTGAGGAATTCCACCACCTTCTGCACCTCCGAATCCGATACAAATGCCCCCTGTACCCGCTGTGGCTTGGGGATCCCTGACGGGAAAAACAGCATGTCTCCCTTTCCTAGCAGCTTCTCCGCCCCATACATATCAATGATCGTCCGGGAATCCACCCCTGAGGACACAGAAAAGGCAATCCGGGAGGGCACATTTGCCTTGATCAGGCCTGTGATTACATTGACAGACGGCCTCTGGGTTGCAATCACCAAATGGATCCCCGCCGCACGGGCCAGCTGTGCCAGGCGGCAGATGGCATCCTCCACCTCACCGGGCGCCACCATCATAAGATCTGCCAACTCGTCCACAATAATCACAATCTGCGGCATCTTTTTCGGCCTTTCCTGTTCCGGCACATCTCCCAGGCGGTCAATCCTGGCATTGTAGCCGCTCAGGTTACGCACATTGCACTCGGCAAATTTTTTGTAACGGTCCTGCATCTCCACCACCGCCCAGTTGAGGGCTCCGGAAGCCTTTTTCGGATCCGTCACCACCGGGATCAGCAGATGGGGGATGCCATTGTAGACACTCAGTTCCACCACCTTCGGATCCACCATGATCAGTTTCACATCCTCCGGGCTTGACTTAAACAAAATACTCATAATCA
>CAJURT010000081.1 GCA_910588875.1 uncultured Lachnospiraceae bacterium
CCGATGAGGTAATCGTAACCGCAGTGGAAAAGTCCGCGTCATACCCCTGTTCCACCATCATGGGAATCAGGATCTTGCCCAGGGAAGCCGTATCCGCTGTGGCTGAACCGGAAATTCCGCCAAAAAAATAAGACGCCACGATGTTCACCATCGCCATTCCGCCGCGCATCCATCCCACACATGCATTCGCCAGATTAATCAGCTTTTCGGAGATCCCCCCGCTTCCCATCAGGCAGCCCATGGTAATAAAGAAAGGCACCGCCATCAGAGAAAAGGAATTCAGCCCCTTCACCATCTGCTGGCAGACATTGCTGAGCGGAATCCCCATATACCACAGGCACAGCACGGATGCCATCCCCACGGCAAACGCAATATTTACCCGCAAAAGAATCATGGCAAAAAAGGAAACCAATAAAATCAGCACCGCCGTATTGTTAATAATCATCCGTTGTCTCCTCCTTAATCATCCACGTTTTCCGGGCATCCTGAAATCTCCGAAGAGACCTCTTCCTTCCCCAGCAAAATCCTCACATGACGATGCAACGCCCCTGCCTGAAACAGCACAATCGCTGCTCCGGCAATGGGAACCGGCACATACAGCCAGAACTTGGACAGCCAGGACAGGCTGGTATACATACTGTTCTTTCCCACATTCAACGCATACTGCATCCCCACCACTGCCATAATCATGGCAAATATCAACACAATCACGTCCCCGAAAACATCCAGAAGCTTCACCACAGCCTTTGGCAGGTAAGCATCCAGCGCCGTCATCCGGATATGGCAGCCTCTGTGAACCGCCAGCGCCGCACTGATCAGAGCCATATAGATCATGCAGGTCAGCACAATCTCCTCACTCCAGACCGGATCCGGTATAAAAGAAATATAACGTCCCGCAACCGCCATGGAGGTGATGGCAATATCCGCAATCAGCAGCAGCTTACACACCACCATGATAATCTGATAAAGAATATCATAAAATCTCTTCACGTTCTTCACTCACTTTCTGTAAAATTCCCCCGGCGCCGGCAGTGCCGGCGTCCGAGTTCTCCTCTTTGCTGTCTCGGACTTTTTGCCGTCTCAGACTTTTTGCTGTCCCTGACTTTTGCTGTCCCTGACCTTTGCTGTCCCTGACTTTTTGCTGTCCCAGATTCTTTGCTGTCCCTGACCTCTTCCTACTTCAGGTCCAGTATCTGCTGATACTCCTCCTCAAGCCCTGCCGTATACTGGGCAATCACCTCGCTGCATGCCTCCTGCCACGGCGTCTTGTCCGGAACCGCCACAAAGACAACACCCTTCTCCTCAAGACGGGCCTTACACTCCTCCTCTGTCCTGGCAGACAGTTCCTTACAGTAAGCGCTGGTCGCCTTGCCGGCTTCCTCGATAGCCGCCTTCTGCGCCTCCGAAAGCTTTTCCCATGCCGCTTCCGTAATAATCACCTCCGAGGCGCTCATTGTGTGTCCGTCCTCCAGCATATAAGGCGCCACCTCATTAAATGCATTCGACTCATAGGTCACCACCGGCTGGTCTGCACCGTCCACCACTCCGGACTGCAGGCTGGAATACAATTCGCTGAAAGACACCACGGTCGGGTTCGCTCCCACCTGCTCCACCACTGCCGTCAGAATCGGATCCGAAGACACACGGATTTTCTTATTTTTCATCCCTTCTATCCCGTCGATCTCATCCTTCACAAAGAAATTGCGAAAGCCTTCCTCCACAAAAAACAAACCCTTGATTCCCAGCCCCATCTCAGAAGGCTCATCCAGGATTCGCTGTCCGATCTCACTGTCCGCATATTTCCAGTAGTGCTCCCGGTCATGAAAGGTATAAGGAATACTGGGAAGCGCCGAAAGCTTTGCTCCATAATTGGTAAGGGCAAAGCTGGAAATACGCGCCATATCCACCGTTCCCCCGTTGGTCGTCATCCCATCCAGGACATCATTTTCCGCCCCCATCACCCCGCTTGCCTGAATGTCAATCAACACCGTTTTGCCGCTTAAAGACTCCACCTGTTCTTTAAAATAACTCTCTACCTGACCGTCCAGGGAATCCGCCGGATTCACCTCCGCCAGGGTGAGAATCACCTGCGCCTCCCCGGCTGCTGCCCCGCCTTTGCCCTCACTGCCGCTTTTGCCGCTGTCCTCCGAAGCCTGTCCGGCAGGGGCCTCCGCCTTCTGCGCCTGGGATCCGCCCCCGCACGCCGTCATACTTCCCGCCGCCAGCACTGCCAGCGCCAGCCCCGCAAACCACCTGAATTTCATACCTGTCTCCTCCTTCTTCTGCATGGTTTTACCCGCATTTTTTATACCCGTATTATAAAGGAAACCCCTGGTATGTTTTTTGCCGAACTTGTGGATTTTTTTGCAGATCATTCAAAAAGATATTCAGAAAACATAAAGAAACAATAAATAGAAATCATATGACACTTTTAATTTTAATTATACGGGAATTTGGTTTTTCAATTCAGGAAACAAAAGAAGTTATGGACCGATATGCCATGATGAATCCCTCTGATGATTTAGTCTTGCCAAAAATCCCTTAGATTGCAATGACAAAAAGGAATGAACTATCAGCCGCCTATGCTTCGGGTCAGATTGACCCGAAGCATAAAAATCTACATGAAAAACAATCCGAATTATCAGTTCCACCTCTTCAAGATTATCTGCAAGGCAGACAGTCATAAAATCATCATCCATATATTGGAATGATTACAGGCGCTCTAAGTCTTGTTGATGTATCTGCTCTGTTGTATTCAAAAACATTCCCTTTTTTCACTGATTTTATTATACATCGGATAAGCACTTTTGATAACTGAATCTTTCGTGAATTTTTTCTCTCAGTCTGTTTTAAACCAACTTTTATACTAACAAACCTGACATAGCAAAGAGTCCCATTTATCACAACCTCCGGGCTGTCCTTTTTGTAAAAGGTATTCTTTATTGGGAACTATCTTAATTAACCTTTATCTCAAGGCCAATTGGACATGGTGAACAATATTACCAAAAACTGTCCCTCCGGAAGGTTATGTCACTTGCCCTCAGCCGCCTCCAACGCATTTTGATAATACTGAAATGTCTTCCGATCAAAACATACCATCTGCACATCCATATCCGAATGCAGCGCCAGGAATTTAAGAATCGTCCCCACAGCAATCACAGACGCCTTATCAAGAGGGAATCGGTATATCCCGGTACTAATGGAAGGAAACGCAACGATCCTGCACCCATATTCCGCAGCAAGTCTCAGACAGTTTTCATAACAGCACTTTAAAAGTTCCTCTTCGTTCCTTTTCCCGCCATTCCAGACTGGCCCCGGCGTATGGATGACATATTTTGCAGGAAGCCTATATCCTTTTGTAATCTTCGCCTGTCCGGTCTTACAGCCGTTTAACATCCGGCATTCCGTCAAAAGTTCCGGTCCCGCCGCCCTGTGGATGGCGCCATCCACACCGCCGCCGCCCAAAAGACTGGTATTCGCGGCATTTACAATGGCATCCGCTTCCACTTTTGTAATATCTCCCAATGTAATTTTTAACATACCACTCTCTCCTTTCCAACCCTCACACCACATAATGAATACACCCTCGATTCGTCATCCCTGTCCTGCTGCTCTTTTTCCTCTGCCGGATAACCCCAAGCAATAATGTTGGGAAAAAGTATTTTTACCCCTATGATACTACGGATTGCTCCCCATTTCATCTCTCGCAAAAATCCTCTTGCAAGCAGGCTTGCATCGGATTTTATTCGCCATGTGTATGCAAACTTTTATATTCTCTGGGAGAACAGTTATAAAAACGCTTAAACATTTTTGAAAAATTGCTCGGACTGTCAAAACCACATAAACCTGCAATTTCAGAAATGCTTTTCGACGGATTTTTCAGAAGAAAATCAGCACCCTGCATAATTCGATACTTTAAAAGATATTGCATGGGAGAGATTTGTATGGTTCTCTGAAAGCAGCGCAAACTTTCTCGTTCTCCGATGTCGGCAGAACGGGCAATATCAGACAAAACAATGTTATCGGAATAGTTATTGTGAATATAATCGATCATTTTTCTAATTCGGATGTTGTCTTGATTTAACCCGGTTTCTCCTGATGAGATTTCATTCCTAAACTGTAAATAAAGAAAATAACATATTTTAGACAGATTTTCCCTTACAACAAACTCAAAACCGGGAGTATCATAAGCCAATGCTTCAAAGGCATTTATGAAATTATCTAATTCTGTCTTGTTGCCATTTGTTTTAAGCATATACCCTTGGAAAGAAGTTTGGGATATAAGTGGAAGCAGGTATTTTGTAGAGAAAACAGAATCACTGCTTCCCGTAATAAGGGTTGGATGAAAGACAAGGGACTGCAGTTCACACCAGGGGGCGGCAGCAGCATAGTGGAGCATATTGGAATTTATGATAATACATTCTCCCTTTTCCAGAAAATATGTTTTTCCGGGAATTTGCAATTTTATTTTTCCCTCTTTGATATAGGCAATTTCCAATTCCTCATGCCAGTGCCACGGAATAACCTGTTCCTGCTTGTCTGAATAAGTTTCGGAATATGCAGCACATGGAAAATGAAATGTCCCATGAGGCTGCAGTTCTTTGTATATCCTGTTTAAATTCAGCCCACATTTTTGAATTGCCATGATATATCCCCATTTAGTCGTTTTTATTATATTATACGTCTATAATCAAATAGAATCAATACTCATATGGCGATATTCTTACGCTATAAAATGAAACCAAAATACATAGAATAAAAGGGGTAACAGAAAGGACTGGCAGATACGAAAATATGAAGGTTTATCGAGACTATTTTAAATTTGTGAGTTTTATGATGGAGGCTGCTTATGACAATGATTGACTTACATATGCACAGCAAATATAGCAATGACGGAGAATTTACAGTACATGAATTAGTTAAAAAATGTGCGGAACAAGGAATCACTATAATGTCAATTACCGATCATAATTGCGCCCGTGCCAATGCTGAAGCAATACCTGCGGCAGCAGAAAAGGGCATTGTCTATATCCCCGGAATAGAAATTGACTGCACCTATGCAAATACAAATTTTCATATGCTTGGATATGGCATTGATTATCTTTCTCCTGATTTTGATGATATTGAGAAATCCATAAGGTCACAGGGGCTTGCTGTTTCACTGAAAATGCTTGAAAAAACACAGGCTTTGGGATTTCATGTAACAGAAAAAGAAATGTGGAATCTGTCAAAAGACAGTTATTGGGCTGAAACCTGGACAGGAGAAATGTTTGCAGAAGTGCTTCTTTCCAAACCGGAATATGCAGACAATAACCTTCTTATGCCGTATCGTGCAGGCAGAGAACGGGGAGATAACCCCTATGTGAATTTTTATTGGGATTTTTATTCTCAGGGGAAACCTTGTTATGCAGAGGTTCAGTACCCACAAATGGAAAAAATCATTGATATAATTCACCAAAACAATGGGTTTGCCGTATTAGCCCACCCACATGTGAATCTTAAAGGGAAAACAACCCTACTTGAGGGTATTATACATTTAGGTATTGACGGTATGGAGGCTTACAGCAGTTACCATTCTCCATCTCAATCCTCCAATACTGCAGTTAAAGCAAAAAGGCATCATTTATTCACTACCTGTGGCAGTGATTTTCATGGAAAAACAAAGCCATCTATTTCCTTGGGAAAACATGGCTGTTTAATCACAGAAGAAGAAATGAAAATGCAGATAAAAAGACTGGTTAAATCAAATTTCGCTAAATTTCTTGCCTGAATTTCCATCTGCTGCGTTGGCTTCACTCAACGATGCCACCGCATTGCCTCGTTCAGCCGCCTCTCAAGGAACGGTACCCTCAGTGGACAAGGGAACATACGCTTGTCCACTGAGGGTAATAGCCATGATGTAATCTAATCGAGGGCGTTTTTCCATCTGGCTCTTCCGCCCCTCATTCCAGAAGCTTAAGCAGTTCATACAACCTGGCCTTCGTCAGTTCCGCCGCCTTATCATTCATAATCATCGGCTGCATGCTTCCGCCCTCAAATTCCGCGCCAGCCTCTGCTACTGCCGCCTCCTTCTGTTCAATCCATCTGCGTTCCTCCACAGTGAGTGCTTCCATGGTCTCAGGATCCAGCGTCTTTTTTAAGACATCCCAGGTGCTGTTCAATGCCTGATCCCACAGATCATACAGATACCCTGTCTTTTCTGTAAGTTCCGCCTGGGAGAGGGCCTCCTTTTGAATCAATTCTTCCTGCTCTGCAGCCTGGCTCTCGGTATAAGCAATGGTCTTTTTCAGTTCCTCCACCATGTCATACCCACGAAAGCTATATTGATGCTCCTCATTTTCCAGCACATAAAAAGGAAGCGTTTCACCGGTAAGCTGAGAGAGATCATAATAGCCCACCCACCTCCTGGCCTCCTCCGGAATCTCCTCTAAGGGAGTGCCGGGCAAATGAATCCGGACTGTCCTTGTGTCGCTCAGGCCATAAGCATCCGCATAGCAATACCGTACTTCCTCCCGTATCTCTTCTTTCCCTATGGGTTCCTGATACTCCAGTTCCGCCACCTGCATGGAATAGGTATAGGCATCTGTCTGCACCGGCTGGGTAAAGCTTCCGTCAAATTCGCTCCAAAGCACGCTTCCATTCGGATAGCCCTCCCCGATATCTCCCAGATTTCCGTCAAAGAAAAGCCCGGAAAAGCTTCCGTCCTCCTTTATTGTCAGGGAGGTCTGCCAGCCTCCTGCCCCGCTGCAGAATATAAATTCCACATTGTTTAGGTCGGCAAAGGAAAAGCTGGTTTCCTCCTCTGCTGTCCCGGCTTTCTCCATTTCCTGTTCTGCTTTTTGCTGCCCTGCTTCGTCCTCTTTCCCTGCTTCGTCCTCTTTCTTTGCTCCGTTCTGCTTCTCTGTTTTTTCCTGTTTCTCCTTCTGTCCTTTTTCCCGCCCTTCTCCCTTGTCCTGGCTCTCCTTCTGTTCCTTTCCTTCCGGATCGATTGCTGTCCCAACCGTTGCAGTACCTTCCGTTATTTCCGGCTCTTTGCTTTTACATCCCCATACAGACAATGCCGCAAGACTGATAAAAACCGGTAAAACCATACCCTTTTTCATTTGCCCTTT
>CAJURT010000082.1 GCA_910588875.1 uncultured Lachnospiraceae bacterium
TATTTCATGGCCTATTTGTGCCTGAGCGAAGCGAAAGGAATGTGAGTTAAGATGATAAAAAGAATTGAGAAGGAACCAATCCGATACAGTGAAAAGTATAGGGAGACAGCCCTCCTTACCAGGGAAGAGGTGGAGGGGGCAATGGAGAGGGCAGTGGAGCAGACCAGGGAAAACCTGAAATATTTTGGGAACCAGTTTCCAACTCCCGCCACAAAAGGGCAGGTTTATGAGCCCATGGACAATACGGAGTGGACGAATGGATTTTGGACCGGGATGCTCTGGCTCTGTTATGAGTATACCGGGGATGGGATTTTCAGGGAGAAGGCGGAGGAACATGTGGAATCTTTTCTGCACCGGGTGGAGAGGCGGATGGAACTGGATCACCATGATCTGGGTTTTCTGTACTCCCCTTCCTGTGTGGCAGCCTATAAACTGACCGGTTCGGAAAAAGGGAAGCGGGCAGGGATTCTGGCGGCAGATAAGCTGATGGAACGGTTTCAGGAGAGGGATGGTTTTATCCAGGCCTGGGGAGAACTTGGGGCCAGGGAACATTACCGCCTGATTATTGACTGTCTGATGAATATCCCTCTCCTTTACTGGGCGGCTTCCGTTACGGGGGAGGAGAAATACCGGACGGCCGCAGGGCGCCATTTTGAGAAATCCTGCAATTACGTCATAAGGGAGGACGCATCTGCCTTTCACACCTTTTACTTTGACCCGGAGACAGGGGAGCCGGTAAAAGGAGTGACACGCCAGGGCTACAGCGATAGTTCTGCCTGGGCCAGGGGGCAGGCCTGGGGCATATACGGGATTCCTCTGAATTACCGGGAGAACCGCAGCGCGGCTTCCCTGGAGACGTATAAGGCAATGACCAACTATTTTCTGAACCGCCTTCCCAAGGATGATGTATGTTACTGGGATCTGATATTTGGTGACGGATCCGGCCAGCCCCGGGATTCTTCCGCAGCGGCGGTTGCGGTTTGCGGCATGTGCGAGATGGAGAAGTATCTGCCGGAAACGGACCCGGAAAAAGAAGTTTACCGCCACGGGATGCACAGGATTCTCCGTTCCCTTATGGAAAACTATGCGGGCGGTAAGCCAGAACCCGGCAGCCCGGTTCTCAGCCATGGCGTATATTCTTGGCATTCCGGAAAAGGAGTGGACGAGGGTAATATCTGGGGGGATTACTATTATATGGAAGGGCTGATGCGCTTCTGGAAGGACTGGAACCCATATTGGTAAGGAGGGGAAGGGAAAAGGTTTGTTAAGGAAATCTGATACCCTGGGGGCGGTATGCAGAGATGCCGGATGTGCCTGCCGGGCGCAAGAAGGCCGAGAAAAACATAACAAGAAGAAGAGGAGGATACAGGATGGTACCCAATATTGTAGCTTTTCGCATTGATGAACGCCTTATTCACGGGCAGGGACAGCTGTGGATTAAGGCGCTGGGGGTGAACACGGTGATTGTGGCCAATGATTTTGCCAGTGAGGACTCTATGCAGCAGACGCTGATGAAAGCGGTGGTGCCAAAGTCTGTTGCCATGCGGTTCTTTTCCGTGGAGCACACCTGTGAGGTGATTATGAAGGCATCACCAAAGCAATCCATTTTCATAGTATGCAAGTCGGCGGAGGATGCTCTCAGGCTGGTGGCAGGGGGAGTCCCTGTAAAGGAGATTAATGTGGGGAATATCCACAGGGGGCCCGGCAAGGAGGAGATCAGCAGGTATATTGCCCTGGGGCCGGAGGATAAGGCGGCTTTAAAAGAACTTCGTGACAAATACGGCATTGTGTTCAACACCAGAACCACGGCCTCCGGTGACGACGGGGCGGCAAAGGTGGATTTGAACCGGTATCTGGATTAATTTTATAAGGAGGGAACAGTTGTGGAAATCAGTATATTTCAATGTGTTTTAATCGGCCTTTGGAGCGGCTTCTGCCTGGCCGGGATGTTGTTTGGCATTTACACGAACCGGTGCCTGGTTATGGCAACGGGAGTGGGGCTTATTCTTGGAGATCTTCCCACAGGCCTGGCCATGGGAGCAGTGGGAGAACTGGCTTTTATGGGATTTGGCGTATCCCAGGGGGGTTCGGTGCCGCCAAACCCTATGGGGCCCGGGATTGTGGGCACGATCATTGCCATTACCATGAAGGGATCCGGAATTGACGTGGGCTCAGCCCTGGCTTTGTCCTTCCCCTTTGCCGTGGCCTTCCAGTTTGTGATTACGGCCACATATACCTTTGCGACTACCCTCACAGAGACAGCTTATAAGGCCCTGGACCGGAAGGATTTCAGAGGTTTCCGCATTGCGGCCAATGCCACGATCTGGGTGTTTGCGGGAGTGGGATTCCTCATCGGATTTGGGGGAGCGTTCAGTTCGGAGGGATTGCAGAAGCTGATTTCCTTTATTCCTGCATGGCTCAGCACAGGGCTTGGGGTGGCAGGGAAGATGCTGCCGGCTATCGGTTTTGCCATGATCTTAAATGTAATGGCAAAAAGGGAACTGATACCCTTTGTGCTTCTTGGGTACATTGCCATTGCCTACCTGAACCTGCCGGTTATGGGGGTTGCGGTACTGGGAACAGCCGTTGCGCTGATGGTGTTTTTCCATGCAGGCAGGGGCGGAAACAATACAGTTGAAGAAGTGGAGGTTGAATTCGAAGATGGCATCTAATATACTGCAAAAAAGTGATTATATCAAGACAAGCCTCAGGGCATATTTCCTGCAGAACGGCTTTAATTATGGAAATTATCAGGGCCTTGGATATGCCAATATGCTTTTCCCGGCTCTGCGCAAGATGTACAAGGAGGATGATGACAGGCTCCAGGCGGCTTTGAAAGAGAATATTGAGTTTTTTAACACAAACCTTCATTTCGTTCCTTTTATTACCAGCCTTCATCTGGTTATGCTGGAAAACAATACTCCGGCAAAGGAGATCCGCAGCATCAAGATGGCGTTAATGGGGCCTCTGGCCGGGATCGGTGATTCATTGGCACAGTTCTGTCTGGCTCCCCTTTTTGCCACCATCGGTGCATCCCTGGCCCAGGATGGCATGATTATGGGTCCGATTCTGTTTTTTGTGGCCATGAATGCCATTCTGCTGGCAGTGAAAGTGCTGACCGGGCTTTGGGGCTACAAACTGGGAACCAATATTATTGCCAGCTTAAGCGAAAAGATGGAAGTGATTTCCAATATTGCCAGTATGATTGGAGTGACGGTGATTTCCGGACTGGCAGTGAACTTTGTTAAGATTACCACGCCTGTCCAGTATGTGGCCAATATGCCGGATGACCAGCAGAAGATTGTGGCCATTCAGGATATGGTGGACGCCATTGCCCCCAGGCTTCTTCCCGTTTTGTTTACCGGGCTGATTTTCTATCTGATTAAGGTGAAGAAATGGACCACATACAAGCTGGTGATCCTGACAATCCTTCTAGGCATTGTGCTGTCGGTCCTGCATTTGATTGCGTGACGGCGGCGGGATGACAGGGAAGCGGGACGGCGGTGAAATGAAAACAGGAGATTTTGAAGGGTTAAGGGAAGTATTAAAACGCCGGTATGAGGCTTTCGGTTATGGGGAAACCCTGGACTATATAAGGGAATTTTGTCAGGAGGAAAGGAAGGGGCTTCTTAGCCGGGCAGAACTTTTGCAAAAACAGGTTTTTTCCTTCCGGGACAGGTGGGACATGGAGCCGTGTCCCACCCCTTTCCCTCTGACCCTCAGGGACTGGGTTACAAGCCCCAACGGGGATCCGGAGTGGGTATACATGCTGAACCGCCAGGATTTTCTGCCGCGGCTGTGGCAGGCCTATCTGGTAACAGGAAAGAAGGATTATGTGGACAAACTGTTCTGGTATCTCTGGGACTGGATGGAGAAGAATCCGGTTTCGGACCAGGCCACAGAGGCCTTCAGAACCATTGATACAGGTATCCGCTGCATGAACTGGTGTGCTTTGGCTGTGGATTTGGCGGGGGCAGGGCTTATGGAGGCATCCCAGGCGGAGTGCCTTCTGGGGAACATGGGGCAGCAGTTAAAAACTCTGCGGGAGCGGTATATCGGAAAGTATACGCTAAGCAACTGGGGGGTATTGCAGACAACGGCAGTCTGTGCAGGTTATCTCTGGTTTCGGGACTTTCTTCCCGGAGACGGGCTGGAGGAGTGGGCCTGGGAAGAACTGAGGGAGCAGCTGGAACTTCAGGTTTTGGAGGATGGCTCCCACTGGGAGCAGTCTGCCCTGTACCACGTGGAAGTGTTGAACGCCTGCACCAGGCTGCTGGTTTATGCATGGCAGGCAAAAAAGGCGGGGGTATGCCTGGGAAAAATCCAAAGGCGCGCCCTGGGAGAAACAGGAGCCGGAGAGCCAAGGGCAGCTTTGGAGGGATGGCTTGTGAGGGCAGTTCTGAGGATGAGCCGCCATGTGCTTTACAGTTCGGATCCTAACCGGATGCAGCTGCCTCAGGGTGACAGCGATGTGACGGATGTAAGGGATGTGATGGTGCGGGCAGCGGTGATTTCCTGCCTGTTTCCGGCTTTTGGGCAGGAGGAAACGGGTTCGGGCGGCATTTACCGTTTCGCCGGTGGAAGGCATATGGACATGGACAGTGCATGGCTTTTGGGAATTTCGGGGATACGAAGCTACGAGTCCCTGAGGCCAAAGGAACCCCAAAGCCTCAGCTGGTTTTGTGAGGACAGCGGGAATCTGTATCTGAGAAACAGCTGGGGAAAACAGGCAGACTTTACCTGGATGGCCAACGGATGTCTGGGAAGCAGCCATGGCCATGCAAACCAGGCCCAACTCTGCTTCCATCACAAGGGGCGCCCTTTTCTCACAGACAGCGGCCGATATTCCTACCGGGAGGATGAGCCTCTGCGGTGCAGGCTGAAAAGTCCCCAGGCCCACAATGTGTGCGTGATAGACGGACAGTCCGGAGGGGAGCCGGATGGCTCCTGGTCTTATGCCAGCTTCGGGGAGAACCTGAAGAATTATTTCCGGGAGCAGGGGGACGTCCACTATATGGAGATGCCTGTCCGGGGGACATTGAGGGACAAAACACCCTATTTGATTGTGCGCCGGGTAATGGTGGCGGATGCCGGGATCTGGCTTTCGGTGCAGGATGTCATGTGCAGGGGAAAACACCGGATCCGGGAATATTTTCATCTGGACAGCCGGGTCCGGGCAGAGAAGACAGGGGAGGGGATGCGGTTAACAAGCGGGGAGGTTTGCCTGAACGCAGTTTCGCCGGAACCTTTTAAGACGGAGGAATGCCTGATATCGCGGCGGTACAATGAGAAATCGGAGACGCTTGTCCTGGTGAAGGAGTGTGAGATGGAGGACAGGCTGACCTTTTCTGCCCTTTTTCTGGCAGAGGGGATGAGGGCAGAACCGGCACAGGTGTTTGTATCCGGCTGTGTGGAACCGGTATCCGGCCAAAGGGTGACAGGCTGGGACATCTGCACGGAAAAGGGAGAGAGATGGACACTGCTTGTATGGAACAGGGAGACCTGCCGGGGAGGGAAAATGTACCTCTGCCATGGGGTTCCTGTCTATGGAAAGGCAGTAGTGCTTAAGGAGGCAGAAGGTAAATACACCAGAATCCGGCTGAAAAGTTAAGAAACGGGTTCCTTGGCCGGGAAAACTATGTTATACTAGAGAAACTACAGAATGTGACGTGGAGGTTGCGATGAAGAAGCTGACAATTAATGAGATTGCCGAGAAGGCGGGCGTGTCAAAGACCACGGTTTCCTTCTACCTGAATGGAAAGACCAATAAGATGTCAGAAGAAACAAAGCAGCGGATACAGCAGATTATCGATGAAACGGGATATGAACCCAGCGCTGCGGCCCGGGCGATGAAAGCCAAAAGCAGCGGGGTTTTGGGGGTAATCCTGGATGATGTGTCAAAGCCCTATGAGGCCCAGGCCCTGAAAGGGATTGAGGAGACAGCCAGGGCTTCCGGCTACCAGATTCTCATCGGCAACAGTGAACTGAATTTTAATAATGAAAAGGAATATGTAGAACAAATGGTGAGATGCGGGGCGGAGGGGTTTATTATCCAGTCCACTTATCGGTTTGGCATGTTAGCGGCTTCTCTGGAGAAAAGGAGGAAGCCGTTAGTCTATCTGGGAACCCGGCCCTATGATGTCAAGGGACGCTATGTAAAGAGCAACCACTATGAATGTGTGTACCAGATGGTGACGGGATGCATCGGCAAGGGCTATGACGCTTTTGTGATGGTGGCCGGCGATGCATCGGACGTCAGCGGGGGGTTTGAGAAGACCCGGGGATACAAGGACGCCCTTCAGGACGCAGGGCTTGAGGGAAGCAGCTGTTATTTTACGGAACAGGTGCGGTCCGGGGATGTATTTGAGCAGCTGAAATTATTGGTTGATTTGAATAAGCGGACGCTGATCTATGTGGCGGAGCCGGAACTTCTGCCTGTGGTGTATCAGGCCATCCGCAACTACCCGGATTATCAGAGGCTGTTTCCGGATACTCTTGGCCTCATTGGTTTTGACATGACCGGATGGACAAGGCTGACCACCCCGGCGATATCCGCGATTCTGGAGCCTGCCTGTCAGGAGGGTGTCCGGGCAGCCAGGGAACTTTTAGAACTTCTGGAGGGCAAGCGCAAGGAGGGGGAGGTTGTGTTTAAAAATGTGGTAAAGTGGCGGGAGACTACACTTTGAACAAGGCTGAATAACAGCAGATAAAATCAGAGAATATTTTCCGGGATTTATACCAAAATCACCTTTCCGTGTATAATAGAGGGGTCTGAGCCACTGTTATACGCGGAAAGGTGATTTG
>CAJURT010000083.1 GCA_910588875.1 uncultured Lachnospiraceae bacterium
GTTCAGGTCCGTGTGGTAGCAATACCTTGTGGGTTCGACTCCCATCTTCTGCACGACAGAACGCAAGGCTGAATGGTTAGGATTCAGCCTTGCGTTATTTTTGTTCCAAAGGAAAACATGCCCCATAGGGCAGGGAAAGGAAAAGGAAGGATGGGACAGTGGGAGGTTCCTGGCTTTTTGCAGGAAAAGCTAAAAAGCCAGTACGGGAAGGAGTTGGCAGGCAGGATTTTGGAAGGTTACAGGCAGGAACGGCCTGTCACGCTCCGGGCCAATTTGCTGAAGACGGATGGGGCGTCCGTCCAAAGGCAGCTTGATGAGGCGGGGATTTTGTGCCGGCAGGTGCCATGGAGCAGGGAAGCCTTGGTGGTAACGAATGCCCGGGAAGAAAAATTGCGGAAGCTGAAGCTTTATGAGTCGGGAGAGATTTATCTGCAAAGCCTTTCCTCGATGCTTCCGCCGCTGGTCTTAGGGCCGAAGGCGGGGGAAAGCATACTGGATATGGCGGCAGCGCCCGGGGGGAAGACCACTCAGATGGCGGCGATTACAGGGAATATGGCCTCTGTCACGGCGTGCGAGAAGAACCGGATCCGGGCAGAGCGGCTGCAGTACAATATAGACCGGCAGGGGGCTTCCAGAGTTTGCGTGATGGTGGCGGATGCCAGGAAGCTGGATGATTTTTTCTCTTTTGACAAGATACTGCTGGATGCGCCCTGCACAGGGAGCGGAACCCTGGATGTTTGCCGGAAGGATAGGAAAGCCCATCTGGATGGGGACTCTTTAAAGCGGGCGTCAAAAGTGCAGGAAGAACTTTTGGTGAAGGCAATGAAACATTTAAAGCCGGGGCACGAGATGGTGTATTCTACCTGCTCTATCCTGGCAGAGGAAAATGAACAAGTGGTAAAACGGGTTTTACAGAGAAGAGGGGCAAAGATCCTGCCGATAGAAGAGGGGCAATTCCCGGGGGTTCCTTTGCTGCCCACAGAACTGGAGGGAACCATGTGCGTCTGTCCGGACGGCCTGTATGAGGGCTTCTTTATGGCCAGGCTGCAAAAATTATGACGATACCGCCCCTGTTTGGCGGCCTACACTGCACAATTGTGGCAAAACCCCTGGAAATTAGGAGAAAATTGGTATATAATAATGGCGGCTGAAGAGAATTATCTATCAGCAGGCGGCATAGGCTGCCGGACAATAACACGTACTGGATTTGGAGGAAGCGATGCTGACATTAGAGAATGTGTCCTTTGAGGTACAGGAAGAAAAAGGACAAAAAGAAATCATAAGAAACATGAACCTGACTATCGGTGACCATAAATTTGTGGTGATCACAGGCCCGAATGGGGGCGGGAAATCCACCCTGGCCAAGCTGATTGCCGGTATTGAGCGGCCGACGGAAGGCAGGATTTATTTTGACGGGACGGATATCACGGATCTGAGCATTACGGAGCGGGCCAACCTGGGGATCAGCTTTGCCTTTCAGCAGCCGGTGCGTTTTAAGGGGATCCAGGTCCTGGATCTGATCCGCCTGGCTGCGAAGAAAAACCTGAGTGCGGCGGATGCCTGCCAGTATTTGTCGGAGGTGGGGCTTTGTGCCAAGGATTATATCAAGCGGGAGGTGAATGCCAGCCTTTCCGGCGGGGAACTCAAAAGAATTGAGATAGCCACGGTTCTGGCCAGGAATACCCGCATGTCGGTGTTTGACGAGCCGGAGGCCGGGATTGACCTGTGGAGTTTCCAGAACCTGATCCAGGTGTTTGAACGGATGCGGGAGAGCACGGACGGCTCCATCCTGATTATTTCCCATCAGGAGAGGATTTTGAATATTGCGGATGAGATTGTGGTGATCGCAGACGGACAGATCACCAGGCAGGGCGCCAAGGAGGAAGTGCTTCCCGATCTTCTGGGAACCACATCAGCAGTGGATGCCTGCGCGAAATTCTATCAGGGAGGGGACAGGAGATGACAGACCAGGTTCAGGAGAGAATTTTGGAGGAGGTAGCCGATCTCCACGGAGTGCCGGAGGGGGCTTACAATATCCGTGCCAACGGCCAGATGGCAGGGAGGAATACGACAGCTAATATTGATATTATATCCAAGACGGATGTCAGCGGCATTGATATACGGATCCGCCCGGGGACGAAGCATGAGAGTGTGCATATCCCTGTGGTGCTTAGCCAGAGCGGGCTGAAGGATATGGTCTACAATGATTTTTATATTGGTGAGGGCAGTGATGTGGTGATAGTGGCAGGCTGCGGCATCCACAACTGCGGAGACCAGGATTCCCAGCATGATGGGATCCACCGGTTTTATGTGGGGAAAAATGCGAAAGTGAAATATGTGGAAAAGCACTATGGGGAAGGGGATGGGGAAGGAAAGCGGATCCTGAACCCGGTTACAGAGGTCTACATGGAAGAGGGAAGTTCCATGGAGATGGAGATGGTGCAGATCAAAGGCGTGGACTCCACGGACCGGAAGACGAAGGCAGAATTGGCGGCAGGTGCGAAGCTTGTGGTGAGGGAACGGTTGATGACCCATGGCCGCCAGTATGCGGTCAGCGATTATGTGGTGGACTTAAACGGCGCCGGTGCCAGTGCGGATGTGGTGTCCCGGTCCGTGGCAAAGGACGGTTCTTACCAGAAGTTTGATTCCCGGCTTGTGGGGAATGCCCCCTGCACCGGCCATACGGAGTGCGATGCAATTATTATGGGGGATGCCAGGATCCTGGCCATACCCCAGTTGGAGGCAAACAATATCGATGCGGCCCTGATCCATGAGGCGGCAATCGGGAAGATTGCCGGGGAACAGATCGTGAAGCTGATGACGCTTGGAATGACGGAGGAGGAAGCGGAAGCGCAGATTGTCAATGGATTTTTAAAGTAACCCCCTCATGCCGTCTAATCGGCGGCGGACTTTTCAAATAAACAGGTCTTGGCAGTCCGGCGGTTTCGGATGGCAGAAGACAGATACCAATAAAATATCCCGGGAGGGCGCATCAAAAGGGTGCCTTTCCGGGATATTTGCTGTGAAAAACGGATGGTAAAGGTTTTGCCTGTTTAAAGGTCAGCGGGGCCAGAGGGTTCCTGGCTTTCCTGAGTTTGCGGGGTGTCTGCGGCCTGAGGCTGCAGGTTATCCTGTGCGGAGCCGGGAAGGCCGGAGAAATTTAAGTTGCGGGTCACCTTGGCGTCATAGGTCTGAGCTTTTAAGATCTCCCTAAAGTCCACGCCGGTAGCTTCGGACATGGTGTCAAAGACCTGCTGCATGACCGTGGCTGCATTCCCGGATATCTGGCTGATGCCGGAACCGGAATCACTGCCTCCCCCGTAGATATTGACCTTGCTGATGCTGGAGAGGGGCTTGGCAATCTCGGCGGCCATCTGCGGCATGATGCTGAGGAGCATCTCCAGTATTGCGGCATTGTCGTACTTGGAGTAGGCTTCCGCCTTCTTTTCCATACCTTCCGCTTCAGCCAGTGCCTTCGCCTGTATGGAAGCGGCTTCCGCCTCGCCCTTGGCACGGATACCGGTAGCCTCCTGCTCAGCGGCAAACCGGGTGGCCTCTGCTTTCGCCCTCAGTGCGTCTGCCTCAGCCAGGGCCTTGGCTTTCATGGCATCTGCTTCTGCCTGGGCTTTGGCTTTCATGGCCTCGGCCTCTTTTTCCTGTTCGTATTTTTTTGCTTCCGCCTCTCTCTGGCGCTTGGCTAAAGTGGCGGCAGCCTCCTGTTCTACTTTATAGCGCTCTGCATCTGCCTTTTTGTTGATCTCAGCCTCCAAAAATTGCTGCTGGATGGCAACCTGCTGTTTTCTCAGTTCCGCTTCCCGTTCCGCTTTGGCAATCTGTGCATTGACTGTGGCGGTCTGGATGGTTTTCTGCTGTTCCTGTTTCTGGATCTCATAGGCAGCATCCGCCTCAGCCTTCTTGGTGTCGGCATTTTTCTGGAGTTCGGACTTCCGGATGGCCAGTTCATTGTTCTTCTGGGCGATCTCTGTCTGGGCGATGACACGGGCATCATTGGCGGACTTGTCAGCCTCTGCCTGGGCGATGGCGATGTCGCGGTCCGCCTGGGCTTTGGCAATGGCAGCGTCTTTTTTGATCCGGGAGGTGTTATCTGCACCCAGATCCTTGATGAGCCCGTTTTCATCTGTCACATTTTGGATGTTGCAGGAGAGAATCTCAATCCCCAGCTTATCCATATCCTTGGAAGCCTTGGACATAACCTGGTCGGAAAAGGAATCCCTGTCCGTGTTGATCTCCTTTAAGGAAAGGGTGCCTATGATCTCACGCATATTGCCCTGCAAGGAGTCCTGGAGATCCAGGGTAATGTCCGTGGCCTTTTTGTTTAAGAAGTTTTTGGCCGCCAGCTTGATGCCCTCCGGTGAGGGGGAGATCCGGACCTTTGCCACGGCATCCACGTTGACATTGATAAAATCATTGGTGGGGACGGACTGCTCGGTCTTGATATCCACGGTCATCTGGCCTAAGTACAGGCGGTCCAGACGTTCCAGGTAAGGGATCTTGATACCTGCCCGGCCTACCAGGACACGGGAATCCTTTTTCAGGCCGGAGATGATATATGCCTGGTCCGGCGGGGCTTTTACATATCCGCTGAATAAGATCAGCAGGAGGATGACCACAACTGCACCGATGGCCAGGATAGATAAAGAAGAGTCGGGTAGGAAGCTTAACATAGATGTCTCCTTTCGTGTGGAAATACTGGAATAGATTATTCAAATTATAGTATATTTTATCGCTAATTATGATTTATTGCAATAGAGTTTTGCGAAATTTAAGAAAATTTGCAATTTTATGTCAAAATCTAGCAGATAAGCAGGAGGGGAAGGGAAAATAATATTGTATAATTAGACTCAAAATCATAAATTATTTAAATAATTATATACAATTGATTCATTTACAAAAAACAATAAAAATATTTGAAAAAAGTGTTGACAAATAGAAAGAGATCTGATATGATAAATACAACAAAACAAGAGAGAAACAAAAGAGAGGGCAAGAAAAGTCCTCACAAGAGAAATCCCAAGGTGAGGGAGATCTCAAAAATCTAAGTAAAGGAGGTACGGACCGCCGAAGACGTAAATTTTGTTTCTGCCATCTGAATCGATGGGCAGGGACACAGGACAACGAATCTGCGAGGTAAGACGCCGGAAAGAAGAGAAATATCCAGAACAGACATTATCAAGAACTGAAAAGAATTGGTTTCGTTATATGACGAGAAAGTATAATGAGGGCGATAGATTTCAGAACCGGATAATACAGAATAAGAAAAGCGAGATGGAAGAATATCCGAAGGGCGGGGCTGCCAAAGCAGAGGGAACAACTTCATATAGAAAGTACATAGAAGGATGTACGAAAGCAGCAAGGGTTTCTAGTAAGAAGAACCCGTTGCAAAAAAAGAGAAAAGAGAGGTACAATCCAGTGGACAACATGCACTGAAGCCGGATATCAACAGGGAGATGAATTGTTGATATCCGGCTTATTCGTTTTATTCTGCAGATAAACCAGAGAGGTCAAAGGGCGGCGTGTATTCTTCTGCGGCGCTGCTTTTTTTCTGCATAAACCCCTGTTCCAATCCAAGTTCAACAGCAGCATCCACCACCTTTTGGTATTCATAGGAAGTGATGCGCCGGTTCAGTTCCGGATACAGGCGGCTTTTGTAAAAGGGGGTGTATTGGCTTAACAGGCTGATGAGATACTGGTCTTTGGGGAGGGTTACGGCCATCCAGCGGAGCAGGCGGATGGAGTCTTCTTTATGCCCGGGCAGAACCAGGTGGCGGATGATGACACCGCGGTCCATAATTGGGATGGTGCTGCCAGGCTCCTTGTGGAAAACAGGAGCGCCTGTCTGTGCAACCATCAGGGAAACGGCCCGTGATGCCACATCGAAATAGTCGCTGGCACCAGAGTAGCGTTTGGATAAGGCGGGGTCATGGTATTTTAAGTCCGGAAGCCAGATATCCACATAGCCCTTCAGGGCCCGGATTAGTTCCGGGCGTTCATATCCCCCGCAATTATAAACGATAGGAAGGGACAGCCGGTGGCGGACTTTGTCAAGGGCAGTGAGAATCCGGGGCAGGTACTGTGTGGCAGTCACCAGGCTGATATTATGGGCGCCTTCCTCCTGGAGCCGGAGGAAGATATCCGCCAGCTGGCCCGGGGTCAGTTCTTTTCCGAAATTTTCCTGGCTGATTGTGTGGTTCTGGCAAAAACAGCAGCGCAGGGTGCAACCGGAAAAAAACACGGTGCCGCTTCCCCGCTGCCCGCTGATGCAAGGTTCTTCCCAATGGTGCAGCGCTGCCCGTGCTGCCCTTATCTGGTCCGTACATCCGCAGAAGCCCAAACCTTTGGTGCGGTCCGCAAGGCATTTCCTGGGGCAAAGCTGGCAAGCTTCCATGGAAGAGGCGCGAAAAATATCTGTCGGTGAATCCATAAGGTTATCCTCCTTTTTTAGAACGGTTCCGGCTTCGGAGCCTTTTGCATCCCTGCCGGGAAAGGGCAATACCAACGTATCATATTTTTTTCCTAATGGCAAGAAAAGGAACTTGAAAAACCCCATTATCTGTTGTATAATCATTCTCATAAGAGAGCGGGATGTAATTCCTGGGAATGCTCGACAACCTTACCAATTTTGAACCTACATCTGTGACATAGGGATTCCAATATTTGTAAGCGGATGTCAGGCCTCCGTCGAGTGGAAGGCAGAAGCTTACGTGAGGTTGCCCACCTAGCAACGGCTAGGAGTCAATAAGTAAGACCGGCATTTCTGGGATTACAAAAGA
>CAJURT010000084.1 GCA_910588875.1 uncultured Lachnospiraceae bacterium
CCACGGCTTAGAAGGCCGTTGCTCTATCCAGCTGAGCTACAGACTCAAAATATCTTTCCATTCAACAGGCCTCGCCACTCGGCGACGCATTAAATTCTATCATAGGATGGAAGAAAAAGCAAGTACTTTTTCTTAATATTTTCTTGACAATTTCTATATGCTATGCTACTTTATTAAAGTGCATAAATACACAGACGGTCATTTGCAATGGGGCAGGTGGAACCTTAGGTTCCCCCTGTTTTTTATTTCTGTATGCAAAGCTTTGCCCGGCTGCTGCATTTATGTCAAATATCCTGTGGACACAGGATTCAGAGGAGGAAAGTATGGTTGAAATAATCACAAATATTAATGGCATTGTCAACAATTTTGTCTGGGGGATCCCTATGCTGATCCTTTTGGTCGGCACCGGCATCCTGATGACTGCCCTCACAAAGGTCTTCCAGATCTCCCACTTCGGATATTGGATGAAACACACCATGGGCAGTATTTTTACGGACAAGCATATCACACAGCACACGGAAAAGGAAGACCAGTCCATCACCCAGTTCCAGTCCATGTGCACGGCACTCGCTGCCACCATCGGCACCGGCAACATCGTAGGCGTATCTTCTGCATTGCTCTTCGGAGGCCCTGGCGCTATCTTCTGGATGTGGATTGTTGCTTTCTTCGGAATGATGACCAACTACTCGGAAAATGTCCTGGGGATTTACTACCGCAAGAAAAACAGCAAAGGAGAATGGTCCGGCGGCGCCATGTACTATCTGCGGGACGGCCTTGGCGCAAAAAAGGGAATGAAGCAGATAGGCTCTCTGCTGGCTGCCCTGTTTTCTGTATTCTGCCTGATGGCTTCCTTCGGTATCGGCAACATGAGCCAGATTAATTCTATCGCCGGTAATATGAAGGCAGCATTCCATATTCCCAACCTGGCCACAGGCATCGTATTAATGGTTCTGGCCGGGCTGGTGATCCTGGGCGGCATCAAACGGATCGCTTCTGTAACCGAAAAACTGGTTCCGTTTATGGCAATTTTTTATATTATCGGTTCCCTGATTTTGTGCGCCGTAAATGCCGGGCAGCTGGTTCCTGCCCTGACAGCAATCTTCAAAGGTGCATTTGCCATGAAAGCTGTTGGCGGAGGCATTGTGGGAGCCGGCATCAAGATGGCCTTGACCTGGGGCATGAAGCGCGGGGTTTTCTCCAATGAGGCCGGCCTCGGCTCCTCTGTTATGGTTCATTCCAGTTCCAATGTGAGGGAACCGGTCCGCCAGGGAATGTGGGGAATCTTTGAGGTATTTGCCGATACCATTGTGGTCTGCACCCTGACTGCCCTTACGGTATTAACCTCCGGCCTGGTAGACTTAGATACCGGAGCCGTGATCAGTGAAGCCGAAGGTTCTGCCCTGGTGGGGGAGGCATTTGCCAAAGTATTTGGCCAGGCAGGCCCCGCATTTATCGCCGTCGCCATCCTGCTGTTCGCCTTCTCCACCGTGCTGGGATGGAGCCATTATGGTTCCAAAGCCTTTGAGTATCTGTTTGGCTCCGGCGCCATCCTTATCTATCGGGTGATCTTTATCCTGTTCATCCTGTGCGGTGCTACGATGAGCCTGGATCTGGCCTGGGACCTCTCCGATACCTTCAATGGGTTGATGGCCATCCCTAACCTGATTGGCGTGCTGTCCCTGTCCCCGGTAGTCTGCAAAATCACAAAAAATTATGTGGACCGCCGCATCCGTGGGTTAAACGTGGAACCCATGCTGTCCGCCTTCCCGGAGATCCAAAAAGCACAGAAACTGGTACTGGATGACAGCGAATAGCACAAACCCTGAATTTTTGTCAGTACATAAACGCTCCTCCCATCTGCATATATTGCTACATGTAACACAGCAATCTCAGAAAAGGGAGGAGCCTCCATGAAACCCAGATGGCGTCATAAATGTACATCACTGCTGATCTTGTCAGAACTGATTTTCTTATTTGTCCTTCTTATCCGCTTTTTCCCTGTCAACCTGCCGTCCTCATCAAGCGGCACTTCACGGGAAGCCGCTTCCCAGGATTCTGTTGCAAGCAGTTCCAATGCCAAAAAATTCATCAAATGGGTGGATTTTGACGTGAATGCAGAAGCCCTTCGGCAGGCATTGCGTTTTGATGTGGACAGCTACGGCCAGGAACCGCATTTCAACTGGCTGGAATTGCTTGCTTATCTGGGCGCACGTTATGGCGGCGATTTTTCTCGTTACCGGGAAAAGGATATGGAGGAACTGATACAAACCCTCCAGCAAGGCACTCCTATGGAAGAACTGACAAAAGATATGAAATATTATCCTTATTATCTGGAAGCCTATGGCGCTGTCCTGGGGGGTATGACCGGGGTATACGAGATCCAGATTCCGGATGAAGCCACCGGGGAAGCTGTCTGGGTCACGAAATATGGATTAAAGGCCTTTTCTCCCATCGCTAAAAATTATCCCTACCAGGATTTTGACGATTTCGGCGCCTCCCGCAGCTACGGCTTCAAGCGCCAGCACTTAGGACATGATCTTTTGGGGCAGGTGGGAACCCCTGTGATCGCAGTGGAATCCGGTTATGTGGAGGCTATCGGCTGGAACCAGTACGGAGGCTGGCGTCTGGGAATCCGGAGTTTTGACCAAAAACGCTATTACTACTACGCCCATCTGAGGAAAAATTATCCCTACCACAAGACCCTCAAAGAAGGCAGCTATGTCCAGGCCGGGGATGTAATCGGCTATCTGGGGCGAACCGGCTATAGTTCCACGGAAAACACCAACAATATCAATGAGCCCCATCTTCATTTTGGCATGCAGCTGATTTTTGATGAATCCCAGAAAGAAGGCAACAATGAAATATGGATTGATTGCTATGAACTTACCAAATTTCTTGCGATGAACCGTTCCGAAACCGTCAAAGACCAGGAAACAAAGGAATATTACCGGGTTTGGCAAATGAAAGACCCCGCCGTTCCCGGCGGGGCCCAAAGCCAGATTATCCCTTAGCGGTTTTTCAAATGGCCGGCACTGTCAAGAATATATCCGTCCGGGGTGGTGGTGTCCTTCAGCATCTCCCCGGTCTCATCGTGGCAGTAGTATTTTTCTCCTTCCCACTCTACCCAGCCAGTGCGCATATATCCTTCCTCATCAAAGAGGTACCATTTCTTATCAATCTGCTCCCAGTTATTCTGCGTGTATGTTCCGTCCTCATGCTGATACCACCAGCGGTCTCCCTCCTTCTTCCACTCTCCCTTGATAGGGAGACCGGCAACCGTGCCATTGCGGATGGCATCTGCCATCTCCTGGGATATGGTAACCGCCTCGGATTCCATCCATTTGCCCTTGCTCTCCTGGTTCTGCTTATTGACGGCCCGCACCTTCACCTGATAGGTTCCCGGCTTGCTCATCTGGTCCGTATAATCATAGAAAACCTGATCTGTGCTCTGATAGGTTGCTCCCACGCCGGTACCGTTCTTGTACAGGCGCAACTCGTAGGAGCCGGCCCCGCGGATCTCCCCCCAGCTGGCAAAACCGCCCTCCGTCAATACCACCTCTGTCTCCGTCCCAACCATCTCCTGCATGGAGGGCAGCTTCACCCGAAGCGCCAGCGTTTCGGAAGAGTCTTGTTTGGTAGCCTTAACATAGG
The DNA here is from genome assembly GCA_910588875.1 of uncultured Lachnospiraceae bacterium. GTDB lineage: Bacteria > Bacillota > Clostridia > Lachnospirales > Lachnospiraceae > Brotaphodocola. The sequence goes on from CAJURT010000084.1 coordinate 3,652, forward strand.
TGGCCCCGGTCAGCTTCACTGCACTGGCCTTTGTGAGGGAAAAATAATACCCCTCATCGGCACGCAGATAAATCGTAATCTCCGGCACATCATCTTCCACCCATTCAAACCCAAAATTCTCAATCTCATAATAGTCATAGGTATAATTGCGGCCACGTACTTCAATCTCGATCTCTTCCTCCCCATACCTCACTCCAAGGCCGATATGTGATTCCACATTCACATTCACCGAAGTAATCTTTTTCCTTTTGGCTGCAAAAGAAGGAACCGCCAACATACTTGTCAGCGCGGCCACCGCCAACACTGCACCACATACTTTCTTCCAGTTATACACGTATTACCCTCCCTGTTTCTTCACGGCTTTTCTTTCACTTTATTACAAAATATCTCCTCTGTCAAGCCAATTCCCTATTTTGTAATTATTGAAAAAAAATTGTAAGTTTTCCATTGCCATACTTTTTTCTGCAACAAAAAACACCTGAAACCCACCGCTCATTTTCAATGGGTTTCAGGTGCTTTTTTGTATTCAAAATCACTTGGCATAGTCAGTGGCACGGGATTCACGGATAACATTCACTTTAATCTGACCAGGATAATCCAACTCGTTTTCTATACGTTTGGAAATATCCCTGGCCATCAGGATCATATCATCATCGCTCACCTGTTCCGGAATTACCATGATACGAACCTCACGGCCTGCCTGGATAGCAAAAGACTTATCCACACCTTTGAAGGAATTCGTGATATCTTCCAGTTGCTTCAATCTGTTTGTATATGTCTCCAGAGTCTCCCTTCTCGCCCCCGGCCTTGCGGCGGATATGGTATCTGCCGCCTGGACAATGCAGGCAATCAGGCTCTGCGGTTCTGCATCGCCATGATGGGACTCCACGGAATTGATCACAACTGCTGACTCCTTGTACTTTTTGCACAGGTCAGCACCCAATTGTACGTGGGAACCTTCCACCTCATGGTCAATGGACTTACCAATATCATGTAATAAACCAGCGCGCTTTGCCATCCGGACATCTGCCCCAACCTCAGCAGCCAAAAGGCCTGCCAGCTGGGCAACCTCCATCGAATGCTTCAACGCATTCTGTCCATAGCTGGTCCTGAACTTCATCTTCCCTAATAGCTTCACTAACTCCGGGTGGATTCCATGGATCCCAACCTCCAGGGTAGCGGTCTCACCGTCCTCCCGCATGTTGGCTTCCACTTCCTTCTGGGCTTTCTCCACCATTTCCTCAATCCTTGCCGGATGGATCCTCCCATCCACAATCAGACGTTCCAGGGCAATCCGGGCAACCTCCCTCCGGATCGGGTCAAATCCTGACAGTACCACTGCCTCGGGAGTATCATCGATAATCAGTTCCACACCTGTCATGGTCTCCAGGGTACGGATATTCCGCCCCTCCCGGCCAATGATACGGCCCTTCATCTCATCATTAGGAAGCTGAACCACGGAAACCGTGGTCTCCGCCACATGGTCTGCCGCACATCTCTGGATCGCAGTCACCACATAATCCCGGGCTTTCTTGTCAGCCTCTTCCCGGGCTTTGCTCTCCAGTTCCTTCACCAGCCGGGCAGTATCATGCTTGACTTCCTCTTCCACGGATTTCAGAAGATATTCCTTCGCCTGTTCCGTAGTCAGTCCGGATATACGTTCCAATTCCTGCAATGCCTTCTCATACAAGCCTTCCACTTCCGTGTTACGCTTGTTGAGCGCTTCTTCCCGGGCGGCAATGCCGGCCTCCCGCTTTTCCATGTTCTCTGCTTTTTTGTCCAGATTTTCTTCCTTACTCAGCACGCGTCTCTCATAACGCTGAAGCTCTGCGCGTCTTTCCTTCGTCTCCTTGTCCAGCTCATTCTTCGTCTTAATCGACTCTTCTTTCGCCTCCAGGAGAGTTTCTCGCTTCTTTGTCTCTGCCGTCTTTAGCGCTTCATCTATTATTTCTCTGGCTTTCTCTTCTGCGGTCCCAACCTTACTCTCATATGTTTTGATCCGGTGGTTTATCGCAAGCTTCCAGATAATAAATGCCACAACTGCCAGCACAATGATAAAAACAACTAACATTATACTGATTGACATCGCTGTTTTTGACACAGGAGCACCTCCTTATTTAGTTTTCATTGTACA
>CAJURT010000085.1:0-2834 GCA_910588875.1 uncultured Lachnospiraceae bacterium
TTTACAATCCGGTGGATGATTTCGGCATTGCCCAGGTTGGCGCCATAATATAAATGAACCAGGGTATCGTAGCGCTCGATCTGCATTTGATACATGGTGGAGCGGGTGCAGAGGGTAAATACTTTTGTCTTAGGATTATATTTAATTGGTTCCATAGTGTGTCCTCCATATATGAAGTGTTGTTTTTAATAGCGGAGTCTCCAGATTTCGGTATCTGTCAGTGGAAAAATCAGCAGCATACCCCGCCTCCTAACGGTTTCACTCTTTGAAAAAGGGCCGGAAAAGCCGCCACAAAAACCAGGAATCAGCGTAGGCAGTCAGGGAGAAGCCGCATAGCAGCCATACGAACAGGTAAATCGGGAACAGTTCGGCGTCAACCAGGGTGAAATACATGGGCAGGCAGGTGATGGCGGTGACAGCCACAGCGTAGCCGGGCTGCCGGAAGATGAAGTACAGGGTGTGGCTGATCAGCTTTGACAGCTTGTTCTCGAAGGCAGCTATTGTGGGAAAGATATACAGGGTGACCAGAAGCAGGAACAATCCGGCAGCCGCCAGCACATAGGTGAAGATCTGCTTCATGCTCTGGGGCATGGTGCCAATGGCAATCCGCTCCAGCCAGAGAAGGGCTGCAGCCACGAGAATGAGAACCCAGATGGCTGTGGACTGGAGGAAATTGCTTCGAAAGCTTTTCCAGAAGAATTTCCAGGCGCTGATGTCCTTGTCCTTGTGAAGTTTTAAGGTGCAGTAGAACAGGGCAGTGGTGGAAGCCCCGATGGTGATGACGGGGATGCAGGTGATCATCCACAGAAGATTCAGTGCAATCAGCTTTCCCATAAAGAGAAAAAACTGATTCAGGAAATTGTCCTCATTAAACAGGTTCATTGGTTCTCCTTTCCGCCTGGCAGGGTATGCCGGGAATATGGGATGCAGACAGCCGGTAAAACAGCAGGGACCGGCAGGAAATGAAGAAAGCCCGCCGCGCCGCAAGGGGACCTTGGGCTTTGGCGGGCTTTTCATCAGTTTTCAAAGCCTGTGCTTTTTCCTTGTATTACAGCTTGCCACCAGAGGTTGCGATACCTTCCACGAACTGTTTCTGGAAAATCAGGTACAGTACGATCATGGGAACACAAGCCAGCAGGGAGGCAGCCATCAGCTGCGGATAGTTGTTGGTGTACTGACCCTGCATCTTTGCCAGAGCGGCTGACAGGGGCATTACGTCACGGTTACAGATCAAGGGCCACATCAGGTCTTTGTAGGCAAACACTGCGGTGAAGATACCCAGGGCTACCATGGAAGACTGAGTCAGGGGAGCCATGATCCACAGGAAGGTCTGGCCGATGTTACAGCCATCCAGGCGGGCAGCTTCCTCCAGGTCTCTGGGAAGCCCCATATAAGCCTGGCGCAGCAGGAAGGTACCGAATGCAGTGACCAGGCCCGGGAATACCAGGGCGAAGATGGTGTTCAACTGTCCCATCTTGCTGACCATCAGGTACTGGGGAATGATGTAAATCTGGCCCGGAACCATCATCTGGAACAGAATCAGGGAGAACATGAAGTTCTTGCCTCTGAACTCAAGCCTTGCAAAGGCATAGCCTGCCAGGGTAGCGGTGAGAACCGCTGCGATAACACGGCCGGCGATCAGCAGCAGGGTGTTCCAGTACAGGATCGGGAAATCCATGTTGTTGATAACAGTAGTGAAGTTCTCCGTCCGCCATACGCTTGGGAAGATGACGAAGGGATTGACAGATGTAGCTTCTGTCATTGACTTAAAGGCCGTCAGTGCCATCCATACAAAAGGAACCAGCATGGTGATGGATACCAGAACCAGGATAAGATGAATGACCATTGACATGACTTTTGCTCTTTGTTCCATAACAATTTCCTCCTCCTAATCCTAGTTGTAGTAAACCCACTTTTTCTGTGCGATCATCTGGAATACAGTGATAACCATAATGATGGCGATCAATAACACAACGATTGTGGATCCGTAGCCTTTGTTGTTCTCCACGAAGGAGTTCTGATAGAACAGGTATACGATGGACTGGGTCTTGTAGAGGGCAGGATTGTTTCTGTCCATAACCATGAAGATCAGGTCAAATACCTGCAGCCCGCCGATGATTCTGGTGATGCTTACAAAGAAGATGGTGGGGGAAAGCAGCGGAATGGTGATGTTGAAAAACTGCTCGATTCCGTTGGCCCCGTCAATGTCAGCGGCCTCATAATAATCCCTGGGGATCTCCTGAAGGCCTGCCAAAAACAGTACCATGTTGTAACCGATGATAGACCAGATACCGATCACCGCGATGCTGAATACCGCGAATCTCGGGTCGGAAATCCACTGGACACTGCTGTGGAAAACGTGGTTCAGCAGGCCGAATTCCGTGTTGAACAGCCATCTCCATACCATGGCGACCGCAGCGGGGGCTGCTACCATGGGCAGGAAGAAGATGGTGCGGTAGATGGAAACGCCTTTCATCTTCCGGTTCATCAAAACAGCCAGAACCAGGGAGATGGCGATGGAGAACGGAACCTCCACGATGGCGTATTTGAAGGTATTTAACACAGCCTGCCATACCTCGGTATCGCCAAACAGACGGATGTAGTTCTCTGCCCCAATGAAAATATTGCCTCTGCCGAAGTCACCGGTCTTGAAAAAGCTTTGCCAGATAGTTTGGAAAATCGGGATAATGTTGAGGATGATCAGTCCGATCATGGTGGGAAGGATGAAGAGCCATCCCCATATGAATTCATTGCGCTCCCGGCTGGTTCCTTTTTTAATAGTGCTCACAAGTTCACCCCTTCTCTAGATTAGGCGTTGTCCGCCTGGCCGTGGG
>CAJURT010000085.1:2934-5753 GCA_910588875.1 uncultured Lachnospiraceae bacterium
GCACGGCCAAACGGAAGCAACTGACTTTCTTTTAGTTTTCTTCTGCGATCTTCTCGTTCATGATCTTTGTGATGTTGGCGCAGGCAGTAGCCATATCCTCCTCGCCGTTCCAGGGCTTCTTCAGCTCTTCCACCATCGGGTTCCACCAGGCCAGGGTGGACTTGGTAGAGGGACGGAACACCACATCATCCATGGCATCCAGGTAGGGCTGCAGGTTGAACAAATCCGTATTGTTCACCCACTTGTCAGATACGCCGTCATAAGCAGCCATGGTCATCCCAAGTTCTGCCTGCTTCTGCTGCATATCCTTGGAAGCAAACCATTCGATCAGCTTGTAAGCGCCTTCCGGGTTCTTGGTGCCTGCGGAGGCAGCCCAGCCAAGGCCGTTGTACAGGGAGATGCTTCTGCCGGTCTCCGGATCCTTGGGAAGCCTTGCCACGTCTGCATGCTGGGCAATGTACTCATTATCCTTGAAGGCAGCTACCATCCAGGAACCCTGGCTGATCATGGCAACCTTGCCGGAACCGAAGAGCACGTCAGTACCGGTCTCGGACATGGTGGAGGCAGGAGGCATGGTCTCGTGTACCAGCTTGTCGATGAACTCCATGGCAGCCACGGTCTTGGGATCGTCAAATCCGGACTTGCCCTCTTCGTTCAGCACGCATCCGCCTAAGGTGTATACGGTGTTCATCCAGGTATCCTGCTCGTTGGAGGGATTGGCGCAGAAACCGAACTGGCTGCCGTCTTCCTTGGTCAGCTTTTTCGCAATATCATAGAAATCATCCCAGGTCCAGCTTCCGTCCGGATAGGGGATTTGAGCTTCATCAAACATATCCTTGTTGTACCAGATGGCAACGGTGTCCATGTCCTTGGGCAGGGCGTAGATCTTGCCGTCATAGGTGTACATATTCTTCAGATCCTCCGGGAATTTGTCCAGTTCCAGGGTCTCGCTGGCATTCACCTTGTCGGTGATGTCTAAGAGGATGCCGTTGGACATATAGCGGACAGCCTCGTTGGAGTGCATCCAGAATACGTCAGGCATGTCGCCGCCGGAAGCGCCTGCCTCCAGAAGAGTCCAGTAGCTGCTCCACTCAATGACCTGGAGCTGAGTCTCAATACCGGTGGCAGCAGTGAAATCATTGAGGATTTCCTGGAGCCCGGGCTGCTGTCCGTTGTCCCAGATGGCTACGGTCAGCTTGCCGCCGGCATCACCGCCGCCCCCCCCATTGCCGCCTGCGCTGTCTCCGCCGCCACCGCCTGCGCTGCCGCCGCAGCCTGCCAGGGTGGTTGTTGCCAGGGCCGCACAAAGGCCCAGTGCCAGAAATTTGTTGCGTTTCTTCATGGTAATTACCTCCCGTGTTCGTCATATTGACTTAATTTCTTGAAATTATTATAGAAAAAGAGGACAATATTGTCTATGGATAACTGACAATAAAAGTTGAAACTTTAACATGGAAAAATAAACAGAGATATGGAAAAATGAATCAGTTTGGTGTATAATATGAATAATTGTAGAATCGGTTTTCCAGTGTCAAAGTCATCGGTGATTGTTGAAACTTGCTAAAAAACTGGAGGAAACAATTTTATGCGAAATATCAAGTATACAGATTCTGCCCAGTTCCGCTGTCTGGAACATCTGAGGGGAACTTATATGGATCTCTATCTGATCCATTGCGGGCTGGAGCACTGCCTGCCCACCCATGCCATTGAGCACTCAATCCGTGAGGAATATATTATCCATTTTGTCCTGGAGGGAAAGGGTTCCTACACCATCAATGGCATTACTTATTTTCTTACGGCCAGCCAGATGTTTTTGATCCGGCCTGGCGAGGAGGTTCGCTATGCCGCCGACCCGGAAGATCCGTGGACTTATGCCTGGATCGGCTTTGACGGTATCCGTGCGGAGGCAATTCTGAAAAACTGTGGATTTTCCAAGCAGTCTTATGTGCTGCCCTTCAAAAACCGGGGTGAGGTGGAGGTGCAGATCAATGCCATTTTGAGTTCGGTTCAGCTTTCGTTTTCCAATGATTTAAAAAGAAATTCTTCTTTAATGATGCTTCTGGCGCTTCTGGTGGAGAATTACAACCATGACTATATCAACCAGAAAAACGGCGCCGGCCGTTATGACTACAGCAGCAATGTGTATGTGGAACAGGCCATTGACTATGTGAAGTGGAAGCACAGCTATGGCATCAATGTGACGGATATCGCAGATTATGTGGGGATCAGCCGTACCTACTTAAACCATGTGTTCCAGAAGGAACTGGGGCTGTCGGCCCAGAAGTTTCTGATGGATTTCCGCCTGCACAAGGCGGCGAATCTGCTGATTTCCACAGAATTGCCGGTGACGGAGGTCTCTGCTGCCGTGGGCTATGAGGATTCTCTGGCCTTTTCCAAGGCTTTTAAGAAGAAGTTTGAACTGAGCCCCAAGAATTACCGGAGCCATAAGGAGAAGATGGATCAGTTTACGGAGAAACAGCCTCCCCATTGAGCGAGGGGGCAGGGGAGAATATGGAACAGTCCTTTGTATTGCAGCTGAGGAACCGGCAGATTCAGGATTTTTATCTGTGCTTCTGCGGCTATGAGAAGTGTGACAGGAATCAGAGTTTTGGGCCGGCGGTGAGGCCGAACTATGTGGTTCACTATATCCTGGAGGGGGAGGGGGACTATGTGGTGGAGGACAGGCGCTACCATCTTAAGGCCGGCCAGGGCTTTCTGATTGAGCCGAATACGGTGACCTTTTATAAGGCCAACCCGGAGAATCCCTGGACTTATGTCTGGGTGGGGTTTTCCGGCCCCCGTGCGCCGGAGTACCTGTA
>CAJURT010000086.1 GCA_910588875.1 uncultured Lachnospiraceae bacterium
AGATATGAGGAATCAGACATTAAAAGAGGGAATGATAAATGTTGCAAAGAAAATGCTGGAAGATGGGACAATAACGCTTGAAAAGATTGCGGAATTTGTTGGCCTTTCAGTTGATGAAGTGAGAAAATTGAAAACAGACCAGAATATGTAAATGGCACTAATGAGCCAGGAATCTAAAAAACGGGTTCCTGGCTCTATTTTTTTGCCCTGAAATGTAAATTTTTTGTGAATATGATTAAAAGTCCTTTACAAAACGTCACTGGAAAGCCCATTGAATCCAAGAATTATACCTGCACCGATTTGGTATAGTCTTCACGAAAGCGAAAAGCACCATCCTCCGACACAATGGTATTTTATCATCCATATTTGAGAATACTGATCATGAGGCGACAAGCAATGTTAAATATATTTTGGGGAAATGCCAGAAGCAATCTACAATACCAATGTTTACTTTAACAACACCTATAAAGACAACTGGATCACCAGGCCCCTGACCAGGGACATGATTAAAGCTGTTGACAAGTCAGAGGTTATCGATGAAAAAACATCATGAGTCCTAAAAGGCTGCAAGGCTACAGACAAACGTCCATAGCCTTGCAGCCTGATCACCCCATAACCTCATATTCGTACATCTCAATAATCCGGGAAGCTTCCGCCGATGTATTGCATTGGTGAAGCTTTTCCTTAAAATCTTTGGTCTGGAGCATATTCACCAGGTTAAAAAATGCCTTCAGATGAGTTTTGTGATCTACCGCGCTTAAACAGCACACAAACTCGACGGGATCAAATTCTTCGTTTCCAAAGCATACCGGCGTCTTTAAACGGATCAGGTGCATTCCCACCTTGATGCTCCCGGCCTCCAGTCCTTCATGGGGCACGGCAAAGCCAGGAGAAAGGCCCGTGTTCTTCGATATTACGAATCATGGCGTCAATATAACGCTTCTCAATATAGCCTTCTGCCATCAGTTTTTCTCCCGATATCCTCACGGCTTCCCTCCAGTCCCTGCATTCCACCTCCAGTGTAATATGGGAAGGATTCAGCAGATGATGGAGATATGGTGAAAAAATCTCCGCTTCCGCTTCTATTGACTGATGAAAATAATCCCGGATGGTTCTCCGCATTTTTTTCATCAATAGGGCCGCCTGACCGGGCACGGTTTCCCAAACAATGGGCGTCAGCCGCTCTATCATGCCCTTTGCTGTTATTTCCTTATCCTCTGTTCTTGACAGCAGACGGCGGCTGCTCTTTAATGCATCGATCTTATTTCCCACACGGACATAATCCTCGTCATTTAACATGGGGGAAACCACCACATAATCCAGCTTACATCCCTCCAGGGGGATGGTGGAAATCACAAAATCCGCTGTGCCTTCCTCCAGATTCTTCGCCTCATGAGAAGATACCACGTCAACAATCTGAAAATGGAAATGGGTCTTCAGCTTTTCCAAAAGGAGCCTTGAAGTCCCAATCCCGGCGTGGCAGGCCACAATCACATGGAAGGCAACCCCTTTGTTTTTCTTCCTTTCCAGAGCCGCACACACATGGACAGCAATATATTCCAGGTCTTTTCCCGCCAGTTCCCGTTTCATACAGCTTTGAATCATGGCCTTCCGCTTATTTACAGCCATTAATACATCCTGATTTTCAGCCACAATCTCATCAATCACAGAATTTTCCGGATAAGATACCTCTTTTACGGAAAAAACAGAGGACAGGTGATTGGACAGGCTCTCAAAAAAATCATAATCATCATTCAGGTTTATGCCCAGTTCATCCGAAAGCTTTCCGATAAACTGCCTTGTGATCATCTGTATCTGCACCACGTTATTCTGCGCGGATTTATTTTTCAGATATCTGGCTTTTGCCAGAAGTTCGCTTAAAAACCGGACCTCGTTCTCCGTTGTTGTAATATGGCAGTATTGTACAATATACTTCATCATATCCTGTGCCATATAATATTTACTGTTGCTGATTCTTTTTTGCTCCTCGATATATTCCCCCTGCAGATTGCGGTTAATCATAATCCCCAGATAAAGCAGGATTTTATGAAAGGAAGAATCCGTGAAAAAGCATGCATGGATATGCTCCTGTTCATTTACGATTTTTTGCACAATGATTCTGTTTCCTGCCTGTAGACTGATGGTTTTTCCCGCCACATCCTGACGTTCATTCAGTCCCCTTTGCCCGGCCAGCTTCATTAAAAACAGACGTTTATCGCTTTCCAGCCCCTCTACCCGAAGGCCCTTATTGGGATGGGAAAGGATCTGGAGATTTCCCTCTTTCACAAAGCGTTTCATCTCATCTAAATCATGGATAACCGTAGCCCGGCTGACAAATAAACTCTCGGCAATCGAGGAAAGAGTAATATATTCCGATGAACTCACCAAAAGGGAAGAGGCTATCCTTATCCGTTCCTCTTTGGAAAGCTTATAGGCATAAAAATCTTCCTCGGAGACTAGCAAAAGCAGCTTTTCAAAATCTTCCCCGCAGAAAATCCGCCCTCCGCTTCGTATCTCGGTTGGTTTCAGCTGATTTTCTGGCAGAAGATCATTGATGGCATTTAAATCATTTCTGATTGTTCGCTGAGAGACCTGGAACTTCTTTGCCAGGCTGCTTATCGTCACATCAGGGGCTGTCTTATCCAATTCGTCAATGATCGATACCCTCCGTTTATTCATCTCATCCCGCCTTATCCTGTCTTTTTTGCGTCTTTCCCTGCCCGTCAAAGATTATATCATGTCCCGTGGACATGCTGCCCTCCGGGGGATGCACACGATTTGCTTTTGAAATTGTCCGTCCTTCGGACGGACGCAAATCGGCGCAGGTATAATCTCTATCGAGATTATACCATGTCCTCCGGACATGTCACCCTCCGGGGGATGCGCACGATTTGCTTTTGTTATTGTCCGACCTTCGGACGGACGCAAATCGGCGCAGGTATAATCTCTATCGAGATTATACCATCCTTGCTTTCAGTAAAAAAGAATAAATATTTTCCGGGATTTAGGAAAAAAACTGACTCCTCTCAACCCACCGTCCTGACCCATATCAGCCGCGCCGTATCATCCCCCTGCACTGTCTCTGAATTCAGGACCCCGCTGGCCCGGTCAGACAGAATCAGGCCCACCTGCATCAACTCATCTCCAAAGCAGCAGTAGTCCCGGTCGCTGATCTCATACTCCCACTCCGGGCACAGCCCGGCCAGGCGCAGCCGGTCATACCCCCGGTTCACCGGCTGCCGGAAGCGGAACACAGCCACCAGGGCCTTTTTTCTGTCCTCGGAAACCACCATCCAGGCAGCTTCCTTCTCTTCAAAGGGGCTCCGCAAACGGTAAAATATGCCGGTGTGGAGGAATCTGCGGTGTTCCTTCACGAAACGCACCTGTTCCCTGACCTGCCCCTGCTCTTCCTCTGTGAGAAGGTTTAAATCCAGTTCATACCCAAAGGCGCCGAAATAAGCGCAAATTGCCCTTGCGGCAAGTGGCACACTCCTAAAGGTCTGGTGGTTGGGCACTGCCGACACATGGTTTCCCATGCTGCTGACCGGGTAAACATAGGAGGTTCCATACTGGATCTTCACCCGCTCCGCCCCGTCCGTGTCATCGGACAGCCAGCCCTGAGGCGCATAAAAAAGCATGCCCGGGTCAAACCGGCCGCCCCCGCTGGCGCAGGATTCAAAGAGCACCTGGGGAAATGCCTTCGTCAGCCGGTCATACAGCCGGTAAACCCCCAGAATCTGGCGGTGATACACCGTCCCCTGGTGCTCCCGGTCCCTTCCCACGGAAAACAGGTCGGATATGCTCCGGTTCATATCCCATTTTACATAAGAGACGGGACTCTCTCTCAGGATATCCTCCATCCTTTCCCCGATATAATTCACCACCTCATCCTTGGAAAAATCAAGGACATACTGATGCCTTCCCCTGCAGATTTCTCTGTCGCTGCTTCCCAATACCCAATCCGGATGAGCCTCATAGAGTTCGCTTTTCGGGCTGACCATCTCCGGCTCAAACCACAGCCCAAACTGCATCCCCAGCTTTGTCACTGACCGGGCAATCCCTGCAATCCCGCCAGGAAGCTTCTTCCGGTTCGGGGTCCAGTCCCCCAAAGAGGAGGTGTCGTCCTCCCGCTTCCCAAACCATCCGTCATCCAGCACAAATAGTTCGATGCCCAGTTCCCCGGCCTTTTTTGCGATGGCGTAAATGCTCTCCTCCGTGAACTTCATATAAGTGGCTTCCCAGTTGTTGACCAGAATCGGCCGCTCCCGGTCCCTCCAGTGTCCCCTTGCCAGCCTTGTGCGGTATAATTTGTGATACACCTGGCTCATGCCGTTTAGGCCCTGATCCGAATACACCAGCACTGCCTCCGGCGTCTGAAACTCCTCCCCCTTTTTCAGCGGCCAGCAAAAGCCCTCCGGATGAATCCCTGCCATGACGCGGAGCGTTCCCATGGTATCCACCTCGGCCTGTGCCAGGAAATTGCCGCTGTAGACCAGGCTAAGGCCTATCACTTCCCCGGTATGCTCGTCTGCATTTTCCCTCTTCAGAGCCAGGAAAGGATTAAACTGATGGCTGCTGTGCCCCCGCATGCTGTGGATGCTCTGCACCCCCGGATGGAGCCGGTGAAGATCTACATACCGCTCCCGCAATGAAGCCCCTGCCAAATCCAGCATCTCATACCGGCAATCCGGCAAATCCAGGCTGATACTCATTGCCCTGGTCAGTTCCCAGGGCAAATCCTGCCCGTTCTCAAACCGTGCACTGCGTACAATCACCGGAAACTCTTCAAATATGGTATAAAGCAGTGTCAGCTTCCCCCCGATCACCGGGTCTTCCAATGCAATCTCCAGGGTTTCCGCCTCATCCTCCGACTCCACATACACGGCCGGAAGGCCGCAAAGTTCCGGCTTTCCCGGACGGACCCGGTATCCCCGGTAGCAAAAGCTGCTGATCCGGCTTCCATTTTCCCGGCAGATCTCATAGGCGGGATAACGCATGTCGCCGGTGCCAAAGGCCGGATATTCCTGCTTTAAATGCTCCAGGGAAAAGGTGGTGTCCCCGGGAAACACGCAGGGGGCCATGTCCCGGTGGGCCCGCTCCAGAAGATGGGGGAAATCCTCCCGGTCCCGGATCCGGCTCCCATAATATAGCTGTCCCAGCTGCCCGTTGGGCATTTTCCTGATCATATAGCTGATCTGATCATTGCACAGATGAAATACTCCCGTCGTCTCGTGAACTATGACTCCCATCCCACATCCTCCACTTTCTCTTCATCCACTCTCAAATTTTTACAACTTTGGCTTTTTATCCTAATTGGTGAGGGGTACGCCTTGGAGGAGGGGGTGGGGGGAGGGGAGCCGCCGGGGATTTTTTCCCGTTTCGGGGTTAAGAAACTCTAAAGTCTTCGGATTTTGCTAAAAGCGAAACGAAAATACCCAAACTCGCTTCGCTCAGACAGTGTGCATTTTCGTTTCAACGCAAAATTCGAAAACTTAAG
>CAJURT010000087.1 GCA_910588875.1 uncultured Lachnospiraceae bacterium
CTAATGTACAAATATAAGGGTTGATTGTGCAAATATTTTTCTGTGCAGTTTTACTATACTAATCTCATGGGAACGTAAGTAAATGCAAGGAATTTGCATAAAAAAGAGGAGGACGTTTTTATGAGAAAGAAAGTTATGGCACTGGTTCTTACATCAGCTATGGCTGTCTCCCTGGCAGCATGCGGCGGTGGCGGGCAGACCACAGAGACAGCGGCAGCCCCGGCGGGGGATGCCACCACAGCGGCTCCGGCAGCGGACGGCGGACAGCAGGAGGCGGCGGCTCCCTCAGGGGACGGCCTGGTGTACTGGTCAATGTGGGAGGCCACAGAGCCTCAGGGGCAGGCCATCCAGGCAGCGGTTGACCAGTTTACGGCGGACACAGGCATCAGCGTAGATCTCCAGTTCAAGGGCCGTACCGGTATCCGTGAGGGACTGCAGCCGGCTCTGGACGCGGGAACCAACATTGACCTGTTTGACGAGGATATTGACCGGGTCAACACCACCTGGGGACAGTATCTGATGGATCTGGAGGAATTAGCCAAGGCCGCGGATTACGAGGCAACCGCCAATGCAGGCCTGATGGCAGCCTGCCGCGAGGTAGGCGGGGGCACCTTAAAGTCCATTCCCTACCAGCCCAATGTATTTGCGTTTTTCTACAACCAGACGATCTTTGACGAGGCAGGGATTACCGCGGTTCCCACCACCTGGGCGGAACTGGATGCTGCCTGCGCCAAGATCAAGGAGAAAGGGTACACCCCCATCACCTGTGACGATGCCTACATCACCTGCATGTTCGGCTATCACATGTCCCGCCTGGTAGGCGAGCCCAAGACGGAAGAGATCGTAAAGGGCGGCCAGTGGGATGATCCTTCTGTGACTGCCACGGCAGAAGCTTATGCGGATTTTGCCAGCAAGGGCTATTTCTCTGAGACCATTGCCTCCAATGTCTGGCCGGCAGGACAGAACCAGGAACTGGCCATGGGAACCGCTGCCATGTACTTAAACGGCTCCTGGCTGCCCAATGAGGTAAAGGATATGGCCGGGGATGACTTTGTGTGGGGCTGCTTCAGCTATCCGGCCCTGGAAGGCGGAACCGATGGAGTGGACGCTGCCAACTACGGGGCACAGGTACTGGCTATCAACAAGGATTCCCAGAAGGCAGAGGATGCCTTTAAGCTGATCTGCTATATCACCCAGGGTGAGTTCGACAAGATGCTCTCCGAGCTGTCTATCGGTATTCCTGCGGATTCCAACAACACCGAGTGGCCGGCCCTGATCTCCTGCGTGAAGCCCGTTATGGACAGCATGAACACCCGCTATCCCTGGGCGGCAGGCGCTGAGGCCAACGCAGACATGACGCCCATCATCAAGGAGAACTTCTTAAAGCTTTGCGGCGGCAGCATTGATGCCCAGGGCTTTGTGGATGCCTTGAAGAAAGCAGGGAACTAATATCGGTAAAAAGGCGGCAGGGATAAGCTGCCGCCTTTTGTTTTCACTTTATGAAAGGGGGAACCGGGATGAAACGCAACAAAGGCATGATCATACTGTTTTTAACGCCCGCAGTATTGATGTTTTCTGTTATTTTCCTCTATCCCATCATCCGTACCATTATCATGAGTTTTTTCCGGATTGACGGAATCACCGACCCGGTGGCCAAATGGCAGTTTACCGGCCTGTCCAATTTTATCCGGCTGGCCAACACCAGCCTCTTCCGCATCTCCATGTGGAACCTTTTCCGCATCTGGCTGATCGGCGGCATCATCGTCATGTCCCTGGCACTGCTCTTTGCAGTGATCATCA
Source organism: uncultured Lachnospiraceae bacterium (assembly GCA_910588875.1). Classification (GTDB taxonomy): domain Bacteria; phylum Bacillota; class Clostridia; order Lachnospirales; family Lachnospiraceae; genus Brotaphodocola. Next base: position 1,801 of record CAJURT010000087.1, read on the forward strand.
CCAGCGGCATCCGCTTCAAAAGCTTTTTCCGGGCTGTGATTTATCTGCCCAACATTGTCAGCGCGGTGGCTCTGGCTACCATGTGGCTGCAATACGTCTACAGCCCCAAGTTCGGGCTTTTAAAAACCGTGTTTACCAATCTGGGGCTCACCTCCTTGGCCAAGGTACAGTGGCTGGACAATGACCACAAGTTCGCTGCCCTTTTGCTGGCCTACTGCTTCGGCATGGTAGGATATCACATGCTGATCTTTGCCAGCGGCATTGAGCGCATCAGTTCCGATTACTTTGAGGCTGCCACCTTAGACGGGGCAAACAAATTCAATCAGTTCCGTTACATCACCCTTCCCCTGTTAAAGGGGGTTTTCAAGACGAACATTACCATGTGGAGCGTCACCAGTGTGGGCTTCTTCGTGTGGTCCCAGCTGTTCTCCACGGTCACGGCGGACACCCAGACCATCACTCCCATGGTTTACATGTATATGCAGATCTTCGGCGCGGGCAACAGCATCACAGAGCGGAACTCCGGCCTCGGCGCTGCCATCGGCGTGCTCTTAAGCGTCTGTGTGGTGGCCGTATTCTGGCTGTGCAACCACCTGCTGCGGGATGATGACCTGGAATTCTAAAAGGAGGGGAAATTTATGGCGAAAACAAAAAAATACCGGGAGCCGGTCAACTGGAAGAGGGAACTGCGCCTGGCACCGGGATACTTTATCCTGCTGGTCTGGATTTCCTTTACCTTTGTCCTGTTGGGGTGGGTGCTGCTGGCCAGCTTCTCCACCACCAAGGAGATCTTTTCCAATAAGCTTTTAGCCTCCGGGCTCCATTTTGAAAACTATGTAAAAGCCTGGGTGAATTCCGATGTGGCGGGAATTTTCCGGAATTCCCTTATCTACTCCATCATCTCCTGCATCCTGCTGATTCTCATCTGCGCCCCGGCGGCCTATGTCCTGGCCCGCTTCGTATTTCCGGGGAACAAGCTGATTCAGACCGGCTTTGTGTCTGCCATGGGCGTGCCGGTGGTGATGATTGTGCTTCCTCTGTTCGGGATTGTGGCCAACCTTGGAATCTTAAACCATGTGATGAGCAATGCAGTCCTGCTGATCTTTTTGTACATCGGCATCAATGTGCCCTACACCACCATCTTCCTCATGACCTTTTTCGGCAACCTGTCCCGGGCCTTTGAGGAGGCGGCGGCCATTGACGGGTGCCCGCCCACCAAGACCTTCTGGCTGATCATGCTTCCCATGGCTCAGCCGGGAATCATCACGGTCACCATATTTAATTTTATCAATATCTGGAATGAGTACTTCATCTCCCTGATATTCGCCAACTCCGACAAGCTGCGCCCCATTGCCGTGGGCCTGTATTCCATGATTAACTCCATGAAATACACCGGGGACTGGGCCGGCATGTTCGCGGCTGTGGTAATCGTATTTTTGCCTACCTTCATCCTGTATATCTTTTTGTCGGAAAAGATCATTGCCGGTGTTACCGGAGGCGGGGTGAAAGGATAAAATCCGAAGCACAAAAATCAAACAGGATTGGACGCAATTTCCCATGAGACAAAAGAGGATAGCTTTTTCGGCTATCCTCTCTTTGTACGGAGCACTTGTTTCCCGGAAATCCCGGGCTGCTGCCGGTTTCCCTTGGGGAAAGCAGGTTCTGGCCTCCGCTATTCTGCCATTTTTTTATAAACCTCAATAAACTCCACAGCCAGGACCCGGAAGGTTTCCGCACTCATCAGCTGGTCTTCTGCGTGCATCAGGATAAGTCCGGATTCTTCCAGCTTTCCGTTTGCATCCAGTGTCAAAAGATCTGCATGGATATGATGCCCCTGGGTGTAGGCTTCGTCTCCCTGCCGGATCTGTTCCTCCGCCCCTTCAAAATCCCCTTTTTTCGCAAACTGCACCGCATTGATAAAGCAAGATCTTGCAGTGCCCACATAAGTAATAATTCCAAAACATGCTGTCTCAAATTCCTGTGTCATTTTGTCCTCCTTTTACCATTCATCATCCTGTGCTTCTTGTTCTTTTTTCGCTTCTTCTATCAGGTTCAGCTTATCCACCCTCCGCACAAAGGGGAAATAAATAAGGAAGGACAAGCTGAGGATAACCACCTGCAAAAGGGCTGTCCGCCAGCCTCCGATCAAAAATCCCGAGATAATCGGAGGACAGGTCCAGGGAACCTGGACAGCGCCGTAGAGGGGGCAAAGCCCGGTATAGAGCGCTATGTACTGCAATATGCAGGCCACCACCGGCATGGCGATAAAGGGAAACGCCAGCATGGGATTCATCACAATGGGAATCCCGAACAAAATCGGTTCGTTAATGTTGAACAGTGCAGGCACCAGTTCCAGCCTTCCCAGGGTTTTTAACTGCTTTGATTTGGCAAGGAAAAACATATAGATCACAAGGCCGATGGTGATTCCCGCGCCAGTGGTATTGATAAACTGGTCCAAAAACTGCATGGTTACGATGTGGCCTCCGTTTTCCACCGTCAGTTCAATCCCCTTGTCAATCAAGGCCTGGTTTTCCAGGCCGTTGGCCTGAAGGATACCGGTCATGATGCCTCCCACAATGGTGGAGCCATGTACGCCGAAGAACCATAAAAACGGGGTGAGAAAGCACATCAGGACGGCTCCTCCGATGGAATCGGTCATGCTCTGGAGGGGCGTCTGAATCACCTTGTAAATCCCCTCCATGGCCGTCATATGAAAGCCCATGGAAAAGATTCCGTGGACAACCGTTGCCCCTGTCACAATGACGGCTCCGGGAACCAGGGCCGAGAAGGCGTTGGATACCCCCTCAGGAACCCCTGCCGGCATCTTGATCTTAATATTTCTTTTCAGAAACCAGCAATAGACATAGGCCACAATCAGCCCCACAATAATTGCTCCCACCATGCCTTTCCCGGCTGTCCAGCTTTTATCGATAATACCCCCCACTACTGCTCCGCCTTCTGCCACAATCGATGCCGGCGTCATCATAATAAAGACGCCAAGGGCAACGATTGCTCCGCTCAAAGGCTCCTGCCCCTCTAATTTGATATAGTTATAGGAAATGCCAAGAACGGCGATCATGGCGCTGATATTGAAGGTTGCCCCGTTGGCCTGTTCCAGCACAGCCTTTATGCCTGTCTGCTCCAGCAAATTCACAACTGCCGGAATCGGGAAATTGGTAATAATCAGAAATACAGAGCCCACGATCAGAAGAGGCATGGAATAGACCATCCCATCCTTAATTGCCTGTATCCCTTTTGTACTAACAAACGCCATAATCCTGGGGATTATTTTGTCATTCATGAACTGCTTCATCTCTCATTTCCTTTCTACTGTTCATGAGCAATGTCATTTCGTTTCGTTCTGAGAATATCCAGCCAAGGAAAAGGGGAGAGAGGTGGCCAGAAATGGTCTGCAGATTTTGACTTTGCAGAGATTTAGAAGTCCTTAAATTCCTGAGTTTTGCGTTGAAACAAAAATCCACTCTGTCTGAGCGAAGCGAGTTTGGGGATTTTTGTTTCGCTTTTCGCGAAAATCAGGAATTTTAGGAATTCTTTGCCTCAGCACGCAGAAAAGCTGCCAGTGGCAGGTTTTC
>CAJURT010000088.1 GCA_910588875.1 uncultured Lachnospiraceae bacterium
AACGCTGACACTAAAAACTGAATACATAATCCAATATATATTTCTGCAATCTTTCTCTTTCATTTGCACAAGAGCAATCACACGAAGCTGAGTTAAATGGCAATCTTAGAGTTAAAGAGAAATATGATTGGCTAGTTCAGTATATTCAGTCGTAGAGTAATCATCAATGTTTTGGAGTACAACAGCTAAAAGAGCAGAGATTCGAGAGAGTCCCTGCTTTTTTATGCGCAAAATTAAATTCATCACTTGACAATGTTGCATAGATTTAAATGGCTTCTAAAAGATCAAGGCCCTGCTTAGGTAGAACCAGTCAGACGAGGAGCGCAACAATCTGAACCTGCAGGCAATTTCCCTATGTGTGCAGCCAATCGGGCAGATCGTGTACGGATTTCTGCTGGATAGGTTTCGTGACGCTCTTTGGATTGTTCTCATTCCCACCGGTCTGATTGTATGTGCTGTTGGGCTGCTTGCAGGGGATTTGCCTCCAGAATCCGGAAATGTTTTTGATGAACCTCAATAATTCCCTGCCGGGACAGCTTTCCGATTTCCACAGAAAGGCCGCTTCTGTCCACCCCCAGATAGTCCGCCAGTTCCTGACGGTTGTAGGGAATCTCAAAGCTGGGGCTGTGGCTTTTTTCCGTTTGCAGCAGCAGATAGGCAAGAAGTTTCTCTTTTGTGGTGCGCCTGGAGGTGACCTGGATTTTCTGATGGAATTGGAGATTCTTTTCGGCAACGGCTCTGAGCAGGTTATAGATGGCCTGCTGATGGAAGGCACAGGCATTGCTGCAGGGAGCAGTGATTCTCCGGCAGTCCGTCAGCAGGACATCTGCCTGTTGGGAGGCAGCCACCCGGACAGGCATTTCCAAAACCCCTGCGCAGGCGAAGGATTCCCCGAACAGTTCCGATGGTTCTGCCACGCCGACTATGCTTCTGTTTCCCCAATAATCCTCATGGAGGATTTGAACCGACCCGGACAGCACAATCCCGATGAATCTGGCAGGCTCTCCCTCAGAAAGGATGGTTTCCTTTTTCTGGCAGGAAAGGACTTTTGCCCCTAGGCAGCCCAGCATGGCAGACAGGTTTTGCCGGGAAATATCACGGAACAGGGGACTTTTTTGCAGCACATCAAAATATTTTTCCATAAAACACACTCCTGTTGAAAATTCAACATACATTTCGGCTCTATTGTATTATGATAAGCACAGGAAGTCAAGGAGGATAGTCCTTCTTCTGCTTCCCGGATAAAGACATTCTTGTCCGCTGAGAGCAGGGCTTACGGATGCAGAAATGATAAAAGCAAAAGGGAGGAATTAAGATGATCAGGAAGATTATTAAAATTGATGAGGAGGCCTGTAACGGCTGCGGAGCCTGTGCTTCGGCCTGCCATGAGGGTGCTATTGAGATGATAGATGGCAAGGCGCGGCTGACCCGGGAGGATTACTGTGACGGCTTGGGGGACTGCCTTCCCACCTGTCCCACCGGGGCGATCACCTTTGAGGAAAGGGAAGCCCCTGCCTATGATGAAGCTGCGGTTCTGGCTGCAAAGGGGAAGGGGGCAAAGCCAGTGTCCGGCTGTCCGGGGATGAAAGCCAGTGCAATCCGGCATGAGGCAGATCAGGTCTCAGGACAGGCCGTTCCCGCCATCAGCCGGCTTGCCCAGTGGCCGGTGCAGATCAAGCTGGTTCCGGCAAATGCGCCTTATTTCAACGGGGCAAAGCTGCTGGTTGCCGCAGACTGTACAGCCTTTGCCTATGGCAATTTCCACCAGGATTTCATCCGGGGACACATTGCTCTTATTGGGTGCCCAAAGCTGGACGAGGGGGATTACGCAGAGAAGCTGACACAGATTATAGCCGGGAACGACATCAAGAGTGTAACCGTTGCCCGGATGGAGGTACCCTGCTGCGGAGGGATAGAAAATGCGGTAAAACGGGCGCTTGAGGCCAGTGGGAAGAGGATTCCCTGGAGGGTGGTGACCATTTCCACGGAGGGAAAGATTCTGGGAGACTGCTGACAGGCAGGAATGTTTTTGAACAGCAGGGGGTTCCCTTGTCCATTGAGGGTATGCTGCGGTCTGCCTGTACTCCCGCTTTTCATTGGTATTTGAATTTGGCGATTCATTTACAATAGCAGATTTTTCTTTCTTATTCTATTTCCTTTTAATTGTGGCTGAATGGAATCAGGCTTGTTGCCGTTTGCAGAGAAAGTGGCCTGATGGCCTTGGGATGTGGCTCTGTATGTGGGGGAACAAGGTTCCTGAAAATACAAGAATGGAGGACTGCAAATGAATATGAAAGCAAAATTCATAGCAGCCCTTACAGCTGCTATGGCCATGTCCGCGGCAGGCGGAATATCTGCCTGCCGCGGACATGGAATTACGTGGGGCCGGAAAATTGAAAGTGGGAGTGTCTGAGGGAGGACAAAAGCCGCCCTGCCTCCGGCTGGGAGGAAATCGATGGCGCCTGGTACCATTTTGACGGGGATGGCGGCACAGGGCATTATAGCTGGGACATCGATGACAACCATGTGCTGACCGTGATCGTTACCTGGACGCCGGAGGAGGGGCGTTGAAGGGAAATGCGTGGATGAAATTCTGGAATTCTGGTGGTTTCCGCAAGGGAAGGACATGAAAAACTATTTCCTGGTCATCACGTCTTCTGCCCATGCCTTTAAGGCTTCCCTGCCGGTATTTGCCGAAAACACCTTTCCTGTCCTTAAGACAGCGCCCGGGCAGGAAGGGGCAAGTTCACGGTTGGTATTGCCCATGCCGCTGCCGCCGGAAGTTGCCACGGGAATGATGGTCTTTCCGCTCATGTCATACTGTTCCAGAAACGTGTTGATGATGGTCGGCGCGACATACCACCAGATGGGAAAGGCGATAAAGACGGTATCATACCGTTCCATGTTTTCCGCCTTGTTGGCAATAGCAGGGCGGAAGGCTTTGTCGCTCATTTCCACACTGCTTCTGCTCTTTTTATCCGTCCAGTCCAGATCTTTGCCGGAGTATGGAATTTCCGGCAGAATCTCGTGGATGTCGGCATGGATGGCGGAGGCCAGATTTTCCGCCAATCTGGCGGTGGTCCCGGTGGCGCTGAAATAGGTTACTAACACTTTGCTCATGATTGGATTCCTCCTTGAAGTATTCAGTCCAGGCTGCTGATCCAGGACTTTACATCTGCCGCTGAAGCGCCGTTTAGGCGTTTGCCGCTGACGATATTTACATCCGGATACAGGTTCTGCAGATCCTTTACACTCTGCTCAATGCCGCTTTCTCCGGAGGTGCAGAAGGTGTATACGGTTGCCTGGGAGAGGTCGCAGTTCTCGAAAAATGTCTGAATAATGCGCGGGGCAGTTCCCCACCAGATGGGGTGGCCCACATAGATTACGCTATATTCCGATAGGTGGCTGAAATCGCTGCTGATGGCAGGTCTGGCGGTATCGTCATTCATTTCTCTGTTTGCCCGGCAGTTGTCATCGTGGTAATTCAAATCCTCTGAGGTATAGGCGGTTTCGGGGACAATTTCCAGAAGATCCGCCCCGGTTTCTTCTGCAATCAGCCGGGCAATCTCAGCAGTGGTTCCGGTTGCCGAAAAATAGACAACGGCGGTTCGGCCGGCGCTTTTCTGCTCATTGGACCGGCTGCTTTCTTCTGGTCCGGATGATGTGGGCAAGGCCTCTGTGGGCTCAGCCTCCTGTGACGAAGATGGGGCCGCCTCCTGCAAGGCAGCTGTCTGAGCCGCTGTTTTTTCCGGGGCGACGCCTGCGGAAGCCTTGCTGCATGCCGTGAAGGCAAAGGATGTCAGCAAAAACAGCAGCATAAGTTTTTTCCTCGTTGTCATTTTCTGTTTCCTCCTGTTAATCTTTATCTGGTATCAGTCTTATGAGACATCGGCAGACCATGTCAAAGATACCTGCCTCTCTTACGGCAACGCCGGCAAGCTTCATGGCGTCTTTCTGCTTCTGGGTGTGAAAAGCAAACGGATAGACTCCGAACAAAAAAGCGCAGAACGTCTCGCAGAATTCTTCACACCGGGAATCGGTGATCTCTGCCTTGTAAGAATGCAGCAGCCGATTCATGGCGATGAGCGACCGATGATAGAGCTTTTTAAAATCCGCCAGCCGCTCTATGCGGCTGTTCTGTTCGATCTCAAACAGATTCATGTTAAGAATCCGCAGAAGCGTCTCCTTGTCTGCCAGGGTATGTGCCATGTGTCTGGCAAGTTCCTGGCGAACACACCCTCCGGCAACTGTTATGAGGCTTTCCAGTTCTTCGCACCAGCGGCGGTATTCTCGGGCAAGAAGCCCCAGAAGGATCTCTTCTTTGGTCTCAAAGTAGTTGTAAATCGCTGGCCGGGTGAGGCTGATTTCCGTGCTGATTTCCTTGATAGTCACACCATAAAAGCCCTTTGCCCGGTATATCTTTTCACAGGCGTCCAGGATTTCATTCTTTCGTTTTTCAGTAAGTTCCGGCGACCCTTTTGGCATGGCATTTCCCTCCTTTCCCACATATTCTGACACGATGTAAATATGATAACACTATATTTACACTGTGTCAATATAAAATCCCTGAATTTTTTTCTACCTTTTATCCATACCTTTAATAATTGCAACAGTTCAAGTGTCAATGTCGTGATGTTGGGGTCAAAAGGTCTTTTGACCCCTCGGATACCGGATTGCTCCGCACTTTGTGCTTCCGCTTCTTCACTCCGTTGCGGTCGGCGCTGAACAAACGTCCACCGGACGTTTAGCGCCCTCAGAGACATTCAAAATCCGCCCTAATTTGGCTACCTTTTTCATGTTTTTGAACTTGGGACCCTAGTGTACTGACACATTTACTTTCAGCCAAATGACGCAGAATGAATTTTCAGTCTGCAAGACGGCTGAACGAGGCGATGCGGTGGCATCGTTGAGTGAAGCCAACGCCGCAGATGGAAATTCAGGCAAGTCATTTGGCGAAATGTAAATGTGTCAGTACACTAGTATCATGTCATTTAATTTAGGCCAAGAGAAACTCAGCCTTGGAAAAAGGAGCGGCAAGAAGCTGGAGATGGTCTGATGATTTTGACTTTGCAGGGATTTAGAAGTCCTTAAATCCCTGAATTTTGCGTTGA
>CAJURT010000089.1 GCA_910588875.1 uncultured Lachnospiraceae bacterium
GTAGCCACCGCTACGCCGTCGAAAATCCGCCTTGCAGATGAACAAATATCCTGCGGAGTTTAGCCAGATATAATACGGTCAAGACGAAAGGTGAGAGGATGGCAGAGCAGCAGAGAGGTAATGCCGTATCAGATAAAGCCTCACGATCCCTGGATTTATTAGTTATTGCTGCCGTTTGTGGGGATATGGTATAATCTCGACAGAGATTATACCTGCGCCGATTTGCGTCCGGCCGAAGGTCGGACAATTTCAGCAGCAAATCGTGTGCATCCCCCGGAGGGCAGCATGTCCAGAGGACATGATATAATCTCGGCAGAGATTATACCAGCGCCGATTTGCGTCCGGCCGAAGGTCGGACAATTTCAGCAGCAAATCGTGTGCATCCCCCGGAGGGAGGGGAAGATAAATGAGGAGGTGGAGGATGGGCAGAATCGTACTTTTGGTGGCACGGGAAGAAATGCTGTATCAGGCACACAACATTTTGCAGGAAAAGAAGTTCCGGATTGCAAAAATGCGTGCAATAAAGACAGAGGATGCCGTTATGGAAGCCAGACAGGAGATCAGCCAGGGGGCGTCGATTATCATTGCCCGGGGCCTTCAGGCTTCTCTCATCAAGCGTTATACGGATGTACCGGTGGTGGAGATTGTGCTGACTGCCCAGGAAATGGCGCTTTTGGTCATGCGGGCTCGGCAGATTGTGGGCAGGCCTCGCCCCAGGATTGCAGTTGTGGGATTTAAAAATATGTTCTGCGACATGTCCTATTTTGATGAGATTTATGAGATTGAACTTTGCCTTTATTATGCCAGTGAGGATTCCGGACTGCGGCAGGCGGCTCAGGCAGCAGTGGGGAATGGGGTGGATCTGATAATCGGCGGAGACACAGCAGTGGAAGTGGCGACGGCGGCAGGGATTCCTTCCTTATTCCTCTCCATGACCGAGGATTCCATGCGTCAGGCCTTTGCCACGGCAGAGCAGGTGGACTATGCCATGAATCAGGAGAAAAAGTCAGCGGCACAGGTGGAGGCCCTGCTGGATTATTCTTACAGTGGCATTATCCGGCTGGATGGGGATGGAAGGGTGTTGGCAGTTAATTCTGTGATGGAAGGGATCATCCGGCAGCAGGAGGAGGAACTGAAGGGAAGACAGATTCAGGAGGTGGTTCCGGAGATTGAGGCAGGGGTTTGGCAGGAGGTGCTGGAACAGGGGGAGGAAAGGACCGCCTTGCTGGAATGGAACCGGGTGCCGGTATTTGTGGTTATGGCTCCGGTGCTGTATGATGGACGGGTGGATGGGGTGATTCTTACCTGCCATAAGACACGCAAGAATACTCAGGAAAGGTGGGACCGGACAGAGGATAGGGGGAAAGGCGCCGGTAAAGAGAGGGGGAGCCTTCCGGCAATGGCCCGGTTTGGGGATATTCTCCAAAATTCAGAGGCAATGAAGGAGTGTGTCCGCCTGGCAAAGCTTTATGCCTTGTCTGAACAGCCCGTAGTGTTAATGGGGGAACCGGGAACAGAGGGAAGAATGCTGGCGGAGTCTATCCATAGCAGCAGTGAACGGAGCCAGGGACCGTTTCTGGATGTGCCTTGCGGCGGCCTGGGGGAGGAAAGGCAATGGTCAATGATTTTCGGGGAACATGGCGCAGCCCGGCAGGCAAATGGGGGAACTTTGTTTTTGCAGGATGTGGATTGCCTGGCCTCGGCCAACCAGTACCATCTGTACCAGATGATTCGTTTTCGCGGGTATTATGGAGGAAATGCCGGAGGCTTGTGCCGGTTGAATGTACGTGCCGTGGTGACAGTTAGTCAGCCCCTTTGCCGATTGAGGGAGCAGGGAAGACTGCGGGGAGATCTCTGTTATCTTCTGTCCGGTCTGGAATTGCGGGTACCGCCGCTGCGGGAACGCAGGGAAGATCTGGAACAGAAACTGGAGGAGGCGTTCCGGGAAAGCTGCGACCGATATTCCCGCTATCATGTACTGACCAAGGGGGCAAAAAAGCTGCTGGAGGAGTATCCATGGCCGGGGAATCTGTACCAGATAGAAAGCTTTATGGAACGTCTGGTGCTGACGGCACAGAAGAGATCCCTGGATGAAATTGCGGTGGCGAAATTGCTGCAAAGTCTGTATCCTCAGGCTACCTGTGGCGGCCGCGGGAAAGCCTTTTCAGGCTGCCTGGGATGGCAAAACTGTGAGGGTATGGAAAGAGAGGGGAATTTTGGTTTTGTGCCTGGCTGTCTGACGGAAAAGGGCCTGGGGGAATTCAGAAAAGAAGAGAAGGGGCTGAGTGATTCATCCGGGCAGCCGGAGGAGGGCTATATGCCCCCGAATTGGGGATATTCAGCCCTGGTCTGTCATGAGGAGTCCCGGAGGATTATGGAAACTCTTTTCCGCATGGGAGGCAGCAGGGAAAAGACGGCGGCAGAGCTTGGCATCAGCAAGGCCACTCTGTGGCGGCGCATGAAGAAGTACGGGATTGAAAAAGGGTAAAGGGAGAAGTCTCTATAGGAGGATAGGAGAAAGGTTTTGTAATGAATCAAATTGAAATAAAATGAAACATATATGAAATAATATTTCGAATCATTGAAAGAATATGTCTGATGTACAGAAAAAACGCCGGATTTCAGTGGCTTTGCCAATGGAATATTCCGGTGTTTTTTTCTATAATGCAGACACGAGGTGAGGAAATTCACCAGCGTCCTTTTCCCTATACCTGCAGGCAGGCTGCAAAGCGGATAGTAAAGGAGACAGGACGTCAGAATCGAGTGTTCCATCCGGCCAGGAATCACACCGCCCGGATGGGGCACAAGACCCATCAAAAAGATATCGAAGAAAGCGAGGACACGACAATGAAAATCGGATTTGTAGGATTGGGGATTATGGGAAGACCAATGGCAAAGAACCTGGTAAAGGCCGGCCATGAGGTTACGGTATTTGATTTTAATGAAGAGGCAGTGAAGGATCTGGTTGCCTGCGGCGCCATGTCGGCGGCAAGCGGCAAGGATTTGGCGGGTGATGTGGAAGTAGTGATCACCATGGTTCCCAATTCGCCCCATGTAAGAGCAGCAGTTCTGGGAGCGAACGGAATCGCTGAGGGGGCAAAGAAAGGCCTGACCCTGATTGATATGAGTTCGATTGACCCAACCGAGTCCAAGGCGATTGCGGCGGAGTGCGAGAAATTCGGCATCGATATGTTGGATGCACCGGTGTCCGGCGGCGAGCCGAAGGCTATCGACGGCACCCTGTCCGTGATGGTGGGAGGCAAGAAGGAGACCTTTGACAAATATTATGACATGCTGATGGTGATGGCAGGCTCCGTGGTATATGTAGGGGGAATCGGTTCCGGAAATGTGGCCAAGCTGGCCAATCAGATGGTAGTGGCTATCAATATCGCGGCAGTGTCTGAGGCTCTGACTTTTGCCAAGAAGGCAGGCACGGATCCGGAACTGGTATATCAGGCAATCCGGGGCGGCCTGGCTGGTTCCACGGTGATGGATGCCAAGGCTCCCATGATGCTGGAGCGCAATTTTAAGCCTGGTTTCCGGATTGAACTGCACATTAAAGATCTGAACAATGCCCTGAATGCAGCACACGCCATCAGTTCCCCTGCTCCCCTCACTGCCCAGATGATGGAGGTGATGCAGTTCTTAAAGAGCGAGGGACACGACAAGGAAGATCACTCCAGCATTGTAAGGTATTATGAGAAGATTGCCGGTGTGACGGTCGGGAAGTGATCCCTGTCTGAAGGGAACGGCTGTTTCAGACATGTTCCAGGAGAAATGGCAAGGGAGCGGAAGAGAGGCTGCCAGGGCATTTTGCCGGGCAGCCTCAGAAAAGAGCGAAAAAAGCATGGGGGAAAGAATGATGAATGTGGACTTTATTAAGGGGGTAGTGGTTCCGATGATCACACCCATTGACGCGGAGGAGCGCATTGATGAGCAGGCCATCCGCGGACAGATTGATTATGTGATCAAGGGTGGTGTGACCGGGATTCTTCTGTATGGCAGCAATGGAGAGTTCTATGTGATTGAAGAGGATGAGATGGAGCGGGGCTTGCGGATTGCGGTAGATCAGGCAGCGGGCCGGGTTCCCATCTATTTCGGAATCGGAGCCATCAGCACGAAGAAATGCGTGCGTCTGGCGAAGATGGCGGTGGCAAACGGCGCGGCAAGCATTTCCATTTTACAGCCGATGTTCTTAAAGCCGACAGAGGATGAGCTGTTTTTACATTTTAAGACGATAGCAGAGGCAGTGCCGGATATGCCGGTTTTGCTGTACAACAACCCGGGCCGGGTTGGCTATACCCTGTCCGGCAATCTGGTGGAGAGACTGGCCCATGAGGTGAAAAATATTGTGGGCATGAAGGACACCAGCGGGGATATCACCCAGACCTCAGAGTTTATCCGCAGAAACCGGGATGTGGATTTTAAGGTGTTTGGCGGGAAGGATACCCTTTTGTATGCCTCCCTGTGCCACGGGGCCGTGGGTGGTGTGTGTACGGCAGCCAATTTTATGCCGGAACTGATCACGGATGTGTACAATAAATATGTGGCAGGAGATTTAGACGGGTCTTTAGAGGCACAGTTCAAGCTGAATCCGGTGCGTCTGTCCATGGACGGGGCCAGCTTCCCGGTGGCGGCCAAGGATATGGCCAATCTGCGGGGGCGTAAGATCGGGGTTCCCTATACGCCGAACCTGCCCACGCCGGAGGGGCCGGTTCTCAATAAAATCAAAGCGGAGATGACAAAAGCGGGATTGCTGTAAGTTACTGTTCACACCCAATGTCAGTAAGTTAAGCTGTTCCAAAAGGTACGCCAGAGAAACGGGGAGAGCAGCCATCAGAAAGGGGCTGCTGCTTTTTCCGGTTTCGAGATCAAGAATTCCTAAAATTTCTGAATTTTGCT
>CAJURT010000090.1 GCA_910588875.1 uncultured Lachnospiraceae bacterium
TTGGCAGTCCATTATTTTGTTTTTTTATATGTATCCCTTTGTACACTGTTGCAAGCATTGGATGAAAGAAAAATCAAGCATTTTACTTGAAGCCTCAATTTCGGTAAGATATAGCTATCAGAGGCGCGCCTGATGAACGATAAAACGAAAGGCATAAGGGTAAAATGAGCAAAGAGTATGAAGGACTTGCCCGGGAAATTCTGAATAAAGTGGGCGGGAAAGAAAATGTTCTGGATGTATATCACTGCCAGACCAGGCTGAGGTTCCGGCTGGCAGAGGAAGGGAAGGCAGACCAGGCCGGCCTTGACTCCATGGACGGGGTGGCCGAGGTGCTGATCAGCGGAGGCGTGTTTCAGGTGGTGATTGGTACCCATGTAAAATATGTGTTTGAGGAGATTGACAGGCTGGTGGGTCCGAAAAAGGCAGAGGAGAGCGGGGGAGGAAACCAGGGCGGACCAAAGAGGAATCCGGCGGAAGTGGTGATTGACTTTGTATCCGGAACCTTCCAGCCCATTATTCCGGCCCTTTCCGGAGCGGGAATGGTGAAAGCCTTGCTGGCGCTTTAGGTGGTATTTGAACTGATTGACAACCAGTCCCAGACGTATTATCTTCTCAACCTGTTCGCGGACGGGGTATTCTACTATCTGCCCCTGCTGCTGGCAGTGACCGAGGCGCAGAAGCTGAAATGCAACCCGATTCTGGCGGCGGGAGTGGCGGCGATCATGCTTCACCCCAACTGGGCGGCACTGGTAACCGCAGGGGAAGCGGTTCATTTTTTCCAGATCATCCCCTTTACCCTGACTACCTATACAGGCAGTGTGATTCCCATTATCCTGGTGGTGCTGGTGCAGGCGTATGTGGAGAAATGGCTGGACCGGCTGATTCCCAAGGCAGTGAAGCTGGTATTTGTCCCCATGCTGACGTTCCTGATTATGGGCACCCTGGCCCTTTCGGTTCTGGGGCCCATTGGAAGCATTCTTGGAAACGGCCTGGGTGTGTTCTTCACCTTCTTAAGCACCAACGCAAGCTGGGCTCCGGCTGTGGTGATCGGAGGTTTTTTACCTCTGATGGTCATGTTCGGGCTTCACAACGGCGTGGCGCCTCTTGGTGTTATGCAGATGGCAGATCTTGGGTATGACAGTATTTTCGGGCCGGGATGTGTGTGTTCCAATATTGCCCAGGGGGTTGCCTGTCTGGTGGTGTGTCTGCGGACAAAGGACGGGAAGCTGAAACAGATCGCCGGTTCCGCCAGTGTGACTGGCCTGATGGGAATCACGGAACCAGCCCTTTACGGTGTGAACCTGCCGAAGAAATACCCGCTGATAGCGGCCATGATCGGCGGCGGATGCGGCGGTCTGTACGCGGGACTGACCCACACCCACCGGTTTGCCACAGGCTCTTCCGGGCTCCCGGCCGTACTGCTTTACATAGGCGACAATTCCATGACCTGTTTTTACAATATTTTGATTGCACTGGTTATTTCCGCAGTGGTTTCCGGGGTATTGACCTATCTTCTGTCATTGAAATTTGAGGCAGCCCCTGCCTCTGCAAGGAAAGGGGAAAACCGGCAGGAAGTTCTGGCAGCAAAAGGGACGGCAGCCCCGGAAGCGGGCAGCAGGGCTTGTGAGGACGGAATCATTTACAGTCCCATGAACGGCGAGATTATCACATTGGAGGAGATTGGGGACGGTGTGTTTTCCGCAGGCGTTCTTGGACAGGGCTGCGGAATCCGGCCGGCGGAGGGGAAGGTCTATGCCCCCTTTGACGGGGAAGTGATTCTGGTGGCGGACACCAGGCATGCCATTGGAGTCCGGAGCAGGGACGGAATGGAGATTATGATTCATGTGGGGCTGGAAACCGTGGAACTGGGGGGAGAAGGCTTTGACCCGGTGGTGAAAACAGGGGATCTGGTGACAAAGGGACAGCTTCTCATGAATTTTGACCTGGAAAAGATCGGGGAAAAGTACCCTACGGTTACCGCATTTCTGATTACCAACAGTTTCGCCTATCAGTCGGTGTCACTGGTAAAACAAGGCAGAAGCCAGGTCGGAGAAGTGATGATAAAAACAGAGAAACCGTAAGGGGGAGAGAAGATGGGAAAAGGAATGAAGGAAGGCTTTTTGTGGGGAGGCGCTACGGCTGCCAACCAGTTTGAGGGCGGCTGGCAGGAGGGCGGAAAGGGAATTTCGGTTCCTGATGTGATGACGGGCGGGACCAAATCCTCCCCCCGCCATGTGACGGACGGGATTTTTGAGAATTACCATTATCCCAGCCATGAGGCAGTGGATTTTTATCATCGCTACAAGGAGGATATTGCCCTGTACGGGGAGATGGGCTTTCAAGTGTCTCGCATGTCCGTCAACTGGACGCGGCTGTTTCCCAGGGGGGACGAGGAGGAGCCCAACCAGGAGGGAATCGCGTTTTACCGGAAGGTATTTTCCGAGTGCAGAAAATATGGAATCGAGCCCCTGGTCACAATCAGCCACTATGAACTGCCCTATTATCTGGCAAAGGAGTACGGCGGCTGGAGCAGCCGGAAGCTGATTGACTTTTATCTGAAGTACTGCAATGTGCTTTTCCGGGAGTACAAGGATTTGGTGCGCTACTGGCTGACCTTTAATGAGATCAATATTCTGCTCATGGGGGCTTACGGAAATATTATGGGAGGCGGAATCCTGCCTCCGGGGAAGGATACCCAGGTGGGGGTCCTGGCAGGCCTGGATGAAAGCTGGGATGATGAACAGCGGCGTTACACGGCTCTTCACCACCAGCTTGTGGCAAGCGCCAAGGCGGTGAAGCTGGCCCATGAAATCAACGGGGACAACCAGGTGGGCTGCATGATTCTCAGCCGCATTGCCTACCCTTATACCTGCCGCCCGGATGATGTACTCAAGGGCCAGCACACCATGGAACTTGCCAATTATTACTGCGGCGATGTCCATGTTCGGGGGGCGTATCCGGCTTTTGCCAGGCGGCTGTGGAGGGAGAAGGGGATTGAGATTCCTTTCGCACCGGGAGATAAGGAGGCGTTTAAGGAGGGAACCGTGGATTTCCTCAGTTTCAGCTATTATTCCAGCAGCACGGCCACGGATGATGCGACCGTTCCGGTGGCGGCGGGAAATATGATGCGGGGGCCGGCCAACCCTTACCTGGAGCAGAGCCAGTGGGGCTGGACCATTGATCCCAAAGGGCTGCGCTATCTTTTGAATGAGTTTTACGGGCGGTATCAGATCCCTCTCATGGTGGTGGAGAACGGCCTGGGGGCGGAGGATAAGGTGGAAGCGGACGGCAGGATCCATGATCCTTACCGCATGGAATATATGAGGGAGCATATCCGGCAGATGGAGGAGGCCGTGGAGGACGGTGTGGATTTGATGGGCTACACGGTCTGGGGCTGCACCGACCTGGTAAGCGCGGGAACCGGGGAGATGGCGAAACGCTACGGACTTGTGTATGTGGACAAGGACAACCAGGGCAAAGGGACTCTGGAGCGGAGGCCAAAGGACAGTTTTTACTGGTATCAGAAGGTGCTTGCTTCCAACGGAAAGGACTTATCATAGGGAGGCGGTTTTTGCTCGGTTTTCCCTATCCGGTTGTCCGCAGTGGACAATGGCAGATAATGATTCAGACAGGGGAGTTTGAACTATGGCGGCTGCTTTGGGGCAGCCGCCAATGTTATAGGAAAACCACATGAAACGGGGAACGGAAATATGCGGGGAAAGGAGGCATGGTTTATATGGAACTTCGGGTACTGGAGTACTATCTGATGGTGGCAAGGGAAGAAAATGTTACAAAGGCGGCAGAACTTCTGCATATTACACAGCCAACCCTCTCCAGGCAGCTTGCCCAGATGGAGGAGGAGTTGGGAGTCCGGCTGTTTGAACGGGGGAAGCACCGTATTATCCTTACGGAAGACGGGCTTTTTTTGAAACGGCGGGCCAAAGAACTGATTGATCTGGCGGATAAGACAAAATCCGAGTTGAAACGGAGTGAAGAAAACTTAAGCGGAACAATCTCCGTTGGCAGCGGGGAGACGAAAAGCATGGGTCTGCTGGCAGACTGGATGACTGGTTTTCATAAAGAACACCCCCAGGTGACCTTTGATATTTACAGTTCTACCGCTGACCGCATTAAGGACCGCATTGAGAAGGGACTGACGGATATCGGCCTTTTGACGGAGCCGGTGGAGGTGGGGAAATACCAGTTTATCCGCCTGCCGGGGAAGGCCAGATGGGGAGTACTGGTGGGGAGTGATTCTGAACTTGGAGGAAAGACTGCCGTAAAGGCGGAGGATTTATGGGAAATTCCTGTTTTGCTGCCCAGACGGGATTCGGTGAAGAACGAACTGGCAAACTGGTTTGGCGATGGCTATGACAGGCTGAACCTGCTGGGGACTTATAATCTGGTCTACAATGCCGCTGTGATGGCGGACAGTTCCGGCGGGGCGGTTCTGTGCATGGAACATGATAATCTTTACCGGAATCTGAAATTTGTGCCCCTGGAGCCGGTTTTATCCACCGGGGCTGTGCTGGTGTGGAAGAAAGGGCAGTTCCTTTCACCGGTTATGAATCA
>CAJURT010000091.1 GCA_910588875.1 uncultured Lachnospiraceae bacterium
AGCGCAACGCATTCGTAATGCGTGGGTCGCCGGTTCGAGTCCGGCCGGGAGCTTGAAAAACAAGGGGTTAAAAGTGTGAAAAGTGCGTATCCATGAGGCTACGTGCTTTTCACACTTTTAAATTTTTCCATGAGGAGACAGAACATGAATATTGAGACAGGCGATAAGAAAGGCAAAAATATGGCGGCGCAGAACGAGGGGGAGAAGCTGGAGTGGAAGGAAATCCGCATGGAACATGTGGTGCAGGATGAATGGATTGATTTCAGGCGGTCTGCTTA
The DNA here is from genome assembly GCA_910588875.1 of uncultured Lachnospiraceae bacterium. Lineage (GTDB taxonomy): Bacteria > Bacillota > Clostridia > Lachnospirales > Lachnospiraceae > Brotaphodocola. The sequence goes on from CAJURT010000091.1 coordinate 279, forward strand.
TCAGTTTCCCGACGGAAAAGTGTTTGAACCTTTTTATAGCTATAGCCGCAAGGACTATGTTGTCGTAGTTGCGGCAGATGAGGAGGGGAAGTACCTTTGCGTAAGGCAGTTTAGGCAGGGCATCCGGGAAGTGACCACGGAATTTCCGGCAGGAGGGATCGAACGTCCGGACGGCAGGGAATATGGAAACGGGAAGGATGTGGAGGAGCCGGAGGATGCACTTATGGCAGCCAAGAGGGAATTGCTGGAGGAGACGGGATATGTGTCAGAAGAGTGGAGATATCTGCTCACCGTGCCATCCAATGCCACGATGGCAGACAACTATGCCCATATTTTTGCCGCCGAAAACTGCAAAAAGCTTGGGGAACAGAATCTGGACGAAACCGAATTTTTACATGTGAGGAAGTACTCCCCCGAGGAGATTGAGGAGATGATTGGCCAGGGTAAGTTTCAGCAGGCGATTCATATTATGGCCTGGTTGCTGGCAAAAAGAGGATAAACCCATGGGATGCAGGCAGTTAGACGAATTTTTGTTTTCTTTATAAAATAGGATTGACAAATGGTTTTTTCGGAGTTATTATAAACAATAATTTTACAAATTAATGTGTTGATAAGGAAGAGTACCGATTATAAGGCCTGCAGAGAGCCGTGGTAGGGTGTGACATGGTGGCTGGATTTTCGGGAAAATCGCCTTTGAGCAGTCCGGCTGAAGGAGTAGGGCAGACGTCCCTATCTGTGTAGGCCAGACCGGAGGACGTCCGTTACTGCGTCACCTATTATGCCGTTTGAGGCGGTTGATGGGGATGAGTGGCTGCTGTCAGGCAGCAATAAGGGTGGTACCGCAGAAGTTAAGCTTTTGTCTCTTAAGGGGGCAAGGGCTTTTTTTATGCGCAGGCCCGCATAGGGAAGTTTGCTGCTGATGCAGCATGGGGGCCGCGGCGAGCAGGGGAAAAAGCCGCCCTTACTTGATTTTTTTCCAGTTCCGCTAAAACAGGCGGCAAAAAGAGGTCAGTCCTGCTGTCATGGACAGCGGTTGACAATAAATATTATGTATGATTGATGTTAAGGAGGATGGAAAATTATGAAAAAGAACGGAAAAATCATGGCTCTGGCCTTGTCAGCAGTGATGGCGTTTGGCTTGACGGGCTGCGGCTCTTCTGGCAGCCAAGATGCAGGGACAACGGCTCCTGCTAAGGAAGAGGCAGCGGCAGCAGGAGAAGCAGAGAGCGGGGATTCCGGCGACAGTGCAAAGGCAGCGCCGGAAGGAGCCACTGTATTTAAGCTGGGTACCACGGTAAATGAACAAGACAGCTTCCAGGTGGCAGCGGAGAAGTTTGCGGAACTGGTGGCAGAACGCACAAATGGAGCTTATGCCATTGAGATCTATCCCAATGGAACCCTGGGCGGGGAGCGCGATATGCTGGAAAGCATGCAGATCGGTACTCTGGATATGGGGATTATCACCAGCGGCCCGTTCATTAATTTCTCATCTGCCATGGGAGTCCTGGATATGCCATACTTGTTTGCAAGCAATGAAGAGGCCTATGCGGTTCTGGACGGTGAAATTGGCCGTGAACTTTTGGATACTTTGGAGGATTCCGGGCTTAAGGGCCTGGCCTATGCAGAGCGGGGATTCCGTAACCTTACCAACAGCGTAAAGCCGATCCAGACGGCGGCGGATCTCTCCGGAATGACAATCCGCATTATGGAAAATGATGTCTATACCGCCAGCTTCCAGGCTATGGATGTCAACGCAACCCCTATGGCCTGGGCGGATGCTTTGACAGCCCTGCAGCAGGGAACGGTACAGGGGCAGGAAAACCCAATCAATGTGATTTATTCCTATAGCCTGTGGGAGTCCCAGAAATATGTGACTCTGGATCGCCACTCCTATTCAACAGCAATTATTACCATGAGTGCATCTCTGTTTGATTCCCTGGATGCCGATACTCAGAAGATCTTTTTGGATGCAGCTCAGGAAGCTGCGGAGTATGAGCGTGCATGGGTGGCTGACCAGGAGAGTTCCCAGCTGCAGGCCTTAAAGGATAATGGCATGGAAGTGATTGAGGAACCAGATCTGACTTCCTTTAAAGAGGCAGTGCAGCCGGTTTATGACCAGTACAGTGAGTACAGTGACTATGTGTCAAGGATCCAGGAAGTAATCGGGAATATGAAATAAGTTTTAAGTTATTCGGGGCAAAAGACAGTCTCTGCCCTGTATGGGCAGGGCAGAGGCGGTTATAGCCGCAGAGCCACAAAACAGATACGAAAGGGGAATCCAATCTTGGTTATTGTTCGTGGTATTCATAAGGTTAGTGATATTTTGGATAGGGCCATGGAGGTTGTGATCGTATTCATGCTGGGCGCGATGGTGGTGATCACCGGGGCGCAGATCCTGTGCCGCATTTTCTTTACCTCCCTGGCCTGGAGTGAGGAGGCGACCCGGTATCTGCTGATCTGGAGCACACTGCTGGGTGCAGGCTGTGTATATAAGCATGCCGGCCATATTTCCATAACCATTGTCCAGGATCTTTTGCCAAGCAAGGCAAAGGATGTGCTTCAGATCGTGATCCATGGGCTTTGTAGCTTCTTGTTTGTTTTGATTGTGTATTATGGGATCCTGTATTTCGGCAAGCAGGGGAAGCAGCTGTCACCGGCAATGCGCCTGCCGATGCGCTATATCTATGTCTGTATCCCATTGGGGTGCGGGATTATGGCATTCCATGCACTGGATGCCATGATCCAGAGCATGCTGCATCTGTTTGGAAAGGGGGAGGCATAAAATGGCGGCATTATTGTTTATTACCTTTATTGTGATGCTCCTTTTGGGAGTCCCGGTGGCCTTTTCGATAGTCTTGTCTTCCGTGACAGTCATGGCAAAAGGAAATGTCCAGCTGCTGATGGTGGTACAGAAGATGTTCACTTCCACCGACTCTTTTTCCCTGATTGCGGTGCCCTTTTTTATCTTTGCCGGTGACCTGATGGCAAAAGGAAAGGTTTCCAAGGTGCTGGTAGAGTTTGCGGAAGCATTGCTGGGCATGATTAAGGGCGGGCTGTCCATTGTGTCAATCCTTGCCGGTATGTTTTTTGCAGCAATTTCCGGTTCCGGTGCGGCAACGACGGCTGCCGTGGGCGCAACCCTGATTCCGGAATTAAAAAAGAGAGGCTATGATGAAGCAAGATCTGCTGCCTTGATTGCCGCTGCAGGCACCATCGGAGTGGTAATCCCCCCGTCTGTCCCCATGGTACTCTATGCAGTGATTGCAGAGCAGAGCGTCAATACCTTGTTTAAAAACGGTTTTGTGCCGGGGGTTCTCATGGGGGCAATCCTGATTGTAATCTCCCTTTATGAGGCACATAAGAATAATTATCCCAAGGGGGCGGCATTTTCTTTCAAAAATGTGGCCAGAACCTTTATCAAGGCGATCTGGGGCATCTTAATGCCATTGATTATCCTGGGAGGGATTTTTTCCGGATATTTTACCCCGTCAGAGGCGGCGGATGTGGCGGTGATTTATGCCATCCTGGTATCCGCATTTGTGTACCGGGATATGGGCTTTAAGGATCTGTTCAATATCATGAAGGGCAGCGCCAAGACCTCTGCAGTCATTATGATCATTATTTCCTGCAGCGGCCCCTTTGGCTGGGTGCTGGCGAACTGGAAGATCCCGGAGGCGATTTCCAGTTCTGTGCTGAGCGTTTCCAGCAATCCCTATATCATTATGCTTTTGATCGCCATCATCATCCTGATTGCCGGTGTGTTCATGGAGACCTCCTCGGCGATCATTATCCTGACGCCGGTATTCCTGCCCCTTGTGAAGGCCATGGGAATCAGCCTGGTGCATTTTGGGATTGTGTTTGTGGTGGGTATTGCCATCGGAATGATCACGCCGCCAGTGGCCATCAACCTATTTGTCGCTTCAGGCATTACAGGCTTGCCGATTGAAAGGATTGCAAAGGCAGTGGTGCCCTATCTGTTAGGACTGATTCTGGTATTCTTTATGATCCTGTATGTGCCGATGCTGGTTCCGGGGCTGATGTAGGGGAGTCGGCAAAAGAATTGTGCATTTATCATAAAAGATGTCGCTTAACTGTATATTAAGCGACATCTTTTCTTTCTGAAAATCTATAAAAATCAATTTT
>CAJURT010000092.1 GCA_910588875.1 uncultured Lachnospiraceae bacterium
AATCCCCGGGCAGCTCTATCGAGTTGTCCGGGGATTTTGTTCTTAAAGTTCCAGCTTATATCCTTTATTGTGATTTTTTCACCCTCACCTTCATCCCCTCCTCATAGGCAGAATCCCATCTTCTCACCACCGGATCCGTAATCCGGTCAGAAATGGCCACAGTGCTTTCACTGCTGTCCAAAATCCGCACATTCCATTTCACCAACTCCCATTCATCCTCCCCCAGCCAGGAAGTGGCTGCCACCACAACCCAGACCTCGCCGGTGGTCTCTGACGTGCGGTTTACCGCCTCGGCGGGAAGGGTAAAGGGATAACGATCCGACTGTATTTGCTCAAAACAAATCTCGCTTCCGGTAAGCGCCTCCTCTCCCCACTCCGAATAAGGAATTGTCCCGCTGATCTCTGCCATACCGTCAATCCTGCTCTCCTGTTCTCTGATTTGAAAGGAAAGCTCCCTCTCCCCTAAAAGCACATGGAAAGTCTTGGCCTGTATGGGATATTTCTGTTCCCGCAGCCAGGTCAGCATCAGCTCCGGTTCTGCAGACGCCGCCACCTCAGCCAGGCTCTCCCCTGCCCGGACTTCGCCCGGCTTTGCAGCGTAAACCAGCCTGCCGGTAACGGGTGAGCGCAGCTCCCCCGCTCCGCCTAGGACAGCTTCTATTTCTTCCAGCTCCCTGTCACAGCGCGCAAGGTAAAGGGAGAGCAATTCCTTTTCCCTTTCATCCTCCGACCGGGACAGGGCCTGCTCATATTCCTCTTTTGCTATCTGCTGCTCCAACTGCCTGATCCGAAGCCCCGTCCCGTCGCAGGTATACTCCAGGAGCACCTGCCCTTGCTCCACCAGAGCCCCTGCTTTCATCCGCAGCCTTGTAACCTCCACATTCTCTCCAAAGGCAAGCTGCCGCGACGTCCCGTCAAAAGATATAGCTCCGCTGCAACTTACCCGTTTTTGCAGGCTCCCCTCCCCGGCGCCCACGGTATCCACCACCACCATATTGTGCAGGTAGACTTGGCTGGCAATATACCAGCATATGCAGAAAGCTGCCGCAAAAAGTCCCATAGCAGCAGCTAATCTTCTAATGACGCGTCCGTCCCCATCTATATGTTCCTTCTTTTTCATTCCCCTACTCCCTTATACAAGATGCCTCTATCCCCGAAATCAGGTAATTCCTGAGCCCCACATACACGATCATGATGGGAAGCAGGGAAATCAGGGTATAGACAAATACTTTTTGTGTTTCCGCCCTTCCAAGCTCCGCAAGCAGTAATGTGAGAGGATACTTCCGCCTGTCCTGTAAGAACACCATGGGCTGCTCCACCATATTCCAGGTTTCCACCAAATCCAATACCATCACCGCGGCAGCTCCGCCCCTTAAGTTGGGAAGGGCAATCCGACAAAAAGCGGTAAATTCCGACGCCCCATCCAGGGCAGCCGCCTCCATCATCTCTTTTGGCAGTTCTGACGCAAAATGATACATCAAATAAGTAAAAAGCGGATTAAAAATCCCCGTCAAAAAAATCCCCCACCGGGTGCCCGACAGCCCCATTCTGCTCATAAGGATAAACTGTGGAACCAATGAAATCTGGTAGGGAAGCAGCATCGCCAGAAGATACAGGTACAGCCACAAACGCCTGAAAGGAAAATCGAATCTTGCAAACCCATAGCCCGTCGTTGTGGACAGCACAGTCACCCCCGCTAAGGTAGGAATGCTGATCAGGACATTATTGAGAAATAAATGATAAAATTCCGGGGAAGTAAACAATGCTTCCCGGTATTGGGAAAGGGTAAAAAAGGCAGGGATCAGGTGCAAATCCACCTTCCCTGTCCCCGTAAACAACCCTCCATAAGCCTGGTCAATTTCCTCCGCCCCCATAAAGGAATGGGAAACAACAACAAGCAGGGGAAAAAGGCACACAAACGCTGCCAGGAAAAGCATCCCCATGAGAAAACAGTCCTTCTTTTTCACTTTCATACCTCCGACTCCATGCGGCGGATCAACAACGCCACCGGAAGGGATAACACGATCACAAACAAAAGCCCTGCTGCCGACAGGCGGATATAATTCAGGGAATTGTAGTTGTGGGTGAGGAAATTCTGGAGAATATAGGCTCCCTCCGGCGGATATTCCCCAAAGAGAAAATAGCTGTCCCGATAGACTTTCATTCCCCCGGCCGCTCCCATAACTGCGGCAAAAAGAAGGCCCCGCCTCATGGAGGGCAGGCAGATCTGCAGCACACACTGTCTGTAATTTGCCCCGTCCACCCGCGCCGCTTCCATCATTTCCTTTCCCATACCGCAAAGATCCGCATACAGCACCACCACCGTATAGCCTGTATTTCTCCACAAAAAGACCAAAAGCAGCACTGCAAAGGCCCAATCCGAGTCCAGAAGTCTTCTTATCCCGGGAAGCATGGGTAACACCAACTGCACCATCCCTGCAGGCAGCACCATTGGCAGCAGATAGGAGGAAAAAAGGAAATCTGCCCATCCCCCATCCAGCTTTCCCAGCACATACCAGAGACTGAAGGCAAGCAGGATGGACAGGCCAAGCAGTAACGGAATTCCTACAGCCAAAAAACACACCGTATTTTTTACCGCCAGCACAAAAGCCGGGGAGGCAAGCAGCGCCTTGTAATGGTGCAGCCCCGCAAAGCGCCAGTGGGTAAGGCTGTCCCCGAAGGAATAATAGCCGCACAGCAGGACTGCCCACACATAAAACAGGAAAAAACCTGACAGTCCAGGTAAGATAAAGGCAAGCGCGGCAAGCTTTTTCCTGCTATTCGCTGACATAAACCGATAGTCTCCTTTTGACCTGTTCCATACATTCCTCCAACTCCGCCTGTCCCTCAAAATACGGCGCCATGCCTTCATCCAAAATCTCATCCACCCCTGCATTGGGGAGAGCCGCCCCGGTTACCCTGTCAAGGATGTCCAGAACCCGTTCTCCCATCTCCCCTGACAGATAATCTACCTGAATTGTGCCGGAACCGATCTGTATCTTTTTCCCTTTGGATTTCTCCATCAGATCAACCTGATCCGCCATCACCTCCCTGCTTACCGAGACCGGAACCTCCAGCCCGCAGGTATCCAGCAGGTTGGCATCCAGCAAGCCCAGGAGGAAAGAAACCGCCTGCTCCTCATGCCTGGTTGACTGACTGACCATGCCAAAGTGTGTGATAACTGCATTGACCCCGCCCCCGTAGGCAGGAACTGTCCCCAGCATGAATTCCTTATGTAGACCGGCCGTATACACCGATTCATAATAGCGGGCGTATCCCGGCAGATACCCACGGCCCATAAAAATGTCGATCTTATCCGCTGCTGTCACGAAATCGGAGGCATAGCGCTGCTGCACCGCCTGCCCATTTTTCACGTTCCCGGCAAATGCATGATAAAACCCGGCGGCCGCCCTCACTGCTTCCTCGTCCGCCACTACTTGCCGGCCATCCGTCAGGGAAATCCCCAGGTAGTTAATCCAATCGGAGAATTCCGCCGGGCACATAGGATATATCGCCGATTCCTCATCGGACTTGTTTTGCTCCTCCATAAGCGTCCGGAAGCTCTCCATAAACTCCCATCCGTCCATTCCCTCCTGATACACACCGGCTTCCCTGGAAGTAAGGAGCTGGGGAACGGCATAGCCAACCGGCAGAATATATTGATGCTCCCCGGTTTTCACTGCCTTTAAAATATCGGTATAGTACTTTTCCTCTGTATACTCTTCCATATAAGGCACCAAATCCAGGAACTGTCCGTCCTGCACCATCTTCCCCGCATCCAGAGACGTCCTTTCATCAAGCAGCACTACATCCGGACTTTTTCCCCCACTGATGGCAGCCACCAGTTGGGTTTCCATCTCGTTAATGTCACTGTATTTCTTCATATCGATCTCCACATCGGAATGCTCCGCCGTATATTTCGCGATATAAGAATAATAAAAATTCGCCTCATCCTCCACAAAATATACCGTTAATTTGGCTGATTCTCCTTTCTGGCAGCCAAATAGGATGCCTGCTGCCAGCACAACCAACAGGCTGATCATTATTTTTTTCATAAAAAATTCCCCGCTTCCCCACAAAAATGTATGATCTATCTCATGCCTTACGCAAACATCTCTTTAATTTTTTCATAATTCTGCGCTGTCATCAGCGCAGTTTCATCCGTATCCTTAAACTTTACCACATAGGTCCAGCGCCCATAAGGTTCTATCCTCACAATCTGCGCAATGTTGA
>CAJURT010000093.1 GCA_910588875.1 uncultured Lachnospiraceae bacterium
TCCATCGCAGACCGGTTTGCCAAGGTTTATCTGGACAGGCAGCTTGCCCCCCTGGGGCTCAACAGCAGCCAGCACATATTTTTGATAAAGATTTGCCAGCAGCCGGGGATTTTACAGGATTCCCTGATCGATACCTTCTATCTTCATCCCAGCAACATTGTACGGACGGTAATGGTCCTGGAGCGAAATGGTTTTATCACAAGAACTCCCTATGATAAGGACAAGCGCACCTGGCAGCTGTACCCCACGGACAAGGCAGAAGCAATCATCCGTCAAATCAAAGCCGCCTGTGAACAAGCAGAGGCCGTGCTTTTGCAGGGATTTACCAAGGAAGAGGCCGCCCGGTTTGAGGAAAGCCTGATTATGGCGGGAAAACAGATCACAAAAGAATGTAACATCCGGAGGAAAGAAGATGAGTCTGACGCATGAAAATCCATTAGGTCATGAAAATCCATTAGGTTATGAAAAAATATCCACCTTACTGAAAAAATTCGCGGTTCCCAGCATAACGGCAATGCTGGTCAGTTCCCTCTACAATATTGTAGATCAGATCTTTATCGGCCAGGGCGTAGGGTATCTGGGAAATGCCGCCACCAATGTATCCTACCCCCTGTCCACCATCTGCCTGGCCATCTCCCTTTTAATCGGCATTGGCTGTTCCTCCCGCTTCTCCCTTCACCTGGGAAGGAAAGAGCCGGAACAGGCCGCAAAGATTGCGGGAAACGGGGTAACCTTCATGGCGATTGCCGGCCCCCTCTACTTCCTCATAGCCGAAATCCTGCTCCTTCCCCTCTTAAAGCTGTTCGGGGCAACCGCGGAGGTACTGCCCTATGCCAGGCAGTATGCCGGCATCACCCTGATCGGGATGCCCTTTCTCATTCTCACCAACGGCATGAGCAATCTCATCCGGGCGGACGGAAACCCCAAATATTCCATGCTCTGTATGGTGGCCGGGGCAATCGTCAATACCATCCTTGACCCTGTATTTATCTTTATCTTTGGCTGGGGAGTCTTTGGCGCTGCCCTGGCAACCATCCTGGGGCAGTTCCTCTCCTTCTTTCTTGCCATACGGTATTTGTGGCATTTTCAGACAATCCGGTTTACCAAAAGCTGTTTCCGGCTGGATATCCGGGATATGCTCAACACCTTTGCCATGGGAATCAGCAGCTGTGTCAACCAGCTTGCCATTACCCTGGTACAGATTGTGCTCAACAATTCCCTCACCTACTATGGCGCCATGTCTGTGTACGGAAAGGAAATCCCCTTAGCCTCCTGCGGCATTGTCATGAAAACCAATGCAATCCTGCTGGCTGTCATCATAGGAATCGCCCAGGGGGTTCAGCCCATCATCGGCTTTAATTACGGGGCGGAAAAATATAAACGGGTCCGGGAAGCCTACCTTTTGGCAATCCGGTGGAACCTGATTGTCTCAGCCATCGGCTTCTGCGCCTTCCAGTTCTTCCCGGGAACTATCATATCCCTGTTCGGAAAAGGGGAAGGGCTTTACTTTGAATTTGCCATTCTTTTTATGCGGACCTTTTTGTTTATGGTGGTGATCAACGGAGTGCAGCTGATCTCCTCCAACTTCTTTACTGCCATCGGAAAGGCCATGAAGGGGCTGCTGCTCGCTTTGACCAGGCAGGTATTCTTCCTGATCCCCCTGATTCTCCTTCTTCCTTTGCGCTTTGGCCTGCTGGGGGTGCTGCTTGCCGGGCCGGTTGCCGATTTCGCCGCCTTTGCCTTGTCGGTTTTCCTTGTGAGGAGGGAGCTGAACCGGCAGCGGCTCCTTTGCCCCCTGCCTGAAAAAGATGCTGCCGGGGTTTAGGGTGTGAAGTGGTGATTTACTCACCAGATGTCAGGCAATGCCGTACCAGCCGCCTTGTGGCCTCTTTCACAAACTCCGGGTCAGTGGCCAGGTTCATCCGGATAAAGCCCTTGTAGTTCTCCCCGAACCACTCCCCGTAATCCACCGCCAGCCCACATTTTTTCTGCACAAGTTCCTGGGTCTTATCCGGGTTCACATACGCCCGCAGATCAACCATAGGCAGGTAAGTTCCCTCCATGGCGCACACCTGTGCCCTGGGAAGTTCCTTTGCCAGGGTCTCCTTGAGATAAAGGTAATTGTCATGAATCACCTCCAAAAGGTTTTCCAGCCACTCTTCCCCCTGCTCATACCCGGCCATGGTAGCCACCATGCCCATGATGGAAACCTCTGTCCGGTTCAGCCCGGAGGCAAACTGATCATAGGTTTCCATCAGCTTCTCATTGGTGATAAGGATATGGGAATGAATCAGGGTGGCCAGGTTAAAGGTCTTGGTGGCCGAATTCAGGGTGATCACCATATCCCGGTATTTGCCCCCATGGACAACGGCTGCCGGCACAAACTTCCTGCCCTCAAACACCAGATCCTGATGAATCTCATCACTGACCACGAGAACCTGGTGCTTTTGGCAGACCGAGAGCACCTCATCCAGTTCCTGCTCTGTCCACACCCGCCCCGCCGGGTTGTGGGGGGAACACATGAGGAACAGCTTCACCTGGTTTTCCACAATGGCTTTCTCTATCCTCTCTGCATTCATGGTAAAATACCCCTCTGCATAGTCCAGTTCCACCTTCACCAGCTTCCGGTTATTGTTGGTGACAACATTGTGGAAGGGATAATACACAGGCGTAAGAATCATGCAGGCATCCCCAGGCCTGGTAAAGGCATGAATCATCCAGGAAATCCCGGTGACGCAGCCTGTAGAAAAACGCACCCATTCCTTTTTCACCGGAAACCCGTACCGCCTCTCCATCCAGTCAGAAAAAATCCTGTAATAATCCTCTGGCACCATACTATAACCAAACACCCCGTGCCGGACCCGCTCCACCATGGCATCCACGATAGCGTCACAGGTCTGAAATTCCATGTCCGCCACCCACATGGCCAGCAGATCCTTTTCCCCGAACTTTTCCTCCAGCCCGTCCCATTTGGAGCAGTTTGTCCCCCGGCGCTCAACCAGATATTTTTGTAAAAATTCCTGTTTCTCCATCTTGCTTGTCCTTCCCCACAATTTTCTCTATGACTTTTTGCAAATCTACCGTCTTCGTACCATCCTCCAGGATAAAAAACGGAATTCCCAGTTTATTCTGTTCCTTCACAGGAGTAAATAATTCCTCCTTCTCCCGCATTCTCATAAACTCCTTCAATGCGGCAAAATCCGTTGAAATATTCCGAAAATCAACCGTAACCTGATTTTCTTTCAGCTTCATCAATGCATACATATTCCCCGACAAACTTTAATACAATCAAAACGGATACAAAAAAAGCAAGTACCACATCAAAAGGTGTGCATACCCGCTTCTCATCCCCATATTCTCAGTACATATCACCCAAAATGAACACCCCTCCAAGGCCGCCCCTTCACAGATTCGGATACCACCGCAGCAGATCCCCGTCCCCATGCTCAATCAGATAATTCACCGCATAATACAGCCACTCCTCCGGCGTGGGAACCTCGCCCTCATGGGGTATCGCCTCCCACTGCGCCCGCTTCTTGGGGTCAGGGTCATTCATACCCCGCCTGATCCGCGCTGAGATGATCTCCCGCATCTCCTCCACCGTGATTCCCCGATCACGGGCAAGTTTCTCAAATAAATGTTCTCCCATGATAAAAACGCCTCCTAAGACTTTCTATGATAGCATATCCACTTATTCCACATACTATGACTATATCCCTTTTGGGCGATATTCCATATACTGATTATGACTATTATATCACCCATTTGGAAACTAAAATAGATACAAATGGAAATGGGTGGTGATGGAATGGACGTAATAAAGCACATAAAAGACCTTATGAATGAACGGGGATGGACAAACTACCGGCTTGGCAAGGAAGCCGGCCTTTCCCAGTCCACCATCACAAATCTTTTCAACCGCAACAATGCCCCGACCATACCGACCCTGGAGGCCGTATGCCGGGCATTCGGTATTA
>CAJURT010000094.1 GCA_910588875.1 uncultured Lachnospiraceae bacterium
AATTGTAATGAATGTATCAAGATAATAATGGAAATTAAAAATTAGTATATTTATAGCTATGTTAACGGATAGATGGTTTTGGCATGTAATAAATCTATGGTTTTAAAAAAGTTATCAAAAAGTTCGTGTCATTAACTTGACACAGGGGGGGAAGCGATGGAGGAGAGGGGGAATTTGGCTTATCTGAGTGATGGGAAAGAAGCGGGTGGAAAGCGGGAGCGCATTGCAAGCAATGAGATGTGCGGTAGTGTAAAATAGTTTGTGTCTTTGGAAAAATTGGCTCCTTTTTGGTAAGAATGTAGATATGACAATTCTTATCGAAAAGGAGAATTTTTATGGCAGTAGTTAAAGAGCAGATTCGACAGATTATTTCAGAGAACAACATCACCAGCGTTGCGGATGTATATATCATTCTTAAGGAAAGCTTTAAAATATCCTGCAGGAACTCATGGAGGCAGAAATGGTCAGCAAGATTACAGACAAGATACTACCCCTGGTCAAAGAATAGCAGTCCCGTCCCCGATCCCCCATCTATCCTTTTGTGTTTATGGACTGTATCCATTATAAGGTACGGGAAGATGGCCGTGTCCTCAGCCGGGCAGCATATGTAGTGCTGGGCGTTACCACCGAGGAATTTCAAGGCTGTCTATAATGCCCAACTGAAACGGAAGCATTTTCAGAACTGGAAGGGCTCAAAGAAAAATGGGGGGAAAATATCCCTACGCAATCAGCAATTGGGAGAATAACTGGGAAGATGTAAGCTCCTTCTTCCGGTTTTCAGAGGAGATCAGACGGATCATGTATACCACAAATATCATTGAAGGGCTTAACCGCCAGTACCGGAAAGTAACCAAGGCGAAAAGTGTGTTCCCAAGTGACCAGGCGCTGGAGAAGATGCTGTATCTGGCCAGCGAAAATATCACAAAAAAAATGGACCTAGAGATACCGCGGATGGGATCAGGTGCTGAACCAGCTGATTGTACTGTATGGGGAAAGGCTGACCCGGTATCTGTAAAAAGGAAGGACCCGGGCAGCTGAGATTAAACTTAAAGCTGCCCCGGCTTTATTCCATCGGCACCTGAAGGCACCTGAAGTATTGCCAGAAAACCCTAGCTTTATTCCTGAGGCCGGGTGTGGGCAGAGCTCACGAAAAGTAAACTTTAAGATGCCTTTATTTTCATACAAAAAAATCCGCACAGGATGTATAAATAGTCCAGTATTACAGCCTCGTTTCTCGAACAGATTTCCTGCGCTTTTCTTGATAACTGGCGGTTCCCACTTTCCATCAGGATAAATTTTATAAGTTTATCCTGTCCAGGAAACCTGAATTTAGGCCGGAAATTGGCAATGCAGGTTACGCAATAACCACACCTTACATCAACATATGCACCCCTGATTTATAGCGATAGGGATTAATCTATAAAAGCGGTGAGTTCAGGCTGACCGTTTTTTATATCTTTTGGTAATCATGTTCCGTCATTTCCCCTCATCCATAATTCCTGCACCATAGTCCATAAGGGCTGTGGTGATATAGGCGTCACCCAGCATATCCTGATTTTCATATGCAAATTTCCAGATTTTTTTGTAATAGGTTTTTATGATTTCCGCATAGGCAGGGTTCCCGGCCAGATTATGGCACTCGTGAGGATCCTTTTCCAGATCATACAATTCATCAAAGTCGAATCCGTTATATACGAACTTAAACTTATCATCAAAGACCGACCTCTGGATTCCGTATAATTCATTTCCATTACTCTGGGTATACATTTCCGTTCGCCAGTTATGGGGCGTTGTACCATTTAAAAATGGAACCAGTGATTTTCCTGCCAGCTTTTGCTGTATTTCCACACCAGCCAGTTCTAAAAAGGTAGGTGCAAAATCAGCCAAAGAAACAAGGTCATTTACTGCCGCATTCCTATTTTGGATCTTTCCGTATCCTATCACAGAGCAAATATGATAGGCTTCTTCAAAACACGGAAGACCTTTTGTCCACAAGCCATGCGCACCTGCATAATCTCCATGATCTGAGAGATAGATCACAATTGTGTTATCCAGTAAATTCTGTTTCTCCAGCTCATCCAGTAATTCTCCGAACAGAGCATCCTCATAGCTGCAAAAAGCAAGATAATGCTGGAGGCTCTTTTTCTGTTCCTTCTCGGTAAGCTGACGGAATCGTTTTTGAGTCCTTTGATACAGGCGAGGTTTGTCTGACAGGTCGTCCCTGCAGCTGTCAGGCAGTTTAATGGTTTCCAAGGGATATAGTTTCAGATATTCTTCCGGCACAAAATAAGGGTCATGAGGGCCTAAAGTGCCTACATACATACAAAATGGTTTGCCCTCTGGAAGAGCTTTGATCTTATCTTTGGCTGCTTCCACTACTGTCCTGTCACCGAATGGATTTTCCTGCTCTCCATACTGACAATATTTCGGAAAACCTTCCCGCACAATCTCTCCATCTCCTCTGTCTGCGCCCTGGTAAAGATATTTTTTATCCTCATACCATTTCCAATCCCTCATATCCGGAGCTCTTTTTTTATCTGCCTTCTCCCCGGTCTGCCTTGCAGTCATGTATACAGTTTCAAATCCTCTGTCCTCGGGATTCTCTTCTGCGCTTACATGCCATTTCCCGGTATAGTATAAGTGATATCCTGCTTCCCTCAAATCTTCTGAAAACAATCTCACATTATCATGCAAGCCTTTAGAAAGGGCGTCCGCCAAGTCCACATTATTCCACACCCCATGACCGGAGGGATATAAACCTGAAAAAAAGGTAGCCCGGCTCGGACAGCAGTGAGGCGAAGGGCAGTAAGCCCTTCGGAACACCACGCCATTTTTGGCCAGCCTGTCCAGATTAGGCGTTTTTGCCATCTGGAAGGTAGGCTGCATATCGCCTCTTTGCTGATCGGTCATAAAAATCAAGAAATTTGGTTTCATTGTTCTTCCATCCTCCCGCGAATTGCCATAATAGTTTCCTTATATTTTTCAAGACCCAATGTCTGAAGCTGCTGCAGATAAGTATCCCATTCTTCCTCGATACCGCCCTCTGTGAGCCATTTTACCTGCATTTTATTCACATAATCGTCAATATCCTTTCCGCCGCTTGTCAGGTATTTACTTTCTTCCTGATTGGGCAGTAAAAACAGGGATGACTGCGTCTGATAGGGTTTATACACGCCATTGGAAACGGTAAGTTTATTAATATCTTCATCCATAACTTCCACCAGTGTCCCCCACTCATTTGCCGCAATTTTACAGGGCACATGCACAGGGGCATTTCCATACCTAAATTCGCTATAGGACATCCCATCCGGAGTGTCAATATAATCCAGCATTCCATTCTCGGTTTTCTCCAAATTCGTTCCGATCGGCCCCAAAAATAATTGTGCGGAAATCTCCGGCTCAAAATGTGCATTCAGCCACCGCATGATCGCTTCCTCTTTTCCCTTGGCGTGGGAGGTCATTACGAACTGTGTCCCGTTTACATTCCTGTTTGAGCCGCCATGCCTGAGCCATACTTTCGTGCCATCCGGGCCGGCAAGCGGCGGTAATATTACATAATCTGCCTGATACTTATCCGGCAAAACAAAAGTAGAGTCAAAAGCCATAAAGGAACCCACAATCTCGGGATCATTATTTCCCTTTGCATTCATCACCGATGTATCCTGGGTTGTAAATCCCTCTGAATCCCACAACCCTTCCTGAACAAATTTGTGAAAAAATGCAATAGCATTTTTGTATTCCTCTGTCTCGGCAACGTAGATAATAGCACTGTCTTCGTCCTCTATAAAGTGGGAACCCAGTTTTCCGGCAAAGTCCACATATCCGAAGGAGCCAAACAAGGTATGATAAGAATATGCCATATCAGGAACTGTAGCGCTATAATGAAAGACAAAGGGCAATTCATCTCCCGCAT
>CAJURT010000095.1 GCA_910588875.1 uncultured Lachnospiraceae bacterium
TCCCCCTGCTCGATCAGCCTCTGGCAGATCACAGCCGGGAAAATACGGAAAATATTCCCGGAGCCAAAATGCATCCACTGCGGTCTCTCTGCGGTATTCTCCGCAATCTTTACCGGGTCATACCCCGGAAGATGATACCCCTTCCAATTCTCCTTGTTCTGAATCGATCTTAATGAAAGTTCCAAAATCCTGTCTCCTTTCGATTGCCTCACGCAATCCTCCTGCACTTTAACGAATGCTCTATTTCACTTCTCCGTCTTCTCCAGCATATCCCAGCAGCCCCACAGATACATGATTCCCAGGGCGCGGTCATACAATCCATAGCCCGGACGGCACTTCTCGCCCCACAGATGTCTTCCATGGTCCGGCCTCACATAGCCCTCATAACCGCAGTCATGATAAGCCTTCATGATCTCCAGGATTCCCGTGTCTCCGTCGCAGTCCCGATGAGAGGCCTCTGTGAAATCTCCGTTGGGGAAATGCTTCACGTTCCGGATATGGGCAAAGGCAATCCTGTCACAATAAGTCCGGACAATATCCGCCACATTATTCTTTGGATTCGCCCCCAGAGACCCGGAGCACAGGCACAGGCAGTTGTGGTCGTCATCCACCATGGACAGGAAACGCCCGATGGACTCCTTGTCTACCAGAAGACGGGGCAGGCCGAAAATATCCCACGGCGGATCATCCTGGTGAATCGCCAGCTTGATTCCCGTCTCGTGGCAGGTAGGCATCACTGCTTCCAGGAAATACTTCAGATTCTCCCACAGCTTTTCCTTGGTCACCGGACGATATTTCTCAAACAACTCGTCCAGCTGAGCCATGCGCTCCGGCTCCCAGCCCGGGAAGGTCATTCCATGCAGGTTCTCCAAAATATACTTGGCCATCTCCTTATAATCGTCCTGGATTTTTGATTTCTCATAGAACAGAGCCGTGGAGCCGTCCTCCATGGGATGGAACAGATCTGTCCGCGTCCAGTCAAAAATCGGCATGAAATTATAAGTAACTACCTTTACCCCGAACTTGGACAGATTCCGCAGAGTCTCCTTATAATTCTCAATGTACTGATCTCTGGTGGGAAGGCCGATCTTAATGTCATCATGGACATTCACACTCTCCACCACATCCATGTTGAAGCCGGCGCCCTCGATCTGCTTACGGACCTCCTCAATCTCCTCCACGGTCCACACCTCGCCTGCCTGCTTATGATGCAGAGCCCAGACCAGTCCGGTCACTCCCGGAATCTGCTTGATGTCCTGGGGTGTGATGCTGTCATTCCCTTCGCCATACCAACGAAATGTCATCTGCATAAATTGCTTCTCCCTTCTTGAATGATTTCTTGTTGCTATTTCCTGATTGCTATGGATATAGTATATCACATTTTCAGTAATTCCGCATGGTAGATCTATCTTGAAATATGGTAAATCTTGCTGTATAATTCAAAACAAGGGAAAATACTAAAGGAATTTTATGGAATATGTATATAGATAAATTTACCACCAGGCAAATTATGACAGAACGTTTCTATGAATATCACCATTATCGGGATGTGAACCCCTTCGCTGTCGATTTCCATCAGCATGCCTTTTACGAAATATTTATTTTCATCTCCGGAGACGTGAACTATATCGTGGAGGGACGGACTTACAAGCTCCGCCCCGGCGATATCATGCTGACCAACAACAGCGATATTCACTGTCCGGAGATCACCTCTGCCAAGTATCCCTATGAGCGAATCGTCATCTGGCTGGACAACAGCTTTTTCAACCGGCTCCGGGATATCGGGGAGGATTTAACCACCTGCTTTCAGGACGCTTCCAACCGGAATTACCGCCTCTTCCGCCCCAGCGAAGCCCAGCTTCGGCAGATCCAGTCCGCCTGCCACACTATTGAGCAGGAGCGGATGAACGGCCAGTTAGGCAATCAGGTTATGGCCTATTCCTCCATTATGGAGATTCTGGTTCTCCTCAGCCGGGCCTACTATGAGATATCCGACTCCGCCCAGCAGGATGTGACAGAAAATGAACAGATCAATCAGGTGGTTTCTTATATTAATAACCATTTCGACGAGGACTTAAGCCTTGACCATCTGGCGGACCGCTTTTATCTGAGCAAATATTACTTAAGCCACCAGTTCAAGCATTTTACCGGCCTTTCCCTCTATCAGTTCATCATGAAAAAGAGGCTGACCATTGCCCGGAATATGCTGATATGCGGAAAGACGGTCACCGATGCCTGCGCAGAATGCGGTTTCAGTGATTATTCCAATTTCCTGAAAGCCTTCAAGCGGGAGTTCGGGGAAAAGCCCAGTGAATTTATAAAAAAATAACGCTCTGCTCAACATCATATTTTATCCTTAAGCGTATCAATCAGAGTGTGAGGAATATGTATTATGTCAAAAATAATATGCAGATGTGGAAATATTATACCCGATATTACAGACAACCTGCCCTATAAGGGTTATATTATTTCCGATAAAGAGCAGTTTAAAATGTATGATTTTGCTGATAAACTAATAGAAACCGACAATAACCAAAAAGAACAGTTAGCGATGACGTTTCGTAGCAATATCGGTATAGGAAAAAAGTACATTCGATTAAAAGAAATATATCAATGTCCAGAATGCGGAAGGATTCTTGTTGAAACTATTCCGGGAAAGTATTCCTTTTTTTGCCCGGAAGAAAACAGGGAAAATAATCTTCTGGATTATGATGGCGAAGAAACAGCAGAATATATACCCGGAAGTAATGTCAGGTGAGTGCAATGGGAACACAATTCCAAAAAAGAGAGAAAGAGAACCGTCCCATCCGGAATACTCCCACCGGATGCCACGGTTCTCTTCTTTATCCATTTCTCATTTTGCCGTTAATCAAACAGCTTTACTTCTTACACCAACTCCAGCAGCACTTCCATAGCGCCGTCGCCCTTCCGCTGCCCGATCTTCACGATGCGGGTATAACCGCCATTGCGGGACACATACTTGGGCGCAATCTCGTCAAACAGCTTTGCCGGAAGGTCCACAGATTTGGTGTTTTTCTTTCTGCCGGCCGGAGCAGTCGGAACCTCGGTCACATCATACAGAACCTTCAGCATCTGGCGTCTTGCATGAAGCCTGGAAGGCTTATCCTTCTTGATCTCCTTCTGAACCTCATCATAGACGGTTACCTTTCTGCCGTTCTTCTCCTCTTTGACCCTCTTGCCGTCCTTGTCCTTACGCGGAACCTTTGCGGTAACGGTAACGGTCTCAAAGTTGTCCTTCTCCCTGACTGCCATAGCGATCAGGCCCTCTGCCACCTTGCGGATCTCCTTCGCTCTCGCCTCAGTGGTGCGGATCTTGCCGTGATACAGCAAAGAAGTCACCTGACTGCGGATCAATGCTTTTCTCTGGCTGGATGTTCTCCCCAGCTTTCTATAACCTGCCATTTTATTTTCCTCCATTTATCCGGAGTGCGGTTCGCGCCAGTCGGTCTTACCAAACCACATCTTCCCATCTTGTTTTACCATACCAGGCACTGCACCGTCGGTCTTACGCACCCGGCACCTTTAAAAGCCCAAACTCCGCTTCGCTTCGTTCGGGCAGCACCCCAGCGAAGAGGAAATCA
>CAJURT010000096.1 GCA_910588875.1 uncultured Lachnospiraceae bacterium
ATTGAATTTTCAAGGTGCATAGGCACTTATTCAAGTGCGAAGTTTGAGTTAATAAGACTACGAGTATCGCCATTTATTCTTGGAGAACCATTTAATATCAAAGTTTTCATAAAAACACCATATCCCTTTCTTTTTATTTTAGATCGTGGTTCAAGATATTGTTAGTTTTTGATTTTTGCTGCAGCCTGACTACCGGACAGGAGTGCATTACCGCTGCCTTTATCTGAACTGTTTATCTGCTGGAGAAGTCCGGACGTCTGTTCCTGCGTTCTTACTCATTTCCCCACAGAAATACACTCCACATATCTGCCCTTCCACATAAACTCATTATAATATTTCCAAAATAAATCCTACTACCGAAATCAAATTACACATACAGTGAAACAGAATATTTTCCTGTTTCTCTTTTACTTGCATATAATATTACCCCTAATTCAATGGGAACCATAGTGAAAGTTCCAATTATACAAAACAATAATAAGTTTGGTATTTTTGTGAAATACCCCAGCACAAAATACAACACGCTTAATACAAATGTGGGTGTAAATATCAATAATAAAAGTTCTGTTTTATTTATGGTTTTCATGCTCTCATTCCTCTAATTTATTTCTACTCAATCCACTGAAATATTTCGGCTAAGCCTCCCCAGCTTCTCCAACACCAGTTCCATTCCTTCTTTTCCCGGCATATGTCCAGAATCCTCTACAATTTCACATTGCAGATTGGGATTACCACTGTTTCTCACCAATGTTTTTACTGTAGATGCAGAAGCCACAAGATCCGTATCTCCTTGTAAAATTACATAGGGTATCTGCACATTTTCTAATATACCCGATAAGTCTATTTGCAATATTTCCCTCCATAAAGAAAAATTTTTTTGATATCCGTTTATCATTATAGCTTTAAAATCTTTGAAATGATAGTCCGGACTTGTTAAAAATCCTTTTATGATTGGCCCCATTGGTGCGGGCTTTCCTTTTTTATTCTGCTTTCCGTCCGTATATTGGCCAATGTTTCTCGTGACTAACTGTAAATCTTTCGAAGAAGCATTTTCCCTTTTTATTCTTTTGATAGCCTCTAATTTTGACTTAGATATCTTTGTCTTTTCCAAAGCAGCTATCACCTCTTCATTAAAAAAGACCTCTTTTACAATTTGTCCATAAACAAGCACCCCATTTATAATTTTACTGTCTTTTTCCAGAACTTTCGTGCTCAAAATGGAACCCCATGACATAGCAAGAATTAATATTTTATTCCTTGGAAATAACTTCTTTACATTATGTATCAAATCCACTGTCATCTCCACAAAGGAAGCAATGCTGAAACTGTCATCAATCAGATAGTTGTTGATTCCACAACCAAGTTGATCCCAGTAAACCATAATAAATTGATTCGTAAATTCAGGAAATAGACCACGGCATCCGACCGAAAATGGTATCGGTGCCCCCGAACCATGTAACGTAATTACAATGGGCAGATTCTCATCCTTCCCTTCTATCAATACTTTCTGATTATATCCGCCAAGATTCCACTCATAAATTTCCGACACCTTATTCCCTGCTATGATTTCTTTTCGTCTTTTATTCATATACCCCATACCCTCCTATCCATTCACACAAAGCGTTGTTATCAAATCTTCCAGTTTGTTTTCCCAGCCCAGGTCATACTTCGCATTAGGCATAGTAACCAATGACGCCAAGCCATGAACATAGGCAAATAGGGAAATCACGCAGTCCTGCTTTTTTTCAGGAGTAAGTTCCGTATGTTCCAATCTTTTCAAAACTTGCTCTTTATAGATTTGAAAAGGTTTATAGCCCTCTCCTGCCTCTGGACTGAAATCAACTTCCGGGCTCCCCTGTCCAAAAAGAAAATGAAAATACTGTGGTTTGTTCATAAAAAAAGAAATATATGCTTTTCCGAATTTCACCATAAAATCAGTTTCGCCTTCATATTTTAAAATTGTTTCTTCCAATATACCAGTAAACTGTTCTGTTATATGTAACTGCATTGCCAAAAACAATTCCTCTTTATTTGCAAAGTGGCTGTAAGGCGCTGCATGACTCACATTACAAGCCATAGCAACTTTTCGAAGAGACAACTGCTCCAGTCCGCATTCATTTACTATTTCGATTCCTTTTTCAATTAATTCATTTTTTAGGTTCTTATGATGGTAAGTATTTTGTTTCATAGGATACTCCGTTTCGGTTATCAAAATTCATTCAACTTGACACTGTAAATATTATATCTCTATTATCTTTACGGTGTCAAGTTTTACCAGTCTCCTCCTGGGCACATCCCGGAACTTCCAGACGATCTCGATGTGGGAGAGGACACCAGCACCTCCTTGATGAACGTCCCCGCCAGTTCCGCCGTCAGTTCCGTTGCCCCGGCAAAGGAGGTGAACACATCGTCCTCCTGCGTGTCCTGCTCGGCTTTGGCGGCGGCGAGTTTACTGTCTATGTCCGCCCTGCTCTTGGTGCATCGGTAGTAATATCCGGCGCTGCTGTGAACGCGGCTCAGCGTCCGATGGCAGTTTCCGCATTTGAGAAGCCCTTTCAGCGGATACGCCTGCGGCGTCCCTTTTTCCCGCCTCGGTCTCTGCCGGATGATCTCCTGCACCCTGTCAAATTCCGCCTTGCTGATGATGGCGACTGGTGATAATCCAAGAAATGTCCAAAGCGAACAGAAGGTATCTGTATCCTTGTGTCACATGAGGAAAGGATATATAATATGTCTTGAAAAAGGTAAACCCAATAAAACTTGACGGAATTTTGACTTTTTCCCCGTATGATGAAAAAGATAGGAGGGGTCTACATGGCATATCGAATTTTAATCGTTGATGATGAGCCGATCCTGACCGAATTGCTTTCAACCCATTTGCAGGATCACGGCTATACGGTTTCCGTTGCCAACAGCAGCAATGAAGCCATGGCAAAATTGAATGCAAAGCCAAATCTTATTCTTCTGGACATCAATATGCCGGGGATGGATGGGCTGGAGCTGTGCAAGGTCATTCGGAATCATATCGTCTGCCCTATCCTGTTCCTGACGGCGCGGATCACAGAGCAGGATAAGGTCAACGGCCTGCGGGCCGGAGGGGACGACTATATCACCAAGCCTTTCGGCTTGCAGGAATTGCTTGCCCGCATTGAGGCCCATCTGCGCCGGGACGAGCGAAATAACCGCCCGCCGGAGGTCGTGACCTCCCAGGGGCTGATTATCAACCTCTCTGACCGAAAAGTATTTTGGAATGAGCAGGAGCTTTCCTTTTCCAAGAGGGAATTTGACATCATCGAATTTCTGTCCTCTAACCCCAATCAGGTCTTTGACAAAGAGCGTATCTATGAGGCGGTATGGGGCTATGACGCGGAGGGCGACA
>CAJURT010000097.1 GCA_910588875.1 uncultured Lachnospiraceae bacterium
AAATCACTATTTAATTTAGTCAGCTGGTCCTGCAGGTTCTTTCCGTAAGCCGCATCCAGGAAAAACTTCCCAGGCTCATTACACAGCCCATTGTTTACCAGCAGCCCCCGCATCTCTCCCAGTGTCACCAGCCCCATCAGGGCAGCCTTAATGTTTGATATAATAACTGATAACTTTTTCTCCTTTTTAATCTCTGTGATAGCTGTCCGTGCATCAGGAACATCCGCAGGCTCTTCTCCTGGCTGCTCTTCCCCTCCTGTATCAAAATCATCAAATACTGCCAATTTTGTATTTGATATGTCCCCCTCATCGGCGCTCACCATTTTCCCTTTTATTTCTTCCATCTCCGCTTTCGTGGCAAAATAAGAGCCTTTGACTACCACTTCCGCCCCATATGTATTTTCCGTATGGATCATCAGGTCATACTCATACTCCACCAGCTTTTCACTGGCAGCCGGAACCCGTTCCCCGGTCTTGTCCTGTCCAATGATATACAAAATCTCTTCGGCATCCTCCTGCTGCCTGGCGTAAATTCCCACTTGTCTGAGCATATACTCTTCCGCTAAACCCACATTATGTAGAACAAAACGCAGGTGGCTGGCCCCTTCCACAACCACGATCTCCTCAATTTCCAAATCCTGTTTTTTGTTTTGTACTGACAAAAGCGCCCCATCATTTGAACTATATGCATCGCTGGCCTCGATCTTGGTAATAATCGGTTTAGATCCTGCAGTTAGCTGGGCCTCCATTAATTTCCCCAGATCTGTTAGTTTAAATTTCACCGTTCCACCTCCGTCCAGATTTTTTTATGTTCTACAACTGCCGGGGTAAAATATTTATCCATCTGATAATTGCGGTTAAGCTGGTTGATAAAGGTAAATCCAAAGTGTGCCACACGAATTCTCCGGAAGTAATCTTCCGCAATTTTAAGGTTATCAATCAGTGTCATGGATTCCACCATCACCGTAAACATGCACCCTGTCTCGGTGATGGATACCCGGATGGCCCCCAGCATCTGCCTGATGGTATCTTCTATATTTTCACGTTTTGGGATACGCCGCTGCATTTTCTTAGCAAAAACCCTGGCCCGGCGCTGCTCAACGGTCAGGTCTGTGTTGTGGTCCAGACAGTAATCATTCTCCCACAGATCAATGGTTTCCAGGGCTGTCATCACATGCAACTCCCGGATCCATCCGCCTACTGCAGCTTCCACGGCATCAATCTCCGGCTGCTCCGCCTGGAATAATTCTTTAATCTGCTCTGTGTCAGCAAATAAAGGGGTAATGTCATCCCGCAGCATAAGCCTCCTCCTTTAATGTCAGAACCGGATCACCTGCTATCGGGAAACTGCGGTCTTCCAGTACCAATGACTTTTCCTCCTCGTTAATCAGCAAATCCTCTACATCCGTTACCCCCTGGCACCCCATTAGAATATCAATAATCTTTGCGTGGGATACCCGTGCATTGGTACTGGATTCCTTAAAATCCATACTCTCTAAATAGCCGGTTAAATTTTTCTTAAACTCTGCTTTTACAGAACTGACGGACATATCTGCCGCCAAATAAACATTAGCCGATACCTGGATATCCAAACCAGTGCCAGACTGGACCAGCACGTCCGCACCTGGCACCCGCTCCGCCTCGATATGTTCCAAAACCCTCTGGACCAAAACATCGGAAGCTTCCGTGTTGCCTTTTGCAATGATTACAACATCTACCGTCCCCAGACCACGGGGGATATCAAATACCTTTGCTTTTGCCACACCGGTCACCTCCAGGGCAGCTGCCCGGTACCAGGCAATATTCCCGTATCCTTTAATCTCATTTTCCTCCGCTTCAATCCGCGCCTTAAAATCCTCATCACTTTCCGCATCATATCCTCCACTGGATGCTTCCTCATTGAAGATGCTTTCTAGGCTGTCATAGCTTCCAGCAAATTCCCACTCAGCCCCAGGCGGAACCCCATAGCCAGCCCCGGTATTGATACACTGGGCGGATACCTGCACTTCGCCGGAATCCCCCACTGTATAGGTTCCCATGATCTGATAAACTACCTCTCCGGAGCGGACATGCATGTCATCATTTATAATTGTCCCAGGCTGTCCGGTGATCGTCAGATTGACCTCCTCATTTGTTGCTGGGTTCCGTGTCATCCCATGGTTTTCCCTGGCAGCCACATCCAGATCCTCCCCGGCCGCGGTCCGCACATGCGCCCGCGATAGCAGCCGGTCATATTCGATACTGTAGATCCGGGCAAGTTCATTGGCAACAGCCAGCAGATTATCTGCAGTAAAACTCCCGGCCATTTTACTGGCAGGGAACTTTAAGTCATTTGCCATCCGTTCATAGATATCTTTTGATGTATTACCCATAATTAAACTCCGTCCCTGTTTCTATTTCTCCATATACAGTCTCCACAGTAAATCTAATATGCAAAATGCTTCCCTGGTGCTCAAATTCAAAATCTCCTACATCCGTAATGTAGGGATTCACCAACAGCGCCTCCTGAATCAGACGTTCCGCCTCGCTCTCCCGGATCGCCCGGCTGCTGCTCATTCCGACAATCTCATCAAACTCCTGCCCGTATTCCCGGGGATATGCCGGATAGCGGTACCTGGCGGTTTTCATCGCCTTGTAAATCCATATTTTAAGTGCCTCTTTTTTCTCCACCAGGTAATACTTCCCGTTCCTGGTCAAAAAGCAGTTATTTTCAAAATCATAGGCCCATTCTCTATAAATGGGTAAATTTTCGCTGAGATCGAACGCGATCCCCACAGTAAGATCCGGAAACAGGTTCATACTTCCACCACCTTACACAAAACAAAAAAACGGTCCCCGACCCGCTGGATTAAAACCTTATCCCCTGCGTGAATTTGGAACGCACTGTAAAATTTGGTTAAACACTGTTTTAATGCAGTTTCTGATGTGGATACGCCGGCCGGATTAAGCCCTAACATAAGGGCCGGATGGCAGCAGAGATTAACCGATATCTCCACTTCCCCCACCTTGATCCTCAGGGGGGATACACCGGTTACAACTGCCACATCCATATCATAACCGTTCCTTGCTGCCCCTCGTTCCTCCATGATTTCCGCCATCCTGCTGTATGGGTTCATCCTGCCATCACCGCCTCTACCCCAAGTTTCATCTTAACTCACATTCCTTTCGCTTCGCTCAGGCACAAATAGGCCATGAAATA
>CAJURT010000098.1 GCA_910588875.1 uncultured Lachnospiraceae bacterium
TACCTCGGACGGCGGACATGCCCTCTTTTCCAAACTTACTTCTTATTCTTCCAGTTCCGACGACTTTGAAATCGGTATGGAAGCTACTGGGCACTACTGGCTCACTGTTTACTCGTTTCTTTTTGAAAAGAAGTCCCTTCTCCATGTCATCAATCCGATCCAGACGGACGGCTGGCGCAAGGGGGCAGAAATCCGCAAGCGCAAAAATGATATCATTGATTCCGTCCTGATCGCTGACCTGATCCAGTATGGGCAGTTCGTGGAAACCCGGCTTGCAGACGAAGATTTGTTTTCGTTGCGTCCACTTACACGTTTCCGCACCTACCTGGTGGAATCCATCAGAGACTTGAAGCGTAAGGTGGCCTGTGTGCTGGATCAAGTTTTCCCTGAATACCAGCCCATTTTTTCCGACATCTTTGGCAAGGCCTCAAAAGAGGCCCTTCCCCAGTTTTCTTCGCCCATCGATTTTGAGCCGGTTTCATCGCAAACCCTTGCCGGGCTACTGGCAAAACTCAGCCGTAAGCAGGTCAGCCCTGCAAAAGCAGATCAGTTAAAAGCTGCCGCGTCCTGTTCCTTTGGCGTCACCTTTGCAAAAAGCAGCTTCACCTTTCAGCTCAAGACATCGATTGAACAGATTTCCTTTATTGAAAAACAGGTAAAAGAAACGAAAATGGAAATCACTGGCATCATGGAGAAACTGGGATCCCCCATTACTACCATTACTGGAATCGGCAGTGTCACAGGAGCCGCCATCATCAGTGAGGTTGGTGACATTTCTAAATTTGACAGCCCCAGAAAACTGGTGGCTTTTGCTGGGCTTGACGCCACGGTCACGCAGTCCGGCGAATTTGAAGCAGCCCACAATATAATGAGCAAACGCGGGTCACCATACCTGCGGAAAGCCATTTTCTAAGCCGCCCTGGCCGCCGCCTTTAAAGACCCTGTATTAAGTGCCTATTACCAGAAAAAGAGGGCGGACGGCAAACATCATTTAACCTGCATCGGCGCTGTGGCAAGAAAAATGTGCAACATTATTTATGCTGTTGTGAAAAATAATCAGCCTTATGTTCCAAAGGCTTAAATCCCTTCCCCGTTCCAGCCTGCCTGATAGCAGGTCTTGTTGTCGTACTCTTTTTTCCTATGATAATTTCTTTTGTTTTTTTCAACCGATTAAGGCACTGTTTACTCGCTAAATTGTTGGTTAAACTACCTCTATAGCAAAGGATCGAGGTGGACGCATGGAAGGGACAGACGCAAAGGAAATCGGCAGCCGCATCCTGGAATGCCGCAAAAGATTAAGATACAGCAGGGAGAAGCTGGCGGAGGCCGCTGACGTATCCAATTCCTTTCTGGCGGAAGTTGAACACGGCACCAAGAACTTTTCTGTCTGGTGCTGGCAAGGCTCTGCAAAGCCCTGGGCGTATCCGCCGACTATCTCCTGCTCGGCAGGGAAGACACGCCTGACACTTCCGGCATCCTTCCGATGCCCTCCGGCATCGAACCGCAGTACCTGCCCCATCTGGAGGAGCTGCTGGCTGCCTACATCAAGACCATATCACTTGCTGAAACCCGTTAGCTGTGCCGAAAAGCACAGCTTTTTATATGCGACAGAGAAAGACATTCCCCTGTTCAATTATCCAGGATGCCTGCCGTTTTTCCGTCATCTGCATCTTCAAATACAGCCCTTGGACTTTCCGCCCCAATAATTTTCTACACTTTACCCCTGTATCTCTGCATATGCTTCCTTTTTCCCTGCACATGCTTTCCCTTTACATATTCATGCCGTCAAACATGCTATACTGCTGAGGCGACTCCTCGATCCGGTGGCTCCTCTCCTGCCCCATCACTTCCCTTGTCCTCTCCAGAGCCTGTTCCAGCACATGCATATCCATGCCGGCTGTCCGGTACCCTTCTGCGATCACATGGTAATAACCGCTGTGGGGCATGGCAGCCTGCCTCCCGCCATTCATCACATAGACCATGGCAGACACGTTTTTCCCTTCAATCTCCACCTCCAGGTTCTCCTTCCGGTAGAGGTGCGGCCACCCTTCATAGCGGTCCAGTGCCTTTTCATTCCGGGGAGAGATCTTCCATAAAAGCACAGGCACACTGGCGTTTTCCCGTGGCTCTATGGTGGCCACTCCCCGGAACAGAAGCTCATAGCCTTTGACCTCACCGGTCCCCACGACTGTTGCGCCGGGACACTGCTTCTCCATCTGGGGGAAGTTTAAGTTGCTCCCATATGCGATATATAACCGTTCCTCTTCATTCCCATTCCTCCGGCTTCCTGCCCCTCTGTATGCTGTTCTTCTGTCCGCCCTTCCGCAGCGGCCTGCCTCTCTGCTGCCTCCGCCATTTCCTTCTCTTTTTTCTGCCGCATCCGTTCCTTCTGCGCCAGGGCCTGGGCCGGATCCTTCCAGGCGATGCAGCCGTCCAAATGCTCCAGCAGATGCCCCCTGGCGGTCTTGAACTCATCCCCGATGAGCCCCAGGCGCAAAAGCCAGGTACGGAAGGTGTATTTTTCATTCTCTGTCACAGTCTTTCTTCGGCTGGCGCAGCTCTGGTTCAGCGCCTGCGCCCCGATCGCCAGACAGAGCTGGATATACGCCTTGATCTTCCCTGCATGGACCGTGCCGTTGAACAGCCGGAACTCCACCGTGCCTTTCTGGAATACGCTGTGCAGGTTCAGACAATGATACCGGCTGTCATCATAGTGGGGGTCCCTGCGGCTGCTCCCGCCATACCAGATGCGCTCCACCTCTTTCATGCCCTTTGGCATCCGGCTGTTCAAATCGTCCAGAAAACGCTGTTCCACCGGCTGGTACCAGCGGTGCTGCCTGGCTACCGAAACCTGCAGGGCCTTGTAGATCAGATCCCCTTTGCCGCCACCCTATGGGTATATCAAAGACCCCGCCAACCATAACCACCTATTGATTGATGATAAGGTTGCCCATGTGTAAGGGAGATATTTCAACTTGCATTAGAGGGAAATGGAATCTCCAAAATCCGCAAGCACATCAATAAACA
>CAJURT010000099.1 GCA_910588875.1 uncultured Lachnospiraceae bacterium
GATTCTTCCTGTGCATATTCCTTCTCACGGTTGTATTCCAGATGCTTTCCCGTTATATCGGGATTGCGGCTACCTGGACAGAGGATGTATCCATGTATTCCTTTATCTGGGCAGTATTTATGGGAGCAGGCGCCATGGTTTATGAGAGGCGGCATTTTGCCTTTACTTCCATCAGCGATATGCTGAAGAATGAAAAGGCAAAAAGGATTCTGTCCATAGTGATTTCCCTGATTATGCTGTTGTTTGCTGTTTTGATGGCCTACTATGGTTTTAAGGTGACCAAGCAGTTCTGGAACTACACCTGGGTCAATATCCCCTCCTTCAAGAGAGGGCCTACCTGGTTGTGCCTTCCTCTGTGCGGCATTACCTCTGCTGTGTATCTGGTTTACCTGATTTTTGAGGATATTTCCAATCTTGGGAAAGGGGGAAATAAATAATGGGTGCAATCTTAGTCATTATGTTTGTTCTTTTTGTGGCGCTGGGTGTGCCGATTTCCTTTGCTCTGGGGGTGGTGTCCTTTACCGGTATCGCATCCCTGGCCCAGATTCCCAACACGGTGGTTTTCTCTAAAATGTTTAACGGTTTAAACAGCTTTACCCTTCTGGCGGTTCCCCTGTTTATTCTGGCGGCAAACCTGATGAATGAGGGTGAGATCACAGAGAAGCTGATCAACTGCTGTAATGCCCTGGTGGGCCACTTCCGCGGCGGCCTGGCCTATTCCAATGTGCTGGTGTCCATGATCTTTGCCGGTATTTCCGGTTCATCCCAGGCGGATACGGCTGGCGTGGGTAAGATCTTTATTCCTGCTATGGAGAAGCAGGGCTATGACAAGGGCACTTCCGTAGGCGTTACGGCGGCCTCCTCCACCCTGGGCTCGATCATACCGCCCAGTATTACCATGGTGGTGTATGCAGGTATTGCCAATGTCAGTACGGGTGCGCTGTTTATGTCCGGCCTGATTCCCGGGATCCTTCTGGGCCTGGCGATGATGGCAGTGGTTAAGATGTACTCCAAGAAGAAGAATTTTCCCAAGTGTGAAAAGGTTTCGGCCGGGGAGGCCATGAAGCTGGTCTGGCAGTCCATGCCGGCGCTGCTGACCCCCATCATCCTGATCGGCGGTATTGTTTCCGGCCTGTTCACTCCCACGGAGTCGGCTGCATTTGCCAGCATGTACGCACTTATAGTTGGCCTGTTCTTTTACCACACCATTAAGGTAAAGAACCTGCCCAGGATCCTGATCGAGACCATGAAGATGTCCTCTCTGTCCCTGTTTGCACTGGCAACGGCCAATGCTTTGGGCGAATTGCTCAGCTATTATCAGCTGAATGTGATCGTGCAGAGGTTCTTTGCCAGCATGGCAGGCGGCTGGCTGGTATTCCTCCTGGTAGTGGTGGCGTTCTTTATGTTTGTGGGTACCTTTATGGACGCGGTTCCGGCCATGATCCTGTTTGTGCCCATCATTCTCCCGGCATCCAATGCCCTGGGAATCAGCCCCATTATCCTGGGCCTGATCATTGTGGTTACCCTGGCCCTGGGCCTGGTTACCCCGCCCTACGGCCTATGTCTGCTGATAGCATCTTCCATCAGCGGAATTACCATTGAGGATGCCTTTAAGGGAACCCTTCCCTATTTCCTGTCCTCCATCGTGGTATTGATGCTTCTGGTGCTGTTCCCCATGGCCTGGCTGGCGATTCCTTCCATGCTGTTCCCGGGGCTGTTCTGACAGGAAGCTTATGTATCGTACAAGAAAGGGGCAATCGGGAAATAGCGATTTTTGCCCCTGACATATAAGAGGGAGACAG